>JAFYAS010000034.1 GCA_017540605.1 Lachnospiraceae bacterium | reverse complement strand
CAAAACAAAAAAATCTATGACGTAGTAGAGAATATCTTTTCAAAATAAACAAAGGGATACAGAAAACTTTGTGAACAAGTCACAACAGATTTCTCGTATCCCTTTTATAATACTACATTTGGCCTTTAGGTGAACTGTAACGCAAAAGAAAAAACCTTGCCATTCACTTCGAACGGCAAGGTTTTTAAATATGCTTAAGATCACTTATTTGCAATAGCGTCCTTGATTCCCTGGGTAAGAAGAGGAACGATCTTGTTGAGATCTCCTACGATACCGTAATCAGCTACATCAAAGATAGGTGCATCCTCATCCTTGTTGATAGCTACGATGAAATCAGACTCTTCCATACCTGCAACATGCTGGATAGCACCTGAGATACCGATAGCAAAATATACATTGGGACGAACAGTCTTTCCTGTCTGACCAACCTGAAGCTCCTTGGGCTTCCAGCCTGAGTCAACAACTGCACGTGAGCAGCTTACTGTACCGCCGATAGCGTCTGCAAGATCCTCAAGAAGTTTGAAGTTCTCGGGTGAGCCTACTCCACGACCGCCTGATACAAGGATCTTTGCATCCATGATATCTACAGCGTTTGAAACTGCCTTTACTACCTCAAGTATCTCAACATACTTGTTGTCAGGTGTGAAGCCGGGATTATATTCAATTACCTCTGCCTTAGCGCCCTTGATAGGATCGATCTTCTGCATAACACCGGGACGAACTGTTGCCATCTGAGGACGGTTGTCGGGACATGCGATAGTTGCGATAGTATTTCCACCGAATGCAGGACGAGTCATAAGAAGCTGCTTATGCTTCTGCTCCTGATTGGGAAGGGGTACAAGAGGGAAATCACCGATCTCAAGTACTGTACAGTCTGCTGTAAGACCTGTTGCTACTCTTGCTGATACCCTGGGGCCAAGATCTCTACCGATCGCGGTAGCGCCTACGAGCATGATCTCGGGCTTATATTCATTGATCACTGATGCAAGTGCATGTGTGTAAGGCTCAGTTCTGTAATCCTTAAGCTCAGGATCGTCAACTACGATTACCTTGTCTGCACCGTACTCAGCGAGATTGTCTGCAAGATCCTTAACGCCTGAACCGATAAGTACTGCTGTTACCTCTGCGTCAAGATCCTTTGCAAGATCCTTAGCCTTTCCTAAAAGCTCATAAGAAATGCCGCTGATCTCATTGTCTACCTGCTGCGCATATACATATACGCCCTTGTATTTTTCTATTTCTGATTGTGCTAATGCTCCCATTTATTTCACCACTTTTCCTTTTAATATTAGATAATGTGCTTTGCTAAAAGCTTGTCAACAACCAACTTTGCTGCCTCATCAGGTGAGTCGGGAGTAACCTTCTCGCCGGCACCCTTTCTTACCTTGTCTGAAGCCTTTGCGATCTTTGTAGGTGATCCCTTAAGACCGAGATTTGAATCATCGATATCCTTAAGGTCTGCTCTGCCCCATACAGTGATCTCTGCATCATAAGCATCAAAGATTCCGCCGGGAGTCATATATCTCGGCTCATTGAGCTCTGCAAGAGCTGTGATAAGGCAAGGCATCTTAGCCTTTACCATATGATATCTGTCATCATACTGACGCTTAACTACTACTGAATCGCCATCTACCTTGATCTCCTGTGCATATGAGATAACAGGAATATCAAGATGCTCTGAGATCTGAGGACCTACCTGTGCGGTATCACCATCGATAGCCTGACGGCCTGTGATGATAAGGTCATACTCAAGATTTCTAAGTGCTCCTGCAAGAGTTGTTGAAGTAGCCCAAGTATCTGCACCACCTAATACTCTATCTGTTACAAGGATTCCCTTGTCTGCTCCCATAGCGATAGCCTCACGAAGAACCTCCTCTGCCTTGGGAAGGCCCATGGTAACTACTGTTACCTCAGCTCCATACTGATCCTTGAGTCTAAGTGCAGCCTCAAGTCCTGCCTTGTCATCAGGATTCATGATTGTGAGCATAGCTGCTCTATTTAATGTACCATCGGGGTTGAACTGTACGCCGCCCTTTGTATCAGGTACCTGCTTTACACAAACAACGATTTTCACGGTAAGCTCCTCCTTATTTCATTATATTTGCTGAAATTACCATACGCTGAACCTCTGAGGTACCCTCATAGATCTCAGTGATCTTGGCATCACGCATCATACGCTCTACATCGTACTCTCTGATGTATCCGTAACCACCATGTAACTGTACGCACTTTGTAGTTACTTCCATAGCTATCTCTGCTGCAGCAAGCTTTGCCATAGCAGCCTCTACTGAGTAAGATACCTTGGGATTAGCCTGATACTCTGCCTTCTTCATTGCTGCCTTGTATACGAGAAGCTTAGCAGCCTCTACCTTTGTTGCAAGGTCTGCAAGTACGAACTGTGTATTCTGGAACTGTGCAATGGAACGACCGAACTGCTTTCTTTCCTTTACATAGTTGATGGTTGTCTCCAATGCGCCCTCTGCAAGACCAAGTGCCTGTGCAGCGATTCCGATACGTCCACCGTCAAGTGTATGCATTGCGATATTGAAGCCCTTACCCTTCTGTCCGAGAAGGTTCTCAGCGGGGATACGGCAATCTGTGAAGATAAGCTCGTATGTTGAAGAACCACGGATACCCATCTTGTTCTCCTTGGTTCCGAATGTAAATCCGGGTGTTCCCTTCTCTACGATAAATGCAGATATCTCCTTCATTGTCTTACCGCGCTTCTCTACCTTACCGGTAACTGCGATAACGATATATACATCTGCTTCCTTACCGTTTGTGATGAAGCACTTTGATCCGTTAAGTACCCACTCATTTGTTGCCTCATCAAGTACAGCCTTTGTCTGCTGTCCCTGTGCATCTGTACCTGCGCCCGGCTCAGTAAGACCGAATGCACCAAGCTTCTTTCCTGAAGCGAGGTCGGGAAGGTACTTTGCCTTCTGCTCAGGTGTTCCGTATGTCTGGATAGGATCAACACAAAGTGATGTATGTGCTGATACGATAACGCCTGTAGTTCCGCATACCTTTGAGAGCTCCTCTACACACATAACGTATGTAAGGGGATCACATCCCTGTCCGCCGAACTCCTTGGGAACGGGAATACCGAGGAAGCCTGCCTTGGCCATCTTATCTACGGTCTCTCTAGGGAACTTCTCTGTCTCATCTACCTCTTGAGCGAGAGGCTTTACTTCTTTTTCAGCAAATTCTCTGAAAAGGCCCTGAGCCATTTCATGCTTTTTACTTAAACCGAAATCCATTTTATCTTATTCCTCCATAAAGATTTTGTTTATGATGAAATCGCGCTTTATAGCGATTATCATTCTTTCTGATTAAAGTGCATCTACGGGTGTCTTTGTACGATCTTCGTTGTACTTGTAGAATCCCTTGCCGCTCTTTACACCAAGGTTGCCACCACGTACCATCTTGCGAAGGAGAGGACATGCGCGATACTTTGAATCGCCTGTCTCCTTGTAAAGTACATCCATGATCGCAAGGCAGATATCAAGTCCTACGAAATCGCCGAGCTCCAAAGGTCCCATAGGATGATTTGCACCGAGCTTCATTGCTGCATCGATTCCTGCGATATCTGAAACGCCTTCCATCTTGATGAAAGCTGCCTCATTGATAAGAGGAATAAGGATACGGTTTACTACGAAACCTGCTGCCTCATTTACCTGTACGGGTGTCTTGCCGATCTCCTCTGAGATCTTCTTGATAGCTGCTACTGTCTCATCAGGTGTATTTACGCCTGCGATAACCTCTACAAGTTTCATACGATCTGCGGGATTGAAGAAGTGCATTCCGATCATGGGACGGCTAAGTCCGTTACCGATCTCTGTGATTGAAAGTGATGATGTATTTGATGCGAAGATACATCCTTCCTTACAGATCTTGTCAAGCTCACCAAATGTGGTCTTCTTTACCTGCATATCCTCAAATGCTGCCTCTACGATAAGATCGCAGTCTGCACAGAGGTCTTCCTTAAGTCCTGCAGTGATCTTGGCGAGAATGCCGTCTACTGCTTCCTGTGTCATTTTTCCTTTTTCTACGAGTCTCGCGTAGCCTTTTGCGATCTTGTCCTTACCGCCGTCAGCCCACTCCTGCTTGATATCGCAGAGTGCTACCTCGTAGCCTTCTGTCTGAGCAAATGCTTTTGCAATGCCCTGTCCCATGGTTCCTGCGCCAATTACGCCTACCTTCATGTTTTATTACCTCCTAATGATTACTTGTTCTGGAAAGGTACTACCTTTAACTTCTTCTCTTTGTCCTTCTCGAGGAAGTTGCCCATACCGGCCTTCTGGTCTTCTGTCTCGAAGCAGTCACCGAAGAGCTTCTCTTCGATCACGATTGCCTGATCCATATCTACCTGGAGTCCGTCATTTATTGCCTTCTTGCAGTTTCTTACTGCGATGGGTGCGTTTGCTGCGATACCTGCTGCCATCTTCTTTGCTGCATCCATAAGTTCTTCCTGGGGATATACTGCATTTACAAGGCCGATACGATATGCCTCGTCTGCCTTGATATTTCTTGCTGTATAAATAAGCTGCTTTGCCATACCGGGGCTTACAAGTCTTGCAAGTCTCTGAGTTCCACCGAAGCCGGGGGTGATTCCAAGACCTACCTCGGGCTGACCGAAGATCGCATTGTCTGAACAGATCCTGATGTCACAGCTCATTGAGATCTCGCATCCGCCACCAAGTGCGAAGCCGTTTACTGCTGCGATAGTAGGGATGGGAAGTGTCTCAAGCTTTCTGAAGACATCGTTACCCTTCTTTCCGAAGGCCTCTCCCTCTGCCTTTGTGAGTGTGCTCATCTCTCCGATATCTGCGCCTGCTACGAAGCTCTTCTCGCCTGCACCGGTAAGGATAAGGCATCTTGTGGTGTTTACATCTACGCTGTCAAGTGTCTCATTGAGCTCATCAAGAACCTGAGAATTGAGTGCGTTCAATGCCTTAGGACGATTGATGGTAACAATACCTACAAAGCCGTCCTGCTCGTACGTAATAAATTCCATTATATTTTCCTCGCTTATAATCATGATCAGAGGGGTAATAGTTTTATTACCCCCCTGTCCTTTACATATTAGTCACGCTCTACGATGGTAGCGCATCCCATACCGCCACCGATACAAAGTGTTGCAAGACCCTTCTTAAGATCCATATCCTCCATCTCGTGAAGAAGTGTAACAAGAATACGGCAGCCTGAAGCTCCTACGGGATGTCCGAGTGCGATAGCGCCTCCTCTGGGGTTAAGCTGCTTATCTACATCAATTCCGAGATCCTTTCCTACTGCTACTGACTGTGCAGCAAATGCCTCGTTTGCCTCGATAACATCGAAGTCCTCGATCTTGTAATCAGCCTTTGCCATTGCCTTCTTTGTAGCTGCAACAGGTCCGATACCCATGATAGTGGGATCAACACCTGCAAGTGCTCCTGCTACGAATGTTGCCATAGGCTTAACACCGAGCTCCTTAGCCTTCTCCTCTGAAAGAAGAACTACTGCAGCAGCACCATCATTGATTCCTGATGCATTACCTGCGGTAACGAATCCGTCGGGATTGATAGGTCTCATTCCGCCAAGCTTCTCAGCGGTGATGCCCTCACGAGGTCCCTCATCTGTATCGAATACGATGGTCTCCTTCTTCTTCTTGATCTCTACAGGAACGATCTCTCTCTTGAACTTGCCTTCTGCTCTTGCAGCGCAAGCCTTTGCCTGGCTCTTTGCAGAGAACTCATCGAGCTCCTCACGGGTAAGTCCCCACTGCTCAGCGATATTGTCAGCTGTCTTGATCATATGATAATCATTGAATGCATCCCAAAGAGCATCGTTGACCATAGTATCAACAAGACCGCCCTTGCTCTGTGAAGGCCACATCATTCTGTAACCGTAACGTCCGTTGGGGATTGCAAAAGGTGCCATAGACATATTCTCCATACCACCTGCTACTACGATGTCTGCGTCGCCTGCCTGGATCATCTGGGCAGCCATGTTTACGCAGTTAAGACCTGAACCGCAAACTACATTGACTGTAACTGCGGGACACTCGATAGGAAGTCCTGCCTTCAGTGTTGCCTGACGTGCAACATTCTGACCAAGACCTGCCTGGATAACACAACCCATATAAACCTGATCAACCTGATCTGCGGGAACACCGGCACGATTAAGTGCCTCCTTGATAACGATAGCTCCGAGCTCTGCTGCCGGAGTGGTAGAAAGAGAACCACCCATGGTTCCGATAGCTGTACGACAAGCGCCAGCTAAGACAACTTTCTTTGACATAATAGAATCCTCCATTGATTTTTTTTAACGAGCGTGCTAAGACGCACAATCTGTTGCTATGATACCACATTTTGAGGGTTCACGCAATAAAATAAAAGAGGAATAACATTGACTTTTTTCAATAATTGATGTAATCTTATACAAAAAGTTATAACCAGTTATAACTGAGATTGAAAAGTTATAACTAATTATAACTGAGATTTTAAACCTATAACCGGGAGGTTTTTGTATGTCCAATCCATTTACCATAGCATTTGGAATTGAACCAAGAGATTATATATCAAGGAATGAACAGACTTCAAAGATCATAGAAACATTTACAGCAGATATTCCTTCCAATTATATGTTCATGATATCCGGAACCAGAGGCTCCGGTAAGACCGCTATGCTTTCCAATATCACAGAGGCTTTCGAAAAAAAGAAGGATTGGATCGTTATCGATGTGTCACCGGATGTAGATATTCTGAATACCATTGCCGCGAATCTATATAGCAGAAGGAAGCTTCATTCAATCTTTGCCAATGCCAAGATTGATCTGTCAGGTCTCGGAATCGGCGTTTCCATTGAAAATGCTACTCCTATCTACGATATTTCTCTCGCCGTAGAGACGATGATCGGTGAGCTGGCAAATAAAGGATATAGGGTACTGATCTCTATAGATGAGATAGTTAGCAATAATAACATTAAAGTATTTGCGGGAATTTATCAGATATTACTTAGAAAAAAGCTTCCCATCTTTCTTTTGATGACAGGGCTCTATGACAATATTAACAATCTGCAAAATGAGAAAACCCTTACATTTTTATACCGCGCACCTAAGATATATATAGAACCTCTTAATCTTTTTTCAATAGCAAGAAGCTATAGCTCTATCCTTTCACTTGGCGATGAAACAGCAAAAGAAATGGCAAAGCTCACCAAGGGCTATGCCTACGCCTATCAGGTTCTCGGCTATCTTTACTATGAGAGTGCCTCAAAAAACAAAGGCAAAGTAGATCATAGCGAATTGATTCGTTCCTTTGAAACTACCCTGAGTGAATATGTATATGAAAAAATCTGGTTTAAGCTTCCCGATACGGAAAAGAATATCCTAACCTTGTTGGTAAAAAACGGTCAAATGAAAATCAAGGATATCAGAGGCGAGCTTTCTCTGACAGATAGTCAGATGTCAGTGTACAGAGATCGATTAAAAAGAAGGGGTCTTGTTGATGCAACATCCTATGGCCTGCTATCGCTATCACTACCGAGATTTGCGGAGATAGTGTCTTTTTGGGTAGATTAAAAATTACAGATAATACAAGCCTGATAACGGATTACACCTTTCCGTTATCAGGCTTATTCACATCATTATTTCTTGCTCAAAACATAGCCACATTACCGCCAAGTCTTGCAAGCTCTGTCTTTAGCTTTTCGATAATTGAGTCTTTTGACTCGAGCTGCTTATTCTTTGTTTCAAGCTGCTTGTCTTTACTTTCTACCTCCCTTGAAAGCTCTGCAATCTTATTATCTTTTTCTTCAAATTCAGCCTTGAATAAATCTCTTGTTGCTCCCATCTTCTTTGCACCTTCTTCCTGATTGCATTATAGTATAATCCATATACTTTAGTTGTTCAACGATTTTTCTTGGAAAATGATACGATTACTAAACAGCATCATTAAAGCTTAAACAGCTTCTGATATACCTTCGTCTTTGATGCATCCTTATGAATACTTTCACCATAGGAATGAACTATATACCCGCCACCTACATATATTCCGATATGTCCGCACCGATTACCACAGTTATCGCACCCATGAAATCCTATCAATAAGCTTGTTTTTTTACTATACATAACGATCCCTCAATGCTACATAAGGAGCGGTAAGATTGCCTTCACCATCGACGATTCCCACCTTAATAAGACCCTTCCGAGCTTCTTTTTGAGCCTCTTCAGGAGGAAGAGAATCTAGCCATTTAATCTCTTTGTCTAGGAGCGCTACTATTTCATTAGCTTGTTCACCATAACTCAATCTTCTCATATTTAAACATCCTCCCATTTTATTTCTTTAAAACTTCATATCTGATATCCTCAGCTATCTCTATTCCATCCTTACCGGGCATCTTGCAATCAAGAAAAACTACATCGAATTTTTCTAATTCTTCAAGCAGGTCGTCGGTAAAGATATATTTGAATATATTGTATTTTTCTTCTCTCTTTGCTAATGCTTTGTCGATGATTCCCGAAAACATCTCCAGATCATGTTCCAGATCATCTACTACCGCTATATTCATAGCCGCCTCCATACCATTTAGTAATCTCTCCCTCACCCTACATAAACACGATCGCCAACACCACGATCACGGCTATCACAGCTACTATATAAGCCCAGGAAGGTATCTCCTTTTTGCCACCTGACATCTGGGAATAGCCGGGGGGCATCTCTTCCATTGCCTTATTGAAGGCCTCCTCGGGAGTTTCCTTCCAGGTAGCAGGCTTTATAACCTCCTCGGTGATATATTGAGGCTCTACTACTCGCGATTCTACCTCAATGGCAGGCTCATCATCTATGGAGTTTCTTTGCTTTGATCTTTCGTTCTCTGGCCCTGACTTAGTCTCGGACTTTGATTCAGAATCAGCACCTGACATTGAACTTGACTCTGTATCTGACTCAGAAGGTTTCTCTAAATCAGGCTTTGTCTCTGCCTCTTTAGATGACTCTGTTTCAGTCTCCTTTTGAGTTTCAACAGTTTCCACCTCAGTCTCTTCCTGAGTTTCCGCCTCTTTATTCTCCGACTCAGCCTCTTCTTGAGCTCCGATTTCATCTACAGCCTCGTCCTCAGTTTCTTCTATAGTTTCTTCTGTAGTCTCTTTCTGAACCTCAGCCGAATCTTCATCCTCTCCTTCAGCCTCAACAGCGCCATCATCCTCATAATCAACATCCACTACCTCTGTTTCTTCAACATTAGATGCATTCTCATCACTCTCAGCTTTTTCGGCTACAACCTCCGGAACTGCCTCCTCAACCTTCTTTTGATTCTCAGGAAGTATGATGGTTGATTCATCATCGCCGGCAAATTCGGAATACTCAGTATAGACCGTCTGATCCATAGTGGTATAACCTTCCTCCCAGCGATTCCTCTCGGGAGCTGTCTCAGAGGCCTCTGTAAGGGAACCTGTCTCTCCATCTACACGACCGACCACAGGGGTTTCTCCGTCTATATTCTCTATCTCATCCTCTTAGTCGTGATAATCAAGAAGCTCTTCAAGAGCTGCTTTAAACTCAGTAGCAGATGAATATCTGTCCTCAGGGAAATATTCGATGGCTTTTCCGATAACCTTTGCAAGATAATCGGATGCATTTACAGGAGGCGGAATCACCTCTCCCGACATTCTTCTCTTTATAGCCTCGTCCCTGTCTGTTGCCGTAAGCTTCTTCCCAATAGGCACAAAAGGAAGCTTGTTCTCATTTAACAAACGGTATAAAACAATACCCAGACAATAAATATCTGTGCTGACACCATAGGATTCACCTCTATAAACCTCAGGCGCCATATATGTTCTTGTTCCCTTTTGGGAATTGGTATAATGATTCTCTTCAAGAGATTTTGAGATACCGAAATCCCCCAGCTTGAAGGTGCCTATATCGGTGACATAAATATTTGAGGGCTTTATATCACGGTGAATGATATTGTTCTTTGCGCAGGTCTCAAGGCCCTCGCAGATCTCCACGCCCATTTCCACAATGTCACGAAGTGTAAAAACATTCTTTCTAACGTATTTGTTAAGCGGAGTAAGCAACTCCATCCTGATGGAAATGGTACAATTCTCATTCTCATCAAATTCAATCTCATGATCCTCATAGGATACAATGTGGCTGTCGCCCTTCATCTTCTCCAAAAGCACACATTCATCAACAAGGTCATCTATGACATTGTAATAAATGCGGGACACCTCGTCCTCGCTCATACCCGCAAAATCATAAATAGGACTGTCAATATGCGGTTTCTCAATATACATAACCTTGGCCGCCGCCTTTGAAACTCTTCCGAATTCCTCGCGCTCGATCTCATAGACAGTAGCAAAACCACCTTGTCCAAGTATCGACTTTATGGTCCAATTGGAAAAAATGCTATCTCCTATCTGCAATTTTCAATCCTCCCTACTATTTCACAAGTCAATTTCTAAAGTGTCTAAAGATCATTCAATTGCGTCGATGATCATAATAGTAATGTTGTCCCTCGCTCCTTGTGACAATGCCATATCTAAGAGCTTGTCCACAAGCTTTCCCGTATCACTCTCTGCACTCATAGCGGCTGCTATATCATCCGCTAAAACCGAATCCGGAAGACCATCACTGCATATCAATACACGATCCCCGGCAGAAAGTGGCTTATTTCTTACAACAAACGGTTCGATGACCATCTCGTCTTCATATATTCCCAAATGCTGAGTCAGGATATTCTTTCTTTTGTCGGTCTTTAACTGCTCCTTGGTAATCCAGCCAAGCTCATAAAGAGTCTGAGCCTCGTTGTGATCCACCGAAAGCTGCTCCAAAATACCGTCACGAAAAAGATACACAGGGCTGTCACCTATATTACAAAAGCTAAATTTGTGGTCACCAAATAGCGCAATTGCAAGGGTGGAACCCATACTCTTTTTACCATGGATAGTGATCATATCACAGACACGATTGTTCGCCTTGATGATATACTCCGTTGATAAAAGCTCAAATGGCTTGCCCTCATAATCTCTTAGAAGCCTGCACGCTTCAAGTGACGCCAGCTCTCCGTTGTCCTCGCCCCCCATACCATCAAACACTCCGCAAAGAAGTGGTTCATCCACTTTCTCAAGCACATCTGTTTCATAATGAAGGGTGTTCACATCAGCTCTTAAGCATCTGTCGATATAAAAATTGTCTTCATTGTTCTTTCTTCTTAGGCCGACATCACAGCAAGCCTTATACCTGTATCTCATCCATTGTTCTCCGGCGATTACTTACGTTGAAGGAATTTGCGCAGCTTATCTCTTGCTCCGGAAGCGCCTCTTTGATCTCCCTGACTATCACCCTGAGCTTTACCCGAAGCATCTGCGTCCTGCTTTGCTTCCTCAGATGCAGCCTTGCTCATCATAGCAAGCTCAAACAAGAAGCTGCCCTTCTGGCTACCCACGACAGTACCATCCTGTATCTCTTTTCTAAGACGCAACATAGTGGTCTCACCGAAGGTAGTAGTCGTAGTGTTCTCGGATCTGTCATCCTGTTCAAATTCATTGGAATCGATCCTGACCTTCTGCTGAAGAGTTTTTTGAGGACTCAAAACCTTGGTCTCAACATTCTCCTTCTCAGAGTCAAACTGTCTTCTCTCTATCTCAAGCTTTTTCCTGGCCTCTTCGATCTGAGACTTTTCGTAAGCTATCTTCTCTTCTTCATTTTTAAATACCGGAGGTTTCTTTGCGGGTGTATTGGGAATATCCTGCTTTACCCACTTACCACCGGGCTCTACCTGTCCGGGAGCCTCTCTTCTATCTCCACCCTGGGAGTTGCCGGGCACTTGTCTTCTATCCTGAGGTGGAACCTGACCGGAGGCCTGTCTTCTGTCAACCGCACCTGGAGCCGCTTCCTGAGCTACCTGTGGTCTCGGCTGTCCGGTTTGTCCTTGTGGTGCCTGAGGTCTTGGCTGTACACCTTGTCCTTGTGGTGCCTGAGGTCTTGGCTGTACGCCTTGTCCCTGGGGTACTTGAGGTCTTGGCTGTCCACTTTGTCCCTGGGGTACTTGAGGTCTTGGCTGTACGCCTTGTCCCTGGTGTGCCTGTGGTCTTGGCTGTACGCCTTGTCCCTGGGGCACTTGAGGTCTCGGCTCTCCACCTTGTCCCTGCTGTGGCTTAACCTCCGTCTTTTCTGCTACCGGCTCAACCTTCTTCTCTGGCTCAGGAGCTTTTACCTCTTCTTTCTTTACAGTCTCTACTGTCACAGCCTTGTCAAATGCGTCCCCACCGGCTGAAACAGTCTTGATAACAGGAATACTATCATCTGCTCCCGGAACCACTGTCTTTATCTCATCTGTTCTTTGTTCTGCATAGAATGAGTTCCTTCTGCCTGTAAGTCTTCTAGACCTTCTGCCCTGTGTGGTCTCGGTTTCCTCTGTTCCAAGCTCATCAGTCCTATCCTCGACATCATCAGACACATCTCCGACAGCTCTTGAAAACTCATATAGACCGATGGCATAAGAGGTCTCAGGATCAAGTCCTGCAAGCTTTTCTATATCCCTTCTCATATCCCGGGGATGTCTGTATCTTTTTTCTACATCGAATTCACATGCCTTAAGGATAATAGCAGCAAACTCTGCTGAGGCATCCTGTGGCGCATTCCAAGGCTTATCTCCCTTCATGCGGGAAACAAATGCATTCCTGCTCATATCGTGGTCGAACTTCTCGGGAGCAGGGGGTAAGAAGGGCGGACGATTCCTATTCATCATCCTAAATAACATCATTCCAAGAGAGAACAGATCAGCTGAATTGTCATAGGTCTTTCCCGAATATACCTCAGGGGCCATATAGCTTTCCGTCCCCTTCTTGGTAGAGGCTCTTCCCTTGTCGCCAAGAACCTTTGCGATACCAAAATCACCCAGCTTGTAATTGCCGGTTTTAGAAACAAATATATTCTCGGGCTTAATGTCTCTGTGAATGACATTATTCTTCTTTTCACAGGTCTCAAGAGCACGGCATATATCTATACCGAGCTTCATGACATCCTTTTCAGACATCTCCTTGCCCTGCTTTGTAAGCTCGCGATAACCCTTTGAAAACGGAGCGAGAAGCTCCATCCTGATAATGATGGTCCATTCATTGCCCTCTTTATTGAGTTCCACATGGTGATCCTCATAGGAAACGATATGGCTGTCTCCCTTCATATCCTCCATAAGAGCGCATTCCTCGACCAATTCTTCTACTATACTTTTGAAAAATTCTATAGAATCCTGTTCAGAAAGACCATCCACTGCATCCTCATAATCCTCTGAATCCGCAGAAATGGTTATAACCTTGATGGCAGCCTTGTATTGATGCTTTCCTTCTGTTCTCACAGCTTCATATACTGTGCCGTAGCTGCCCTGTCCCAGTACCTTTACGATCTGATACTTATCTACTGTGTCCCCAACGCGATACTGCATAATAAACCTCTCCCAAAATACTTTTTACCACGCAATCAAACGCAGGTCATACCTCCACCCCTGCGTAATATTGCAGATGCTTTTTCTTTACTGTTCGGAAATGTATAAAAAGAAAAAGACACCTATGACTATTTTATCATAAATGCCTTTTTTTATAAACTGTTTTTTTAATTTTATTACTTTTCAGTGATCATTGCGTGAAGCTCCTGAAGGCTCTTCACCTCACCATGTCCACTCTTCTTTACTCTCTTGATACCTCTTGCAGCCTGTCTTGCGGCAGCCATAGTCGTAAAGTAAGGAATACGCTTCTTTATGGCAGCCTTTCTGATGTAGCTGTCATCATTGGCGCTCTCTTTTCCTGAAGGAGAATTGATGATCAGATCAATCTCTCCGTTGGTGATAGCATCCATAATATTGGGACGACCCTCATATAGTTTAAGTATCTTCTCAGCAGGGATACCGGCCTCGGTGATAAGCTTATAGGTATTGCCTGTAGCAAGGATCTTGAAGCCGTCATCGTAGAAGCTTCTAGCCACCTCAACGATCTCAGCCTTATCCTTTCTGTTTACGGAAATGAGTGCGGTACCCTCAGTAGGAAGGATATTCTTAACAGCCTCCTGAGCCTTGTAGAATGAAAGTCCTGTACCTACATGCTCGCTTATACCAAGAACCTCTCCTGTTGATCTCATCTCGGGACCAAGTACGGGATCGTAGCCCTCAAAACGATCGAAGGGGAAGGCAGCTTCCTTTACACCATGATAAGGGATAACCTTTTCCTTAAGTGTGGGAACAGGCGACTCGCTTCCTGTGAACTCTCTTGTAATGATATCTACGGCAATAGGTACCATTCTGATATCGCAAACTTTTGATACAAGAGGTACTGTTCTCGATGCTCTGGGATTGGCCTCGATTACATAAACCTTCTCTCCCTCTATAGCAAACTGAACATTAAGTAGTCCCTCTACACCCATCTCAAGAGCCATCTTCTTGGTATATTCCTTGATGGTCTCAATATGCTCCTCTGTAAGATATGCAGGAGGAAGTATGCAGCATGAATCTCCCGAATGAATACCTGCTCTCTCAATATGTTCCATAACAGTAGGAACATAAGCCTGCTTTCCGTCACTTATGGCATCTGCCTCACACTCGGTTGCATTGTTTAAAAATCTATCGATAAGGATAGGTCTGTCGGGAGTTACGCCGATAGCCTCAGCCATGTAGCTATCCATAGCACCATCATCATATACGACCTCCATACCACGTCCCCCAAGGACAAATGAAGGACGAACCATTACAGGATAACCGATCTCATTTGCAATCTTCTTTGCCTCTTCTACAGTCGAAGCCATACCTGACTCTGCCATAGGAATACCGAGCTTATCCATCATCTCACGGAAGAGGTCTCTGTCCTCTGCCTCTGCGATCACCTGTGAGCTGGTACCAAGGATGTGTACGCCGTTCTTCTCAAGTGTAGCTGCAATATTAAGAGGTGTCTGACCACCGAACTGAGCGATCACGCCGAGAGGCTTCTCCTTGTTGTAAATGCTAAGTACATCCTCAACGGTAAGAGGCTCAAAGTAAAGTCTGTCAGAGGTATCATAGTCGGTTGAAACCGTCTCAGGATTACAGTTGACCATAATGGTCTCAAAGCCAAGCTTTTTAAGCTCCTTAGCCGCATGTACACAACAGTAATCGAACTCGATACCCTGACCGATACGGTTGGGACCGCCACCGAGTATCATGATCTTCTTGTTGTTGGTAACAGGAACCTTGTCCTCTCTGCAATAGGTTGAATAATAATATTCGTTGTCCTCAGTACCATATACATGAACGCCCTCATAGTGTTGAACCATACCAAGCTCAAGTCTCTTAGCTCTTACATCATCCTCAGGGATCTCTAAAAGCTCTGCGATATACTTATCTGAGAAACCATCTTTTTTAACCTGTATCAAAAGCTCATCTGAAGGAAGACTTCCCTTGCTCTTTAATAGTTCATTCTCCTCGTCAACAAGCTCCTTTATCTGATTTACAAAATACTGCTTAACCTTTGTGATCTCAAAGATCTCATCAGCAGTAGCACCCTTTCTGAGCGCCTCATACATAATGAAATATCTCTCTGAATTGGGAGTGATAAGAGCCTTTAAAAGCTCATCCTTTGTCATATCATTAAAGCTCTTCGCAAAGCCAAGACCTGATCGTCCGATCTCCAATGAACGTATAGCCTTGTAAAAGCTCTCCTTAAATGTAGGAGCGATTGACATAGCCTCTCCAACAGCCTTCATAGAAGTACCGAGCTCGTCCTTCTCTCCCTTGAACTTCTCAAATGCGAATCTTGCGATCTTGGTAACAACGAAATCTCCCGAAGGAACATACTTATCAAGTGTTCCTGTCTTGCCGTCAGGAATCTCCTTAAGTGTAAGACCTGTAGCAAGCATAGCCGATACAAGTGCGATAGGGAAGCCCGTAGCCTTTGATGCAAGGGCTGATGAACGGCTTGTTCTGGGGTTGATCTCGATAATGATGATACGGTCTGATACAGGATCATAAGCAAACTGAACATTACATCCACCGATGATACCAACCTTGTCAATGATCCTATATGACTGCTCTTGAAGTCTCTTTTGAAGCTCCTCTGTCTGAGTCTGCATACCTGCAACGCAAAGAGAATCACCTGTATGGATACCGATGGGATCGATATTCTCGATAAAGCATACTGTGATCTTGTTGCCCTCTGAGTCTCTTACTACCTCAAGCTCAAGCTCCTCCCAACCAAGTACTGATTCCTCGATAAGAACCTGTCCGATAAGGGATGCCTGAAGTCCCTTTGCAGCAATCTGTGAAAGCTCCTCCTTATTGTAAACGAGGCCACCACCGGCACCGCCCATAGTATAAGCCGGACGGACAACAACAGGATATCCGAGTCCTTCGGCGATCTTTAATGCTTCCTCTACTGAATAAGCCACATCTGACCTAGCACATTCAACACCGATGGATTCCATATCCTTCTTGAAAACTATTCTGTCCTCTCCGGCTTCAATAGAATCTACCTTAATTCCTATTACTTCTACATTGTATTTATCAAGAATACCCTTCTTGTAAAGCTCAGATGCAAGATTAAGGGCACTCTGTCCACCGAGATTTGGAAGAAGTGCATCGGGTCTTTCCTTCTCGATGATCTGCTCGAGCCTGTCAGCATTAAGGGGCTCGATATATGTAATGTCTGCGGTCTCAGGGTCTGTCATAATGGTTGCGGGATTGGAATTCACCAATACTATCTCGTAACCAAGCTTTTTAAGCGCCTTACAGGCCTGAGTTCCCGAATAGTCAAACTCACACGCCTGTCCGATAACAATGGGTCCCGAACCGATGATCAAAACCTTGTGAATATCATTTCTCTTTGGCATAATGTTATCCTCCTAAAAAAATCCTAACGACTATTATCTTATAAAATGACTAAAATCACAAGAGGAAATTTTATTTTTTTTCTAACAGTTGTTTTTGTGGCTAAAATGCTTTATAATCGCCTTATGTAGAAGGTTATTTTTTCAAGGAGGGTGTTATTATGCCACGTCAGTTTTTAGATATTGAAGATATACCCGAGGACTTAAAGACAAAGGTTAAGCAGGATTTAAAATTCAAAACCGGTATTTTTGTATGGAGAGTAAAGTTCAATACTCCCCTCGATCCAAGCACAGTGAACAATGACACTATGTTTTTATCATCCGTCGACGGCAAACGCTTAGAGGCCAAGATCCGCTATGACGCACTTGACAATCAGATTGAGGTTGAACCCCTTGTTCCCTATGCACAGGATCAATTTTATTTTTTAAATATCACTACTAATGTAAAATCAAAAAACGGGCAAAAGCTTTCAAAGCCCTATCAGATCAAATTTAAGCTGTAAACACAAAAAACCGTACTCAAGACGAGTACGATTTTTTTGTATGCTTACGGAAACCTCAAAACTACCACCGTAAAATCCTTATATTCCTGACTGATGATAAAATATCTTCTCTTACCTGCTGCCCCAAACATAAACTTAAGATCTTCCTCGGAGGGCGTTGGTCCCTCTACAGCACATTCGCATTGATATACATTCTTGCCCTTCATCATGGCAGTCATACCATGCCGCATATCCCCCACCGACTTAAAATAGCTCTTTGAGTTTTTATAAAAGCTTGCATCACTTGAGACGGCGGCAGGATAATCCTCTCTGTCCCAGCTGTGATCTCTTTCGATATCAGCATCTGAGAGATTGAAATACCAATGAACCGGAGCATAATTGGCACCCTCAACCTCAGGATCGTCCCAGGTGGCATCAAGGTGATACCATTTTCCATCGATCTTAACAAGATTCCATGCATGATTCTCCCCTGTGCCTGTCACAAGATCTGAGGCTACTCCCGTCATAAAATATGACTCTATCCCCACACAATCAAAGAGGATCTGGAGTGCCTCCGCATAGCCATCGCAGACAGCATCATGATTTACCAGACACCCATAGGCATGATGGATATCGCTTTGATAGGGCTGATCGGGATTGGCACTGTAGGTACAGGTCTTTACAATATAGTCGTGAAAAGCCAGCTCCTTCTGATAGTCTGTCATACCATCCTTTATATTTTCGCTTATGATTTTTTTTACAGCCTCAAGTATCTCTTTTGCCTTGTCATCTCCCGCAGGTATCTCTTCGCCGTTTACATAGGCAGCTACCACACGCTTCACTGTTTTGGTGGATCTCTTTTTTAAATAATCAGGAAGAACCACCTTTATCCCTACAGCATAGATAATGACTGTCATTAGGCAGAGCACCAAAGCCAATAATCTCTTATCCATATCTTTTCCTACTTTTCAGTGGCATATTTCTTCCTCCACTTATCTATCCATTCCTTAAAGCCCTTAAAGCTTTCCGGATTGTCAACAAAATATTTGGGGCAGAGCTTTCCTGTCACATCATAGTGTCTTACGACATTGTCGGTGGGAATATTATAATAATTGCAAAGCTTTGCGATCAAGAATACTGCGGAGTTGTAGGTCTCATTTTCAAATGCACCCGTATCATCCGGATGACACATCTCTATGGAGATGGAGCAACTGTTCATATGGTTTGAAGCATAGCTTTGTTCATTTAAGGGAATGCATTGAATGATCTCACCCTTTAAACCTATGACAAAATGTGAGCTTGCGAAAATAGGACTCTTTTTATTCTGGTTTTCCTGCTCCTTAAGGCCGTCAAAATAGCTTGCATTTGCCTTAGCAGAAGTGCCGGGATTGCCCGTATAATGAACCACTATATGCGTCACCTTCTTAAGCTCTATCTGCGGTCTTGAATATCTGTTGGGAGTGATATACTGTTCCTTTATGTCAAGCTCCGGAAAAACATCCTTTGCCGCTACAATAGGCTCTGCCTCGATCCTTGAACCCTCCGTGGTTACATTTACATCAACCACTTCTTCTGTATTCTTAGAAACAACAGGACTATCCTTGACCCCGCCCTTCATAACCACCGCGATCAAAAGCAGAGCTATGGTAGAGAATAAAAGTACAATGAGTAATGCCTGCAGATTTGCTATCCTTCGCTTTTTTTCTCTCTGTTTTTTTCTGTCATCCATGGAAAGCTCTAAGAGCCTCCTTTACTTTCTTTTCGGCCTTTACATACTTTTGGTGTCTTCTCTCGTCCGCTTCCTTGTACTCCTTAATCCTCTCACGATTCAAATTGTCGTGAAGGTCATTGAGCTTTACTCTTGCCGCCAAAGGATTTTGACACACTCTCTCAATAAAATCGGGATATTCCTCTCCCTCTCGCTTAGATATAGCATCGAGAGCCGAAAGAATCGTTTCTGAAAAACCTTCTTTTTCAAGCATCTCAAGGGATACGGGCGTGTCCTCAATCACATCATGGAGAATACCGAGTATCATCTCATCCTCATTCTTTCCTGAAAACATCACCCTGAGTGGATGAAGTATATAGGGCTTGCCCGCCTTATCCACCTGACCTCTATGGGCTTCAACCGCAATGTGTATCGCTTTTTCGAGCATTTGTTTCTCCTTGAAAATCATTTGCCACTTACAAACGCCTTTAGTATAACACCTTTCCTACCCAAACTCCACCTCTTTTTTATATTAGACAATGAGATAAAGATGTGATAAAATGTTCTTTACGGATAAATTCTATCCATTTTTCAACGATTATTAATTCATACATAAAGAGAGGTAGAAGCTATGACTGTAGAAGCAAAAAAGATTAAGCTTTACGGCAAAGAATGTATTTCACTTAAGGCAGGCGGATATCATGCTGTAGTTGCACCATTTTTGGGTAGCAATATCATCAGATTTTGCGACACCTTAAGGAAATTTGATATTTTGAGATATGAAGAGGATATCACCTTGGAGGATCTCATAGGCGGTGCAGCAACACACGGTCTTCCCACACTCTATCTTCCCAACAGATTAAGAGGCGGTGTACTAAAGACTACAGATGCCGTTTACAATCTACCACTCAATGAACCGGAATTCAACTCGCATCTTCATGGTTTCCTTCACCTTAGACCTTATACTGTAACCGACATGGGACAGGGCGCTGATTTTTCTTATGTGAAGACCGAATATGTTTATGACGAGAATGACGAATACTTCAAGTATCTGCCTTTAAAGTTCAAGGTTGATCTGACCATCAAGGTTTCAGAAAATGGTCTTGATTACCGTTTCGGCATGACCAATATGTCAGACAAAAAGCTTCCCTTTGGAATGTGCTCTCACACCTCCTTCCTTGCACCCTTTATAAAGGGCGGTGACGGAATGGATGTAAGACTTTATATGCCTATCAGTGAGAGAGTTGAGCTTGATGATTGTTTCATCTCCACTGAGGAATTCTTACCTCTTGATGATCATGACAAGCAATACCTTTCAGGAAGTCTGATACCTGTTCATCAGGTTCTTGAGACCGAGTTCTATGTAGGTAAGGAAGGCGAGAAGGATGGTAAGCCCTTTTATGGTATCACCATTCGTGATGAAAAGACCAATACCAGGATCTGCTACGAATTTGACAAGGCATACAAATTTATGATCACCTGGAACGAAGGTGGCGAAAAGGGATACTTCTGCGTAGAGCCTCAGACCTGGATGACCAATGCGCCAAATCTTTCCCTTTTCCCTGAGACCACAGGCTATCAGGAGCTTTCTCCGGGAGAATATGTCACCCTTTCACAGAAACTATATGTAGGATAATATATTATGTTAGTGGATCCCAAATTAAAAACAGACACGGAACTAGAAAAAAACATAAAGACCAATGCCCACAAGCTAAAGCCCTATATCCCGGTATGTATAATCGTCCTTATTATGTTCGTCATATTCAAGTACTGGGACAGTGCCATTCACTTTATAGGGATGTTCTTTAACGCATCGTCAGGTCTCATCATTGGTATGATCATAGCATTTTTGGTGAATATCATTATGAGTGCCTACGAAGAGGGCATAAAAAAGCTTACAAAGGGAAAGATAAAGCACGGACTTCTCCGTGCTATCTCTCTGATATCAGCTATACTCACCTTGCTCCTTATCTTGGTTGGCATCATTGGTTTCGTAGTACCTGAGCTTATCAAAAGTATTTCCCTGATGATCACAGCATTAAGCGAGAATCTTCCAAAGATGCTAAATGATCTTAAGAGCAACAAGTATATTGGCGAATTTGCCACAAGCCTTATGACTACTCTTCCTTCAACAGAAGATATATCAAACACCATAAAGGGCATATCCAAATTTGTCTTAAATGGCGCGAGCGGTGCCGTAGGTGCTTTGGCAAGCTCGGCCGGTGCTATAGTCGCTGTAATTGCTAAGGTTGGTATCGGTATCTTCTTTTCCATCTATATCCTTGCCGACAAGGAAAAGCTTGGAAGACAATTTACCGGACTTATCAATACTTATGTACCGGGCAATGAGACAATACTTGCACTAATTAAGCTACTCAACACCAACTTCAGAGGCTACATAGTTGCTCAGGTCACAGATGCCTGTATACTTGGTTTTCTATGTACCATCGGTATGTCACTTTTAAAGCTTCCCTACGCTATGATGTCAGGCGTGATCATCGCATTCTTCGCTTTGATCCCCATCATCGGAGCATTCCTCGGTATGGCAACCTGTGCTTTCTTTATACTCACGGTATCACCTACACAGGCATTGATATTCCTTGTCTACATCCTGCTTCTTCAGCAGGTTGACAACAATATCATCTATCCAAGAGTTGTGGGAAGCAGCGTTGATCTTCCCGGTATGTGGGTACTTGCGGCAGTTACAGTCTTTGGTGGTCTCTTCGGTATCGTGGGTATCATCTGCAGCGTGCCTGTAACAGCAACTATCTACAAGCTGATAAAGGACGACTACCACGAGAGAGAAGCAAAGGAAAAAGCAAAGGCTAACCAAAAAGCACAGAGTTGATAGTCTCCATCATCTTGTCTATCTCAAGAGGCTTTGCGATGTGGCCGTTCATGCCGGCTTCCTCCGCCTTCTTGATATCTTCTGAAAATGCATTGGCAGTCATAGCTATGATCGGTATAGAGGAAAGCTTTTCATCCTCAAGGGCTCTGATAGCTTTGGTTGCATCATAACCGTTCATTTCGGGCATCTGGATATCCATTAATACGATATCGTAGATGCCCGTTTTTGAATTCTTTACCTTCTCATAAGCAACTCTTCCGTTCTCAGCATAGTCGATATTAAAGCCAAACTCTGAAAGTATATAGGTTGCTATCTCCTTGTTAAGCTCCTGATCCTCTACAAGCAATACCTTCACCTTGCTGTAATCACGACTCTCTATCTCATCCTCTGAAACATGACTCTTTTTATACTCTTCTTCATCAACCAAGAGTAGATCGAGGTCTATGATGAACTCGGTTCCCACTCCCTTTTCTGTCTCTACCCTGATGCCACCACCCATAAGGTCGATGATACTTTTTGTGATAGCCATACCAAGACCCGTTCCCTGTATCTTGGTTGCGGTATTCTCTCTGGTATAAGCCTCAAATACTGTTTTTGCAAACTCAGGACTCATACCCATACCGGTATCCTTTACACGAAGCTCAAAAGAACCATACTCTCCGTCGGAATCAATGGGAGTATTCTTTTCCTTGATAAGCCTTCCGGTCTCGCCCATAGCTCCCCGCTCCAGCTCCTTTAATCTTACAGTAACACTCCCGCCCTTTGAGGTAAACTTTAACGCATTGCTTATAAGATTTAAAAGTACTCTGTTAAGTCTGTTTGCATCACACATTACATATCTGTGACCAACGCCCTTTATATCTACCACATAGTCTATACCCTTGCTCTCCATCTGATTTACAAATAGAGAATGGATATCATCAAATATCTCATTTAAATCAGCCATCTGAATATCAAGCTCCATCCTTCCGCTTTCTATACGGCCAAGATCAAGCACATCATTTATCACGGAAAGAAGATGCTTGCTGGAGTTATCTATCTTTTCAAGATTGATCCTTGCTTCCTCAGGAAGATCAGGTACATTCTTTGTCATCTCTGAATAACCTATGATGGCATTCATAGGGGTACGGATATCATGGCTCATATTGGAAAGAAAGAGACTTTTTGCTTTACTATTCTGCTCCGCCTTTATCTTTTGAAGCTCCATCTCCCTTTCTTTTTTCTGCATAGAAGAATAAATGTTGAACATCACGAAAAGTGCTATCATAATAATAGCCATCTGAAGGATACTTCTCTCAAGCAAAATTCTGTTGAATTCCTCCATTTTTTCGTTCAGGTAATTCTCTGTATCAAGTCTTTCTATATCATTTAAGATGATACCGTGATCCACAAGCTGTTCAGAATCATAATTGCTCAGTTCATCTATCATCTGCTTAGAGGCATCATGAGTTGATTCCCTAAACCAAAGCATAGTCACAAAGAATACAAGGAACAAAAGCACAACCCATACCACAGATGAATTGCCGAAACGCTTACTCTCGTCCCGATGTAGAACATAATAAAATGCCAAAAAGCCCAAAACACTCCAGGCAATTAGGATCATATAGGACGCAGGCGACAGAGCTTCAACTGTCCATAGGTTTGGCACGAGAAAATAAAGACCTGAAAGAAGTGATACTACGATCCCTATGATACCGGTTATCATCACACCCATGGATTTCTTTTTCCTTGCAAGCTTGTATGCTGCATAAGAGGTATAAACATAGGCTATGGTGGCGCCTATGGTATTTACATCAACTATCCAGCTGATAGCCGTTCTTCCGAGGAAGGGTACCAGCATAGAGAAAAAAGTAAGGAGTAGTATCGCCTTGTCAGGAACATGTTTTTTACTTATCCTTCCCAAAAATGAGGGAGTGATATTGTCTCTTGCCATACAATAAATAAGTCTGCTTGCCGCTGTGATATTACCGATAAGTCCAGTAAGAATACCCGCACCAACTGCAATACCGAGTATCACAAAGCCCGCATCTCCAAGATGGGATACTACAGCATGAAAGGTCGGAAGTCCGTCTATTCCCGAAAGCTCACCAAGCCTTGAAAGATAGTCTCTCCAGTTCTCTATACCATCGGGAAGAGAGGTTGCTGCGATCACCGCTAGGAAGGAATAGGCACAAACCGCAGTAAAAATAGCGACAGCAAAAATCCTCATGCTTTTCTTAGGCGAAAACTTATATTCCTCCGTGGAATGTGATATGGACTCAAAGCCCACATAGGCCCAGGGGGCAAGAGCTACTATCCTGAATACCTGTCCGAGCTTTCGCTCGCTATCAGCAAAGGCAGGTCTGATATTTTCATAAGTTACTCCCTTATTTAAAAATATCATCACCATACAGACCGTGATTCCACCTATAAGGATAAAAGCTAGTACACTCTGAATAACAGAAGCCACTCTTCCACCCAAAAGGCAGATCAAACCTGCAATCAGCACAACAAAGGCAGAAAAGATTGATTCT
This sequence comes from Lachnospiraceae bacterium, assembly GCA_017540605.1. Taxonomy (GTDB): domain Bacteria; phylum Bacillota; class Clostridia; order Lachnospirales; family Lachnospiraceae; genus RGIG6919. Next base: position 119,137 of record JAFYAS010000034.1, on the reverse strand, counting down.
CCCAGATATACATCAAAGCCTGCGATCACATAATGGGGTCCAAACTCCAAAAGTCCGGGAAAAAGCTTTCTGAATATCAAGGGAATAGCCGTGGCATTTGCCCATACGATAGCCATATAAACAAGTATCAAAAACCAGGCGCTTATAAAGCCCTGATCGTATCCAAGTTCATTTTTTGAGAATGCATAGCTTCCCCCGGAATCGGGATAGCGATTCATAAGATAATGATAATTCACTCCGATAAGGAGCATAAAAAGACCACCCACAAGGATGCCAAGAGCTGTTCCCACGGGTCCAGCTATGGGTAAAAATGTGGTTCCAGGCATCACGAAAGCGCCCCAACCCACGCTGCAGCCAAAAGCAAGAGCCCAGGCTCCCACCGGCGAAAGATATTTTATCAAACCATCCTTAGTATTCTCCTCCAAGTCGCTCACCCCTTCTTCTTATGTCTGTTCCTAATGGTTTTCTTCTTTGGTCCTATTGACTCCTCTTTTTTTCTGTTCACATAACTACGCCCCCGCCCTTGCGGTTCATGTTTCTTTTTACCGCTCTTCTCATCTTCGGGACGTTTCATTTTCCTGGGCTTTATCAGACAATGCTTATCAAAGCCGATAAGATCGGCTCTTCCGGCTTTTAACAAGGCTTCCTTTACTAGCTCGTAGTTTTCCGGATTCCTATATTGAATAAGAGCTCTTTGCATAGCCTTCTCATGAGGATTTTTCGGCACATAAACAGGCTTCATATCTCTGGGATCGACCCCGGTATAATACATCACCGTTGATATGGTAGATGGAGTTGGATAAAAGTCCTGAACCTGTTCAGGCATATAGCCTATATCTCTTACATGCTCAGCAAGCTCTATGGCCGCCGAAAGATCCGATCCCGGATGAGACGACATCAGATAAGGCACTAAATATTGCTTAAGAGACAGTCTTTCATTTATCCTTTGATACTTCCTTGCAAATGCCTTGTAAACGGAATTCTCAGGCTTTCCCATAAGCTTTAGCACCTTGTCAGCCACATGCTCGGGTGCGACCTTTAGCTGACCGCTTATATGGTATTTTACGAGCTCATTAAAAAATGTTTCGTCCTTATCAAGCAAAAGGTAATCAAATCTTATACCCGAACGAACAAATACCTTCTTAACTCCCGGAAGCTCTCTCACTGCACGCAAAAGATCAAGATAAGCCTTGTGATCCACGATGAGATTGTCACAGGGCTTTGGAAAAAGGCATTGTCTGTTCTTGCAGACACCATACTTTTCCTGCTTCTTACAGGCCTTGTGATAAAAGTTGGCTGTGGGGCCACCCACGTCATGAATATACCCCTTGAAGCCATCCTGTCTAGTTATAAACCTTGCTTCCTTTAATAGGGACTCCTTACTTCTTGTCTGCATCATCCTGCCCTGGTGAAAGGTAAGAGCACAAAAGCTACAGCCACCATAACAGCCACGATTGCTGATCAGAGAAAATCTGACCTCCTCTATGGCAGGAATACCCCCCTGTTCTTGATAAGAGGGATGGTAGGTTCTCATGTAGGGAAGATCATAAACTGCATCCATCTCCTCTGTGGTAAGTGGCATGGAGGGAGGATTTTGGACAATGTACTGCTTGTTGGGATAGGGCTCCACAAGAACTTTTCCTGTGTAAGCATCTGTATTACAATACTGCACAAAAAAACTCTCGGCATATTTCTTTTTTTCAAGCTTCATGGAATCAAAGTCAGGCAAAAGCTCAAAGTCAGATAATCCACTTATATCATTGGTCCTATAAACGGTACCTCTGACAAAGGTAATATCCTTTACATCGATACCGGTATCAAGGGAATCTGCAAGCTCAACAACTGCCTTCTCGCCCATTCCATACATCAAAATATCCGCTCCTGAATCCATAAGGATGGAGCGCTTTAGCTTATCAGACCAATAATCATAATGCGCAAGTCGCCTAAGGCTTGCCTCTATACCCCCTATAAGAATAGGGGTATCCTTATAGGTGTGCCTGATCAGGTTGCTATATACTATGGTAGCATAGTCGGGACGCCTTCCCCTTTCCCCTCCGGGACTGAAGCTATCCCTGTCTCTTCTTTTTTTAGAAACAGAATAATGATTGACCATAGAATCCATATTTCCCGCAGACACCAAAAAGGCAAGTCTCGGTTCACCGAATTCCGTGATACTTTTATCATCCTTCCAATCGGGTTGTGCAATGATGCCCACGGAATATCCGTGTGCGGTAAGCACCCTGCTAATTATGGCAGTGCCAAAAGACGGGTGATCCACATAGGCATCACCCGTCACATATACAAAATCAAGACGATCAAGTCCCAATGCTTTCATTTCATTTTTGTTGATCGGTAAAAATCCATCCATAAGCTTAATTAAATATCTGAGCCTTTCCTGCTCCAAGAGCCACACCCTGAAGTGCTGTATCAACTACATATGCGGGTATACCGGTAGAATGTTCAACGATCTTATCAAAACCGTATATAAGACTTCCTCCGCCGGAAAGGACTATGCCCTTCCTTGAAATATCGCCCACAAGCTCAGGCGGGGTAAGCTCCAATACATTGTGTATGGTATCAAGTATCTGAGCTGTGACCTCGGAAAAGGCTTCCGCCGTATCATCAGAGGTGATGGTAACTCTTGCGGGAAGACCGTTGATCAGGTTCCTGCCCTTGATCTCCTTTTCAACAGGCTCCTTTCTCTGTATCACAGAGCCTATCTCTTTCTTTGTTTCCTCGGCTGTGGTCTCGCCTATCAAGAGATTGTACTTTCTTCTAACATACTTTATGAGAGCATCATTGTAATCGTCTCCGGCAACCTTCAAGGAATCGTTGATAACGATACCTCCCAATGAAATAACCGCCACATCAGAAGTACCTCCGCCGATATCAACCACCATATTGCCCGAAGCCTTGGATATGTCTATATTGGCGCCGATAGCGGCTGCCACAGGCTCTTCCATGATCTGAACATCCTTTGCTCCGGTAGAATAAGCCGTATCCTCAAATGCCCTTCTTTCAACCTCATTGACTCCACTGGGTACACATATACATACCCTGGGTTTCGTTAAGAATCTTCTTCTGGACATAGCTTTTTTTATAAAGGCCTTAAGCATCAGCTCGCAGACGGTATAATCAGAGATAACTCCCTGCTTTAACGGTCTTACAACCTCAATGCTTGCGGGAACCCTGCCGATCATAGCCTTGGCCTTACTACCTATGGCTATAAGGTCCTTTGTATCTCTCTCATAAGCCACCACCGTGGGTTCATCTATCACGATACCCTTGTCCTTTACATACACAAGGGCATTCGCCGTTCCTAAATCTATTCCAATATCTACTGCTGACATCTCATCAATCTCCTAAATTCCTACCATGGTCATAATTGCCAATGATCACACCGGTCTCGACAGCCTCAGTAGGAGTCACTCCATAGCGCCCCGTTCCCTTTGCTGTCTCCTCATCTAAAAATGAGATAAGCTCCTCTACAGTCATATCCTCATCCTTCAAATGATACACCTCCGACACACCGGCTATTATTCGTCCCAATTGTGATATACATTCTGTACATCATCATCCTCATCTAAAAGATCGAGTATCTTGTTGATCTTCTTTATATCCTCTTCATCCGTAAGCTCCACATAGTTCTGAGGGATCATGGTAACCTCTGCAGAAACCATAGGGATGCCCGCATTCTCAAGTGCCTCTCTGACAGCAGAAAAATCATCGGGATCGGTAAGTATCTCGAAGCTATCCTCCTCTTCAGAGAAATCCTCAGCACCTGCATCAAGAGCTGTCATCATAAGCTCATCCGCATCCGCCTCATAGTCCTCCTTGGATATGATGATCTGACCCTTCTTGTCAAACATATAGGAGACGCAGCCCTGGTTACCTACATTGCCGCCGCCCTTTGTGAACGCATTTCTTACATTGGCTGCGGTTCTATTGTTGTTGTCCGTAAGACATTCAACGATGATAGCTGTTCCGTTGGGGCCATAGCCCTCATAGGTATTCTGTACGTAGTTGATGGAACCTGCATCTCCGGCTGCCTTGTCTATACCTCTCTTGATGGTATCATTGGGCATGTTGTTGGCCTTTGCCTTTGCGATAACATCACGAAGCTTTGAGTTGTTGTCGGGATTGGGTCCTCCCTCCTTTACAGCTACCGCGATCTCCTTACCGATGATGGTAAACATCTTTCCCTTGGCGGCGTCGTTTTTTTCCTTCTTATGCTTGATGTTCGCAAATTTTGAATGTCCTGACATTTTTAATAATTCTCCTTAATCTTATAGTTTAAAGAAGCTGATATCTGCTTCTAGGTCTTTTGCAAGCTGTAACAGATTCTGTGCAGAGCTTGCAAGTATATTGATGGTTGCTGAAAGCTCCTCCATGGAAGCATTGGTCTGTTCGGTAGAAGCCGCATTCTCCTCGGAAATAGCAGAAAGACTGTTGATGATATCCACGATCTCCGAACGTGCCTTGTCGCATACCTCGGTCTGACGCTTTATGTTGCCGGTACCAACTCTGCTCTCCTCTATACCTCCGGATACAGCCTCAAATTCAGTCTTCGTCTTCTCAATCCTCTCAGACTGTGCATTCACGATAGTCTGAACCTCGCTCATGATCTCTACGGTCTTTCCTGATTCCATCAAGAGATTGTCGATAATGGATGCTATCCTTGCAGATGCCTCATTGGATTGCTCAGCAAGCTTTTGTATCTGTGATGCAACAACGGCAAAGCCTCTTCCTGCTTCACCCGCTCTCGCTGCCTCAATTGAAGCATTGAGTGAAAGAAGGTTTGTCTCATCTGCTATGGCAGTTATGATCCTTACTGCCTCTCCGATCTTGGTAGCCGACTCATTGGTCACCTTGATCTGTGTATCAATATTCTGAATAGCAGAAAGGGTCTCCTGATTTGATTCGGTAAGCTCATCAATGATCCTCATAGCAGAATCTCTGCTGCTCTCCATATCATCCGATGTATCATTAAGTGATGTTACACCATTTACGATCTCACCGATCATATCACCCATATCTGAAATATGTCCTGATGCGGTCTCTATCTCAGACGCCTGAGTTACAGCTCCTTCAGAAATACCCTCAACAGCATGACTGATATCCTCTGCAGTAAGTCCTGATTCGGAAGCCATCTGATTGAGATCCATACCTGAATCATTGAGCACTACAGTTGAATTCTTAACTTCTGAGATAACCTCTATCAGCTTGTCGCGAAGTGCTGCAACCTCTCTTGCCACATCACCCAGCTCATCGTTTCTTGTAAGGGCCGCGGGATCGATCTCCACCTGAAGATCACCCTGACTAAGTGCATCCACAGCCTCTGATGAAGCCTTAAGAGCCTTCTTTATACTGAGCACACCGAATATGATCACCACCAAAGCGATGAGGGTAACTATAACAGCCAATAAGATCAGCTGACTTACTGTCTTGTTGATGAACTTCTCCATCTCTGCAGTCTGCATACCCGCAAAGAACATACCCACATTCTGTCCGTCTTTATTTACAATGGGCACATAATAAGCACAGTATTTCTTTCCGTTGATGGTAAGATTCTTAGCCTGAAAATCCTCGCCCTTCTTTACGACAGTCTCATATACCTCGTCACCGGCATCAGTTCCAACGATCCTCTCACCTGTCTGCTCATCGATCAATGTGGTGAGTCTTCTGGTCTTATCAAAGAATATGGTAACATCTATATCCTGTCCCTCTACCAATTCATCAAGAAGTTCAACATTCCTTGTCATGTTGGCACCGCCCTTTAGGAGGTTGCCGCTGACATCAACGGAATAATCACCCTTACTGTAGGTATCAGCCCATGCCTCCAAGGCCTTGGTTGTTACTTTAAGCTTGTCAAAGGCTTCTTGCTCTATACCCCTTTTGATCTCTAAGCTTCCCACAACAGTAAGGAGTACGGCAAGCACAAGCAATGGTCCCAATGCATAAAGCGTGATCCTCAAAGTAAGTGACATCCTCTTTCCCCTTGCTCTTACTGATTCATTCATATTCGATACCTCCAGCAAATATATTTTACTACAAAAGGACTATGAGACAAATCTTCTCCTCTTTGTCCCACAATCCTTTATATTTTACCAAAAAAATGTTGTTACATCAACCTTTTTCCAACTTTTTCATACCCCTGAATTCAAAATATGCCATAATAACAGTAGCTATGATAGCCATGGCATCAGAAATAGGGCCTGAGTAAAGGATTCCGTCTATTCCCATAAACCTCGGAAGTATGAGTATCAGAGGAATAAGGAAGAGTACCTGACGGGTAAGGGACAAAAATGCTCCCTTGAAGGCCTTACCTATGGATGTGAAAAATGTTGCCGTAACCGGCTGCAAAAAGTTCAAACAGATAAAGAAGAGATAAATCTTAAAATAGCTTACTCCAAATTCAAAATACTCCTCCGAGCCATCACCGAAAAGTGCAATGATATTTCTTGGAAAAAACTGGAACAAAGCAAAGCCGATAACGGATATCACTCCGCTTGCTATCAAAGCATCCTTATAGGCCTCTCTCACCCTCTTATAATTTTTCGCACCGTAATTAAATGACTCAATAGGCTGAGAGCCCTGGGCAATACCTATGACCACCGCAAAAAACAGCATGGCAACCTTGATAACAATACCTGCAACAGCTATGGGAATAGCCTCTCCGTAAACAGATCTTGCACCGTAGTATTTCAGAGAGTTGTTCAGTATGATCTGGACAAACATCATGGCTATCTGATTGATAAAGGATCCCATTCCTATAGCGGCTGTCTGAGCTATACAGGAAAATCTCACTTTAAAATGTTTAAATATAAGTGGTACTGTCTTAAAGTTTGCAAGATAAACAATGACGATGATCGCAGAAATGATCTGCCCGATGATCGTTGCAAGAGCCGCACCGAACATTCCCCACTTAAAGCCTATGACAAATACCGCATCCAAGGCAGTATTTATGATGGCTCCCGTCATAGATGTAACCATAGTCATCTTAGGGCTACCATCAGCTCTTATCAGATGTCCGCCTCCGGTTGTGAGCATCAAAAAGGGAAAGCCTATGGCAGTTACTCTCACATACTCCGTAGCATAAGGCAGTACCTCAGCAGGTGATCCGAAAAAAATCAAAAAATCATCAAGAAAAAGCTCCGCTATGATACTTAATACCACTCCCGAAAAGAAAAGCATAAAGGCTGAATTGCCGATAAAATACGGTGCCTTCTCCTTTTCGCCCTTTCCCATATTCAGGTTGAAGCAGGATGCTCCACCTATACCAAAAAGAAGAGATATGGAAAGACAGGCGGTAGTCAAGGGAAATGCAATATTTGTTGCCGCATTTCCATTGGAGCCCACATAATTTCCTATAAAGAGCTGATCTACAATATTGTAGAGAGCTCCAACCAACATAGCGATAATACTCGGTATCGCAAATTTTAACATCAAACTTTTAACAGGGGCAATCCCTAATGGATTGCCCCCGGTATTTTTAACTTCACTCATCGAAGTTCCTCTTTTTCTATACTAATTTTTCAGCAAAAAATGCAAGCACACACATTCCCACACAGATAATAGCCGAGATAATATAACCAACTGTAACAAGCTTTGCAGCACGATCCTCAGGATAAGCTGCTGCAACAGCTGTTGTCTTCTTTCCGATCAAAGCCTTCAGATTGTCAGTTCTGTTATTTAATGATGCTATGGCAATAAGCAAAAGGACTGCAAAGATAAGACCTACGATAGCTGCAGGGATATATTTATAGATAGCCTCTACCAACTGCTCTCTTTGAATCACAGTATTTCCTGACAGGGTATCTCTTAACTGAGCTATGGTAGTTTCATACATCTCCTTTGTCTGAGGTGTAAACTGATCAGGATAATCCTTCATAAGCTTCTCCATAAAATCAGGAAGCCATTTCATAACAAAGTAAAGAACCATAGAAGAGCCGTTAAAACAGAAATGCAATAGACTGGATGCAAATATACTTCCCGTGATCTCAACTAAAACCGCCATAACTATACCAAGAACAAATGCATAGCAAAACTGATTGAGATTCATATGCATAAGTCCAAATGCCAACGCCGACACAAACACTGCACTAACAAGTCTGTCGGTTTTTCTGTAGGTTCCGAAAAGCACTCCTCTAAAGGTCAGCTCCTCAGCAACAGCAGGTGTAAGTGCCACTAAAAGCAGTGCAGGCAAAAGACCTATATTTGTAAGCTCGCTCAAGGTACTAGTCACTGCATTTTCTACAAATAACATACTTACAGCATTGATCAAGGATATAACAGGTGATAAGCAGATCGCAAGCAATATGACCAAAAATGCGGATCCGATATGAAAGCCCTGAAGATGAAGAGTCTCCTTTATATCTCTTTTATCAAGCTTTAGATATACAAAGCATGCTACAATGATAAAGCCCTGAAGGATCGCTATCCTTGGCACAATGCCAAGATCCATCCTCCCTATAACTACCTGCAATATAATAAATACAATGATCAGGAAAAGCCAAAAAAGATTGGCATGCTTTATGTTCTTTTGAACCATTATGTCATCCCCCTAAACTAATTTTTTATTGCAATAACCTCAAGCTCTAAAAGCACATCCTTGGGAAGTCTTGCTACCTCCACACAGCTTCTTGCAGGAAAATCTCCGGTAAAAAACTTTGCATAGATCTCATTGATGGTAGCAAAATCATTCATATTCTTTATGAAGAGAGTTGTCTTTACCACATTCTCCATAGACGATCCGGCATCCTCTAAAAGTGCCTTCATACTGGTGAATACTCTTTCTGCCTGAGCACTTACATCTCCCTCTACCACTGCTCCGGTCTCGGGATCAAGAGGTACAACTCCGGATGTATAAATCATTCCATTCACCTCAATAGCCTGTGAATAAGGTCCGATGGCCTGAGGCGCTCTCTTTGTACTGATAACTTTTTTCTCCATGATATCTTCCTCCTATATCTTTCTTATCTTTCCACCCTCAAGGGCAATCTTTCTCTTTTTATATAAACCGCCGACAGCTCTTTTAAATGCCGCCTTGCTCATAGAAAGCTCTCTTTTTATAACCTCCGGAGATGCCTTTTCGGTAAAAGGAAGAACTCCGTCGTATGAATCAAGAAGTGTAAGGATCTTTTCTTCATCCTCATCCATCTGAAGATAAGCAGGCTTTCTGAGGCTTAAGGACAGCCTTCCGTCAGGAAGCACCCTCGCGATCCTTGCGTGAATCTTGTCTCCCGGATGAAGCTCAACCATAAGCTCCTTTTTTGGTATAAGTGCCGAATAGCTATTCTCAACCGCTACAAAGGCTCCCCATTCATCACTTGTCTCATAGACCATACCGTCGACTTCATTGCCCTCTTCATATCCCGATTCCTGACTAAGATATCCGTAAAGCCTCATGCTCACACATAGTCTTCCGGTCTTGTCTTCGTAAAGTCGTACAAGATATTCCTTACCTACCTTCACTTTCTCGGTCTGTTCCTTGAAGGGAAGAAATATATCTCTTTCAAGTCCCCAATCCATAAATGCACCTATATCGGTGACACTCACACATTTTAAGGGCACTATCTCCTCCATAGTGATAAGAGGCATATTGACAGTTGCGATAAGTCTGTCCTCCGAATCTCTGTAGACAAATACATCTATCATACCTCCGGCCTTTAAATCCTCCGGCACCTGTGCTCTCGGTAAAAGCACGGTCTCACCCTGCTCCTCTTCACCAAGATATACACCAAAATCCTTACTTCTTATACATTTAAGCTTTTGCCATTTTCCTAACTCTATCATAATTACTCCATTTTAAAGAGTGAATTCAACACTCACAAAGGGCTTATATTCACTGTCGCAAAGATCCACCATCAGCTTTTCCTCTTGTTTTTTTACAACTGGAAAAATCTTATTGCCGAACTTTGCTGCTCTTCTATACATTACCTTAACAGTTTTTGGTAGTCTGTCCTTTGGCAGATACTCCTCCGCCATAGCGATATATCTGGCATTGTTCACATGGGAATTGGTATCTATATCCATTCTTCTGATACGGAAGGGTTCAAGCTTATCTCCCGCGTCGATCATAGGAAGCTTTCTTTCCATAGGCGCCATATCTATTCTCTCACCTATGATATAACCCTCAATATCCTCTTTTGTCAATCTTTTAGGCATTTCCTTTTCAATATTAATCATCACCCAAAGGGAATCCGCCCTAACTATCTCTATTCCCTGACTATCCAATATATCAAAATTCCTGTGTCCGTAAAGCCTGTCAAAAGCATAGGGCCAGGTTCTGATGGTCAGCTCCTCGATAAACTCCGGATACCTGTCTATCTCGATATTCCATGAAGAAACTATCCAAGCAAAGCCTGTCTCATGAAGCTTTAACGCTCCCTTTCCAATTGATTCTGAATCCAACACAGAGCAATTCTGTAAATAATCCATCAACTGATGAGGGTGAGCAAGGCCATCCTCTGCTATATCACTGTAGAAAACCTTAGTCTTTAATTCGTACATGATCCTACCTCTTTTACATCTTCCCCAAGCAATCAATAGACAATTTAACACAAAACCAAATCTCTTTCAAGTGTCGGAATTCAAATCTCGTGAATTTTTTTAAAAAAGTACTTGATTTTTTATAACACATCAATTATAATAATGATTCGTGAGCGATGGGGTATCGCCAAATGGTAAGGCACTGGATTCTGATTCCAGCATTTCCAGGTTCGAATCCTGGTACCCCAGCTAAAAAAGAGATTCCATCTTCGGGATCTCTTTTCTTTTTTTATATCTTGAAGAACAGATAAAATCTTGTGATGTAGGAAAGTCTTCCTCTTCCCTCTCTAAATATAAGCTTAAGCTTATTCTTTATATCCTTGGAAAATTCTTTTTCTACACCGGTACCATAGCTTATCCTTTCCACGGCCTGTGAAAGCTCATCTATTCTTACACTTTCCTTTTCTCCAGTTAAAAACTCAAGCTGCTCCTTGTGACTTGCACATTTGTTAAACTCTGGAAAGGCTATCCTCATATAATTGCATATATATCTGTAATATGCCACCGTATTCTCTGCTGCGTCTCTTCTATGATAGCTTATGATCCTTTTAAGCTTTTTATAAGAGAACCTAAAGACAAAGAACAACACTACGCTCAAGATGATGACGAGCACAGTCTTCCACACCCATGAAAGCTCATCCATGGAAAATGTTACCCCTGCATCATTGGTAGCTCCGTTATCGTCCACATCATTTTGATTGCCGCCGTTAAGAAGTCTGCCAAAAAGTGTCCAGATATCATCATAGTCCTCTTCCTCATCAGAGGGAGGCGTAGTTTCAGCTACCACCCATTTGCCATCGATCAAAACCTCACACCAGGCATGCGCCATAGAGTCGTTGACCTCTGCTTTTACGACTGCGGATTCACCAAAAGGATTCTCACCGACATAATAATCGGATACCTTCTTATCCTCTAAAAGCTCACCATCCATAACAGCCGAGTAGGGAATAACATAGCCCTCCACATATCTTGCGGGAATACCCATATATCTGAATATAAGAGTTGCAGCAGTAGCAAAATGCACACAAAAGCCCTTCTTATTCTTCTGAAGGAAATAGTTTACAAAGTCCTCCTCAGTCTTTGACCAAAGTGTTTTCCTGGGAAGCGATCCAGGTCTTAAAGTATAAGGATAGTTTTCTTCATAGTAGTCAGCAACCTGCTTTACTATCTCTTCAGGAGTGCCGGAAAGCCCTGCATTCTCTGCAAACTCAGCGACTGCCTCTTTATTAAGATCAGGAACCTCAAGATATTTGGGATCAACATCCTCCATTTTTTCTCCCTTTTCATTTATGGGATAAAAATCATATCGGATATAATCCCCAAAGTTTATTCCAAAGCCGTCTTCTCTGTAGGTTACTCCGCTATCCAGATTCTTAATCTTGTTCATATCAGTATAGTAGGGTGCTAAAAGATATCTTGTATCCGCTCCCACATATCTGATATCCATAGTGGCCTTAGTATCACCATCCACCTTATCGTAGGGTGCGAAGAAATTGTCCTCACATTTCTCCCAATGATCCCCCATATATGATTCACCGATAAATGATTTTAGATAGACTGTATCGTAGCTCCTCGGCACAAAGGTTGCGATAAGATCGGTCTGATAATCATTGTAGACAGATGCCACACCCCCAAGCTGTCCCGCATTCATTCCGCCTGTACTGTCATAGGCATCAAAAAGGCTCGCCATACCCATCAATAGAAAGTTGCTCACATCATCCTTTATCTGAGCCTTGATGGAGGAATCCTGAGTTCTGTAGGTAAAGCTGTCCTTGGGAAGCACTGAATTGATTCCCACTACAGTAACCAAAACCGTGGAAAGAGCTACTACCATAAGCTCTCCTATGGCCTTCCATGAACGGTCATAATAGAACTTAAAGCTTCTATCTGTTTTTTCATCAAAGTTCTTAAAGAAAAGCTTTCGGAATATTTTTCCAAAGAATCCGGTTCCCCGTTCCGTATATTCAAACTGCTCCGGCTTTTTATGCTCCTTGAAATGGCCGCTGTAATTTAGAAAAATGTTTACGAATATTGCAGAAAAAAGGATTATCATATATAGGGAATCAGGCTCATTTTCAAAGAAGAGGGGTATGATATAAACAGGTACTGAAAATATGACCGCAATAAAAACCGACATATAAGCGGAGAAAAACGGATTTAATACAATAACGGAAACCACACCGAAATAACAGGCCATAACCGTTACCGTGACCGTCCTGTTGGTAATAGCCTCAGCATAAGACTGCATGGCTGTGGTATCAAAATAATCGGAAGCCCGTTCAAGAACGATATTGACCACAGCATAAAAACCACTGTTTAAGTGTACGTTGAATATTGAGGTACTTCCGAGAAAGGCAAAGAAAAACAACACATAGCAGATATCTCTTTTCCAGGGAGGAAGTGTGTAGATATATGTGAAGAAAAGCGCCGCGAGAATATCTATAACCAAAACTATAGGCACATAATAATTTACCTCAAAGGCAGACAAAAAACCGGCAAGAGAAGAAAAGGGTATCATGGCAAGCAAAAGGGCCTTGACAAAAATACTTTTTTTCTTGTCAAAGGTCTCCATGGAAACCGGTGATATCACCTTTACACCGGGGCATAGCTCCAAGGGCTCATATTCATATTTTTCCTTTTTAGGAAGTATTGAAAATGCCATAACTATTCTTTCTTTTTTATTCTGTTACGATTCCCTCTACATCGCCCTCGTAATTAAATAGCGCTGAGCCGGTAACTGATTTTGCTTCGCAGATCACAAGGAACCTGGAGCCATCAAGGGAAAGTCTTCTCATCATATCACATCCCATGGTGGCATCTGAATAAAGAACCTCATAATAGACAGCCATGATCCATTCATATAGATCCGAGGTGTTGTCAATGGAACGACTCTTCATATCCTGTTCTGCTATACTCCACCACATGAGAGAAAATGGGATCTGATTTTGCAAAAAATATACTGCCACTCCATAGGCCGCAGATATGATCCTGTCGATGATAACCGACCTGTTGTTATAAAGCTCAACAAGCATAAGGATCTGACTTGATGAAAGGCTTTCTCTGTCCTTTACCATCAGCTCGTCCTTTTTTGCAGACAGCTTCCAGTGAATGTTCTGAAGCTTGTCCCCCGGTTGATATTCTCTGATCTCACTGACCTCTGAATAATCATGTCCCTTCTTTTTACTCTCCTCCATCTCCGTCATACCGGTATTGACAACGGAAAGATCCGGTTCTACTGATACTCTTGAAAAAGGAAGAATAGATATCTCAGTATGATCATCAAGCTTCTTTGAAAAATCCATGATGCCAAGCCAGTCTGTGATCCTTATCTTCTTTAGCTCAATATGAAGAAGGCCGAGATGTTCACTCATCAAAGGAAAGAGTATCTCATCCTCTGTATGGGCATGGATTGGTATGTTCAGGGTTTCCTTGCCCTTATAACCAAGAAATGTATTCTCAGTCTCTATGGTAAGCTCCGCATTGATGATAGGAAATAGAGTGTCATTTTTAATCCTCACACCCAGGTTGAACATATCATCAATATGCATACTCTCTCTTGGTCCTCTAAAGGAAAATGAGACTCTCCTGTTCACCATATAGGCCGCAAAAAAAGACACCATGGGAAACAGGATAAGAAGTATCAATATCACAAGATTGAAATACCCATGAAGGAAAAAGAACATCAAAAGATTGAGCACAAATACTATCAGATATTTTATTATATTACCGATCTTTTTCATATCACGTCCTGGGAAGCTTTACTGTTTTAAGCACCTCTAAAAGAGCCGCCCTGGAATCAAGTCCGTTGGCTCTTGCCTTTGTTCCGAGTCTTACTCTGTGAGCAAGAACATCACCGATGATATAGCTGATATCCTCCGGAGTCACAAAATCCCTGTCCCTTAAAACAGCCACTGCTCTTGACATACGAAGAAGAGCTATGGAGCCTCTGGGACTTGCGCCCAATGAAAAATACTCACTCCTTCTGGTAGCCTCGGTGATCTCAACTATATAATCAAAAATAGAATCATGAACGGAAAGGGTATTCGCCTTTTCCTGATAGCTTATAAGCTCATCCACTCCCATCACAGGCTTAATGCTGTTTATGGGTGTCAGCTCCTGACCCTTAAGTATCTCAATAGCTGCCTCGTGAGAGGGATAACCCATAGTAAGACAGATCATAAATCGATCAAGCTGTGACTCGGGAAGCATCTGAGTTCCCGAAGAACCAAGAGGATTCTCCGTTGCTATAACGGTAAATGGCTTGGGAAGATCTCTGGTGACACCGTCAACCGTCACATGCTTCTCCTCCATGATCTCCAAAAGAGCCGACTGAGTTTTCGGTGAGGTTCTGTTTATCTCATCAGCCAAAAAAAGATTGCAGAATGCAGACCCCTCTCTGTATTCAAAATCACCGGTCTTTGCATTGTACATGGAAAAGCCCATGATATCACTTGGAAGAACATCAGGAGTAAACTGAACCCTCTTATAATCCATAGAAAGAGATTTCGCAAGAGCCATGGCAAGAGTAGTCTTTCCGACTCCCGGAATATCCTCCAAAAGAATATGCCCCCCTGCAAGTATGGTCGCAAGAACCTTGTCTATAACCTCGTCCTTACCCTTTATGGCAAGACCTATCTGTTTCTTTACTTCATCTAATTTGCTCATTATCTGTTCCTTTTAAAAATCTTAATCAATAGGGAGATCGTCCGAACCGTCATCAAGTGTTGGAATTGCACAGGCAAATATGTTAACCGAACAATCGGGACTTCCCTGAGTCTGTACCTCTTTATCAGCAGCCCCTTCCTTCACATTTACATTGATGTGTCCGGTACCGCTTGCAACACCCGAATCAAGCTGTGCTATAAGATCGTTGATCATTGTATTCTCATCCATTTTTCTACCTCCGTTTCGCATCACAATAGATATACTGATTATAACACGAATTGATTTTTCTGTCATTGAAAAAAGACGGAAACAGCCCGTCTTTGATCGTTATTAATATGGAAAATTGGAACTTCCCTTTACCTCAGATCCATCCTCCTTAAGAGGTATATTCTCATCGATCACCACATGTCCGTAAATATCGGTGACACGAAAGGTATAGGGGCCTGCTCCCATGATACCGTTTGCCGCTGTATAATAATTATAATAGGTTCTCTTTAACTCGATAAACTCGCCGGTCTTAGCATCCAAAAACTCAAACTTAGCAACAGGATATCTATGATTTCTCACCTGAATCTGAGCCCACCATCTGGTGCTCCCATCCTTAAACTTATAGCTGATATTCTCTGTTGTGGGAAGAGGAATGATCCTCCAGGTGACCTTCATTCTTCCGGTTCCTAAAGGCTCGATCGCAGCAAAGGATTTGGCGGTAAGGTCTATATCTCCCTTCTTCCCCTCAGGAAGCTGATCCGTCACAACAACATTTATCTTGTCACCGTCCTTGTCAGTTACCTCAAGGTATGCGCCCGCCATATTATTAAGATAATCCTCTTTATTTAAAGCGCAGGTATAGTAGGTTGCCTCCATAAAATCAATATCGGCACAGCCCATGCCATCCTTGTTGTAATAGGTCGCCTCACCCTCATGAACCTTGTCTAAGGCATATTCTGTAGGATCAAAGGTCTTTTCTGTAGTCGCCTCTGTGGTGGCCTCAGTGGTTGCCTCTGTTGGGGCTTCGGTATTATTTTGAGATGTTTTTTTAGCCTTCACCGTAACCTTACATACATATTTCTTTCCATCATATTTTGCAGTGATCTTTACACTACCCTTTTTCTTTGCCTTTATCTTTCCAGCCTTGGTAACAGTTGCAATCTTCTTATTCGAGGATGACCACTTAACATTCTTTTTCTTTGCATTTTTAAGCTTTATGGTTTGGGTCTTTCCAACCGTCATAGTTATTTTTGTTTTTGAAAGCTTCACCTTTTTATCAGCGCAGTTTCCATCCATGAAAAACAACCCCGAGGAAAAAATTGACAAACCCATAAGCATTGCTATGAGTATACTTTTTATCTTCATATGATAACTCCTTAATTGTTTTTAATCCCTTCCTTTACCAGCATCTTATTGTAATTTGCCGCAGTCAGTTCTCTCTGACAAGCACCTATCCTTTCACTCAATTCACTTCTTATCTTTTCGGTAGGATAGAGACCTCTGTTGTCAGCATAGGTTCTTATCAGGTCTCTGTTGTGCTCTACAGTATAGAGTCTGATCTTCGGCGAATAATCCTTGACAAAACGGTAGAGAATGAAGAAAAATACACTGACCATAACAATATTGGAAATAAGAATCCCCATTGAGCCAACATTACTCATGACTATTCCGGCAAATACAGAAAGCATGATATAGATAGCTATCATCAATATCAGATTCCTTATAGCCTGCTCTCCTTCGGCATCGATCTTATCAGCTAGGTTATAAGAATCATAATACTGTCTCTCAAGCTCATTCAGTTCACCTGTAAGTCTTTCGATATCATAGTCATAGCTCTTTAAAAGCTCTTTCCTTTCAGATTCATCAAAGATAACAGGCCTGACTCTAAAGCCCTTCTGTTCCTTATCGTCATCAGAGACTTCAATCTCTTCCTCTTTCTTCTTAAGCTTGCTCTCTCTAAGCTTCTCGAGCTCATCATTTTTAAGTCGTTCTAATTCTTCTATCTCAGCATTAATCCTCTCCATACTCATCTTTAGCATGGCAAGAGTGTCCTCAGTCTCTTTCTCATCATCATCATAGTTTTTACGATAACGTTCATGCCCAAGAAGCTTTTCATCCACTCCCACAAAACGATTGGCAGTCGACAGATATTGTTTCCATAATTTGATAGAAAAAGGACCTACAAAGGCTATACACAAAAAATCCGGAAGAAGTACAAAACCGTCCCACTGTCCCGAAGCCCCTTCCTTCAATATCGCAATAACATCAACTATATATGCGATCAATATAAGGGTAAGGGGAATTATCGCGAAGGTCCAGGTAAAAAGCTTAATCGATGAATTCGACATATTCCTTTTAAGATGCTTATAATGAAACTCAGCTTCGGAAAGAGCAAGCTCAATCTTCTTCTTTTCATCTGCGCAGTCATAATACATTTTTGAAATTCTGTCAAGCTCAGTTTCTGTAAAGCTTGAACCGTTGGCATTCCAACCCATATTGATCTCTCCTAAAATTCAGTTACAAAAAATGTATCATAATAATGAGAAATACGCAACATAAAAACAACAAGAAAACCCTCGCAAATGCGAGGGTCTTCCTTATGTTCGGTCTCGATATTTTTATTATATACTATAAAGATTAATCGAAGAGTGCTACGCTTCCGTCAGCACCATCAGCTACGTAGAATACTACGTTGTTCTCAGGCTGAACATAAACTTCCTTAACAGCCTTCTTACCGGTCTGCTCCTGAATCTTAGCTACGATATCATCAATTGAAATATCACCTTTGCTTGTCTCAAGCTTTACAAAAACACCGGTAGACTTCTTTGCAGGTGCTGCCTTCTTTGCAGGAGCCTTAGCTGCCTCTTTCTTGGGAGCTGCTGCCTTCTTTGCGGGAGCTGCCTTCTTAGCCTCTTCCTTCTTGGGAGCTGCTTCCTTCTTTGCAGGAGCCTTAGCTGCTTCCTTCTTTGCAGGAGCCTTAGCTGCTTCCTTCTTTGCAGGAGCCTTAGCTGCTTCCTTCTTTGCAGGAGCTGCTACCTTTGTCTCAGCAGCCTTCTTAGCCTCGTCTGCCTTCTTAGCCTCAACCTTCTTCATTGCTGCATCGATTGCTGAACTATCTGTCTTCTTAGTTGCCATTTTCCCTATCTCCTTTTCAACTAATGTTTTTGTGAATCAAGTTATATGACAATGTCGAAAGACATATCATAGCTTGTTCAACTTCCTTCTAGATTTTTTACAAAGGTGATAATATAACATTTTCGTAATAAATGCAATACTTCTGTTTATTTTTCTCTTTAATGAACAACAACTTTACTTATTACAAAAAGATAGGTGACAATTTGCACAAAAGAGTTTCGCTTGCGAAACTCTCGCGCCGAGCACGATTACTCAAAGGAATAATTTCCAAACTCGCGAGTGCGCATCCTCGCGGAGCGTTTTTTATTTAATAGGAAACAAAGTTTACTATTAAGTAAAAAAATGATCGTAACTATTAAAAGCTACGATCATTTTTTATTTTACTGATGATTCGGATTTCTCTTCATCATCATATCCTTTGATACTCCGCAAAGAGGACAAACCCAATCATCCGGAAGATCCTCAAATGCAGTTCCGGGTGCTATTCCATGCTCAGGATCACCCTTCTCGGGATCATACTCATAGCCACATGCATTACAAAAATACTTATCCATAAATCTTACCTCCCAATACTTTTATCCGAAATATCTGTCAAGGAGTCCCTTGAATGCCTTTCCGTGTCTTGCCTCATCTCTTGCCATCTCATGAACTGTATCATGGATCGCATCAAGATTTGCTGCCTTAGCTCTCTTTGCAAGATCAGTCTTTCCGGCTGTTGCACCGTTCTCTGCGTCAACTCTCATCTCAAGATTTTTCTTGGTGGAATCAGTAAGAACCTCACCCAAAAGCTCTGCGAACTTTGCTGCATGCTCTGCCTCTTCATAGGCGGCTTTTTCGAAATACATTCCCACCTCGGGATAGCCCTCGCGGAATGCAACTCTTGCCATTGCAAGATACATACCAACCTCAGAACACTCCCCTGTGAAGTTCGAACGAAGATCCTCAATGATATCCTCGCTCACACCCTTTGCAACTCCCACTACATGTTCAGCCGCCCAGGTCATATCCCCTTCCTGTTTGTTGAACTTCTCTGCGGGCGCATGACATACAGGACACTCTGCCGGAGCCTCATCACCCTCATACACATAACCGCATACACTACATACAAACTTTGCCATAAATACTTCCTCCTTTTTTATCTTCAGCTCGATTTTAAGATGTCCACTACCGAGCTAAGTTTCATTCCATTGGATGCTTTTACAAGCACCACATCCTCGGGTTTCATCAACGAAACAAGATAAAAAGCTGCCTCCTCCTTATCCATAAATGAATAAGCCTTAACCTTCGTATCCGCTTCATCAATAGCCTTTTTATAATTCTTTGCAAGCTCTCCTACACAGATGACCTCATTGATGTTTCTCTTTGCAGCATAAGCTCCAACCTCAAGATGGTACTTCACCTCATCAGGGCCAAGCTCGAACATATCACCGAGGACTGCATATCTTTTACCATAGCAGGGACGATCCGAAAGCACATCTATACTGGCCTTCATAGAGGTTGTACTGGCGTTGTAGGTATCGTCGATGATGGTAAACTTTCCTTCCCTCTCTATGATCTTTAAACGCTGTCCTTCAAAATCAGGGAAGGCATCCCTTGATATCTCCATAGGAATACCGTTCTCATAAGCAACTGCCATAGCGGCAACGCAGTTGGCAACGTTATGCTTACCCAATGAGTTCAAGGTAACGGTAGTCTCTTCATCACCATGCACTACCGTAAAGCTTGTCTTACTTCTTCCGAACTCTATATCCTTGGCATAGAAATCGCACCAATCAGAGGTACCGTAAAATATGGTCTTACATGGCATCTTGTCCTTCATCTCAGAAAGCATAGGATCATCACCGTTTAGGAAAAGAATCCCATCCTTATCCATATGAGAAATGATAGAAAGCTTTTCGGTTCTAATATTCTCCTGTGAACCAAGAAACTCTATATGAGCTACACCTATGGTCGTCACTACCGCCATATGAGGCTTCGCAAGATCAGAAAGGATCTCAATCTGTCCCTTCTCACTCATACCCATCTCTAAAACAGCAGCCTCACAATCAGAGCCTATACGACTTATAGCGATTGGAAGACCGATCTGTGAATTGAAATTCCTCTGGGTCTGATATGTCTTTTTTCCGGTAGAAAGAGCTGCCGCTATCATCTCTCTGGTGGTTGTCTTTCCGACACTTCCGGTAACTCCCACCACCACAGGTGATATCCTGTTTCTTATATAGTGAGCGATATCCTGCATCGCTTTTACGGAATCTTCAACTCTTATAACAGGCTTGTCAATACCATTTAGATCAATATCCTCGGATGCAAGTGTAGCTGCCGCCGTATTTATGATATCCGGAATGAACTTATGTCCATCCACCTTTTCTCCTATAATGGGAACAAAAAGATCCCCTTCCTTTACATCTCTCGAATCAATACAAAAATCACAGACAGGTACATCCAAAGCTCCGACAAGAAGACTTCCTCCCGTGGCTTTTACAATATCATTGACTGTCATATTTTCCATAATAAGCAAATACTCCTTAAAATGTTACCAGGTTGATAACCGTTCTAAAGTTACCCCGGTTGCTACATCGCAATAATCAACACACAGTATATTTTATCACAATGAACAAAAAAACTCCACAACTACTTTTCACCCCAAAAATCCTGCACAGTATTTTTAATATTATTCCTGTCAACCACCGCATAATCAGACCACTCTGCAGGAAAAAGCTTTATGGTTTCTCCATAAACAAATCTTTCATCCAAAAGACAGATCACTCCCATATCCTCCTCGGTTCTTATAACTCTTCCTGCTGCCTGCTCTACCTTGTTCATCCCGGGAAATCTGTAGGCATAATCAAAACCATTACCGTTCATATCATCAAAATGATTCTTTAGTATCTCATTTTCATTACATACCATAGGGATTCCCGTACCTACTATCAGGGCTCCTATAAGTCTTTCTCCCACAAGATCGATGCCCTCGGAGAATATGCCACCTAATATGCAAAAGGCAATCAGATCATCCTCCCTTTCAAAGGCCAAAAGAAAATCCTTTCTTTCCGTCTCACTCATATTCGCTGTTTGTATGATAGGCTTAAGCCCTTCGGGAAATCCGATCTCATAAAGAACCTCAAGGCAATCCTCAAGCATACGATAAGAGGGGAAGAATACCATATAGTTGCCCTTCCTTGCCTCACATATAGTTTTGATATATTCAGCATATTTTTTGAACTCCTCATGGGTACGTCTCTTATAGAGCGAGCTTACATCGCGCCCGATAAGTATCCTTCGTTTTTTAGGATCAAAGGGCGATGTAAGATAGATCGCAGGAGTATCAGTATTCCCCGTAAGAAGCTCCTTATAATAATGGATAGGTAACATTGTGGCAGAAAAAAACACAGTTGCTCTTGCTTTTTCAAGTCTTTCCAGCAGGTGATCTGAAGGATCTACATTAAAAAGCTTTAGCATGAATTTTTGATCCTGCTGTTCATAGTAAATAACACTTTTACTGTTCATTACTTCATACATATTTACAAAATGCATAAGATCAAAATACAGATTTAAAACCTTTTCCCTTTCGGGGACATCCTTCTCCTTCTCAAGAAAGCTTGAATATGCACTCATCACCGTAAGAAGCTTATTATATAAATCATTAACGCTAGCAATATCAGCAGAGCTGTCAACAACTTGATAGCTCTCACACCTTCTTTTAAGATTCAAAAGAAGCTTATTGCTCTCCTTAAGAGCCGAGATAAGTTTTCTCTCATTCATCTCAAGGGTCATCATCGTATCGTCATCAATGTTCTTTAATTTTTTATATGCATCACGCTTTTCCTTTTCCCTAAACCTCTCATCAAAATCATCGGAAAGGATTTTTTTTACCTCCATAAAATCCTCTTTGTAAAGAGGAGCCGAATACATGCCTCTTGCTCTGTCTACAAGATTGTGTGCTTCATCCACAAGGAAGATATACTCCCCGTTGCTGCCCTCTCCAAAATACCTTTTAAGGCAGACGGTTGGATCAAATACATAATTGTAATCGCAGATCAATGCATCAGAAAACAGACTTACATCAAGCTCGAATTCAAAGGGACAGACCTGATGCTTTTCGGAATATGAAAGAATAGACTCTAAGGTGATCATCTTCTCGTGTCCCATGATATCAAGCATGGCATCATTCACTCTGTCGTAGTGCCCCTTTGCATAAGGGCAGACATCCGGATTACATTCGCACTCCTCCATGGGACAACATTTTTCCTTTGCCGTGATGGAGATGGCAACTATATCAAGCCCCTTTTTTATCAGAGTGTTGAAGGTTCCGATGGCCACATGTGAAAGGGCCGTTTTTGCCGTGAGATAAAAAAGCTTTTCAGCCTTTCCTTCACCGATGGCCTTCACCGATGGAAAGATAGCCGCCATAGTCTTTCCGATACCTGTTGGAGCCTGAACAAAAAGATTCAACTTCTCATTGATGGAATGATATACCGAAGCCGTCATCTCCTTTTGTCCCTTACGATATTCAAAGGGAAATGTAAGGGGTGCAATAGATATATCCCTATTCCTTTTATGATCTATCTCCCATTTTGCAAACCGGCTGTATTTTTCTATAATCTCCAAAAACCATTTGTTAAGCTCTTCAAAGGAATAATCTTCTGTGAAGCGCTTAATATATTCTGTCTCAAGATTACAATAGGTCATCTGTACGGAAATGGTCTTTAGTTCATTTTGTTTAGCATAGATATAGGCATAGCATTTTGCTTGGGCAAGATGAATGGCGATAGGCTCCTTCATCTCATACACATTCCTATACATACATTTGATCTCATCTACAATGACCTGATCTTTTTCTGTAATGATACCATCGGCGCGTCCTTCCACAGTCAGACAAAAATCATCAAAGCTTATCATATCCGAAAGAGAAACCTCAGCACGATAAGAGGAACCCTGACTGCTTTGGATCTTTCTATGCATCCTGCTTCCCTCCTGCATAGCATCCTCGGCAGAACCGGTTCCTCTTCTGTTATCAATATCACCTTCACGTAGTATGAATTCCACCAGATTTCTGACGGATATCTTGATCATTTCCATAAATTATTTATAAACCACACTTGTAGCTATCTCGTCCGCTTTCTCCTTTGAGATCAAAAGCTCGATCATCTTAAGCGAAAAATCAATGGCAGTTCCAAGACCTCTGCTGGTTATCACATTGCCGTCAACCACAACACTGTCGGTAAGCTTTTCCTTTGCTATTAACTTATCCATCATTCCGGGATAGCAGGTAGCCTTCTTATCATCAAGTATTCCAAGATTTCCAAATACTGTTGGGGCCGCACATATAGCAGCAACATATCTTCCTTCCTCATACTGTTTCTTTACCATAGACATAAGCTTTTCACATTCACCAAGATACCTTGTACCCGGCATACCTCCGGGAAGAACAAGCATATCCGCGGTATCTGAAGCTTCATCCAATGTGATATCCGCATAATATGAAATATTATGTGAGCCTGTCACCCTCTTATCCTCTCCGATAGAAACGGTCTTAAGATCTATTCCCGCTCTTCTTAAAAGATCAACAACAGTCAATGCCTCGATCTCTTCGTTACCTTCTGCCAAAAACAAATATACCTTGCTCATTCTTATACCTCCTTAACTGTACCCACTTCATTTATCATTTCCGTAATCTCTTCTTTTTTCATGGAACAGAGATTGGAATTGTGAAATCTCCTGTCCGTCGTTACCTCTCTTAAAAACCATTCGGGAGGTGTATATCCTTCGGCACTTTCCACATTAGGAAATTCAACCTCCGCTATCACAAGTCCGTCAAAAGCGTCGTGGAAAATATCAAGCTCTATGGTGTAGCCATTGTCATCAGGGATCATATATCTTGTCTTTGAGATCACATTGCCCTCTGCTTTTTTTAAGAGCTTATAATAGCCTTCATCATTTAGCGGAAGCTCATGCTCCTCCCTAACCATCATACCCTGTCCCTTGATGGTAAGGATATATTCATCATCTCTTCTTCTTGCACGAATGACAGGATCCGTCAGCACATATACCTGCTCTATCTCAACGCAGGGATAAAGTCTCAGATTCTCAGGATATTTCTTTATCAAAAACTTCTTTTCTATTTCCATAAAAATACCTTCCTTTATTCATTCATATCATCAAAAGGACTCCTTGGGGGATTTGGACTATGATACATGATAGCTACATTAAGTGAACGCATGGATATTATGATGGAAACTGCTGAAATAATCAGGAATAACATATTTCCCGAAAAATACATAGCTATCCTGCTGACAAGAGCAAAAACAGTTTCCGCATAAAGAGCAAGGGCAAAAAGCTTACCAAAGCTCAAATTCGCCTTCACCATTTTATTGACCGGAATAGAAAAAAGTGCAAAAACAAGCGCCATAAACACGTAGCTTCCCATGAGTACAACCCACTCTATAAGTCCGGAAAAAGTTAGTAGCATATAAAAACTACCGGAGCTTGCCGCCACAGTCTGATTGTCGATATTACTAATTCCAAGCATAGTATAGGTAAATGTCATGGGAACAATTCCCATATTGGATGTCATTCCCTTTTTTCCAAAATATACTGACGGAAGCTTGTCCTCAGACACCACCAATGTCGAATATGTATCAACCGAGGAATCTGCTACAATATGAAGGGAATTCACCGTAAAATCCATAGGTGTCTCTATGGAGAACTCACCATCCACGATCTTAAATGCAGGAAGCCTTGTAAGAAAGAAATTGGAAAAGCCTCCTATCCTTGCAAGTAATCCTGCGAGAGGAATCACATAGACGATCAACACAAGTAAAAAAGTGATGCCCAGAAGATATATAAAATGGCTTCCTCCCTTAAGCTTTGAAAGCTTGGTATAATCCTTCCTCTTCACTATAGAAATATAAAATTGTTCAAAAAAACCTATTTTTTCGTTATCAGCCATTTTCCTTTTCTTTTTCCCTCTTATCGTAAATCTTTACGGTGGCTACCGTTCCCTGGCCTTCCTTGCTTCTTAGATCCACCTCTGCACCGCAAAGTGAATTCAGTCTGTCTATTGAGTTTAGTATTCCATATTCCCCTCTGCTTTTTATCTCTTCAACCAAGAAGCCTTTGCCTGTATCAGCTATCTGTATGACATAACCCATATCAGTTTCATAGCTTTTAACAGAGATATGTATCTTGCCCTCTGCTGCCCCATGGATAATGGCATTGTCAACAAATGCAATTATACTTCCAAACGGCACCTTAAAATCAACTGCCTTAAATTCGGTCTCATAAGAGAAGCTTTTACTCTTTCTCATAGAGATATCAAGTACCGAAAGAATTCCCCTCATTTCCTCAGAAAAATCAACAACCTTGTTCTCATCATACTGAATATGATTGAAACGCATCCTCACATAATCAGAAATCTCAACAAGAAATCTGGGAGCTTCCTTATCCCCCTCCTTCATCATGGAAAGAAGACTGGCAAAGCCTGAAAATATAGAATCGGGATTGAGGCTTCTTAAAAGTCCAAGCTTTTCCTTTCTCTTTGATTGTTTAGCTGCTTCTCTCTCTCTCTTAATGCCGTAGACAAGCCTTGCTTCAGTATGAAATGCGATCATCAATATCCATATAATGATACCAATACCTAAGGGGAGGCCCCTATAGCTTACAAATCTTTCAGTATGATCGAATATAAGCTCAACCATCGCAAAAACATAGAATACGATATTCGCACCGCCAAGATATATGAGATGCTTCATCCTATAGCCTGCTCCCGCAACCAATATCAAAAATGTGAGGGCTATTGTTATGATCAAAAATACCCATATAGCTATCCGCGTATAGATACCTACCTCAACTATGGCAAAGAATGACAAAACAACAGCTATGATCACATTTGCAAACAAGGTATAGATCGCAATATTGATAAATCTGATAAGCTTCTTCTTCCTTGCCGTCTCCAAAAGATAGAGACAATATGCTATGGGGATCAGAAGCACAGCACCAAGCTTTGCAACAAAAAGCTTTGCTGTATTACCCGCAATAAGCATAGCTATGCTTGACGTGGAAACAAGGTATATTCCTGAAAGCCCCATAAGCCAATTTACATAATTCAGTTCATAGCTCTTGTTCTTTGGAAGCACAAGTAAAACTCTTACAAAAAACAGTATAATTGCAAGTATTATGAACAATGCACCAAATACTGTCTGTGGCAGATCTGAAAGGATCAGCCTTATAAGTACATCTCCGTAGGTACCAAAAAATATCCTTCCTATCTGTCCACTATCACTCTTCTTGTCAGAGGAAAGCAAAACACTTATCTCATCACCGGCTGCATCATCCGGTATATCCACCTGATAAAATGCCGGAAAGGGCTCAGAAGACAGCTTTACCTTGTCACCGCTATTGTTCAGCAAAACCTCTCCGTCGATCTCAACACTCACCCTCTGATAACCGGTCTCAACCAACAATACCATGTTGTCGGGAATGCTCTTTGGAAGGCGATTGATAAGCTTCAATTCTTCTCCCTTTTCGATTTCTACATGCCCCGGGACATCCACCTTTTTATCAGAGCCCTGCTTTTCTCTATAAGCCCAGGATGAATCAAAGGTTGACTCCTCCTTGACCAGAAGCCTGTTTTTCCCTGAGCTATCATTGAACAATGTGATACCAAAGAGAACAATGAATGCCATCACCACTGAAATAAATACAATATAGAATTGTCTGCCGTTGTTCTCCATCATAGTTACTGTCTAAATCAGACCCAGCTTTAAAAAAGCATAGTAAAGTCCATCATCATATACATCCTTTGTGACGAAGCTTGCCATGTCTTTAAGATTGTCACCTGCTGCTGCCATCACAACACTATTTTTCACGTAAGATAACATAGCAAGATCATTGTTGCTGTCACCGAAGGCATAGCTTTGCTCCCAGGGTATGCCAAGCTCTTTAAGCAAAAACTCTATTCCCGTAGCCTTCGAAAAGCCCCTTGGTATGATCTCGCAAAAGCCGGATCCCCTGTCAATAAAATCAAAATCCTCTGCTATTCCCTTTTTGAAGCCCCGGGTATCAGAGTCTTCATTGTACCAGGCAGTAAATTTATCAAAATGAAATATCGGATCCGTCACATCATATAAAAAAGGTCTGCCGTTTTGCTTAAAATATTCTATAAGTTCTGCTGCATAACTGTCAGCCTTTATCCTTCCATCAGCGCTGTTTAGATCCCATGCCTCATAGAGAGAGAACACATTGCACCTATGATTGTTCTCAGCTATTCTCACGCATAGCTCCTTAGGAAGTTCGTGCTTTAAAAGCACCTCATCATGAAAGGTAATATAAGTTCCGCAACCACAGACAAAACCATCAAAGCCCACCTCTCTTATGAAAGCATCCACATTGATGATAACACGACCGGTGTTTATAAAAACAAGATGCCCGGCTTTTCTTGCGCGGGCAATTGCTTCTCTTGCGCTATCGGGAAGATATCTTCTTCCGTCCTCTGATATCAGAGTTCCATCGATATCGAGGAAAATGATACTTCTTTTTGCAGACATATTATTATCCGATCTCTTTGATGAGATTCAACATCTCTATGGCGCCAAGGGCACAGTTATAACCCTTATTTCCCGCCTTTGTTCCCGCTCTCTCTATTGCCTGCTCAATGGTATCGGTGGTCACAACTCCAAACATCACAGGAATCTCTGTTTCTAAAGAAACCTGAGCAATGCCCTTTGAAACCTCCGCGCACACATAATCATAGTGACTGGTGGCGCCTCTTATAACCGCTCCAAGACAGATCACTGCATCATACTTTCCGCTTTTTGCAAGCTTCTTTGCGATCACAGGTATCTCAAATGCTCCGGGTACCCAGGCAAGTGTGATATTGTCTTCAGGGATATCATGTCTTTTAAGACCGTCAACTGCACCACCTATAAGCTTTGATACAATAAATTCATTGAACCTTGATGCCACAATGGCGATCTTCACATTCTCTGCAACTAATTTTCCTTCTAAAACCTTCATTTTATTTATCTCCTTCATTACTTAAGATCCAGTATATGTCCCATCTTGTCCTGTTTGGTCTTTAAGTAGAACTCATCATAGGGTCCCGGCTCCATCTTTATGGGAACACGCTCAACTATTTCAAGATCATAGCCTGACAATCCGTACATTTTTAATGGATTGTTTGTCATCAGGCGCATCTTGTGAACTCCAAGCTCCACAAGTATCTGCTTTCCTATGGTATAATCTCTGGCATCCTCAGGAAACCCAAGCTTTAGGTTGGCTTCCACCGTATCGTAGCCCTGATCCTGAAGTGCATAGGCCTTTATCTTGTTGATAAGTCCTATTCCTCTGCCCTCCTGACGCATGTAGAGAAGAACTCCTCTGCCCTCTTTAGCTATCATCTTCATAGCGGCGTCATATTGCTGACCGCAATCACATCTTGCTGATCCTAGGGCATCTCCCGTCAGACACTCTGAATGAACCCTGCATAGAACCGGCTCCCCGTCAGAAATATCTCCCTTTATAAGTGCCACATGATGCTCTCCGTTTAGCTTGTTCACAAAGCCCTTTATCAAAAACTCTCCGTATCTCGTGGGCATCTTTGCGGTTGCCACACATTCAACCAAAACCTCAGTCTTTCTTCTATATTCTTGAAGATCCTTGATGGTACAGATTGAAAGTGAGTGAACCCTTGCAAATTCCATAAGATCCTCAAGCCTTGCCATCGTACCGTCATCCTTCATGATCTCACAGCAAAGTCCAACGGGCTTAAGGCCGGCAGCCTTCATAAGGTCAACTGTTGCCTCGGTGTGACCGTTTCTTTCAAGAACTCCTCCATCCTTGGCAAGCAGAGGAAACATATGTCCCGGTCTTCTAAAATCAGTAGGAGACACATCATCAGCCACGGTCATCATAGCGGTAAGTGATCTCTCCCCTGCTGATATACCGGTCTTCGTATCCTTATAATCTATGGATACGGTAAATGCGGTACAATGATTGTCTGTATTAACATCAACCATCTGTGGCAAGCAGAGCTTTTCAACATACTCCCTTGACATAGGCATGCAGATAAGTCCCCTTGCATACTTTGCCATAAAGTTTACATTCTCAAGAGTTGCGAATTCTGCCGCGCAGATCACATCTCCTTCATTCTCTCTATTCTCATCATCAAGGACTACAACATTCTTTCCGTCCTTTAGATCCTTTAATACCTCTTCGATAGGTGTAAATTCCATCATCTATTCCTCTTTATCTCATAATCAAGTAATATATCTTCACCATAGGCGGTGACAGTTGGCGGCATAAACATAAAGGCCTCATCAGGAGTATCTACCCCCAAGCCTCTGACGGGAGTATATCCCGCATCTCCTCCAAATACCTTGGGGGCAACATAGGCATGAACACGATTGACTATGCCTGCCTTAAGTGCTGAATAATCGAGCTTTCCGCCCCCCTCCAAAAGCACGCTGTCTATTCCCTGACCTCCAAGCTCCGTCATTAAAAAGCCAAGGTCAACCTCTCCATCCTTTTCAGGTGTTTTTAAAAGCCTTACCTTCTTTTCTTCAAGAGCGCGTATCCTCTCATCAGGCGCCTCGGTATAGGCGATCAACGTGCCGAATTCATTTGCCGTGTTGACGATATAGCTGTCAAGGGGAGTTCTTAAGCTGCTATCACATATCACACGAAGAGGATTGCTTCCCCCGTCAAGCCTTACTGTAAGTCTCGGATCGTCAGCTATCACGGTTCCCACACCGATCATGATAGCCATGCATCTGTTTCTGGTATGCTGGACATGATCCCTTGCCACCTCGCCTGTGATCCACTTGCTCTCGCCGGTCTTACATGCTATCTTACCATCCATGGTCATAGCATATTTCATGATCACATAGGGTGTATGTGTGGTGATATAGTGAAAGAAAATGTGATTGATATCATCACATTCTTTTTTTAGTATCCCTGTCTCCACATGAACACCGGCCATCTCAAGCATCCTTTTGCCTTTTCCTGAAACAAGTATATTGGGATCCTGCGATCCGATAAATACTCTGCTTATGCCTGCATCAAGAATTGCCTCGGTACAGGGAGGCTGCTTTCCGTAATGGCAGCACGGCTCCAGGGTCACATACATATCAGCTCCCTTGGCATCCTCAGTAAGACTTGCTATGGCATTCCTCTCTGCGTGAGGCTCGCCATACCTTGCATGATAGCCCTCACCGATGATCTTTCCATCCTTCACTATAACCGCACCCACAAGAGGATTGGGATTGACAAAACCCTCGCCAAGCTTTGCAAGTTCAAGGGCTCTTTTCATATATTCCTCGTTCATTACTCTAAAAACCGTTCTCTTTCAAAAATTCCATGGTGATACCACCACTTTCTTTTACTTTCCCACCCATAAGCTTTTCAACATATTTTGCAATGATGTCGCACTCCAGATTGACCGGATCTCCTACCTTCTTATCTGTCAGCGTAGTCTCGCTTGCCGTGTGCGGAATCAGAGATACCTTAAAGCAAGAGCCGTCCACATAAGCAACTGTTAAGCTGATACCATCTATAGCGATAGAACCCTTTTCCACGATATACCTAAGTATATCTGAGGAGGCATTTATCGTGACCCAGATGGCATTGTCCTCTTTCACAAATGAGGCTATGGTTCCGGTGGCATCTATATGTCCCGATACGATGTGGCCGCCAAACCTTCCGTCTGCAGCCATAGCTCTTTCAAGATTCACCCTTGAACCGGGCTTTAGGATTCCCAATGAGCTGCGTCTTAATGTCTCCGGCATAACATCAGCTGTAAATGTATCACCTGAAAGTGTCGTCACTGTAAGACACACACCATTTACAGCAATGCTATCGCCAACCCTTGTACCGCCCTTTGTGACCACAGCTCCTTCTATGGTCAGGACAACCGACTTTGCTCCCTTTTCTATCCTCTTTATGGTTCCAACCTCTTCAACAATACCGGTAAACACTATTCGCGTCCCTCCATAAGGTCTTTAATCTTTCCTATAAAGCTGTCGAATTCCACCGGTTTGGTGACAAATTCGTTCATACCTGCAGCGATGGCCTTCTCTTGGTATTCGGTAAATGAATTGGCTGTCAGCGCAATGATGGGAATCGTATCCGCATCCTCCTTGCCGCAAAGTCTTATACATCTGGCGGCCTCGTAGCCATCCATAACAGGCATCTGAATATCCATCAGAATGATATCATAATATCCGTTGGGTTTTGAAATGAATTCTACCACGCCCTCTTTACCGTCATCGGCAAGCTCCACCTCGAAGCCCACCTTACTTAAAAGAGCACTCATCATTGTGGCATTTACATCATTGTCCTCAACAACCAAAGCTCTCTTTCCTTCAACATGATAATCCCTGTTCTTTGAAAGCTTCTCAATATGAGCTTCCTTTCTCGTATGACCCACCTTAAGGGGAATCATAAAATAGAACTCAGAACCGTTTCCGGGCTCCGAATCAACCTTCAACTCGCCACCCATCATCTCTACAAGATTCTTACAGATGGCAAGTCCCATTCCGGTACCCTTTTTGGAGGTCACATCATTGTCATGGAGATTGAATATCTGGTCTCTGTTCTTTGCGGTTACACCAATACCCGTGTCTCTCACAGAGAATCTGATATAGCACAGATCCTCTTCTCTGGTCACCTTTATAACACTTAAGGTGATATCTCCGCCACGGGGAGTATATTTGATGGCATTGGAGATAAGATTGGAAAGCACCTGATGAAGCCTTAGCTTGTCACCGATAAATTCCGTCTCCTGAAGCTCCTTGTTGATGATGAACTTCATCCTCTGAGCTTCTGTCTCTCGCCTATATAGGATATCAAGATTCTCAATAAGAGCTACCATATCGAAGGGAGCATTCTTTATCTCAATGTTGCCATCCTCAAGATTTATCACATCCATGATATCGTTTATCACATCCATCAAATGCTGTGATGATACATCAATATTGTGCAGATAGTCAAGTACATCCGCATCGGATTTTGCCGCCTCCTCCGCAAGAGAGGTCATACCTATGATGCCGTTCATAGGTGTCTTTATCTCATGCGCAATATTGGCAAGGAAATTGCTCTGCGCCTCAGAGGCCGCATGAGCAGTGACCAGAGCGCTGTTTAACTCCTTCTCGCGAAGAAGCTCCTTTTTCTTTTGCTCGTCTATATCGCGGTAGCAATAAAAGCATATAAAATCCCTTCCGGGAATAGTATCTATGAACATCACGGTAACACTGTACCAACGGTAATTGTAATCTCCCGAATGAGCTCTGAACTCTATAACAGTGTCCTTCTCACCCCGAAGATATAAACTTCTGATATTCTTCTCATCAAAGAAATTAAGATATGCCTCACGATCCTCATCATGTACATGCTTTACAAACTTTGTGGTAAAATTCAAAAGGTAATCTCTGTCATTTACTCCAAGCTGCTCGCCTCTGGTAAGATCCACGAATACATCTCTGTCGAGATTCACCTCGAGAACACAATAAAAAGCATTCTTAAGGGCTGTTGCAAGACGATGGATTGTTCTCGCACTTTCTGTCTCTCCTCTGTCACCAAAATAATCGTGAAGTGCTATCATATAAGCCGGCTCGTCAAAGAGCTCTATCTTTGTCATATATTGATGGAGAGTCTTGTTGTCGATAGGATTGTAAATTATGGCACCCTGAGTGTTGTCCTTTACAAGTCTTGCACGAAGACATTCCTTGCAGGGCTCATTCCTTAGCATAAGGCACTCGTAACAGACCTTACCAAGCTCAGCCCTTGGCACCCTTTTCTTCATGATGTCATTCATATAGACTATCCTATAGTCTTCATCCACCACATAAAGCTCTGTGGAATCCATCTGAGAAAGAAGATAATCGCCTATAGAAATATTATCCTCAAGCTGCTCCTCCATGAAAAGTCTTACAGCCCCTTCTCCTATGAGCTTTGCTATCATATGGATATATTCCATATCCTTCTCATCGGGAACTGAGCTAAGATCATTCCAATACATCACAAAATAACCGATGTTGTCACCCTGGGTCTTTAGTTCAAACTCAGCCACTCCACCGATATTGTTCGCTGCGTAAAATGCCCATTCATTGACATCGATATCCTTATATTCCCTGACAACAAAAATGTCCGAATCCTCAAAATGATAATTCTGCTTCCAAAAGCTTACAAAGGCCTTCATATCAAAGGATTGGATCTCGCATTCCTCTGATCTCCACTGAAAACCAAGCTCGTAGTCGCCAAGCTTTTCCTTGTACCTCAAAAGCCCTATAAAAGCAGGAGAATATTTTCTTCCAAGATTGTTGATGGTACGCTCTATTCCCTTTTCAACACTGGTGCTCTGAAAGAGATCATCCATGACCTGTGTTATCATCTTCAAATCCCCTATCAATTATAACGATCTGCGTCATCTCTTACGCCGAGTCCGCGCTTAGAAAATTCAGCGATAGCCTTGTGGATCTGATCCTTCATAGGCTCTGTGATATTGGTATCATCACCAAAATTCAGATAATTGAGGATAGTGATCATCTCTGATTCACTTTCCATAAAAAATCCGGTACCTTCCTGCTCCATATTTCCAAGGTTCCTAACAAGCTCAAAAAGCCTGTTCGGTAAGGTTCTGTAGTCCCAATCTCCACTGATAGTTGATGCCATAATTCTTCTCCTTTATATTAAAAAATGTCGGATGCGAAAGCTTTCCGATACCCCAAATCAAAAAGCGCGCATAATTAACATTATTATATCACAAAATCAAGAAAAGCAACACTATTTTTTAGTGCTGCTCTTCCTCAGTTTCCTTTGAATCTTCTTTAGCTTTTTCCTTCTTTTTTTCAAGCTTTATATTTCTTTTATCCTTCATCCCATCAAGCCATTCCGTAATTAGCTCGAAGGTGGTTTTTTCTCTTTTTATCCACCAGATTGATATACGAACTATAACAGTGATCACAACAAAGGCTATAAGTATCAGTCTGAATAATAGCCACTTTGATAATCTGTGCTCTACAACTATGGCTTCATTCTCCCAAAAAGGATAGGCTATAGGCTTCTTTCTCATACTGACATATTTAAAGGTCTTTAGATCCCCTATGAGATTGAAAAAGTCAAATCTCTCGGTATTGGTCACACAGACCACATCCTTATTCTCTCCCTTGTCCTCTTCCTCTCCAAATCCAAAGGCAGAGCTCAAGGTATTGAAGGCATAGCTTTTAATGGGATTGGGGAGCACCGCTTCATAGCAGGTAATATTCTTTTCCTCTGTTCCCACCTTATCCATTCTTTGATAAGGTATAAAGGCTCTTGCCTTTTCTCCGTAGGCCTCGCTTTCAACAGTGTCCGTGGGAACCCTTATAACACCGGCCACTGTAAAGATATGTCTGCCTATCTGCACCTGAAGTCCCTCAACATCTGACGAACCAAAGAGATTCCATGAGGCATTCTCATCCAAGACGATACGATCAAGATTAAGATCCTCATCAGAGAAATAATTGCCGCATTTTAGAGGAAATGGATGGAGAGTAAAAAAATCTCCCCCCACACCGGAAAGGGTAACATCAACCGATATGTTCTCAGCGGTGATCGCCTGTTCCGACTCCATATAGTAGGCATCGCAAAGGGGCTTTCCACTTTTGTTGACATCGGAGTAGCCGTCCTCCTTAAGCTTCGTCATAATTGCGGTTCTGATGTTTGATAGCGCGGTTTGATCGGTCTTTGCGTCAGTGGATATGAAGGCACTCACCTGAGCAAATTTCATATCCCCCGCCTGCCATCTTTTAGCCGCCTGCTCCGAATAAAGTCTTTCTATCTTTTCATTTGCCATAAATGAAATGATCAGACAAGACAGAATAAAAAGCAGATCAACCAGCCAAACAATAGCCCATATTCTGTTTACAGGTTTTTTAAGTTTGATCTTCATACCTTTAATTTCCTGATGTAAGTCGTACCTGCTGTCCGTCATCAAGGGACTTTGAAGCATTGGTCACAACATTCTCCCATTCAAATATCTCGCCTGAAACCGCTGTACTCTTTCCATCGGTAGCCTCTACATCAACTCTGACCTTCTTTACATTGTAACGGTTGCCAAGGGGAGTTCCCTTTACCGTTACCACAAGGACAAACTTACCCTCCGAATCTGTCTTTACCGCATTACTCGGAACGATGGTATCATATCTTCCGCTCTTTTCACCAACAGTCATCTGGATATTCTCGGAAGGAGTTGCATCTCCCTTTATGGTGAATACCACATTCATAGACTGTCCTGCATTCTCAGGATTGGGCTTTATAGACTTAACCTCAGCGGTAAGCTCTCTATCCCAGACATTCTCAACTGTAGCCGTATTTCCAACCTTAATAAGGTTTGCCTGCTGCTTAGTAACAGTAGTTTTTACAATATAACCGCTTCCCTCTATCTGCACCTTTGCGATGGGAGTCTCAGCAGTTACTGTATCTCCTGCCTTACATGAAATCTCTGTTATGATACCGTCATGCTTTGACTTCACCTGATTGATATCATCCTGCTCTTCAAGCTTTTTGATCTTTTCCTTCTGCTTTTCGATCTCCTTTTCAGAGCTTTTCTTGTCATACGCCTCAGATTCGGCGGTTAATGCATCCTGCTTCTTCTTGTCATCAAGAGCTTCTATAGCTGTCTCAAGAGCCTTTCTCTTCGTCTTTACATTCTCGGTAGCAGCTTCATTTTCCGTGACGGTACCATAATCCTCAACAGCCTTATCTGCCTTGGCAAGCTCAGCCTGATAAAGCTCAAGGGTTTTATTCTCCACCTTATAATCAGCATTCACATCAACAGAGGGAGAAAGCGTCTTTACTGCCTTCTCTGACTTTTTGAGCTGCTCCTTTGCTGCAGCAAGTCTTTCCTCAGAGGCAGCGATCTCAATCTGCTTATCCTCTACATTTCTTTTATATTCCTTCTCAGATGGTAGCTCAGGCTCAGAAACAGGATCCGGAGCCTCAGGCTCCTTGTCTATCCTTCCGGCGTCAAAGTCAGCCATCTTCTTTTTGTATTCATCAAGCTTTAAAAGATATGCCTTATAGGCAGCCACATTCTTTGAATATGCATCCTTTGTATCGTTGTAATCCTCGGTAAGTCTTGAAAGCTCCTTCTTAAGGGAAGCAAGACTTGCCTCCTCGCTCTTTACGGCAGCCCTGTCCGTCTCCACCTGTGCGGTGGCAGTGCTATAGTCACCCTTTTCGCTGTAGCCATCCACCTTTTCCTTTAGCTTATTTACCTTTTCCTGCTGCTTTTCAACCTTGGCCTTTGCCTTAGCCGCAGTCTTTTTTAAAGCATCAAGCTCCTTATTCTTTTTCTTTGCCTCAGTCTGCTCATCTATGGCCTTTTGAAGATCTGCCTTCGCTTCGGTTATAGCCTCATTGTCATCCTCATAATCGGGAGCCATCTTTAGAAGGGATTTTGCATAATTGATCTCAAGGCTCTCAAGCTGATCCTTCGCCTCGGAAAGCTCGGTGTTTTCTCCGTCCTCGAATACAAAAAGAACATCTCCCTCCTTGACCTTGTCACCGCTTTCGAACTTCACTTCCTTTATCACTCTCTGTCCACTCACTGTAACCTCATAGTCGGAGTTCATCTCCACCTCGCCCTCGACACTTACACGATTTGTCACAGTTCCGGAAGACACGGTTGCCGTAGCCACCTCGGGGAGAGAATAATTAAGTATCGTGTTTGAAAAGAAGGTGAGAAAAAGCATGATCACGATGAACACGGTCATGATCCTCATTATCAGTTTTCTTCTTGGTCTTTTTTCTTCCATTTTCAAGCTCTCCTATCCTTTTACTCCACCCTGGTAAGAAATACCTTCAACCAGGTAATCCTCGCCATAGAGGAAGATCAATATCGCAGGTATCATATATATCGTCGCAACAGCAAATGCAAGTCCGATCTCCCCTGTATTTATCTTTGATAAAAATACCGATAAGGGATGCATCTCCTGATCCGAAAGCATGATGATGGGCTGCTCAACCATATTCCAATAATCAAAGAATACAAGTATGGCAACCGATGCTATAGGCCCCTTACAAAGTGGTACGGCGATCTTTTTAAAAATCTGCCATTCGCTTGCTCCATCAAGCTTCGCCGCCTCAATAAGAGAATCCGGTATCCTTCTCATAAACTTGGTGAGAAGATAAACCGAAAAGGGTGCAAAGGCTCCGGGAAGGATGATGGACCATCTGGTATCAAGTATTCCAAGCCAATCGGCCACCAAGTAGTTTGGAACCAATGTTACCTGATAGGGCATCAGCATAAAAACTATATACATAAAGAATAATACTTCTTTTCTCTTGCCTCGAAACCTCGTAAAGCTGTATGCCGCTCCCAGCGCAATAAGCACCTGGAAAAAGACTATGGGAACTACCAGAATCACCGAATTCCAGAACTTCAATAGATACTCAGGGCTCTTAAGAAGCACTGTCGCATATTGGGAAAATGTGACCATATCCGGAATAAACTTTAGATTGACCGTCTCGGATATATACTCCGTACTCTTTCTCTCGCCCCATTCGGGCTCTTTAAATTGATTGAATATCACACCGTAATTCGTACTTATCTCGTTAGCTGACATAAATGAATTGGCGATAGTAAGCACAGTAGGCATAAGAAATGATGTTGCAAAAAGCAGTGCAATGATCGTAAGAATTACGATCTTCAGCTTTTTCTTAACGCCTCGTTTTTTTCTATCCTTTAGGGCAATTCTTCTTATCTCCTCGGGAGAAAGCTTCGGTTCATTTTCAACCTCTATGTTTTCTTCAAGTATTTCATTTTCCATATCCATCAGCCTTCCACATCCCTTCCGTACCAATTCTCAACATAGAAAAGTGCTCCGATCACTACGCACATTACCAGTGCCATGATAATAGCCGCCGCAGAAAGCTTTTGATAATTCAGACTCTGGAAGGTGTTATTCATAAAATGCTGAAGCATATATAGCTTGTCGTAAGGATAATCTCCGGTTAAAAGATAAACCTCTCTAAAAACCTTGAAGGAATTGATGAGCGACATAATAGCAACAAAAAGAATAGTCGACGAAAGATAGCGAAGCTTGATATAGCGAAACTGCTGAAGAACACTGGCGCTATCGAGGGTTGCCACCTCAAGCACATCCTTGGGAATAGCATTTAATGCCGACATAAAAAGTATCATGTTGTATCCGAGATTTTTCCAGAGAAATAGTATGACAATTACCAGCTGGCTGTAATCAGATTCAAGCCAGTCAGTGGCTGTTCCGCCAAAAAAATTTACCACTTCATTTATCACACCGTGATGATCAAAAAGCACCTGCCAGATAAGGACAACCGATGCAACGGGAACCATCATAGGACTAAGGAAAAATGTCCTGAACTGGCTCCTCATGGGTATCTCTTTTTCAAGGATCACTGCCATGATAAGAGATATGACAACAGCTAAAGGAACTGCTATGGCAGAAAATGTTGCTGTATTTTTAGCAGCATCCAAAAATGCGCTGTTGTGTAAAAGCGCTGTAAAATTGTCTAGTCCCACAAATTCGGCATTTACGATATTGTCTATCCCCGAATAATAGATGATGACAAAAAAGGGGAGGATAAAGAATATCATAAGTCCTATAAGACTCGGAGCCAAAAAGGCATATTCGGCGATCTTCTCATTTTTTGAGTGATGTCTCTTTTTTACTTTTATCTCTTTACCGTCATCGGTAGTAAAAACCTTTGCCATTTTGACTCCTGCCTCGTAGTAATTATCTGTTTTCGTTTACGTAATTTGACACTCTGTTGTTGATGATCTTCGCAACCTCATCAACTGTCTTATCACCCTTAAAGAAGGCTTCCGCTTCCTCTGAGATGATAGTGAATATCTGGCTGTTATAGGTGCTGATCTTTGTAGTGTTATTGATGATATCCTTTGTCATCTTAACCTCTTCATCTGTCAAAGGCTTAAGATCAACCGAGAAATTCTCACCCCAACCGTAGCCGCTTTCAAATGGATATACATCATTGCCAAACTCGTCCTTGTATTCCTCTGTAGCAGTCACAGCCTTAACCTTCATATCGAAAACATCAAGTCTTGTAGGGATGCTGTTGCCGTAATCTCTTGATATCTTATATTGTCCTTCCTTTGTCATAAGGCTCTTGATGAACTCCCATGCTCCATCCTTCTTGTCAGACTTTGAATAGATACCGTATGAATTCTGAATGGTGATATAGGTTCCATTCTTGTCTGCAGTAGGATAGCCGATAAATGTCATATCACCGTTGAATATCTTGTTGTAAAGCTCAACCTGTTCAAAATCAAGATTCATCTCAGAAAGGAAGAGGTGCTTATTCTGGATAGCCTGAGGCATCTCCTCAACATTTTCCCAATTGAAGCTCTCATCATCCTCGCCGCCCTTTGCGTATTCAAGGATCGACTTGAAATCATCAGTATCGAACTTGGTCTCACCGGTCTCCCAATTCACATAATCTCCGGAGCTCTGAGCAAAGAGCATATTGAGTCTTGATGATCTGGTATCATAGGTGAAGGCTCTCTCTCCGCTCTTCTCCTTCTCCTTTGCCATATCGGTAAATTCCTTTACATCCCAACCGGTCTTATCTCCAAGCTCAGACTTTCTTGCAGCTATAGTGCTGATATTGAAGCTTGTTGCAAGGTAGTAGAGCTTATCATTCTTCTTTGTAGCCTTTATATAATTGGGCAGGAAATCAGATTCATTTATATCGGGATCCTTTTCCATATAAGGTGAAAGATCCTCAAGAAGATTCTTTGCAAGGTACTTGTCGGGAGTACTTGAATAGCTGTCCATTCCGATCACATCAGGAATATTGCCTGCTGCAAGGTCAGCATTAAATTTGGTCTCAGGGTCTTCCTCGTCACTATAATCCTTTACGATGACCTTGTATTTATCACTTTTCTTATTGAACTCAATTGCTGCATTTTTGATAGTAAAATCAGAATACATACTACCAAAGGTGATGACCTCTTTGTTGGCAACCTCATTGGGATCAGCCTTTATAAGATGCTTCATATGAGACTTAGCGTCATCTCCGTAGGTCATATATATGAAGGAACCGTCAGATAAAGGAGCAAGTCCGTATATATTCGTATTTGCAACATCAGAGGCGATAAAATCAAGCACCTTTACGGTCTTTTTCTCTGCAATGATATAACCGAAAATTCCCTTGTCGGTCTTATAATAAAAATCATAATCCGCAGTACCCTTGATGATACTGTCTGAGCCCTGGAAATAAGTGGTATCAATGGGATATGAATCAGTAAATTTTCCTGCATCTGTGTCAACTACCTTTACAAATGCCTTTGTGGTAGCCTCATTTCCTGCACTCTCCTCAACACCTGCCACTACCTTGTTGTCCTTGGTAATACCGCAGCATGAGAAATATCCGTTCTCTGCCTTAAGCTCACCCTTTTTCTTATAATCCTTACCAAGAATGAACATCTTTTCATCAGAGCTAAGTACGATATTGCCCTTGTCATCTACAAAGAAGTTGCTGACATAACTATCATCACCCATATCCACGGTTGAATTAATATCGATCTCATTCTTCTTGTTGCCGTTCTCATCAGCAATGATAAATTTATATTTTGTAAATTCACTGCTATAATCACCTGCTAAAAAGATCAGGTCTCCATCAGCAGTCTTATCGATTCCCACTATATTGTCTGTGGGCTCATCAGTAGGGTAGGTGAGCTCCTTTACATCAGTACCGTCAAGGTTAGCCGTGTAAAGCTTGTAATCCATAACATAGCTTTGAATAGGCTCCTCCTCTTGTGCCGAAATATCCTCATCACTCATCTCGCCATAATCCTCACCGGTAAGCTCTGTTGATCCTTCGGCAGAGGTTTCTTCAGAGATCTCTGCCTCTGTTGTATCCTCAGAAGTTTCCTCACTTTGAGCTTCTGTTTCACCCTCCTCGGAAGAAGTCTCTGTTTCAGCCTCTGTTGCTGCTGTTGCTAAAGGCTCTCTCTTTACCTCTTCTATCTTACCAACGCCGGGACCATAGGTGTTCACATCCGCCTCAGGATACTCTACAGTAATAAAGTAAAGCTTTCCGTCTATCTCCTTAGCACTTGATATCTCGCCCACATAGCCGGTAAGCTCTACATCAGTCTCCTTGAAGGTAACATCCTTTATTTCATCCATGGAAACCAAAGCAGTATTGTTTCCATTCTTGTTGCCACCCTTTTTACAGCCTGTCATGGAAAATGCCATGCAAACCGCCATCATAGCAACGCCTGTTCTCTTTAACAATTCTTTTCTTCTCATATTGCCCTCCTATAATTAGGCTTTTCATTAATGTTCGTGTGTAAGATTACACCTATTCAATCGAGATTTCAATAGGGTTTACCGAATAGTTAGAAAGCCTTAAGTTTTTCGTTAATATTTAAAAAGCTGTCCGAAAACTATGCTTCGAACAGCTTTTTTATCATACTTTTTTCAGCTTGGCAAAGGATGCAAAAAGTTTTCTTCTACCGTGGGTCTCAAAGTCAACCGTGACCTCGTAGTCCTTGCCCTTGTCGGTGATATCAACCACCTCGCCCTTTCCGAACTTAATATGCTTTACCATATCGCCAACGGAATACTCAAGATGATCAGCCTTCTTTATCTCAGCACCCTTACTTCCCATATATGCGGTACCGCCATTAGAAAATACTTTAGAGCCCCGGGATACGGGCTTTGCAAATACAGGCTTTACCTGAGGTCTTTCAACAGTATTTCTGACAGTATCTCTTCGTACAGCATTCCCCGCTGTATCCATAAGCTCTGGGGGAATCTCCTTTACAAATCTCGAAATAGCATTTGCCTGAATATTTCCTCTGGTCATTCTCTGCATGGCAGCCGACATAAAGAGCCTCTTCTTCGCACGGGTTATTCCCACATAGCAAAGTCTTCTCTCTTCCTCTATATCATCATCAGGATGGTCGGAATACATCGCCATGGCACTTGGGAATATCCCCTCTTCCATACCTGCCATATATACAACAGGAAACTCAAGACCCTTGGCACTATGCAAGGTCATAAGAAGTACCCTGTCCTCTTCATCATCCACCGTATCGATATCCGCCACAAGAGCTATCTCCTCTAAAAGTCCTGACAATGTAGGTTCTTCAGCACTTTCCTCATATTGAACTATCTTGTTCTTAAGTTCCTCAAGATTCTCTATCCTAGCCTCAGCCTCATCGGTTCCCTCAAGCTCAAGCTCTTCAAGATAGCCTGTCTCCTCCAAAATATTTTGATACAGGGTAGAAATGCTTTCTCCGCTTTCCGCTTCCTGCTTAA
Source organism: Lachnospiraceae bacterium (assembly GCA_017540605.1). Lineage (GTDB taxonomy): Bacteria > Bacillota > Clostridia > Lachnospirales > Lachnospiraceae > RGIG6919. The sequence continues at coordinate 76,496 of JAFYAS010000034.1, read as the reverse complement.
AATCATCTATAAGCTCAGTGAACTTCTTTATCTTCGCCGCAGCTCTTGATATGCCCGGAATATGCTCCACATTATAAAATGCTTCCATCAATGTCATCTGATTTCCATAAGCAAAATCAGCAGCCTTTTCAACGCTTGTCGCACCTATACCTCTTTTTGGAACATTGATGATCCTTCTTGTACAAAGGTCATCACTTCCGTTGTCTATGACCTTTAGATAGCTGATCATATCCTTTATCTCTTTTCTGGAATAGAAGTTGAGCCCTCCGACTATCTTATAGGGAATATTGGCCATCAAAAGTTTTTCCTCGAAAAGTCTTGATTGCGCATTTGTCCTATAAAGGATAGCCACATCGCGATAAGAATATCCATCCTGAAACAGCTTTCTTATCTGCCATACAGTCTGCTCCGCCTCTATATGATCATTCTCATATTGATGAAATGCGATCTTTTGACCCTCCTCACTGTCAGCCCAAAGAGCCTTCACCTTTCTTCCTCTGTTGTGGGCTATGACCCCATTGGCTGCTGCAAGTATATTCTTTGTGGAACGATAATTCTGCTCAAGCTTTATAACCTTCGCATCGGGATATTCCTCTTCAAAATTAAGGATATTATAAATATTCGCTCCTCTAAATTTGTAGATCGACTGATCGTCATCACCTACCACACAAAGATTTCTGTACTTTCTCGCAAGCTGGCTTATCAATAGGAATTGGATATGATTTGTGTCCTGATACTCATCCACCATAATATACTTGAATCTCTCCTGATACCTGTCAAGGATATCAGGGTTAAACTGAAAGAGCTCTACTGTCTTAAAAAGCAGATCGTCAAAATCAAGAGCATTGCTCTTTTTAAGTTGCTCCTGATATGCCTCATATATCGCTGCGATCTTTTGATCCCTAATGCTTGTTCCCGCCTCTTTTTTATAATCCTCAGGTCCCACAAAGCGTTCCTTTGCATTGGATATAATGGATAAAATCTGCTTTTCCGGATAAAACTTCGGATCAAGGTTCATCCTTTTTACCACATTTTTAATAACAGTTTTTTGATCATCCGTATCATAAATTGTAAATCTGCTGTCATAATCAAGAGCCTCTATCTCCCGCCTAAGTATCCTCACACACATGGAGTGAAAGGTGCTAACCCAGATAGACTTTGAACCAAATCCCACCATATCATCTACTCTCTGCCTCATCTCTGACGCAGCCTTATTGGTAAATGTAATAGCAAGAATATTGTAGGGATTGATCCCGTCATCTATCATATATGCAATACGGTTCGTGATCACTCTGGTCTTTCCGGAGCCCGCACCTGCAAGGATCAAAAGCGGCCCCTCTGTCATATATACAGCTTCATTTTGTTTGTCATTTAATATCTGTGTAAATGCCATCTATTCCTTCTCCTCTTTGTTACCCTTCTTAAGCTTTCTTATGATCCCGAATACGATCAACAATACCGCTAAAGAACCTGTAAGTATAAGAACCAAAAGCCAGATCCTATCTTCGGTGCTTGTCTCATCCTCGATAATATCTCCATCCTCTAAAGACTCTTCTGCGGATGTATCAGACTCGATCTCCTGACCTATTTTACCAATCGAGCTTTCATTCGAGTCACCCAACATATCGGGATTCGAAAACATATCAGTACTGTCTGCTTCGGTTGAAGCTTCCTTATCCTCCAATGCTTCATCCTTTTTATTTTCAGAGATCTTATTCTCAGACCTTTTGTTATCCAATGGATCGGTTTCCGTAGAAGTCAGTTCATCATCCGGAACCACATAGGTTTCCTCATCGGTTTCATTCTCTTCGCTTTCTGCTTCCTCACTGTCTGCCTCAGTAATAGTTTCAGTAGTCGTTACTTCCTTCTTTTCCTCCGTTGTTACTGTTTTCCCTAAAGCCTTCTGCACCTCAGGATCATTGTCAAACTTACCATTCAGATAGTCCTGATATGCCTGATTCGCTCCCGCCCTTGTGGGGGCATAGCCATGAGAGGAAAGCCATGCCTTGGCAGCTGCTTTTTGTTCATCGGTATAACCGTCTGAGTCTTTTTCGTCCCCATAGACCACTGATGATATACCTAAGAAAAACAAAAACATGACCATCAGAAATAATATTGATCTTAATGCTTTAATTCCATTCTTCATGAAATAACTCTCCTTTTTTCAGTCACCATATACTAACATAAAATCACATTCAGTGTCAAAACAGGAAAAAAACCTGTATCGCAAAAATACGATACAGGTTTTTTATTCTTACGCTACACTATGCCAATTTCTCCTCAAGCTTTACTCTGATAGCCTTGATAAAGCCTTCACTGTTAAGCACATTGGGATCCTTGATGCTGGTGATAAGAGCAAGATCCTTGGTCATAGAGCCACTCTCTATGGTCTCTACACAGGCTGCCTCAAGCTTGTCTGCAAAATCCATAAGCTCCTTTATACCGTCAAGCTCTCCACGCTTTCTAAGAGCTCCAGTCCAAGCAAATATCGTAGCCACTGAATTGGTTGAGGTTTCCTCACCCTTTAAATGCTTATAATAATGTCTCTGAACTGTTCCGTGAGCAGCCTCGTATTCATAATTGCCATCGGGTGATACAAGTACTGATGTCATCATAGCAAGTGAGCCAAATGCAGAGCTTACCATATCGCTCATTACATCACCATCATAGTTCTTGCAGGCCCAGATAAATCCGCCCTTTGCCTTCATAACACGGGCAACCGCATCATCGATCAGTGTGTAGAAATACTCGATACCTGCAGCATCGAATTTCTCCTTGTATTCAGCATCAAAGATCTCCTGCATGATATCCTTAAATGTGTGATCATATTTCTTTGAAATGGTATCCTTGGTTGCAAACCAGAGATCCTGCTTTGTATCAAGAGCATACTTAAAGCAGCAATGAGCAAAGCTTGTGATTGACTTTTCTGTATTGTGAATACCCTGAAGGATACCTGCACCTGTAAAGTCATGTATGGTCTCTCTGATCTCTGTTCCGTCCTCACCCGTAAATACAAGCTCTGCCTTTCCGGGGCCAGGAACCTTGATCTCTGTATTCTTATAAACATCACCATACGCATGTCTTGCAAGAGTGATGGGCTTTTCCCAATTCTTTACGCAGGGCTCGATACCCTTTACTACTATGGGAGCTCTGAAAACTGTTCCGTCAAGCATGGCACGGATAGTACCATTGGGGCTCTTCCACATCTGCTTTAGGTTGTATTCCTCTACTCTCGCTGCATTGGGAGTAATGGTTGCACACTTTACAGCTACTCCATACTTCTTTGTAGCCTCAGCAGAATCTACAGTTACCTGATCGTCTGTCTCGTTTCTGTGCTCAAGTCCGAGATCATAATACTCAGTCTTTAAATCAATGAAAGGAAGTAAAAGCTCATCCTTTATCATCTTCCAAAGAATCCTGGTCATCTCGTCTCCGTCCATCTCCACAAGGGGAGTAGTCATTTTGATCTTTTCCATCGTTACTCTTTTCCTCCAAAGAAATATTATTTTTTATCCTTATCCTTCCCACCCAAAAGGAACAAAAATATCATGATCGCAATAGATACTATGAGGCACAAAGCAATGATCCAGGGATGGGAATCATCACCCGTTGCCACCAGCATCAGATTTAATAAATTAAGCAGATCCATCTAAGCCTCCTCACTCCATATGACCGTCTCTGTACATAGAGAACTTATCCATAGGATATTTTTCCAAATTGTCAAGTATATGCCTCTCATCCGCAGTCTTTAAAAGCTCTGCTCTGGCTCTGGTGATCTCCACCTCTGTCTTGTGCTTTGAGGGACCGCCAACACAGCCTCCGGGACACATCATACCCTCTATAAAGTCCTCGGTAAGCCTTCCCGCCTTCAAAAGCAAAAGTGCTGTCTTGCATTCCTGTCCACCGGCACATTGCTTTAATTTTATCTCTGAGGTATCGATCTCCATCTCCTTCATACATTCAAGAACGGCTCCTGCTACTCCACCGCTGCTTGCAAATTTCTTGCCAAATATCGAAGCCTCCTGATATTCATCCTTAACCGCTGTGAGTATCACATTTCTTGAACGAAGAAGTGCTCTGAACTCACCGTAGGTAAGTACAAAATCAGCATTATCCGGAATCTCGGGATCCTGGGATTCAGCTTTTTTAGCGACGCAAGGTCCGATAAATACTGTCACACAGCCCGGATACTTGTATTTTAAATATCTTGAAATAGCACACATAGGTGATACCGTGGTAGATTTGTTCTCTTCGTATTGCTCAGGGAACTGGGTCTTTAGCATATTAATAAATGCAGGACAGCAGGAGGTAGTCATCTTCTTGCCTTCCTTAAGTGCCTCTGCCCATTCCTTAGCCTCATAGGCTGCTGTCATATCACCGCCGAGTCCCACCTCGACCATATCGTAAAAGCCTATGCCAACCAAAGCCTTTCTAATAGCCGCCATAGAGATATCAGCACCGAACTGACCCTCTGTTGCGGGAGCACACATAGCTATAACCTGCTTGCCGGCCTTAATGGCACGGATCACATCTGTCACATAGGACTTTGATGAAATAGCACCAAAGGGGCAGGAATGGATACAGTGCCCGCACTGAACGCATTTTGTCTCATCTATAATACAGAGGCCATCATCATTGTAGGTAATGGCTCCTGTAGGACATGCCTTTTTACAGGGTCTCTCAAGATGTGCGATAGCACCGTAAGGACAGGCAGCCGCACATTTGCCGCATTCCTTACACTTAGAGGGATCAATATGGGATCTGTGTCTTCCTATGGTGATCGCTCCAAAGGGACATGAATTGATGCAGGCCTTTCCCATGCAAAGACGACAGTTGTCTGTCACCACATAGGAAGAAATAGGACACTCATCACATGCAGGATTAAGCACCTGAATGATATTCTTTGAATCACTTTCAGGATTGGGATTCTTGCCCTGGGCAAGTCTGATCCTCTCCCTTACAAGCTCTCTCTCCTTGTAGATACAGCATCTATAGGTAGCCTTGGGACCCGGAATAAGTCTGTAAACAAGCTGATCAAAATAATCCTCCTCAAGCTTATCCTCCCAGGCAAGCCTTGCGACCTCTTCTATTACCTTGTGTTTAAAGCTTACAATGCCCTCGTCATTTGTAACCATAGATCAATCCTCCAAAAATGCGACAATATCTTTACACACACTGAGGTATTTTACCACAAATGCACATTTCCGTAAAGGATTATGATGAGATCCGAAGAGATTTGAAAAGGTTTACTTAATCATAGGAAATCTCCTGGATAACCATTCCCTCTGAAATCCTCATGTGTTACCACATCTTCAACAAAGGCATACGGTCTCACATTCCTTGTCAGATTCGGTATGATCACACATACGCAGGAAGATACAATCTGACCATCGATTTTCTTTACAATCAGATGATGATTGGGATCCTCGATAATCTGATTCCATGTTTTTTCAAGATGCGCATTCAGCTCTGGAATACTGTCTTCATGCAAAAACAGATAGAGCTTAAGCAATGCATCTAAGTCTTCTTTTCTTGCTTCCCGTACCATCTGTTGAATAATCCTTTTCCATATCACCGGACAGTTGATGGAAAACCATCCGGAATATTCAAAATAACAGTTCTATAATGCATCGCATATTTCAATTTGTAAAGTATTTATTGAAATATAGATATTGTTTTCTGCCTTTTATTTCAAATTCTATATTCCCGCTCAGGCACTACGCCCTATACAAATCGGAAGAATGTTCAGTGCCCTTTTCTGGATCAGCATGATCTCCTTAAATTGCTACATAAATATTTATTTGTCTAATTATTTTTTGAAGCAGGTCGCTATGTTCTAAAACCTATTCTTTTATAGCAAACAGGAGAGGATCTTTTTTGATCCTCTCCTTTATCTGTCGTTACCACTCATATCTATATCATCAGCATTACCGCCATTATGATCAGCAATATGCAGGTAACCTTTTCAAATTTCTCCTGACTTATCACATTTAATATATGCTTGCCGATAATGGTCGCTATTATCACAGGAACAACACCGATCAGTCCGATCATCACATTGTCGGTGGTATATACACTCTGTTCATACAGAATAAATGTCATATACAAAGACTGCACCAGGAATAAAAAGCTGTTTCCTGCTCTAAAAAGATCCTTTTCCTTATAGCGGGTGCTCATATAAAGAACCATAACGATACCACCGCACAAAAACAGATAGCTGATCACGCCTGACAATACCAAAACCACCGCACCACCGATCTTTCCAAGCTCTATCTCCTTGTTATAGAACAGCTTAATAAGTGAGATGACAAGGATGGTCACCCCAAGAAGCTTAATAAGCACCTCCTCTGCCGCCACCAGCTTATTGATAAAAACACCGGCTACCATTCCCGCCATCACCAAAAGCAATACAGGAATAAGCTCCTTAATCTTAAGCTGCTTTCTGTGCTGAAATACTATAGCACTGTTGAATGCGATACTTATGATATTGACTACCACCTTCGCATTGGTAAGCCCCATAATAGCTGAGCATAAAGGAACTGCTATAGCCACCCCCGCAAATCCTGCAACTGAGGCTATAAGAAATGCAAAAAACAGAACTATAACTGTTTCGATCACTACTAACAATTAAACACATCCCTTCCCGTTCTTTTAAGATCCTAAATATAGTATTCTATATTTAACTCAGAATTTCCCAAGAAGCTTGTTAATATTCTCTTACGGATCTCTAAGAACAGATTCGTACTGCGATCCCTTGGTCTTGGAAGATTAACAGGGATGATCTCCTTGATCTTACCGGGGCGTTCTGATAGAATAACTATCCTGTCACTTAAGAAGATAGCTTCATCAATATCATGGGTGACAAGCACCATGGTACGCTTTTCTAATTCCCAGATTCTCAGCACTTCATTCTGCATATTTATACGGGTAAATGCATCCAGTGCTCCGAAGGGCTCATCAAGTAATAACACCTGAGGATTTCCGATAAGCGCTCTTGCTATACTGGCACGCTGCTTCATTCCTCCCGAGAACTGGGCAGGATAGGCTTTTTCAAAGCCCTTAAGTCCCACAAGTTCGATGTGCTCCCGGATCATCTTTTCATGCTCTTCCTTCGGAACATCCTTTTGTATACCGAATCTTAAGTTCTTTTCTATGGTGAGCCATGGATATAGTCTTGCCTCCTGAAATACCATTCCCACATCTACACTGGGCTTTTCAACCTTCCGTTCTCCTATTCGGATCTCACCCTCTGTGGGATTCTCCAACCCGATCATCATCTTAAGCAGGGTACTCTTTCCGCAACCACTCGAACCGACAATACTGACGAATTCACCTGGTTTGATGTCTAAGTTGATATTGTCCAACACCTGAAGAGTTCCTTTTTCTATAGGATATGTCTTAGAGACATTTTTTATATGTAATTCATTATTCTGTTCCCTTGACATATGCCTCACCTACTTTCCCTGCTGAACATACTTCCAACGAAGCAATCTCTTTTGTATACGCATAATGATAAAATCGATCAATAATCCAACCACACCTATGGTAAATACGCCTACCAACACCACATCAGGCTGAGAGAGTTCTCTGGCATATGTGATCATATAGCCGATACCTGAAGCCGCTGCGATCATTTCAGCAGCAACCACACAGGTCCATGCAGTACCGATACCTAATCGAATACCGGTAATGATAGAAGGCCATGCCGAGGGCAGAATAACGCTTAACAGTATCTGACTCCGACTTTTTTCCATAATCTGTGCCACCTCCAGAAGCTTCTTATCAACTGATAGTATTCCGCTGATGGTATTAAGAAGCACAGGCCACAGAGTACCAATTATGATCACTGCTATCTTGGACTCCTCGCCGATCCCCAACCATAGTATGAGAAGCGGTATCCATGCGATCATAGGTATGGGACGAAAGATATTCACGAGAGAATTGAGGATCCTATTCAATGTTTTTGAAAGCCCCATCAATACGCCCAATATGATACCAAGCAATGTCCCCACACTGAAGCCCTGAAGCACTCTGATGGCACTCACAAGAAGATTCTTCCCGAGCTTTCCATTGGATATAAGCTTGATAAGGGTCTCCACCACTCTTGTGGGAGAAGGTAATATATTGGCATTGGTGAGACCTGCGACGCTGGCAACATGCCAGATCAAAACCAATAGCACCGGCGCCAATACCTTCAAAAATGTATTGTATAATGTCTTCTCAACTTTCTTATTCTTTCCCATAGATCTCACTTCCTCTATGCATCCTTCGCCAATCTGTCAATGTGGATATAGAGAGGATGCTTTTCATTCTCTTCCTTTAATCTTACAGGGTAGCTTTCCTCAACAACCGATACCGGCTCTATAAAATATACTGCTGCCAGATCATTATCCGCACTTCTCTCTAAAACAGTAACATAAGCCTTCTCATACTCCTTACCTGCCACAAGACTTCTTCTTGGGATTCCTTTTATCTGATAACTCTTCTTATCTTTGGTTATGATATTGATAGCCACCTGACGGTCAAACCAGAGAGCATAGGTTACATTCTTATTGGTCTGTGAGCTTTCCAGCAATTCATAGTAACGTATCTGTCCGTCCTCGGTAACTGAAATTGTTCCCTTGGCAACCACATGAGGAACTCCATGCCTGTCTATTGTGGCTAACACCTTTATGCTTTCAGGATCCTCTATCGCATCAATTATCTCTTTTGTTATCTCCTCTGCCATTTCTCTCATCTCCTAATCAATTCTTGCTAAATCTGTGTTTGGATGGTTGCCGCATCGACGATAATCGTCGGTATAAATATTAAGTCCGTTCTTGCGTCTGACCTCTGCTAGTCCCAATGCAAGCTGAACATAATACTCAAGTGAAGGTGTCTTCTGACGCATAAATATAGCACCGGGCAATGTATTCCATACACATTCAGCAAAGCTTACACCATGAGAAGCTATCTCCTCTGCCTCAGAAAGAACAGCCTTTAGAGCCTCTTTCTCATCTGTAAAACCGTTAGGTTGTGCCATCTCAACTCCACCGACGATCCCACAGTCTACATTACCTCTTCCAAAGATCTCCACCGCATCATATAGTCTCTGCTTCCACTCTTCATATCCCACGTGCTTTGCCTTTCCCGGACATACCCATCCAAACAGATCCTTGTTGAGCACTTCAAGATCAGTGGTATATGTGGTAATAGCAGTCTCCTCATACATTCGTCTCAACTGCTTCTTGGAAAATGCACTTGCAACCAGCTTCACAGGGAATTTCTTCACCTTAAACGCCTTCTCTGCCGCATGAAGTGTATTAATATAAAGATCAACCTCGTCATCAAATATCTCTGCACCACTTAAGGTTGAACCGGCAGTCATATGATAAGATGCATATCTACCCTTCTGCTTAATAGCTTCTTTTACAGTCTCTTCTACATCCTGAAACCACTTGTCATCACGGATATCTCCTTCATCATTGGCTGCACGATGCCCCGAGAATAAAGCACAGTATTTGCAACCTTCCTTAGGATTATCCCAAAAGTGGCACTTGGTTGCAGGAGCTATGGTTATACGCTGTGGTCTTGCAGATGCTACCATTCTCATGGGTGTACCATTACTTGTAAACTTATCATAAAAGTCCGGCTTCTCCCAGAACCACGCTTCCTCATAAACCTTGTCATTATCAACTATTACAAGCTTGTCATCTACCACATCAAGTATATAGGGATCTCTGTAAGTCCAATCATATACCTTTGAATGTGCCTGGCAGATCACTGATCCGTCTCTTAAAAAGAGTCCGATAGGAGACACATTCTGTCCGTGTCCTATCATATAATCATAGGGCTCTACATGATGGACATTTGGATCCACCTTTGCAAATGCCTTATCAGTATATGAAATACCTCTTCTGCTGACATCTATCTTCAGCGCAACAATAGGCGGTATATCAGGATATTTATCCAATACCTGCTCATAGCTCAATTCATTTTCGCGCCATTTTGTCTTATCATTTATACTCATTATTCTTCCCTCATTTCCATGGATAAAATATACTTAACAGCTGCTTCTTCGTCTTTCATACATTTGGTTAAAACAATGGTTCAGAGTTGGTTTCCCTTCCCTGAACCATTGATACCCTGTAACTGTTCAGTTACGATATCTTTTTACTTACCGGTTACCTTTTTCACAAAGCTTGTATCTACATGATCTAAGATCTGCTCATTTGTAAGATCATTAGTGATCATATCATGCGCCTTTAAGAAATCGTAGGTTGCCTGAAGATTTGATTCATATGCATCATCCCAGATGATGGTGCAATCCGCATCCTCAATAGTGTGCTTAACTTGATCAACCTCAAGTCCTGAGAATTCAGAAATAACTTTATATGACTCTTCCTTATTCTCGTTGATCCACTGCTCTGCCTTATAAAGACCCTCAAGGAACTTCTCAACAAGGTCAGGATTCTCTTCGATAAACTTATTAGCAGCTACGATATAAGCAAATGCAGGATGATTCGAGCAATCTGCGATCTTTACATAATTGCCTGACTCAACATTGGTATAAATGTGATATGCACTCATTGAAAGATATGCATCAATATCTCCGCTCTCAAATGCTGCATCAGCATCACTGGTAGATGTGATATTAACTATTTCCACATCATCCTCTGTGATACCTGCATCGCTTAAGAGACCTATAAGTGACTTGTGTACATAGGTTCCGAAGAATACGCCGACCTTCTTACCCTTAAGATCTTCTACCTTCTCGATGCCTGAATCCTTCTTAACTACAATACCGATATTCTGAGCCTGCTTGGCTGTACCTGTAAGTATAGTTGTCTCTACGTTGTTACCCATTCCTATAACTATGGGCTGATCGCCGATACCATTTACGATATCGATCTCACCTGCTATAAATGCTTCATTTGCTGCAGGTCCATTCTCAAAATTGATAACCTCAATCTTAACGTTGTCATCCTTGAAGATCTCATCATATATTCCATTCTGATAAGCTACCAGGAATTGATCATTCCAGATGGCAGTTCCGAAGTTAGCCACACGGATCACCTTTTCACCGTCAGCTGATGTCTTCTCTGTATCCTCTGCAGATTCTGTCTCCTCCACCTCTGACGAAGGTGAATCTGATGATGGTGTCGCTGCCTTTCCGGCTCCGCATCCTGTCAATAAGCTAAGTGACAACACAGATATAAGTGCCGCCGACAACATTTTCTTGATTACATTCTTTTTCATGATCTTCTCTCTCCTTTTTTCTTCCCATTAAACTTTAGCTACTGAACAAACAGTCTGTCCAAATGCTTTAATATAGGGTACTTTTCTTCATCCTCTGAAACTCTCACACTGAAGGTTTCATTCTTTATCTGTTCCGGTTCAATGATCCATATCGCGGCAAGATCGATATCTCCTTTCGACTCACGAAGAGCTATGTAGGTTTTTTCAAACTCTCTACCTGCCGTAATACTTTTAAGAGGTTTTCCAACGATCTCAAAGCTTTGCTTATCAGCGCTTAATATATTGATGGCCACCTTCTTATCAAACCAGATACTGTGAACCAGATTTTTATTACTCTGTGCACTTTCCAGCACTTCATAAAAAACCAGGTTACCCTCTTCATTCACATGGAAGCTTCCCTTAAATACCACATGGGGAACTCCATTTTTATCAACTGTTGCCAACACCTTAAGAGTATTGGGATCAGCAATGATGTCCTTTAATTCTTTACTTATGATATCTGCCATAACGATCCTCCTAAACTCTGAGCAGATCCATACCGGGATGCGCTCCACATCTTCGATAATCGTCGGTGTAAGGGTTACAATCGTACTTATGCGACAGGATATCAAACTGCCTGTAGGTTTTTATAAAGTACTCAAGGGATGGAGTATCCTGATTCTGGAAAATAGCTCCGGGGGATGTTCTCCACACATTAGCCGCCAATGTGATACCATGGGATATGATCTCTTCTGCCTGCTCTATCACATGGTTATACGCATCCTCTTCATCGGTAAAACCACCGGGCTTAGCAAGCTCAACTCCAAGCACAACTCCCGATGACACATTTCCTCGTCCGAACACATCAACCGCTGCATACAGACGTCTCTTCCATTCTTCGTATCCTATGTGATTAGCCTTACCCGCACATATCCACTCAAAGCGTTCCTTATTAAGCACCTCTATATCAGTGGTATAAGTAAGCAGCTTGGTCTCGTTATACAATTTCTCTAACTGCCTCTCATTAAATGCAGAGGATATCAGCTGGCTCGGAATACGATCCGCCTTGAAGTTTTCTCCGATAGCCTGTAAAAGTTCAATATAGCCATCTAACTCATCATCAAGGATTTCCTTTCCCGAAAGGATCGAACCTCCCGTTAGCATGATGCTTGAGAATCTACCCTTCTGCTTGAAAGCTTCCTTAACAGTTTCGGCGATATATTTTACATCATACCGTTCTTCTGTCCCGCCACGCTTTTTAAAGTTAGGCGCCATGGGGCAGTACTTACATCCTTCACCCGGTGTGTCCCAAAAGTGACACCAGTGACACATGCTGATGTCTATACGCTGTGGTCTTGCCGTAGCGTATTTGCTCATAGGCTCACCGTTGGATGCTTTTTTATTGTAAAAATCGGGTTTTTCCCAATAGCTTACCTCTTCTAAGACCTTACCCTGATCAGTGATGACGATCTTATCGTCCACCACATCCACTACATAAGGATCTCTCTGAGGGTTAGTATTGTCAAAATCGAAATTCGTGATCAGATAGGAACCATCTCTTAAGATAAGGCTTTCCGGAGCATAGTCCTGAGTAGTACGAAATCCTGCTATAGTTCCCTGATTCACTTGATGTATCTCAGGATCTATCTTATCCTTGGCAGCTTTTGTATAAACTACCCCGCGACGCTGAACATCCACCTTCAACACCCATATTGGCGGAACATCAGGATATTTGGCTATCACCTCATCAAGGCTTAATTCCTTTTTTCTCCATTCTAAATCTCTTGCCATACCATTATCCCTCACCTGCTTTTACAGATTCTTCCTGATCTCTTCTACTCTATCAAGTCTCTCCCAGGGAAGATCGATATCTGTTCTTCCAAAATGTCCGTATGCGGCTGTCTGCTTGTAGATAGGTCTCTTAAGATCAAGCGCTGCTATGATAGCCGCAGGTCTTAGATCGAATACCTTATCTATGATCTCTACGATCTTCTCATCAGCCACATTTCCTGTCCCAAAGGTCTCAACAGCAACCGATACAGGCTTAGCTACACCGATGGCATATGCGAATTCAACCTCGATCTTCTTTGCAACGCCGGCTGCCACAAGATTCTTGGCAACCCATCTTGCTGCATAAGCCGCAGAACGGTCTACCTTTGTGGGATCCTTTCCTGAAAATGCTCCGCCGCCGTGACGACCGGTTCCGCCATAAGTATCCACGATGATCTTTCGTCCTGTGAGACCCGCATCTCCCTGAGGTCCTCCGATCACGAATCTTCCTGTGGGATTCACATAATAAATGGTGTCATCATCCAAAAGCTCGTTGGGGATAACAGGCTTTATAACATACTCGATGATATCCTTTCTTATCTGCTCTAATGTGATCTCCTCGGCGTGCTGTGTCGAGATAACGATGGTATGTACTCTCTTTACATTTCCTTCATCGTCGAATTCCACCGTAACCTGTGACTTACCGTCCGGCCTTAAGTAAGGAAGTGTTCCGTCTTTTCTCACCTTAGCAAGCTGTCTTGTAAGACGGTGTGCAAGTGATATCGCAGGTGGAAGATATTCGGGAGTCTCGTCTGTGGCATATCCGAATATGATACCCTGGTCTCCCGCGCCTGTTCCAAAGTCTTCTGTGGCTCCCTCCTGTTTTGATTCATATGCCTTGTCTACTCCGAGAGCGATATCTGCGGACTGCTCATCGATAGAGGTCAGTACAGCGATGGAATCTGCATTGTAGCCATCTACATTGTTCTCATATCCGATCTCACGGATGGTATCTCTTGCCACCTTGGCGATATCCACATAAGCCTTGGTGGATATCTCTCCAACGATAAGTGCAAGTCCGGTTGCTACTGTGGTCTCAGCAGCTACTCTCGAATCCGGATCCTGCTCGATAAGTGCGTCGAGTATCGCATCTGATATCTGATCTGCTATCTTGTCCGGATGTCCCTCTGTTACTGATTCTGATGTAAATAATCTTCCCATAATTCTTATTTCCTTTCCTCTGTTGTTTTTGTGTTTTGCTTTTGTTGATGGAATAATATCTTACATGACATTTAACTTCAATTTCAAAAGCTGAAAACGATATCAAAACGCTCCATGAAAGCACAAAAAAACGAATGATCCCACGTAAAGATCACTCGTTTTTTCAGCCGTATCTTTCAATCTGTGAAAACGTTACAGTCAAGTGTTTACAAGACTTTCAAGCCATTTTACATCATTCAGTTTCTTTATTCTTTATCACTTCGCCCTGATAAATCGCCAAACATGCCTGTATATATCATATACAATAGTCACTCCAGAGACTTTCCGATACATTTTGGCAGCTTTCTCTTATCATAAGCTTACTCTCAAGCTCCATCCTGACTACGCTTGTATGCTCTCCGTTGATCCGGTCCAACAATATCTTCACGGCAAACCTCCCCATGTCATCCGCCGGAACTCTTACCGTAGTCAGCATAGGCTTTGAGAATTGTGCTTCTTCTATATCGTCACTGGCGATTATCGAAGGTCTTGGATAATGCTTTTTGTGCTTTTGAAGACATTTTAACATTCCAATAGCTGTGATATCATTGGCGCAGTATATTCCCGTAGGGCAATCATCAGATCTTAGGAACTTGAGCATACTGTCATAGCCGTCTGATTCCGTCCGTCTGGTGGGTATGACATAATCCGGCATAGGCTCAAGTCCGTGACTCCCAAGAGCCTCCACATATCCCGAATACCTAACCTCGCCTTTACACTCGCCCACATAGCCTATCTTTCTGTGTCCAAGCGAATAAAGGTAATCTACCGCCGTCCTTGCTATCTTCCTTCCGTCACACAATACCTCGTCAACATTGTATTCAGAGGAATTGCGATTTATGATGACCACATTCTTAAACACCTTTACAAAACCTTCCAGGGCGAGCTTACTTGAACGCCCAACTATTACCAGACCGTCAGTCTTTCCTCCGGTTTCTTCATACATGGATCTTATGACCCTGTCTATGTTTTCGGTCTCACATCTGGCATCATTGGAAAACAAAGACCTGTACCAGAGATTTGACAGGATGCATCCCTTCTTATGTATCTCAGTCTCTAAGACATGCAATATCTCCGAAAAAAACGGATCACTCTGCTTGGCATCCGCTCTGGTCATCAACACATTTATATAATGGATCTTATGTTCCTCAAAGTTTACACCAAGCTTTAAGTTTCTCGCCGCCATATTAGGCGTATAATCAAGCTCTATGGCCGCCTTCCATATCTTATCCCGAAGTCCCGGCTTGCTGCAACGGTAATCCGGATTGTTAAGCACTCTCGAAACGGTCGCAGGAGAAGCCCCTACCTTCTCTGCTATTATTTTAATCGACATATAAACTCCACCTCTCTATTACCCAGGCTCTTTCTCAGACAAATTCCCCGATCGCCCTGACAGTCCTGTCAAGATCCTCCATTTTGTGCGCGGCTGATACAAACATAGCCTCGAACTGTGAAGGAGCAAGGTATATCCCTCTTTCCAGCATATGATTAAAATACCTCGTATACTCCCCTGTATCAGAGGTAATGGCACTTTCATAGTCCGTAACAGACTCCGATGTAAAGAATACAGACAAAAGCGAACCCACCTGATTCACACAGACCGAATCACCAAGAGCTCTTTTATATGCCCCGGCAAGGATCCTGCCTTTTTCATTAAGCTCATCATAAAGTCCCCGCTTATCCTCTTCCATCAGGATCCTTAAGGTTTCTATCCCCGCTGTGGTAGCTATGGGATTGCCGGAGAGAGTTCCTGCCTGATATACCGCTCCGACAGGAGCGATCATATCCATGATCTCATTCTTTCCGCCATACACAGCAAGCGGCATTCCTCCACCCACGATCTTTCCAAAGGTGGCAAGATCCGGTGTAACGCCATAATAGGCTGCTGCTCCCCCAAGAGACAGCCTAAAGCCTGTGATCACCTCATCAAAGATCAAAACAGCTCCATTTGCTGTTGCTTCATCCCTTAAGAATCGTAAGAACCCTTCCTCCGGTAGCACCACTCCCATATTGGCCGCAACAGGCTCAACTATCAGACAGGCTATTTCCCCCTTATTCTCTTCAAAAAGCCTCTTTACAGACTCCCTGTCATTATACTCCGCCACAAGTGTATTCTTAGTATAATCATACGGAACGCCGGCACTGTCGGGAACAGACTGGGTCAGAGCTCCGGATCCCGCCTTTACTAAAAGTCCGTCGGAATGACCGTGATAGCAACCTCGAAACTTGATGATCTTATCCCGTCCTGTATAACCCCTTGCTGCGCGGATGGCACTCATAACAGCCTCCGTACCCGAATTCACGAGACGAAGCTTTTCAATATAGGGCACACATTCCTTTATCAGTTCGGCAAGCACTGCTTCCCTCTCCGTCGGAGCACCGAAGGATAATCCGTTATCACAGGCCGACTTAACCGCTGCTATAACCCGGTCATTGGCATGTCCGAGTATCATAGGCCCCCAGGAACATACATAGTCGATATATTCCCTTCCATCACAGTCCGTTATATATGCTCCCTTGGCATGATCAATGAACAGAGGATTTCTTCCAACACTTCCAAATGCACGAACAGGACTGTTGACCCCTCCGGGCATAAGCTTTTTTGAACGTTCAAACAATTCATCAGATATCATCTTTTAACCACCTCGCTACATCTAAAGCATGATATGTGATCACTATCCTGGCTCCGGCTCTCTTCATAGCGATCATATTCTCCATTACGATCCGCTTCTCATCTATCCAGCCCTTTTTTGCTGCCGCCTTCACCATGGCATACTCACCGCTCACATTGTAGACAGCCAGGGGATGATCTGTTCTAAATGACATCTCCTTTAACACATCAAGATAGGCAAGAGCAGGCTTTACCATGATGATGTCCGCTCCCTCATCTATATCATTCTCGCATTCCCTTATGGCTTCCCTTCCGTTTGGAGGATCCATCTGATATGTCTTCCGATCTCCAAAGGCCGGAGCAGAATCCGCTGCCTCCCTGAAGGGACCGTAATAGGCAGAAGCAAACTTTGCGCTATATGCCATAATGGCTATATTGGAGAATCCTTCCCCATCCAGAGCTTCTCTGATATATTCAACCCGACCATCCATCATATCCGAGGGGGCAATGATATCCGCACCCGCTTTCGCAACACTTACAGCCATTTTCGCAAGTAAAGGGAGAGTTTCATCATTTGCCACATCATGATCGCAGACCACTCCGCAATGGCCGTGGGAAGTATATTCACACAGGCATACGTCTGCCACCACCAAAAGCCTTGGCGCACGCTCCTTGATATACCTTATAGCCCTCTGGGTTATTCCATTATCGTTGTAGGCTTCACTTCCAAACTCATCCTTCTTCTTTGGAACACCGAATATCAGTATCCCCGGAATTCCTGCCTCTACGATCCTTGCAAGCTCTTCATCAAAACGGTCTATGGACCATTTATAGATACCGGGCATAGATTCAACCGGTGTCTTGATATCCTCACCCTCTTCGATAAATACAGGATATAACAGGTCATCCACACTCACAGAGGTCTCTCTCACAAGACGTCTCATAGTCTCATTTACCCTAAGTCTCCTCATCCTGATCATATACTCGTACCTCCCACTGCATTAAGCAATCCTTCCACATCCTGTATGGATGCGATACTATCTGCATATCTTCCATACCGTGCCAACCTTTTGGCAGTTATATCTCCAATACAGACAGTCTTTATAACATCAGGCAATTCCTGCCCGTTTCTTTTCAGTTCTTCAAAAAATGCTTCTACACCCGACGCACTTGCGAATATAAGATGTGTAAGCTCATCAAGCCTCTTCATATGTCTTGTGGCTCTTCCCCTGACATCATAGATGGATAGAACACTCGACGATGCCGGCCATCCATCAGTCAGTTCATCACTACCCTGTTTCGCTCTGGGTATCAGCACCCTGTCACTATTCGTCAACCTGCTTTTTAGCTCTTCACACAAGCATTCCACAGTATATCTTGAAGGAACAAGATCAGCCTGAAATCCATATTGCATCAGTGTATCACGGGTACCGCTTCCAAGCACCGCGAACTTTAGCCCAAACAGCATCCTAAGATCCTTCTTCTCACGCCTTAGCTGCTCAAAAAAAAGACGAACACCATTCTGACTTGTAAATACCACCCACGAATAGGAATCAAGGCCTTCCTCTTCTCCCCTTAAAATGGCAGACAGTCTGTCCATACCGGCATCAAGCTTCTCCACATCCATATCGCATACGAGAGCGGTCCTTATACCGGCTCTTAAAAAAGTATCTTTAAGTCTCTGGTAGAGAGCAGGCGTAGCTGTCACACCCACTCTGATCTTCGACGCATTTTTTTCTAAAAATGAAGTATCATCCTTATCTTCAGGATTTTTCCGGTCATATCTGTAGTATTTCGAAGCGGTCTCTCCAACCACGATAACTGCGGGTGAGCTTATATTTTCTTTTTTAACCTTATCGGCTATATCACAAAGGGTTCCCCTGACCTGCCGCTCATAAATGGTTGTACCATCACTTATGACTGCAACGGGGGTATTCTTAATCCTGCCACCCTCTATAAGAGCATCCGCGATTTCTTCTAAACTTGCAAGTCCCATCAGGAATACAAGAGTCCCCTCCTGTCCGGCCAGTTTTTTTACCTGCTCTCTGTCGATACCGCCCTCTTTAGTATGACCTGTTACCACATGAAAGCTTCTTGCCATACTTCGATGTGTGACAGGCACTCCGACACACTCAGGTACAGCGATAGCTGAACTGATGCCGGGGATCACCTCATACTCGATCCCCTCTGCCATTAAAGCCTCGATCTCCTCTCCGCCTCTACCGAAGACGAACGGGTCTCCCCCCTTGAGCCTGACTACCACCTCGTGTCTTTTGGATGCCTCCACAAGTATCCGGTTGATCTCCTCCTGCTTTCTGTAGTGATGACCCGGCTTCTTTCCCACATATATCTGTTCGCAGGTATCATTCGTATATGATAACAGTTCATCTCCCGATAGCCTGTCATATACTATACAATCGCACTCTTTAATCTTTTCTAATCCCTTAAGGGTGATAAGCTCCGGATTGCCCGGGCCTGCCCCAACCAAATAAACCTTACCCATTTATCAATTCACCAACTGCTTCGTCAGCTGTTCCTTTCCACTTCGCTCTGTGTCCTATTCTTGACACCTTGATCAGTCCTCCCTCAAAAGCTCTTACGATACTTACAGTCAATTTATCGCCTTCAACCAAAGCTCTTACCGCGATCGGCTCATGACAGCCTGCATTAAGGCATCTTAGTACATATTGCTCTGTCTTAAGCTCTAAAAAAGAGTCCGCATCCGATATTTCCCCGATAAGCTCTGCTGCCATCCCGACGACACTTGTCTCTATGGCAATGATAGCCTGACCACCGGCAGGTAGCATCTCTTCCTCGGTAAAATAACGATATTCAAATTCATCAAGCCCCAGCATATCAAGTCTTTTAAGACCGGCAACCGCCAGTATCACTCCGTCATACAGACCGTTTCTCACCTTATCAAGTCTTGTAGGAACATTACCACGGATGTTTTCGCAAATGAAATCAGGATACAAAGCTTCGATCTGACACCTCCTTCTGGGGCTTCCCGTGCCTATCCTTAGTTTTTTTCCGGTAACGGTTAAGGATAGATCAAGCCCTTTACGATATACCAGCACATCCCTGACATCCTCTCTCTTTAATACTCCCGATATCGCAAGACCCGTTGCTGTATTCACAGCCATATCCTTGGCACTGTGAACAGCCACATCGATCCTTCCATCAAGCAGAGCCCGTTCAAGTTCCTTAGAAAAGACACCTTCGCCGCCAAATTCTGCCAACGGCTTTTCGCTATGCCTGTCTGCAATCGTATTGATGATGATCCTCTCCGTTCGTATACCGGGATATGCGATTTTTAGCTTCTTTTCTACCATCTCGGTCTGAGTAAGAGCAAGTTTGCTCCCCCTTGTTCCGATACGTATGATCCTAGTCTCCATATATTTTAAGTCCTCAATTCTCACCGTTTACATCCTGTAGATCATCTGTATTTTTCAAGGTAACTTTCCGCGATATCATCAGGTATCTTACCTTCATGCTCCTCGCCATAGGCTATAAGCTCCTCAAAAAACTTCTTTCTGTCACCATAGGAGCTTATCTCAAAAAGCGCTCTGTCTCGCATCTTCCCCAGAGTGGCTGTCATATCCTTATAATACTCCGGTATGATCCCATCAAGCTTATTCTTTATATGTCCTGCCAAGGTGGGACATGCCCCACCCGTGGATACAGCTACCACCAGTTCATCTTTTTTTGTAACCGCAGGGAAATAAAAGGAGCTTTTGTCCTTTACATCCACCACATTCACAGGTATTTTCCTGTCTTTACACACCTCGGATATCACATCCTGAAGCTTTATATCATCGGTAGCTGCGATCACGAAACATATATCATGATCACTCTCATCAAGCAGATCCTCAAAGGATGTCCTGCTATCACCTGATATTGACTTTTGTATCAGAGTGATATTCTCATTGTCCTTCGCGAGAGCGAAAAACTCAGGCAAAAAATCATCACTTATCGCAACAATATCTGCACCGAAGGGCAACAAAACCTTGATCTTATGGAGCGCTATCCTTCCGCCTCCTATGACGATAAGCGTCCTTCCTTCAATTTCAACCATCATCGGAAAACATGCCATTTTAACTGATCTCTTTTCTATAACACTTAATTTAAGGGCTTTTTTTCGCCCTCTTCCACTTCATATATTCTCTCTAAGACCTTAAGGAGCGTATCACTGTCCAATGAATCCTTGAGATAGAATATCATTTTGGAAAACCACTCTTCAGCCTTAAGCCCCATAGCCTGAAAGTTTCTGATATATAATCTCTTCAGGGTATCCTCTACGCAGTCTGCAACCATACGTCTCATCTTCTCTGCTTCATTTTCTTTAAGAGCAGTGTTCTTCTTGGATAGCTCTCTAAAATGATCTATTCCCATAAGCTCTACTGCACTCTCCCTCTCTATATCACGATCGATATCATAGGGCATGGCCAGATCGACCAAAAGAAGAGGCTTTTCAGTCCTTCTGCTCTCGAAGAATTCATCCCTTGTCAGTGTATAATGGGGACTTTTAGTGGCACTGACTATAGCCGAAACTCTATCAATATACTCATATCTCTTCCCAAAATCGATCCAGGTGATCCCCTCTCTATCCCAGTGTTCGTTGCCTGTGGAATGACTCCTTGCAGTTCCAATAACAGTTATACCCTTGTCGATCAGATCCTTCGCCACGATCGAACCGATCTGTCCTGTGGCTCCTACAATAAGCACACTGCCTCTATCACCTTTGTCATCACCGCATTTTTCTATATTACTCTCTAAGAATCCTTCGACACGGTTAGCCGTCAGAGTCCCTATGGAAATTGGTGTCTCATGAATCCCGGTCTTAGCTCTCGTAAGCCTTCCGCAGTTAAAAGCTCCCTGGAATAAAATGTTGAGCTCGTGATCAGTGGCACCTGTATCGAGAGACAGTTGATAAGCCGCCTTCGCCTGATGAAATATCTCATCCTCACCAAGCACCATGGAATCAAGACCGGATACCACCTTGAAAAGATGAGCTACTGCATCTTTTCCCTGATAATACAGGCAGTTTTTCCTTATCTCATTTACGGATATCCCCTTTACCATGGATATCTCCTCTTCGATCAGTTTGATCCATTTCCCATCCTCATTCTTAGAAAAACCTGCGAATGAAGCTTCATCACCACCTGCCGTCAAGTATAACTCGCTCCTGTTACAGGTTGAGAGGATCACTCCTCCGTTGATCATTTCTCTATCCATAGATTTCTTTAAAAAGCATCCGGCCTCTTCCGCGGAAAAGGCGAATCTCTGCCTTATCTCATCTTTAGTTTTTTTAAAACTCACGCTAATACAAATCATAGATTTTCTTTCCTGTGTTTTTTGTAGTCGGAGATTGGAGTGTGATAATATACTGACTTTCTATTCTGACTTTACTCTCGATATTCCAGGATCATTATAGAAAAAAGGATCAGTAAAAGCAAGAGGATATATAATCAAAAAGTCCTATGTTACCCTTTAGAGACATAGGACTTTTTCTATTATTACTATCAGCTTTGACAAAAAAGGGGCAATTATTAATGCTTTAAGGCCTTAGCCCTTATATGCCGCCTCTAAAACCTCCTTTAATCTCTCCACTCCGACTCTGTCTATGGTGAACTTAAAACGCTCGCCCTGCTTAGCATTCTCCTCAAAGAAGTTGATAGCTGCATCAGTCACTCTGAAGAGCTGATCTTCATCTGTGATAAGTGGTAGAAGCTCTGTACCCTTGCTTATGGAATTACCGAAGGTTCCTCCGAAGGATACCCAGTAAGCAGGCTGTTGCTCCCAGGCATCTGTGGGGCAGGACTTCACGCAACGTCCGCAGTAGTTGCATTTATCGAAATCCACATTGACCTGTCCATCCTCTATGGTGATAGCCCCCTCTCTGCAGACCTTTGCACAGAGACCGCAATTGATGCAGTTACCGGCCTCCCACTTCATCTTTATGGCACCCTTTATTCCCACATCATTCTCCTCTGCCTTTAGGCAGTTATTCTGACAGCCTGTGACACCGAATTTGAACTTATGAGGAAGCTCTCTTCCGAAATAGCGATCATTCAGTTTAAGCGCGATATCATAGGTATTGATATTGCCGCTCGGACAGATCTCACTACCCTGACAGGCTGTAACAGTACGAACTCTGGGGCCGCAGACACCCGGCTTACATCCGCCCTCTGCCAGAGAATCCTTCACCTCGTCGATATCATTCAATTTGATAAATGGGATCTCCACTCCCTGTCTTGATGTAAGATGAACATGTCCGTCACCGTATTTTTCAGCCACCTCTGCGATCTTTTTTAAGTTCTCGGCTGTCAGTGTTCCCCCCACCACAGCTAATCGAAGAGAAAAATTATCTTTCTGCTTCTGCCTCATAAAACCGCCCTTTTTAAGAGTTGCATAATCTGTTGCCATAGTCTTCACCCTCTCTTTTTAACTAATCTCCAACCTTCTGAACAAAAAGCTCATAGGTCTCGTCATCATTTTCAATGAGCTTAAGTATCTTATGCCCCTCATCCTTCACACTCCTTGGAACATTCTGAACAGGCTCACCGCCATTTAAGTGTACCTGAAGTATCTGTCCGTCGTCAAGCTCTTCTAATGCGACCTTTGTCTTTACAAAGGTTACAGGGCATACCACATCGGTGATATCCACTTTATCATCTACTGTAAATCCTAAATCTGCCATGATCATTTCTCCTAATCTTTCTAAACTATTATAAGCTCTTCCTTTCTCACGGTCTTCTCGCCATCTGAACCCTCTATGTGAAATGCATTAAGCACCGGGTTTTCACTATCCTCGAGAGATAGTATCAGATAGCTCGCCCTGCTGTCATTGGCAAGTCTCTTATCCTCCTCTGATGGTCTTGAAGGCGATTCAGGATGTGAATGCCAGTTGCCGAGAGGGGTAAGCCCTTCCTTTCTCATATCCTTGATGGAAGCAAGCTGCTCCTTGGGATCAATGGTAAAATGCTCGTTGGTATGGTCGATATTGGTAAGAAGATAGACCTTCTCAATATGTCTCTCACCATCCACATCTTTTCCGGCTACAAGTCCGCAAGCCTCATTGGGACGCTCTGACTTTGCGTGTTCTAACAGCTTTTCATAGTCCTCTTTTTTTATGGTAACCTTCATTTGATCAACTCTCCTTCGATTTCAGATCGCAGGCTGCCTGCTCATAATCAATAAGCTTGGTAATAGTCGGCGTATCCGAACATACCGCACATCCCTTGCCTCTCTTGGGAAGCTTGATCTTGTGGAACTCCATGGTGATGGCATCATAAGTCAGAAGATAACCTGTGAGAAGTTCTCCTGTTCCTGTTAAGTACTTAACCGCTTCCATAGCCTGCAATGAACCGATGACACCTCCCATGGCTCCGATAACGCCCGCCTGCTTACAGGTAGGAACAGCGTCCTTGGGTGGTGGATTCTTGAATATGCAACGGTAGCACGGTCCTTCTCCCGGAACCACAGTGGTCAGCTGACCCTTGAATCTTATTATTCCTGCATGGGAGAATGGCTTCTTCTCCATAACGCAGGCATCATTTATCAAAAACTTTGCCGGAAAATTATCAGTACCGTCAATGATGAAGTCGTAATCTGCGATCAGCTCTCTGATATTGTAGCTCGTGACAAAAGTATGATAGGTATTGACAATAATGTCAGGATTGATGGCTCTCATAGTCTCTGCCGCTGACTGAACCTTCTTCTTGCCTATATCATCGGTGGTATGTATGACCTGTCTTTGAAGGTTAGACAGATCCACCACATCCGCATCCACTATACCTATAGTTCCCACACCTGCCGCCGCAAGATAAAGCGCCGCCGGAGCACCGAGTCCACCGGCTCCGATTATCAAAACCTTGCCGTTTAGAAGCTTCTTTTGTCCCTTGACACCTATCTCCTTAAGGATTATGTGTCTTGAATATCGCTCTAATTGTTCATTGGTAAATGCCATTACCTACCGCCTCCCATAAAATATAAAAATTCAATGTCATCGCCTTCTTTTAACACAGTCTCTGCTATCTGAGCTCTCTCTAAAAACTCCTCGTTGATAGAAACTGTCACATACTCCGGATTCTCCACCTGCTCATTTTCAATAAGCTCTGTAAGAGTAAGTCCGTCCTTTACTTCCTTTGTTTCACCTGCTACCTTGATCTTCATAGTTTTTTCTCCTTTATATAATATGTATCGCCCCCTCCCTTCGGTCGGCGGCATATTTTAATTGGCACTTTCATTTATGGCATTCACAAAATCCTCGATCAGATCATGGATATTTTCAATGCCCATGCTCACCCTTATGGTGTCATCAAAAACACCGGCTGCTTCTCGATCTTCCCTTCTGGTCTTTGAATATAGGGTTGACGCCGGATGTATCACCAGAGTTCTCAGATCTCCGATATTACTTGCAATGATGGAATACTTTAGGGAATCGATCACTCTGAAGGCTCTCTCCTTGGATCCGACTCTGAAGCTTAACACTCCCCCGCCGTAGCCGTTTAGCTCCTTGTCTACATATTCATGGTAAGGATGATCAGAAAGGGTAAGATAGCTTACCTCTACCCCGGAAAGCGTTGACAGAGCATTCGCCAGAGCCTTTGCATTATCACATATCCTCTCCATCCGAATCCCTAAAGTATCCAATCCTATATAGCTTAAAAAAGCGTTCATAGGAGCCATACAGCCCCCTATATTCTCCCAGAGATCGGTCCTGAGTCTTACCATAAATGCGAACTTTCCGTATTTTTTGAATTCGGATAGAGCCGTATATTTCTCAAAATCCCAGGGGAATCTGCCGCCATCCACGATTATACCGCCGATCGAGTTACCTCCGCCGTTGATATACTTTGATGTAGAATGTATGACTACATCAGCTCCAAGTGACAAAGGACGTGCTATAAATGGTGTCGCCATAGTGGAATCCACAAAAAGCGGTATTCCGGCTTCATGAGCAATACTTGAAACCTTAGGAACATCCATCACCTTCAGAGCGGGATTGCTTATCAATTCTCCGTATATCACCCGTGTTTTATACGTTATGGCTTCTTTAAGATTATCTTCGGTAAAATCATCAACGAAAACAGTCTTGATCCCAAGCTTATTCAGATCACCAAACAGATTTATGGTTCCACCATACAGAGCACTGCTTGTTATGATCTCATCACCGCTGTTACAGACAGCTAAAAGCGCAACCGCTATGGCGCTCATTCCGCTGCTGGTACAGACAGCACCGGCACCGCCTTCAAGCTCATTTACCCTTTGTTCAAAAGAATTCAATGTGGGATTTCCGATCCTCGAATATGCGAATCCATTACTCTTATGCGCAAACACTCTCTCAAGATCTTCCATTTTTTCATACTGAAATGCACTTACCTGAGATATGGGAGGAAGTATCTCACCCTTTTCATATCCCTTCGAGGTTATTCCATGAAGTAATTTCGTATTGAATTCCATTGTTTTTCCTTCCTTTTATTGAGTTGGAAGAAGATATTCTCTCCCCAACATCTCATATTTCCCAACTCCATATGTGTGATAGGGAAGCTTCTCCCATTCGTTGATACCTATGGACGCTAGAAAATCTTCTATTGCCGACAGCTCTTCCTCTTTGTCATTGAATCCCGGTATAACCGGAGTTCTGACTCTTATGGCCTTATCAGGATATGTTCTTTTCAACGCCCTGATATTTGAAAGAATAAGAGCGTTGGACGATCCCGTAAACCTTCTGTGCTTATCTTCATCCACCGATTTTATATCGAAGAATATCTGATCAAGATAAGCCGCTGCTGTCAACAATCTATCCT
Organism: Lachnospiraceae bacterium; assembly: GCA_017540605.1. Taxonomy (GTDB): domain Bacteria; phylum Bacillota; class Clostridia; order Lachnospirales; family Lachnospiraceae; genus RGIG6919. Next base: position 49,826 of record JAFYAS010000034.1, on the reverse strand, counting down.
CATTAACATAACCGCAGGTTTCCACCGCTGTATTAATAAACTCTTCCTTCGCCTTTTTTAGAAGACCTATAGCACCGGGTTGAGATAAGGGTTCACCACCGCTTATGGTAAGACCACCTTTTCCGCGATAAAACACCTCATCCTGTCTTACTATATCTATGGCCTCATCTATCGTGATCTCTCTCCCCTCTATCTCTATGGCTCTTGAGGGACAGATATCTGCAAGCCTAAGATCACCTGTACATGCAGCAATATCTATTTCCGCCTTACCATCCTCTCCTTGTTTTATTGTTCCTAAAGGAGCGCACTTTTTACAGAGTCCGCATTTATCCATACCAATGCATCTGGTCTTCCTGTAGATAAGCTCGCGCTCAACTGACTGAGATTCAGGGTTACAACACCATAGACATCTTAGCGGACATCCTTTTAAAAAGATCACAGTTCTGATCCCTGAGCCGTCATGGAGAGAATACTTTTGTATATTAAAGATTAATAAATGTTCATCATCTTTCATCAGATAGCCTGCTGCTCCGTTCTTGCGATCAGATCATCCTGTAGCTCCTTGGACAGTTCAGTGAAATATGCACTGTAGCCGGCAATACGCACCAGAAGGTCTCTATATTCTTCAGGATTCTTCTGAGCCTTCTTCATAGTCTCTGTGTTCATGACATTGAACTGAACATGCCAAAGCTTCAGATCTCTGAATGCTTCTATAAAATCCACCAATTTCTCTGTTCCTTCATCGCCCTTAACACATGCAGGACTCAACTTGATATTCAGCAATCTCGCCGCCCTGTAATTATTACTCCAATTCTTCGTTTTATAATTGGACTGAAGAATGGCCGTAGGCCCGTTGATATCTGCTCCCTGAGATGCGCTGCTGCCGTCTGATAACGGCGTAAATGCTGCTCTTCCGTTGGGCGTTGCACTTACCACCTTTCCAAAAGGAACGTGAGAAGTAAATGGAACATAGCGAAGATCTATATGAACACCAAATTCCTTTCCGTATTTTCTCGCAAAATCCCCGGCTTCCTTGTCTAATAACAAACCAATCTCATCTGCGTAATGATCATCATTTCCATAAGAGGGGGCATTCTTTAACAGCTCTCTTATTACCTCATATCCCTCAAAATTATGCTCTAATGCTTCTTTCAACTCAGCAAGAGTTATCCTCTTCTCTTCAAATACAAGCTTCCTGATGGCAGCCAGCGAATCCACAACTGTTCCAAAACCGATGAATTCGAAATATCCGAGATCTATGCCACCTGGTACATGCTCCTGATGAAGATCTGTGAAGCTGTCACGACTGGGCTTCGAAAGAGCTGATCCCAAAGGAGTAGCAAAATGTCTTGCTCTCAAATGATTTATCTGATACTGCTGTCTGAATGCATGACGTATAAAATTCTTCTGTTGAAGAAGATATGCACTCAGCAATTCATCAAATGTCTTGAATTCCGTGAATTCTCCTGTCTGAAGACCTAAAAGTTCATCACCGTATTTGAGCATCTTCCCGTTATATACTGTCATTTCAAGAGCCGCACCAAAATTAATATAAGCACCGGGACTTGTATAGGTATCCCTATTGGGCATACGGCATTCCGCACAGCCTGAAACCGCATAATCATAAGCTTCTTCAAAGGCAGCACCCTTTGACAAAAGAAGCGGTATAACTTCTTCATCATTGATGATCTTGGGAAATCCCGAACCATCCTTCACAGTGAGTGCTATTTCATAAAGATAACGCCTGGGGCTTCTGGTATGAACCCTTGCCGCAAGATCCGGATAATTGAGAGGGAAATCACGCTTGGACTTTAAAATGATATAAGTAAGATCATTTGTGGCATCCAATCCATCCTTTGTCTGTCCTCCGACTGTCACTGCCTCCCAGTGTGCATAACCCTCATTGAAGGCACCGCCGGTCTCGGAAAGATACAGATCTACAAAGGCCGCCATCTCAACCCACACACATTCAAGAAGCTCCTGAGCCTTAAACGGTGTAATGGTCCCCTTCTCTATGTCAGCCTTATAAAACGGATACAGGTATTGATCCATTCTTCCATTGGAAATGATAGTTCCGGTTTTTTGTTCTATTCTTGAGAACATCTGAACGATCCACTGTGACTGTATTGCCTCATAGAATGTCTCGGCAGGGTTTTCGGGAACCTTACGGCAGTTTGCAGCTATCTGAAGAAGCTCCTGTTTTCTGGCTTCATCACCCTCAATTGCCGCCTTTCTCTCTGCCTCATCCGCATAGCGCCCGGCCCATAGGATGATAGCATCTGCTACTATGATCAAAGCCTCAAGATAAGGCTTTTTTTCCATCATGTCATAAGCACTGTCCTCATCCAATTCCTTTATTCTATTAAGGGAATCCTCCTTTATCCATTTAAAGCCCTTGTTAAGCACTATCTCATAATCGTGAACCCACTGGATAGAGGATCTGAAGGAGGATGTTTCATTTACAATAAACCTTGAAGATGCCTCTTCATCGGGATTGTAGGTCAGTCTTCGTGTATCCTCCGGCAATGCTGCTTTAAGATCCTCGTGATAGGTCTTGCCCTTCCAATAGGGCTCGATCTCCTCCTTAACGATCCTTGCCGCCTCTTCAGAAATATCAAATGGAGAGGTTGCTCTGCCCGGAAGCTTTTCAATATTTATTCCCAGAGTGTCCCCGTCAAGCTCAGGGTATAAGATACCATATCTGCCTGCAATACCGCCTCTTCCCGCGATAAGCTGTCCATCCTCTATTTCTATAGTAGATTCCTTAGCATAAAGCAAAAGCGCTTTAGCCCAACGTACGATGAGGGGCTCGCCCTCTGTTTCCCTAAATGAACGGGTAAAGAAAAGTCCTCTCTCTATGTCTATCTGAGGCTTAACACCTCTGACCTTTCCTATAAGGGAGGTTGCCCTGTTGATATTCACAGGCTCTTTTTTATTTATCACTCTTTCCTCCTGAGGAGAATAAATTGCTTCACTCATGGTAACACCTCTTTCTGATATGTAACAAATCTCTGTTAAATGTTATATGCAAAAGGCATTTCTTCATCTCTGAAGAATTCCTGGTATATTCTGTCTCTTGTTCTTGCAAAATCACTTCCGGTTCTCTGATAATGACACACAGCGTCTACCGGAATGATATCCTTGACCCTGCCGGGTCTGCTTGACATGACTACAACTCTCTCTCCGAGAAATACCGCCTCAGCTATATCATGTGTGATCAGGATCATAGTTATATTTTCTTTTTTCCATATCTTTTGAAGCTCCTGCTGCATACTGATCCTTGTAATGGCGTCCAATGCACCAAAAGGCTCATCAAGGAGAAGGATATCCGGCTGATTGGCAAGCGCTCTCGCTATGGCTACTCTTTGTGCCATTCCTCCGGATAACTGGGTTGGGTATGCCTTTTTAAAGCTTTCAAGCCCCACCAGCTTCAGATATTTATCCACAATCTCATCGGTATCTTTTGTTCCCTTTTCCAATGCCAGCTTTATGTTGTCTTCAACTGTGAGCCATGGTAGAAGTCTGTGATCCTGGAACACAAACCCCACCTTTCTTGAAGGCTTTTTTACTGTCTCCCCATTAACCAAAACCTCACCGTCAGTCAGAGTTTCAAGTCCTCCGATTATCCTGATCAACGTACTTTTTCCGCAACCGCTGACTCCGATCACAGAGATAAATTCACCCTTTTTCACATCCAGACTTATATCGGATAACACCTGAAGATCAGCAAAATATTTATTCAGATTGCTTATTTTTACTGCCGTTTCTTTTTCGCCCATAGCCTAACTCCATTTCATGATCCTCTTACTGATCACCTTTAAAATATCATCCATTATCTTTCCAACAATGCCTATAAGAAGCATCGCGAGGATCACATCATCTGCTCTTGACATGCTTCTTCCGTTAGAAAGCATATATCCAACCCCCTTTGTTGCCGCTATCATTTCTGCTGCAACTACGCATACCCACGCATTTCCAAGTCCTACTCTGATACCCGTAAGTATCGAAGGAAGCGCACCCGGAAGTATCATTTTCCATGTAAGACGCCATTTATCAACCTCATATACCCTGGCAAGTTCAAGATATCTCTTATCCACATTATGAATACCATCCACCGTATTAAGAAGTATCGGGAAGAAGGCACCATAGAAAATGATATAAAGCTTTGAGCTTTCTCCGATCCCGAACCACAGTATCGCAAGAGGTATCCATGCTATAGGTGGAATAGGCTTTAATATTTGAAGTACCAGCTCCGTAAATCTTTCAAAGTATTTGTTTAGTCCGATAAGCACTCCAAGGATCAAAGCAGCAACCGCTGCTATAAGGAAGCCTTCCAATACTCTTAAAAAACTGACAGAAATGTGTTTTAGAAGGATTCCATCCTGTATTTTTTCAAAAGCATCCTTTAGGATAATCTCAGGAGCCGGCATATTATATATCTTGACACTGCCGAAATGACATATATATTCCCAAAGTAGTACAACGAGAACAGGGAATGCGAAGTATAAGGCCCACCAGCCTATTTGTCCGGGAACAGACTTTTTAGCTCTCATATAATAAAACCGTCCTTACTCATTATTTAATCATCTTAATAACTAAACACTTTTTAAATCAATCGAGTAGGGATCCCTCCCTACTCGATAATACACACTCTCAAAAGTCAAAAGGTTGACAATAAATCTATCTTCTATAAGACTGCTTTTAGAAGCCGGCCTCCTTAAGATAATCGGTATTGATGAACTCATCACCGTTTACTGGATTGGCTATGATACCTGCTTCGTGAGCATAATCAGCAACCTTTGTGATCTCAGCGATATCATCATCCGAAAGTGCAACCGAGAAGTTGAAATTACCAAAAATCTTTTCCATCTCCTCTTCTGTTACATTGTATACAGGTGCCAGAAGCGCAGCAGCCTCCTTGGGGTTGCTCTTGATGTACTCTGCTCCTCTGTTGGTTGCCTTGATAAATGCTTCAATAAGTTCAGGATTTGCTGCAGCAAATTCCTTAACTGCATAGAGCACCATGTTGCTCTTCTTGATTCCCGTACCATCGATAAGAACCTTTGCTGTTCCGTCATTTGTGAGCTTTGTTATGAACTGCTCCCAGATTACGATAGCATCAACGTCCTTGTTAGCCAATGCCTGAGGACTGTCAGCTGCTCCAAGGTTTACACTCTCTACATCATCAAACGTAAGTCCTGCCTGGTCAAGAACAAGTGCTAAAAGATGCTGCGCATATGAACCAAATGCATAAGCTACCTTCTTTCCCTTAAGATCCTTGATATCAGCGATATCCGAATCTGCACCGACCAATACAGCCAATGATCTCTCACCTGTAGATACACCGGATACAACCTGTATATCCTGACCTGATGATCTTGCGATGATCGCAGGAAGATCTGCCATAAATCCAACGTCTGCCTCACCTGCTGCTACAGCCTCATTTACCAGGGGACCTGATGCAAAACCTGTCCATGTAAATGTAGCTCCGATATTTTTAAATTCCTCATCAAAATATCCAAGCTCGTAAGCTGCGTTGATGGGTGAATAAAGTGGATACGACTGAGCTGCTACTCTTAATACCTTGCCCTCAGACGTATCAGCTTCCTTAGCCTCAGAATCAGTGCTGTCATTAGCCTCAGTTGCCTCTTCAGTCTGTTTCTCTTCGATCGTCTGATCCGTTTTTTCTGCCTCTGTAGGCGCCTCTTTGCCTCCGCATGCAGTTAAAGCACCAAGTCCTAAAACAACTGCTAACGCCATACCAAAAATTCTTTTCTTCATAGTTTTCCCTCTTTCTATATATTTTTTCCTCAGGTATTTAATTCCTACCAACAAGGTATGTTTATTATAGTTTGAAGAATTCATTTTGTAAATTCATACAAACTAATAGCCGGTGATAAGCATCAGTTATCACCGGCTATTCAGCTTGCCACAGTATGTGTAGATTTTCTTACATTACTTTATACTTTAACAATTCCTTTACATAGATCTCCCCGTATTGTGACAGGGCACTTCCTTTTCTTGTGATATAGCCTATGATCAGAGGATCTTCTTCCTTGAGCTTTATAGCCACGAGTCCCTTCAGTATTGCATCGTCCTCCGACAACATTCCCGAGCCGATGGAATAGGCACCAAGCTCCGCGATAAGCTCCATGGTGGTCGCCCTGTCGTCGGATTTGATCATTTTGTCAAAGGAATAATCCGCCATGGCCTCTTCCGTAAGATAAAAGTTGCTGTCACTGCTCTGGTCAAAGGATATACAGGGATAATCGCGCATTTCCTCGATAGAAACCGCCTTTCTTTTGGCGAATTCGTGATTTTTCCATACATATACGTAGGTTTCCTTTCTCATAAGAGGTGTGAATAAAAGACCATAATCCTTGAAAAGCTTCTTGATCACCGCCTCGTTAGAGCCGGAAAAAGAAACTATACCCACCTCGCTCTTTAAACTTCTTACATCATCAAGCACTTCCTTTGTCTTGGTCTCATGGATCGAAAAATCGTACTTTTGGGGATTCATTTTCCGGATAACACGGGTAAATGCCATGATAGCAAAGTTGTAATGCTGAGTCGATACAGAGAATCTCTCCTTTCCGCTGTCTCCTGACAAGTATCTGTCCTCAAGGATCTTATACTGACCCACCGCTTTTTTTGCATAGCTTATAAAATCTCTTCCTTCATCCGTCAAAGATATTCCCTTGTTGGTACGCTCAAAGATCAGTATCCCAAGCTCTTCTTCCAGTTCACGGATAGAAGATGACAGCGCAGGCTGCGACACATATAGCTTTGTAGATGCTTCACGCATGGAGGATGCATTGGCAACCTCTAATACATACTTTAATTGATTGATATTCATTTTACCACTATTCCTTTTTTTATTATCCCCTTCCCCATCTAATAGTTACGAATAATAGTAACATCACAAACAACATATATCAACATTGTTTTCACAGATTTTGATAAATGATTAAGGATTCACATACCATCATCCGATATAGCATATGTGGTATAACTTTTTAGAATAATACATATATTACCGTCAGGAGATGATGATCATGATAGATACCCTGGGGCTAAGCTACAATCCCATACTGTCAAAGGCTGTAGCAAATAGCAGGATAACAACAGGCAATACTTCTAACCAGGTTAATATAGGATCGGATTTTGGAAGTATCCTAAGAAGCAGATTAAATGAACAGGGCGGAAAGACTCTGACTGAGATATTTGATGAAGCTGCCAGAACCTATGGTGTTGATGTAAGGCTTTTGCGAGCTATAGGAATGACGGAATCGGGCTTCAATCCCAAGGCCGGCTCAAAGGCAGGCGCCAAGGGCGTTATGCAGCTTATGCCTTCCACAGCAAGATCCTTAGGCGTCACCGATCCCTATGATGCGGAACAAAATATCATGGGAGGCGCAAAGCTTATATCACAGCTTTTAAAAAAATATGATGGCAATGTTGAGCTTGCTTTAGCAGCCTACAATGCAGGAAGTGGAAATGTTGCAAAATACGGCGGCATACCACCCTTCAAAGAAACTCAGAGCTATGTAAAGACAGTGATAAGGCGAATGAATGAGGGTGTTACAATTCCCGGAGAGAGGGATAAGAACCTAAATACCAAGCTTGCTGACGAGATTGAGATCGTAACCGAGGATCCGGAGTTTAATGAAGCAGAAGAACCCGCCGAGGACTATGTACCCGTGATCCCCGAGGGCGCTATCCTTCCCGAAGGTCAAACTGACGCATCAGGTGGATATGCTGTAAAGATCGATGCCATTCTTCCCGAAGGGCAGACCGATGCATCAGGTGGATATGCTGTAAAGATAGAATAAGATAACTATTCACTACAGCTCTGAACAGTTACGGAATAAGGAAGAATTTTAAACTATGGGTAAACAACAATTTACCAACGTTAAGATTTAGTTTATTTCTTGTACATACTTTGTTCACAATTATAGTATATAATCAAGCTATAGGTTCGATGTTCGGATCGGACCTCATACATATCACACCTCCTCATATCAGTGATATAGTAAAAGAGCCGGTGCTCGCTATAAAACAAGCACTGGCTCTAGCCTATTATAAAAATAAATATGACTATTCATTTGCCGTAGGAACGGCTTACTCCTTTCTCCGTTCCTGCGGCTTTTCGTATTTTATGCATTCTCATCATTGTCGTGGTTGGGGCCTGCAAAATATCCCGATACCGCTGCTACCACAGCTACCACAACAACTACCGCTACTATGATCACAAGCAATCCAAGTCCTACTAAACCAACCATAAAGATACCTCCTTAAAAAAGCTCATTATTCATTAGGTCTCTAAATCAGGCACGAACAAACACAAGTGTTTGTTGTGCCTGATTTCTCAAGCTTTATCGTTAATGTAATTTACCAATCCTTCTGCTTTTATGATCTTCTGCATAAAGGGAGGGAATGCCTGTCCCTTGAATGTAAGATTCTTGGTCTTATCGGTGATGACACCGGTGTCGAAATCCACCTCTACCTCGTCACCCATTTCGATGGCCTTTGCAGCCTCAGGACACTCTATAATGGGGAGTCCTATATTGATGGAATTCCTGAAGAATATCCTGGCAAATGTCTCAGCGATAACGCAGCTGATACCTGAAGCCTTGATGGCTATGGGAGCATGCTCTCTTGATGATCCGCAACCAAAGTTCTTGTTGGCAACCATAATATCCCCGGGCTTAACCCTATTTACAAAATCCTTGTCGATATCCTCCATACAGTTTTTCGCAAGCTCCTTGGGATCTGATGAATTCAGATATCTTGCAGGGATGATAACATCTGTATCTACATTGTCACCGTATTTATGTACTGTTCCGCTTACCTTCATCTTTGTTCTCCTTTCAACTATTAAAGCTCATCAGGGCTTGAGATCTTGCCTGTGATAGCTGATGCTGCAGCTACAGCAGGGGACGCAAGATAGATCTCCGAATCAACATGACCCATTCTTCCCACAAAGTTTCTGTTGGTGGTGGCAACTGCCTTTTCACCCTGGGCAAGTATTCCCATATGTCCTCCAAGACAAGGACCGCAGGTAGGTGTTGAAACTATAGCTCCCGCCTCGATAAATGTCTTCAAAAGTCCCTCTTCCATAGACTGAAGGTAGATAGCCTGAGTAGCAGGGATCACTATGCATCGAAGTCCCTTCTTTACCTTCTTTCCTTCAAGAACCTTGGCAGCGATCCTCATATCGTCCATACGACCATTGGTACATGATCCGATCACAACCTGATCGATAGCGATATCGCCACAGTCATCTATTGTATGTGTATTCTCAGGCAAATGAGGAAAGGATACTGTAGACTTCAATTTAGAAAGATCTATGGTATATTCCTCGTCATAAACCGCATCTGCGTCTGCCTCATATACCTTATATTCTCTTACCGAATGCTCCTTCATATATGCGATGGTCTTGTCATCTACTGGAAAGATTCCATTCTTTGCACCGGCCTCGATAGCCATATTGGCAATAGTAAAACGATCATCCATTGTAAGCTCTGCAATACCGTCGCCTACAAACTCCATTGACTTATAAAGCGCGCCGTCCACACCGATCATACCGATGATATGAAGGATCAGATCCTTTCCACTCACCCACTTATTGAACTTGCCTGTGATATTGAACTTGATAGCGGAAGGAACCTTGAACCAGGCCTTTCCTGTTGCCATTCCTGCTGCCATATCAGTACTTCCCACACCGGTAGAAAATGCACCGAGAGCACCATAGGTACAGGTATGGGAATCAGCACCGATCACTGCATCTCCTGCAACAACCAAGCCTTTTTCAGGAAGAAGTGCATGCTCTATTCCCATTTCACCTACATCGAAGAAATTGGTGATATCATGCTCCTTTGCGTACTCTCTTACGCACTTACAATGCTCTGCTGACTTGATATCCTTATTCGGTGTAAAATGGTCAAGCACCATTGCGATCTTATCCTTATCAAAGACCTCTTTTGTGTTGAACTTGTCCATCTCATGAATAGCGACAGGTGTTGTCACATCATTGCCAAGAACCATATCAAGATCTGCCTCGATAAGCTGTCCTGCCTCTACATGATCAAGACCGGCATGTGCTGCCAATATCTTTTGTGTCATTGTCATTCCCATAATTTTATCTCCTTTTCATTAATCAGCCGGCTTTAAATACTTGCTGGCGATATAAAAATGATTGTTTTCGTGTTGAACCTTTGTCCAATCCTCAGAATATCCTATACGATGGATAGTCTCTCCTTTTCTTAAAAGCATCACCGGATCAGAGGAGGTAGAGGGCTTTGCCCTAACAGTTACATTGCCGGTAGCCTCCACAAGGTCATCCTTCTTTTCGAATTTACCGTCAAAATCTGCAACCTCGGGTTCAGTTGTAGGCTCCGTAGCATCGGATCCCCCGGACACATCTACAGCTTCTCCGTTCTCATCCGTCACAGGCTCCTGAGTATCGGTGATCACCGTGCCATCAGCCAAAATAGTGGTTACGTTCCCTGTGGATGTTGCTGCCTCGGGATCATACTCAGCCGGCTTTTCCTCGTCAACATAATCATCAATCTTTCTGGCAAGGGAGTCAGCATATTCGTTGCCGGTTGATGTTTCGGAAGCCGGAAGCACCGATGCATCCTCAGGAAACAGAGAACACCCGGATAGCAAAACAAGAGCTCCGCCAAACACTATAATTTTTTCAAATCTCTTTTTTAGTTTAAGCATTTCAACTAAACCTCTCATTTCAAAATAAACAACCTACATTTTATCACACTCTCTTTCCTATCTCAATAAAAAAAAATTTCAAGTTAGCTCAAATTTATACCTTGACAAGTGATATACTTCGTGCTACGATGTATCACACAAAAGGAGGTATGGAATGGATATTCAATTAAAACGCGGCCTTTTGGATGTATGTGTACTTGCCTCTATAAAAAACGAGGATTCCTACGGCTATAAGATCATCAAGGATATGAAGCCCTATCTTGAATTGTCGGAATCCACTCTCTATACCATTTTAAAGAGGCTTGAAGCAGCGAATATGCTGACAGTCAGGTCTATAGAGCACGAGGGAAGACTGAGAAAATATTATCACATTACAGATGAAGGTCTTAACCGGATAAGAGAATTTAAATACGATTGGGAGGAGATCCTTGCGATCCACCAATTTATAACCAGGGAGGATTCGGAAAATGAGTAAAAATGAATTTTTATATGAGCTTCGGCAAAGACTATCAGGTCTTCCACCTGAAGGCATTGAAGAAAGACTGGCTTTTTACAGTGAGATCATCGATGACCGTATGGAGGATGGTCTTTCTGAGGAAGACGCTGTAGCAAGTATCGGCTCGGTAGATGATGTTGTGGGAAATATCACCTCCGAGATTCCACTTTCAAAGCTTGTTAGCGACAAGGTAAAGAGCAAAAGATCCTTAAAGGCTTGGGAGGTTGTTTGTCTGGTCATCTCCTTCCCTCTTTGGGGCTCCCTGATGATAGCCGCCTTCGCTGTTGTTCTTTCACTTTACATCGCATTTTGGGCCGTCATCGCATCCCTCTTCATAGCAAACCTTGCCATTGCTATAACTGCCATAGCCTGCATTCCCTTAGCGATAGTCAATATCGTATTTGGAAATATTGCCCTAGGTGTTTTCGCCATTGGAGGATGTTTTATCGGAGTCGCAGTTTCATTGGTAGTATTTGTGATCTGCAGACTGATAACAAAGGGTCTTTTCTGGCTTACAGACAAGCTTTTTCAGGGAATCAAATCTATTTTCATTTAATTAAAGGAGACAGGAATAATGAACAGCGGTAAAATACTTTTAATAGCATTAATATTATTTGTCATCGGCGCAGTGATATGTGGTATAATGTTTGCGATATCAGGCTTTGATCCCGAGAAGCTTAGCAATGTGAAATACGAAACCATAACCACCGACGTTGATGAAAGCTTCAAAAGCCTTTCGATAAATCTATCAACAGATGATCTGGAGATCATTCCCACTGAAGATGGGAAATGCAAGGTTGTCTACGATGAAAGCGAGGATTCAATCCACAACATAAAGGTAGATAATGACACTCTTACCATCAATGTCGAATATAAAAAGAAGTTCCACTTCATTTTTGATGCAGACTTTAAATCACCAAAGATCACGCTATATATCCCTAAAAAGGATTACGAGAACGTCAACGTCAAATCATCTACCGGAGAGATCACTATCAAAGATCTAAACTTGAAGGATCTTACTATTGATGTAAGTACAGGAGATGTCACTCTTTCTAATGTGATCGCAAGCGGTGCCTTTAATCTTTCCGCATCAACCGGAGAGATCACCTTCAATGCCTGCGACGCTACTACCATAAAGGCCAATGCATCAACCGGAGATATAACAGGAACCTTGCTTTCAGGAAAGAATTTTAGTGCAAGCTCAAGCACCGGTGATGTAAATGTTCCCGCTTCATCAGAGGGAGGAAGCTGCGAGCTAAAAACATCAACCGGAGATATCGATATCAAGCTTGCAAATTAATGCTTGCCGAAACGGTTATTATACAGTTACTGATCTTCAAGTTTTAAAGGAGACATATCAAATTGGTAATCATTTTTTATAGCATCCTATTCTTAATATCACTTGTTTGTGCCACAATATATATTTATATGTGGCACAGACATTTTGATGTCAATATGAATATGATCATTACCTTAATCCCCATTTCCTGCTTAGGATATGTATTGGCTTATACCTCCACAGATATAGAAAGAGCCGTCATTTCGGTACAGATAAGCTATATTGGAGGATGCTTTCTTCAATTTTTCATCACCAACTGCATACTCAATCTTTGCAAGATAGAAGTCAGAAAATGGATCAAGGTAATGATGTTTACAGTCAGCACTCTGTCATATCTCTCAGTTCTAAGCATTGGATATGCAGATATCTTCTACAAGGATTATTCCTTCGAGGTGGTTGACGGCGTTGGCATCCTCACAAGACACTATGGCTTTATGCATACAGTCTTTTATATCATCATTTATCTCTACGCCATCATAGGTGTAGCTGCCATCGTGTACTCATGGTTTAAGAAAAAGCAGGTTCCAAGAACCATCATATATATGCTCATCATTCCGGAGCTTCTTAGCATGGGGGGATATCTTATAGGCAAAAAGCTTACTATGAATCTTGAGATCACACCCCTTTGTTATGTGCTATCAGAGATAGTATTTATTTCCATCGCATATAGGATCAATCTCTACAATGTGGGCGATACAGTCATAGATTCCATGCTACAGGACAGGGATATCGGTTATATATCATTTAATCTTAAAAACAATTATCTGGGTAGCAACGAGGTTGCAAGAGAGCTTGTCCCCGAGCTTAATGATGTAGCAGTAGATAGTATGATAGGCTACAAGCCAACCGAAAGAAAACTGAGACACTATATAGAGTCCTTCAAAAATGATCCAAAGGATAATACCTTTGTATTTACCGCCAAATCAAAAACAGGCAATCCCGATGATGACAAGATCTACAATGTAAATGTTAATAATCTTTATCTTGGTAACCGACAAAGAGGCTATATCCTGACATTTACGGATGATACAGCCAACAGAAAATACATCAGACTTATAGACGATTACAACGAAAAGCTTCAGGAAGAGGTCGAGGAAAAAACCAAGCACATCGTGGATATGCATGACAACCTCATTATGAGTCTTGCGATGATGGTAGAAAGTCGTGACAATTCAACCGGCGGTCACATCATGCGAACAAGCGAAGGTGTACGTATCCTGATAGACGAGATCAAAAAGCAGGGAAGCCTATCTCTCTCTCCCGAATTCTGCGAGAATGTGATAAAGGCTGCCCCCATGCACGACCTTGGTAAGATTGCCGTAGATGATGCGGTTCTTAGAAAGCCCGGTCGCTTTACCGACGAGGAATACGAGAAGATGAAAAAGCACGCCGAAGAAGGCGCGCGTGTCATACACAAGATCCTTGAGAACACAGACGATACTTCCTTCAAGGCTATCGCAGAAAATGTAGCCCACTATCACCATGAACGGTTTGACGGCTCAGGATATCCCGAAAAGCTAAAGGGTGACAACATCCCCTTGGAAGCCCGTATCATGGCTATCGCAGATGTCTATGACGCCCTTGTAAGTAAGCGTGTCTACAAGGAGGCCTTCGACTTTGAAAAGGCCAATACGATCATCATGGAAGGTATGGGAACCCAATTTGATCCAAAGCTTCAAGCCGCCTACGAAAAGGCGAGACCGAAGCTTGAGAAGTACTATAAAGGATTGAATAACTAAAAAAAGTGTCAAAAGAGAAAACTTTCAAGAGTTTCAAAATTGCAAAAGGTTCTCGGACATCGTTCTCTCCATTCCACTCCGGTCCGCGCTAAACGGATGTCCACTGGACATCCAGCGCCACTTAGCATTTTACGCAACGGTACATAAGCGACCAAAATACGGTCGCTAGTCGGCTACTAAGCTCACATACGTTCGCTAAGGGCGCCGATCGGGCTACGACTAAGCTCAAACGTCGCCTTTGGCTTGTTTTCGCTAAGTTCTCTGCTCCAGTACCGGCGTAAAATGATAGTCCTCGAACCGTATTTGCAATTTCTCAACTCAAACTCAGTTTATCGACTTTTGACACTTTTTTTATTTTACTGGAAGTAGCTTACGCCAGCCTCGAAGATCTTCTGATCCTGCTCGCCTACGATGTTAATCGCCACATTCTCACCGATACGTTCTGAATGGCACATCTTGCCAAGCACTCTTCCGTCAGGGCTTGTGATACCCTCAATAGCTGAATATGAAGCATTGATATTCCACTCTTCATCCATGGTGGCATTGCCTTCGGGATCCACATATTGAGTGGCAACCTGACCGTTGGCAAAGAGCTTTTCTCTCCACTCGCGGGATGCAACGAAACGTCCTTCTCCGTGAGATCCGGGGATTGAGTACACACCTCCAAGGGTAGTATTCATAAGCCAAGGACTCTTGTTTGTAAGAACCTTTGTATATACAACCTTTGACTGATGACGACCTATCCTGTTCATGGTCAGAGTAGGTGAATCAGCCTTAAGGTCAATAATCTCACCATAGGGCACAAGTCCGAGCTTGATAAGCGCCTGGAAACCGTTGCAGATTCCAAGTGCAAGTCCGTCTCTCTCATTAAGGAGCTTCATTACAGCTTCCTTTATCTTCTCATTTCTAAAGGCTGTTGCAAAGAACTTTGCAGAGCCCTCAGGCTCATCACCGGCTGAGAATCCACCGGGAAACATAATGATCTGCGAATCATTTATGGCAGAGGTAAATGCATCTACGGAATCAAGGATATTCTGCTCTGTCATATTCTTAAGTACTACTGTCTTAACATCTGCACCCGCCTTCTCAAAGGAAGCGGTAAGGTCATACTCACAGTTGGTTCCGGGAAGTACAGGGATAAATACCTTGGGCTTTGCAACCTTGTGCTTGCATACATAGATATCCTTTGTATCGTAGAGGGGACTCTTGATCTCCTTTTGCTCAACACCGCTTGATGTAGGGAATACCTTCTCAAGCTTTCCTGTCCATGCATCAATAGCCTCATCAACATCTATCTTCACATCACCGAAGGTAAAGGTCTTGTCATCTGTGACAGTACCTATCTCTTTATATTCAAATCCAAGTCCATCGGTACTCTCTACCTCAAGAACCAACGCACCGTAGCTCTTTTTAAGAAGATCCAAAGCAGATACACCATCTGCTATCTTTACGCCAAGCTTATTACCAAAGGCCATCTTGCTGACAGCCTCAACAAGTCCGCCAAAGCCTACTGCATAGGAAGCCTTGATCTTCCCTGCCTTTATAGCCTCATAAACTAAAGCGTAAAGCTTTAACGCAGCCTCAAAATCAGGAAGGTCATATTCATCCTTCTTAATATCTACAAGTATAAGCTTATCTCCTGAAGCCTTAAGCTCAGTAGAAACAACATCTCTTCCATCTGCCACATCAACAGCAAATGATACAAGTGTGGGAGGTACATCAATGTCATTGAAGGTTCCTGACATAGAATCCTTACCACCGATAGAGGGAAGTCCAAGCTTCATCTGTGCCTCAAATGCACCTAGCAAAGCCACAAATGGATCTCCCCAACGATTCTTGTCCTCTCCAAGATGCTTAAAGTACTCCTGGAAGGTAAAGCGGATCTTGCTTACATCACCACCGGTTGCAGCAATCTTCGCAACTGAATGAAGTACTGCATACTGTGCTCCGTGATAAGGGCTCCAGCTTGAAAGATAAGGATCAAAGCCGTAGCTCATCATGGTAACAGTATCAGTCTTACCCTTAAGAACAGGGAGCTTTGCAACCATAGTCTGTATGGGAGAAAGCTGATATTTTCCACCATAGGGCATAAGAACAGTTGCTGCACCAATGGATGAATCAAACATCTCCACAAGGCCCTTTTGCGAGCATACATTAAGGTCTGACAAGGTATCAAGCCATGCCTTCTTCACATCCGAAGGCTCCTTGATATCCTCAAAATATTTCTTATTCTCATCAGGAAGAGCAACTGCCACATCAGTCTCCTGATGTGCTCCGTTTGTATCAAGGAAGGCTCTGCTGATATTTACTATCTCTTTTCCTCTCCAGTTGAGTACAAGTCTCGGCTCTTCAGTAACAGTGGCAACAACCACAGCCTCAAGGTTCTCCTCCTCTGCATAAGCAAGGAAGGTATCAACATCCTTAGGATCAACAACTACTGCCATTCTCTCCTGAGACTCGGAAATAGCAAGCTCTGTACCGTCAAGACCCGCATACTTCTTGGGTACAAGGTCAAGATTGACTGTAAGTCCGTCAGCCAACTCTCCTATGGCAACAGATACACCACCTGCACCGAAATCATTACATTTCTTTATTAGGTGAGCAACCTCTTCACGTCTGAAGAGTCTCTGAATCTTTCTCTCTGTGGGAGGATTACCCTTTTGAACCTCTGCACCACAGGTATCAAGGGACTTGGTGGTGTGGGACTTTGATGAACCCGTAGCTCCACCACAGCCGTCACGACCTGTTCGTCCGCCAAGAAGGATGATCTTATCTCCGGGATCCGAATTCTCTCTTATAACACAACGCCTGGGAGCAGCACCCATTACCGCACCGATCTCCATACGTTTTGCCACATAATCAGGATGATATACTTCATTTACAAGACCCGTGGCAAGCCCTATCTGGTTACCGTATGAGCTATAGCCATGAGCTGCAACTGTAACGATCTTTCTCTGAGGAAGCTTACCCTCCATGGTATCCTTGATATGCGCTGTGGGATCTGCGGCTCCAGTAACACGCATAGCCTGATAAACGTATGAACGTCCTGAAAGGGGATCTCTGATAGCTCCTCCAAGACAGGTAGCAGCACCACCGAAGGGCTCTATCTCTGTGGGGTGGTTGTGGGTCTCATTCTTAAATGAAACGAGCCACTCCTCTTCCTTTCCATCGACCTCTACAGGAACTACAATAGAGCAGGCATTGATCTCATCAGACTTCTCCATATCCTCAAGCTTTCCGTCAGCCTTCAATTTCTTCATAGCAAGAAGAGCTATATCCATCAAGCATACAAACTTGTCATCTCTTCCCTTATAGAGCTCATCACGAACAGCAAGATATTCATTATAGGTATCAACTATGGGTTTCTTATAATAGCCCTCATCAAATGTCACATTCTTAAGCTCTGTAGAGAATGTCGTATGACGGCAGTGATCAGACCAATAGGTATCCAAAACCCTGATCTCCGTCATAGATGGATCTCTCTTTTCTTCGTTCTTAAAATAATTCTGGATATGTAAAAAATCCTTGAAGGTCATGGCAAGACCAAGGGAATCATAAAGCTCCTTTAAGGGTGCCTCTGCCATATCAGAAAAACCGTCAAATATATGAACATCCTGAGGATCATCAAACTTTTGTATCAAGGTTTCGGGAAGATCTGAGGATGTCTCCCTAGAATCCACGGGATTGATAACATAGGCCTT
The DNA here is from genome assembly GCA_017540605.1 of Lachnospiraceae bacterium. Taxonomy (GTDB): domain Bacteria; phylum Bacillota; class Clostridia; order Lachnospirales; family Lachnospiraceae; genus RGIG6919. The sequence goes on along the minus strand of JAFYAS010000034.1, from coordinate 31,823 downwards.
GATCCTTGACATATCCTCATCGGAGATATCGCCGGAAATAACATAAGTAGTAGCCGAACGGATAACAGGCTCCTCCTTCTCATTGAGAAGCTTGATACACTGTTCTGCCGAATCTGCTCTCTGATCAAACTGTCCGGGAAGATATTCCACAGAGAATACCTTATCAGAAGGCTCTACCGAAAATGTATCCCCCTCATAGATATCATCAACGGGAGGTTCCGAAAATACTGTGCCTAATGCACGCTTATATGTAGCCTCGGAAACATTCTCCATATCATAGCGAATAAGAACTCTGACCGCCGAAACAGGGATACCTAAGTACTTTTTGATCTCCTCTTTAAGCTCCTTTGCCTTTACGGCATAATCTTCTCTTTTCTCCGCATAAACTCTCTTAACATTACTCATATTTAAAAGCCTCCTGCATAAATTTACAAAATGGTAATAACTCACATATTATGATGTTGGGGTCAAAAAGTATTTTGCCCCCAACTGATACCACGGATTGCTTCGCTGCTTTGCAGCTCCCGCAATCCTGCAAACATTCGCAATCCGCTAATTTCCTGCGTTTGTAGGAAATTGCTACTTGCTCATGTTTGGGCGGGTCAGTAAGTCAAAATGCTCATTCGTGCATGCACGATTCGCATTTTTGACTTTTGACCCTAGTATCACATTATACAATAACAGTTCAAAAAATTCAATTCACAAAGAAAAAGAAAACCGGAAACAAAGAGCATCACACTCTCTGCCTCCGGCAATAAACTACTTTGCTAAAACATCCTTTATAAGCTGTCCCAGATTGTCCGTATCAAAGGGCTTCGGGATGAATTCATCCGCTCCCGCCTGAACCGCCTCTACAAGCTTGGTCTTCTGACCTGCAGCGGTAACCATCACACACTTAGCCTCAGGGAACTCACCCTTGATCTTTTTAAGTGCCCCGATGCCATCGAGAACCGGCATAGTGACATCAAGCGTGACAATATCCGGCTTAAGCTCTTTAAACATCTGGTAGCCTTCCTCGCCATTCTTGGCCTCTCCTACTACCTGGTGACCCTGATTCTCCAAAACACTTTTTAATATCCTTCTGGAGGTTCTAGAGTCATCTACGATTAAAATATTACCCATAATACCTTTCACCTCAAAATTCAAGTCAATTAATCCTGTAATTCTCACCCATGCAGATTACAAGCTTCAATTCCGCATCAAGCGCGGAAAATGTTGCAACATAAACCTTGCTGTCCGCTGTAACCTTTACCTCTTCGGGATACATCTCAGGGGGAAGCATATCGACATCCATATCGCCCTCATCCTTGTCTCCAAGCATGGTAGCAAACAAGCCATTGTTGACATTTAAAAATTCGCAGGCCGCATCAACTATATCCCCAAGCACAAGCTCCTCACTGAGGTCGCTAAAAGTTCTCTCAATAGCCTCAACTGCCGTCTTCATACCGGGACCGGAAAATGCGGTAAAGAGCTTAAAATCACCCTCCATTGCCTGAGCAGACATAAAGGCTGCTTCAAAGCTGTCAAGCTTCTCTATAGCGTCAATACGCACCTCGCTGTCAACGAATCTCACTATATTACGTGTGGTAAGGGAAATATATTCCTTCACGATATCGGGATAATCATCCTCTTTTGTATAATACTTGATGATCCCGTCGATATTGCCATACTTGATGGCATTGAATTCTATGTCAGTAAAACCATAGTCCCTTCTGTAATTCTCCAACTGACGATTGATCTCTTCCTCGTCAAGAATACCCTGACAGGCAAGATTGCCCACAAACAGAGAATACTCGTTGCCCTGCATATTCACAAGCTCAACCACCTGATCTCTGGTAAGATATCCCTTCTCTATAGCTATATCACCAAAGCGCTTATCCATCTGCTGTTGCATCTTGTTAATCTCCTGAGCCTGCTCCTCAGTCATAAATCCAAGCTCTACAGCTGTCAGCCCCATCTTGTGTCTGATAGCTCTGTTGTCCTCCAATACAGCATTGAGCTCTTCTTTTTTAATAACACCCTTGTCTACAAGGTATTTCCCAAAATAAACACCAAACATAAGTACCTCCTGTAACGGAAAAAAACTACCTATGCAATTATACAAAATTTTCAGAAAAAATGCAAGATTTTTTATTGAAATATCACAATGGGCGTGTTATCATTTCAGATAAGGGGAAAGTCTCAAAAAACTCCCAAAAAGACTATACGAGGTACATAAAATGTCTATAAAAAAATCACTCAGATATTCCATTATCCTGCTGGCATCACTGCCGGTTATGATCATGGCTATCTTATCGAATATAGTTGCTTCCAACAGATATGTGAAGATCACAAAGGAATCCATGAAATATACAGCTCAAAGCTATGCCAAGGGCTTTTCGGCATCCCTTGAGACCTATATAAAGCAAAATGAAGTCTTAGCAGGTAATCTGTATATACAATCACTGCTTGCGGAAAAGGTCAATACTCCTTCCATAGATCTTTCAACATCTACTCAGTTTAAACAGGTAGAGGAATATTTTAAGAATACCACTCTAAGTCACAGTGTTGATGCTCAGGTGGAGCTTTCCATGTATGATGTAGATGGTTACTATGTAACAGGCACGGGTGATACCAAGGGAGATTGGAAGGAATATAGCGAGGAATCCATTCAAAGCATTACCTCAACTAAACTATATGATCATTCCATAGCCAATGATTCAAAGGATTCCATTGACATAGTCACACCTGTCATCCTTAAGAAAAATGTGATCGGTCTCATCAGATCCACCGTCCCCGTTGATCTGTTTTCAGCCTTTATCACCAATAAAAATGGAGCCTTCATACTTACATCAGAAGGAAAGTTCCTCTTTGATATCGACGATCTGAAGAACGACCCATTTATCATCTACAGGATGACGGATATCATTGACAGCTTAGGGGAGCTTGGTGCAAAGACTCATATAGACTTCGGCTCTTATGTAGAAAGCTCCCGTGCCAAATATATCTACAGCTATGCTGTCATATCCGAATACAACTGGATTTATGTGTTAAGACAGGATATGAGCGTATTTAAGTCTATCCAATCATCAACCCCCGTACTCCTTTTTGTAGGACTTTTGATCATCCTGGTGATAGCGATAGCTGTAAGCAACCATCTCTCCAAGAGATATACCGATCCCATTATGCAGCTTAATTCCTGCATGCTTGAGGGATCGTCAGGCAATTACAATGTTACCTGCGACATAAGGAGCAACAACGAGTTTGGACAGCTATCAAAGAGCTTTAACGAAATGATGCGGATCATCTCAGAGACCAATACAAAGCAGCTCACTACCCAAAAGCAGCTTGAGGAGAATGAGGTAAAGCTTATCGAACACAACAAGTTCGTAGAAGAGCTGGCATATACAGACAGTCTCACAAGACTTTTAAACCGTACAGCCTACTTAAAAAAGGCCGGGGAGATAGTCAAGGAAGCGGTGAGAACAGGCAAAAAACATGCCGTCATATTTATCGACCTTGATGATTTCAAAAATGTCAATGATACCTTGGGTCATGACTACGGTGACGGACTTTTGGTAAGCCTTTCGGAGGAGCTAAAATCAAGGATCAGACAGGATGATATACTGGCAAGAACAGGTGGTGACGAATTCCTGCTCTTTGTAAATGGATACAAGGATATCTCAGAGGTGGAGAATATAGCAAAGAGCCTCGTTGCCATTACAGAAAAGCCCTTCGAGGTCAAGGATCAGACTCTTCACAACTCCCTTTCTCTCGGTATAGCTACATACCCTGAGCATGGAGATACCTTGAATGAGCTTATCAAAAACGCCGATATCGCTATGTATTCAGCAAAGAATGCAGGAAAAAGCGACTACCGTTTCTTTGACAGCTCAATGGCTGCCATGGTTAGCCGAAAGAATCTTATGATAGATATACTTGAGCACGCCATAGAAAAGCGCGAGATCAGGATGGTATATCAGCCTCAGCTTGATGTAATAAGCGGAAAGATAGCAGGCTGTGAGGCCTTGATGCGACTCACCTCAGAAAGAGTCGGTGATGTATCTCCCGCTGAGTTTATCCCTATAGCCGAGGAATGCGGTATGATAAACCGCCTTGGAGACTATGCTCTCCTTGAGGCCTGCACCTTCAACAATCGTCTGATAAACGAAGGTTTCTCTCCCATCATGATCTCAGTAAATGTATCCACGACACAGCTTGTAGGCAATCATATCCTTGATGTGATAGATACCGTAAAGAATGATACGGGCATGCCTCTTGAATACCTTGAGCTTGAATTTAAGGAAAGCATACTTATCAAGAACTACGAACACAATTATGCACTTATTCAGGAGATAAAAAAGAAAGGCGTAAAGATTGCCTTAGATGATTTCGGAAGTGGCTATTCTTCCCTCAATTATCTGACGCAGTTCCCTATCGATACCTTAAAGCTTGATAAGAGCTATATCGACAAGATCACCGCTAGTGAAAGTGAGAAATTCATCGCAGACACCATCATCTCTCTCGCCCATAGGATGAACATAAGGGTAGTTGCAGAGGGAGTTGAGGAGGTTGCTCAGTTCAATATTCTTCAACAGCAGATGTGCGATGTACTTCAGGGCTACTACTTCTCAAAGCCTATTTCCGAGAATGATATGATAGAGCTCCTCACAAAGAGAAGACAGTACTAATCCCGACTTCGCATGATCAAAAGATAGCCTTCATCAAGGACTTCAATTTTGGCCTTCTCTTCGGAGAATTCATTGCTCACACCAAAGGCATTGCCGGGAGTAAAGCTAACCCCGGAAAGAGGATATTTAAGCCCCTCAGATCGCATCCTATGAAGGCAGCCGTCATAGGCAAGCAAAGAAAGATATTTATATTCGTCCCTGCGGATAAGCTCGATATCCGCAGGGCATTTTTTCATTGTAAGCTCGTTGTTGCCATCTATCAGAAAAGCTTCTATACCGGCATCTGCAAATCTTTTTAGATTTCTGATATTTCCCAAGGTATGATCAAGCCTCGAGCCTGTAAGCCCAAACATATAGACATGGGAAGGATGATGCTCTATGGCAAGGGTCATGGCAAGCTCTCCATCGGTAAAATCCTTCTCAGGAGGATAGCGATGGCACTTAATATTCTTTTCCTCAAAAAAGGAAAGAGCCCTTTCATCTACCGTATCAAAATCCCCAAGCATCACATTAGGGATAAAAAAATGCTCATCATCAGAGGCTTTACACTGAGAAAACAAATAGTCAAGCCCTCTGTCTGCAGCTATAAGCAGATCGCAGGGCTTTTCTTTTTTATATCTGATAAATGTATCGGAGGCAACCTTTCCTCCGCCAACAATAAAGATATTCATGATAGTTTTTTCATAAACTCCCGTACATTTTTGATTGCATCCCCCTTATATACGGAGGATCCTGCAACGATGATATTGACTCCGGCATCAAGAACCGTATCTACATTGTCAAGGGTCACACCACCATCTATCTCAATATCAAAATCCAGTCTAAGGCTCTCACGAAGAGCTTTAAGCTCCCTCGCCTTGTCAAGCACATAAGGAATAAAGCTCTGACCTCCAAAGCCCGGATTCACACTCATAAGTAGCACCATATCCACCTTATGAAGTATGAGCTTAATAGTCTCTATGGGAGTGGAGGGATTGATAGCCACACCTGCCCTTTTACCAAGCTTTTTTATCGTATCGACAGTTCTGTCAAGATGCTTTGTGGCTTCAGCATGAACACAGATAAGATCAGCTCCCGCATCGGCAAACGCCTCAAGATAATGGTCAGGCTCTGATATCATCAGATGAGCGTCAATAAAACAATCTATATCATTCTTTATAGACTTAAGAACCGGGATACCTATGGAAATATTGGGAACAAAGCTTCCATCCATTACATCAAAATGCACCCAATTGGCACCTGCGTCAAGGACAGTTCTTATATCCTCACCAAGCCTTGTAAAATTAGCTGACAATATTGAAACCGACAATTTATTCCCGTTCATAATACACTCCGTTTATCTATACTTTTTCTTTTCATCAAGCTCTTTATATAAGCTCACATAGCTTTCATAACGCACAAGGCTTATCTTTTCTTCAGCCACAGCAGACTTTATCCCACAAAGCTCGGATTTTTCACCAATATGGCTGCAACCGGCAAATCTGCACTCCTTCTCAAAGGGCAAAAACTCCGGAAAATACCTCCACAGCTCTTCCTTTTCAAACTCATCAATATAAAGAGTCGAAAAGCCCGGTGTATCCATAATATAAGTATCCTTCGCTATATGGATGATCTCAGAATGCCTGGTGGTATGCTTTCCACGCTTTATTTTCTTGCTTATCTCTCCGGATTTCGCACAGGCTTCCGGATAAATAGTATTGAGCATGGTAGACTTGCCGACACCCGAGGGACCGGCAAAGACAGTAGTTCGCCCATCTATCAGACCCTTTACCTCATCTATACCCTTTCCGGTCACATTGGAGGTAAAAAGAAGTCTTGCACCGCAGTCCTTATAGATTTTTTCCAGCTCTTTAAGATAACTCTCATCTGAAAGCTCAGTCTTATTGAAGCATATAAAAGTTTTAACCTGCTGTCGATTCATAACAATTAAGAACCTATCTAGCAGGTTAAGATTCGGAGCCGGATCCGCCGCCGCAAAAATGATGATCACCTGATCAACATTGGAGACGGCGGGTCTTATAAGCTCATTTTTTCTTGTTTTTATCTCGGTTAGGTTGCCAAGGAGATTATCACTGTCTAAAAGCTCAATCTCTACGCTATCTCCCACCATAGGCTTTATGCCCATATTTCGAAAGATACCCTTGGCCTTGCATTCTACCAAACCTACGCCTTCAACATAGATATAGTAAAAGCCACCTATACCCTTTATGATCCTTCCGAGCATTACTCAGTTACTTCCTTGAAGGTAATGGTTACACTGCTGATGGTGAAGTAAGCAGATATATCAGTACCATTACTGCTTATAACGGTGAGAGTACATGAACCTGTATTCTTTGAAAGTCCGGTTACATTCTCGCAGCTTCCCACATCTATAGGGAAGGCACCGCCTTCGTACTCACCCTTTAAGAGAGTATAATTGGTCTTACCGCCGTCATAGTTGAATACCAGTTTGACATTTGCGGTCTCGCCCTCTTCAAAGGTATAACCATTATTCTCTATATCTCCGCTAAATGATGCGGTATAGCTTGAGGTCTTCTTCTCAGTTCCTTTGCTGATGGTGATATCCACCTTGTTACCTGCTGTAACAGAAGTATTGGCAGCTATGCTCTGTCTGATAACCTTTCCTGCCTCAACATCCTCAGAAACCTCTTCCGTAACCTCACCAAGCTCAAGCTTAGCTTCCTCAAGAAGTTTCTTTGCCTCCTTCTTGGTCTTACCCTTAAGATCAGGAACTATAGTCTCTGTGATCTCCTTACCGTTGCTTACGATAATGGTAACCTTGCTTCCCTCAGGCACCTCTGAATCAGCCTTGGGATCTGTACCTACAACCTTGTCCTTCTCTACCTCTTCGCTATAATCATACTTGACTGATACATCAAAGCCGGCAGCCTTTAAGGTCTCCTGGGCATCCTTTGCATCCTTGCCCTTTATATCGGGAATCTTCACGGTCTTGGCACCACCGCTTACAGTGATCACAAGCTTGCTGTCCTTGGTTACCTGGTTGCCTTCATTGACGCTCTGATTGATAACAACGCCTTTTTCTACTTCCTTACTGTTCTCATACTCAACAGTGTACATATCAGAGGTGATACCTGCCGCAGTAAGTAATGTCACTGCCTCCTCCTGAGACCTTCCTACTACATTGATCATAAGTACACTTGAAGCCTCGCTTGCCTCTGTAGTTGCCTCAGTAGTTTCATCTGTAGAATCGGTAGCTTCCGTGGTTGCCTCTGTGGTTGTTGAATCACCACCGAACTTGAACCAACCTGTCATCTTTGATATTCCTATCATCAGGAATATACAGATAAGAACCGCTACTGCAATACCACCGATAAGAGCAGCCTTTTCAAGTCTGGGATCAAGCTCCATCTCATCATCAATATCGATCTCATCCTCTTCCTCCTCAGGCTCTTCCTTTACAGGGCGTCTCTGAGGCTTGGTATTTGCAGGCTTTTGAGGTCTCCTTGGCTGTCTCTCCTCTTCGTATTCCTCCTGCTCCTCGTATTCCTCCTCTTCTTCCTCGGTCTCAAAATCAGAGGCCGGGAACTGATCATTCTTCATGATCTCATCAAGTCGATTGTCTATATTCTTTTTCTTTATCTCAGGAACCTGTATCTGTGACTGAGCACCCTGATTTCTAAGCTCACCTGTTCCGGAAGCATCCATAGGCTTTATCATAGCGCCATTTTTAATGGCTTCAAGCTCAGCAGCACTCATCATCACTGTGGGACCATTGTTGTAGTTTGACATCACTCCCACATCTATGTCAGCATAGGGATCCATTGCCAGCTTTTTAAGATCTGAGATAAGTGCATTGGCTGTAAGATATCTTCTCTCCGCTCTCTTTTGTGTACACTTAAATACGATCTTCTCCATACTGAGAGGAATATCGGGATAATATGCTCTCGGTGAAACCATATCCTCCTGGATATGCATAAGAGCTACTGATACATTGTTGTCTCCCTCAAAGGGTACATGTCCGGTGAGCATCTCGAACATTGTAATACCAAGAGAATAGATATCACTTCTCTCATCGGAATAGCCTCCCCTTGCCTGCTCAGGTGAAATATAGTGTACACTTCCCATAGCAGTAGGAGAAATGGTATTGGAGGTAGCAGCCCTTGCAATACCGAAGTCAGTTACCTTCAGCACACCATTCTTTGAAACTATGATGTTCTGTGGCTTTATATCTCTGTGAATGATATGATTGTCATGAGCAACCTCTATACCTGATGCTATCTGAAGAGCAAAATTGATACTCTGCTCAACGGATAGATGTCCCTGTCTCATGATATATTCTTTTAAGGTGATACCCTCTACAAGCTCCATTACGATGTAGTAGATACCGTCATCCTCTCCTACATCATACACACTTACGATATTGGGATGTGAAAGGCAGGCAGAAGACTGAGCCTCTACTCTGAACTTCGTTACAAAATTCTTGTCATCTGAGAATTCCGGCTTTAGCATCTTCAAAGCCACATATCTATTGAGCTTATGATCCTTTGCCTTATATACTATGGACATACCGCCCGCACCGACGGTCTCCGAAATCTCATATCTGTCTCCTATAATAGTTCCCGGTTTTATCATTTTAATTTACTCTCCTATCAACACTATACCTATGTTGTCTTTTCCACCGTAGTAATTTGCTCTTTTTATCAATTTATCAACTGTTGTCTCTATATCATGACCTTCATTCACTATATCAAGTATCTCGTCATCCTCTACCATATTGTAGAGTCCGTCCGAGCACAAAAGCACCCTATCGCTCTCTTTCAGTTCTATCTCAAAGAAGTCGGGCACCACATTCTCCTGGGCACCTACTGCCCTTGTTATGATATTCTTCTCAGGATGTGTGCTTATCCTGTCTCTCTCTATCTGACCTGAACGGATGAGCTCCTCCACAAGGGAATGATCAAGGGTTACCTGCTCTATATCATTGGCTCCGATCCGATAAAGTCTCGAATCTCCCATATTTGCAACAAATAGTCTTCCATCCTTGATCACACAACAGACCACTGTTGTTCCCATGCCCCGAAGCTCTGCCTTATTCTTCGCGTCCTTTAGAACCTGTCTGTTGGCTGTGATGATGGCATATTTCAAAACAGTTATGGGGTTGTCCTGATCGCAGCCCTCGATAAAATCTCTCATAGTATCTATGGCGCATCTTGAGGCGTAATCGCCCGCATTGTGTCCGCCCATACCATCTGCAACTATGTACAGATTGGGAAGCCTGCCGACAGGATCATTGGAGCAAAACATACTGTCCTGATTGACCTTGCGTTTCATCCCTATATCAGTTTTTCCAAAACCTGTCACTTACCTGCCTCCATATATTTCTTTCTTAACTGGCCACAGGCAGCATCGATATCTCTGCCCATACCTCTCCTTATAGTAACATTTATTCTATTTTTTTCAAGTATAAATTTGAATTTCTCTACAGAATCACGGGTTGCACGCTCATATTTCCGCTCTTTTATGGGATTTACGGGTATCAGATTGATATGGCAGTTCATACCTTTTACAAGGCGTGACAGCTCATTTGCGTACTCCTCACTGTCATTTTCTCCCGCAACCAGGCTATATTCGAAGGTTATACGCCTTCCTGTGGCCTCAAAATAATATTTCGCCGCCGCCATTAGCTCTGCTATGGAATAGGTCTTTGCCACCGGCATCAGCTTTCTTCTCGCCTCATCATTGGGCGCATGAAGTGATATGGCAAATGTGATCTGCAGCTTTTTATATGCCAGCTCATATATCCTCGGTACTATACCGCAGCTTGATACAGTGATATTTCTTTGACTGATACCAAGGCCGTTCTTTGATGATATCAGCTCTATAAATTTCAATAGATTGTCAAAGTTGTCAAGGGGCTCTCCCGTTCCCATGACCACTATATTGGACACTCTCTCTTCGGTGATATCCTCTATGGCATATATCTGTTCAAGCATCTCGGAGGGTTCAAGATTCCTAGTAAGTCCTCCGATGGTGGATGCACAAAATGTACAGCCCATCCTGCAACCCACCTGTGATGATATACACACGGAATTGCCATGTTCATAGGGCATAAACACGCTCTCCACCACATGTCCGTCGTTAAGCTTAAAAAGGAATTTATTGGTTCCATCTACCTTTGATATAAGCCTATCTACCATCTCTACGAAAATGATATCCCCCGATATCCTGTTTCTCAGGCTCTTGCTTATATTGGTCATCTCATCAATGCTTCTTACATGCTTTTTATGCATCCACTCGTAGAGCTGATCCGCACGAAATGGCTTTTCTCCCATTCCCTTCAAATATTCTCTTAGCTCTTCTAGGTTCATTGATTTTATATCTGTCATATTATCCTACTTTTTTATACTTCGATATGAAAAAGCCGTCACACCTTGCTACTCCGGGAAGCAATGTCAGATAGCCAAGATCTGTGGTGTTTCCTTTTAACTCTTCAGGAAGTTCCTCCGTGATCGGCACAGTCTCCACATCATAATTATCCAGGATGTAGGCTCTGTTTTTTTCATTCTCATCGGGATTGATGGTACAGGTTGAAAGTATCAAGGTTCCGCCTTTTTTCAGATACCTATAGGCATTATCAAGTATCCTTCTTTGCAATATTACAAGCTCTGAAAGCTCTTCCTTTGTTAGCCTGTATTTTATATCGGGATGCTTTCTTATTACTCCGAGTCCTGAGCAGGGCACATCGCATATTACGATATCTGCTCTCTCCTTTAGTGTTTCATCATATTTTGTCGCATCCTTTTTTATGATCGTGATCCCATCAAGTCCTGTTCTTTCTATATTCTCTCTTATGAGGTCGCATTTTTCCTCTGTTACATCAAAGGCTGTTACTATCGCCCCTCTTTCTGCCATATCCGTAGCTTTTCCGCCAGGTGCAGCGCACAGATCATAGACGATATCGCCTTCCTTTACACCGACTATCTCTCCCACAAACATTGAGCTTTCATCCTGAACATAGAACAGACCTTCCTTAAATCCGGGTACTCTCTTTATATTATCAAAATCTGCTATCTTTAATGCACGATCCTTTAGATATTCTGCTTCTGTTACGGTTATTCCTGCTTTTTCTATTCTTTCTTTTAGTCCTTCCTTTGTTGTCTTTTTACCGTTTATTCTTATTGTTGTTTCGCGCTCATCAAGGGTTGATCTTAGTATGGTCTCTAATGTTTTCCTATCATGATCTGTTAGCATTTTCCTTACGAGCCAAATCGGCATTGAATACATTACCGATAGATATGCCTCATAATCTGTCTCTTTATCAGGAAATATGATCTCGTCCTTTTTTCTTATCACATTCCTCAATACTCCGTTTACAAAGCCGGACAATGTCGCAAAACCCTTCTTTTTTGCAAGCTTTACCGCTTCATTTACTGCTGCCGTATCCGGCACGGAATCCATATACCATATCTGATATACTGTCATCCTTAGAATGTTCCTTATGACCGGCTTACATTTTCTCATAGGAGTCTTTGAGAACTGATCAAGTATATGATCGAGGAAGAGTTTTCTCTCCATGGTTCCCGTGACCAGCTTCGATAAGAAGGCGCGTTTTGTCTTGTCTTCAAATCGAAGTCTCATAAGTGCCGCCTGTAATGCTTTACGGCTGTCCTTGTTTTTTTGTTCTATGTCTGTGAGTATCTGCAGAGCAGTTTCTCTGATATCTACTTCGCTCATGTGGGCGCCTTTCCTGTTTTTGTGCAAAAAACGACAACTTATTATAGCTTGTGAAAAGGGTATTTGCAAATGTTTTTTATGGCTTTATGACACCTAATTCGCCAAAAGCTTGTCAGCATATTGCAGGGGAGGAGTAACATATAATCCACGCCGTACCCGCTCTCGCTTCTATTTTTACGCAGCGGACACATAAGTGACCAAAATTCGGTCGCTAAGTGCCGGCGTAAAAATGGAGTACGGCTTAGGATATATATGTCGCTCCTCCCTGATTTCGTTTGTGTGCTTTTGGCTGGGTATAAAGGGAATAAATAGTTAGTTGTTATTGGTTGAAAGTAAAACTACTAATCTGTTTGAGTTTGTGATTAATAGCAAAAGACTTTTAATATTTTGACTGTAGTAAAATTTAGAGAATACTATTTGGTGATATTAAAAAACATTGAATGAAGAATGTATTATTGCATTATATGGACTTTCAGAATATAATCAGTGTGTTGCTATAAATTATCAGTATGCGATGAAACGCATCATGTAGGGATTATGTAAGGAGATGAGCATATGCGTATAGTATATATGGGAACACCGGATTTTGCGGTGTTTCCTCTTGAGGAAATGATCAAGGCGGGACATGAGGTGGTTGCTGTTGTTACGCAACCGGACAAGCCCAAGGGGCGCGGGAAGGCGATGCAGTTTACTCCCGTTAAGGAATGTGCGGTTAAATATGATATTCCTGTTTATCAGCCTTTAAAGGTTAAGGATGAAAAGTTTATAGAGATTCTTGAAGGCTTAAAGCCTGAGATCATTGTGGTTGCAGCCTTTGGGCAGATTCTTCCGGAGGCTATTCTGGAGCTGCCAAGATATGGATGCGTTAATATTCACGCTTCTCTTCTTCCGAAGTACAGAGGTGCTGCTCCTATTCAAAGAGCTATCATCGATGGTGAGAAGGAGACTGGTGTCACCATTATGTACATGGAAAAGGGTCTCGATACAGGGGATATGATTGCAAAGAGTATTGTTCCCATTGCTGATGACGAGACCGGTGGCTCTCTTCATGATAAGCTTGCAGTAGCAGGTGCGAAGCTTATCGTTGAGACTCTTCCGAAGATCGAGGCTGATGATACTGAAGCCGTTAAGCAGAATGATGAAGAAAGCTCTTATGCAAAGATGCTTTCTAAGGATATGGGAATTCTTGATTTTTCAAAATCTGCCGTAGAGCTTGACAGACTTATAAGGGGCTTAAATCCCTGGCCCTCAGCTTTTACTAAGCTTGAGGGTAAGACGCTTAAGCTTTTTGAGGTCATAGTCATTGATGATGATTTTTCAGAAAAGCCCGGTACTATTGTCAATGTCACAAAGAAGGATTTTACCATTGTCTGTGGCAATGGTGGTCTCCTTGTTAAGAGCCTTCAGCTTGAGGGCAAAAAGAGAATGGATACTGATGCTTTTTTAAGGGGCTTTGCTCTCACAGAAGGCACCTTGCTTGGAGAATAAAGGAGTACCATTATGGCGAGATCCGGCGCATTTAAAGCTACAAAAAAAGATGGCAGCATATACTACCGTGCCAATATCACATTTAAGGGCAAGCATATCAGTCTTGGTAGCTACGATAAGGAAAAGGATGCCTCCGCTGCATATTCCGAGGCAAAGTCTATCATCTCAGGCAAGCTTCATATTGCGGATGGTGATGACAGTCCTAAGCTTCTTAGTCTTGAAAAATGTATCTGTATCGAGAATCTGAGAGACAACGGAATTTATTTTAAGACCCCAATTTATGTGAAGAAGAACTACTTTGAATATTACCTGCCGGATGGCAGGGTCCTAAAATTTGACAGGGACGATCTGTTCTTTTATGCCAGTCACAAGCTGATGATCAGACAAGGACGGCTTTTCTTCAATGACTATGGAAGCCAGTATGGCATTCTTACGCGATATGGTATCAGAAGCTACGCAGTTGAAGGCAAGGATTTCAGATTCGTGAACGGTGATGATACCGACTATCGTTATGAAAATATCCTTGTGCTTAATCAATATATGGGTATACGCCAGATTGAGGATAATGGTATCACAAGATTCGAGGTTAAGATTCATGTGAGAGGCTACTTCAATATTGGCATCTTTGACGATATGGAAACTGCCGCTATTGCATACAACAAGGCCGCAGATAAACTAAATGAACTCGGAATTAGAAAGCATTATATCAGAAATTACATAGAGGATATGAACAGTACCTCATATAAAGAGATATATGAGAGTATCAAGCTCCCGGAAAGCCTTAATAAGGCTGTTGAATAAGAATATGACATAAAATGGGGGGCTTGAGAAACTCTTGAGCTTAAAAAACGGACATCCACCAAAATGGATGCCCGTTTTTATTATTTGGTTTTTATTGTTCCGGTATATCCGGATGCCTTCAAGAGCTTCTTGTAGGCACTCTTCTTTGCCTTTGGAACATTTATCACAGCCTTGCTGCTTATACCCTTAAATACGTCCTTTCCTACCTGTGTAAGAGATGTAGAATTGATCGTAACTGTTGTAAGGGACTTACAATTCTTAAATACATTCTGATTCATCCTGGTAAGCGACGCAGGAAGAACAATGGACTTAAGCTTCTTGTTGTGCTTGAATGCCCCACCCTTTATAAAGGTCACATTCTTTCCTATGGTTACCTTTTTAAGCTTAGGACAATTGTAATATGCCATTGGTCCTATTGTGGTTACTAAATAGGTCACTCCATTTAGCTTCACAGATGCGGGAACCTTTGCCGAGGTCACGCTCTTTTCAAGTATCTCCTTCACCTCTACCGTATGTACTGCCGCACTCTTTTTAGAGGTTACCTTGAAGATACAGTTGTATTTTTCACTGGTAAAGGTCAAGCCCTTCTTTAGAACATTGTTCGAAACACCACCATTTACCACGAATTTTCTCCACTCATCCAAAAGCTTTGCACGAGTAATGGGTCCGCAGATACCATCTGCAGCCAGACCGTATTGAGCCTGGAAGAGCTTAACAGCTGCAACGGTTCCGGTACCATAATTACCATCTACCTTAAGTCCTGAATTCATAAGTGTATTGAGCGCTGTCTGAACCCATTTTACCTCATCGCTGTTCTTCATGCCATTGGCAAGTCTGGATGTGGGAATAGGCAAGGGATCGCCGGGATTGTCGGGAATCACAACTGCTTCTGTTGTAGCCTCTGAACTATCACTTGATACTTCTGTTGATGCATCGGTAGAAACTTCGGTAACAGCCTCTGTTGTAGCTCTCTGAACCTCAAGGAAGGCTATCCACACCTCTGTCATCTTCTGAAGGGTACCATCGGGATCAACCTTTCCCGTAACCTCAAGTCCGTACTTTGTCTGGAAGGCTTTTACAGCCTTTTGTGTGCTTCCGCCATAGCTTCCGTCTACTGTAAGCTTGGCTCCCTCACAAGTATTAAGGCAGGTCTGAACCCACTTGACCTCTTCGCTCTTTATGCCCTTCTCCAAAAGCGCTGTAGGCTTCGGAAGCGGATCTCCGGGATTGGCTGCTATCGTTGCATCAGATGCAGGTGAATCAGCAGCGGTTATAACCTCTACATCAGTAGATACCGTATTGTCAGGAACAACAGGAACGACAGTCGTCGGATCCACATCAAACCGTACAGAGCCATAACCGACAATGCTTGAAGAATCAAGCTTATACTTCATACGCTTTACCTGAGCCGAGCAGTTACCCTCGATGGTGTAAACATATTGATCGTCCGAAGCTTCAACCAGACCTGTATGGGTCTTGTTGTGAAGGAAGATATAATCTCCCGGCTGAGGGGTATATGAACCTCTTTCAAAATACCAGCCTCTGTTGGTAAACCAGATGATACACTGACCTGTGCTGGCACTCTTCGGATAAAGTCCTTCGGTAACTCCACCTTGGATCATGCACCACCATACAAACATAACGCACCAGGGATATCCACCCTTGTCCTGATTGTAACCAAGATCTCTGGCATACTTTGTATAGTTCTTCTTGCCTACATTCGCATCAAAATCATCAAGCTGCGCATTGGTAAGCTTCTCCTTGTAGCCGATCTGTGTGATGGCAACGGCCACAACATCATTGCCGGTACCAAGTGCAAGAGAAGTACTATAGTTATACACGGGCAAAAGCCCAACCATAATCGAAAAGATCAAAACCAAAGACAAAAGTCTCTTTCTAAAACTATTCACGAATAAAACGTCCTTTCAAAACTAAACTACGGGCAACGCCCAAACATCTAAAAAAATCTACAATCCTTTATAGTATATACGAAAAGACCGCAAAAAACAACATTAAAATAGGTTTTTTCACAGATTTATAACATTTTTTCCACATAGTTATACACAAAAATATTGTGTTGACAAATCTTTACTTCATTGCAATAATGAACTTGTTCGTAGCAAAAAACATAATGTTCAGGAGGTAAAATATGAAAAGGATCTCTTTGCTTTTACTCACCATTTTTATGGCATGCGCGCTCTCAGCATGTAAATATGAGGCTATCTATGATATGTCGGACGGAGAGAATGTCAAAACATCCGTAGCAATGTATATCGAAAAGGATGCTTTGGACGACTATTATGAGAAGAATGGCGCAAAAAAGACAGAGGATGTCGAAAAGATGGAGATAGTTACCATCGATGGGGTAAGCTACTACAAGGATGCAGGTGAACCCAAAACCCAAAAGATCTCTGAGGTTGCAGACGGATCTATCGGAAAAGGCGTAATAAATTCAGATATGGTCTATCTCATTATTGATGATGCTGATGATCTCACCAACATGGGTTCCTCAAACAATGACACCAAGGATGCATTTTCCGACTTTACAGACAGCGCTCTGGTCTTTAAATTTATCTTTATTTTCAAGGATGAGATCACCGATACCAACGGCGAGCTGTCTGAGGATAAAAAGACTGTTACCTTTGAAATATCTTCAAAGGAGGAGAATGCCAATCCCCAAAAAACCTGGTACGCATATACCGACGCTGCAAAGGCAAGGATAGAGGCTGACACCGAGGCTCCAAAGATCTCAGGCTTAAAGAAGAATACCTGGTATTCAAGCCTTGAAGATCTTAAGATTACTGACAATACATCAGTTACCTCAGTTACCTTCAACGGGACAGAGATCTCAGGAAGCAAGATGAAATCAGGGAAATGGTTATGGTCTATTCCAAGCAAGGTAAAGATCAAAAAGAATAATGTCATCGTAGCAACAGATGCCAACGGCAACAAATCGAGCATAACCTTTAAGTACGAGAAAAAAGCTCCCGTTGTCAAGAAGCTTAAGAATTATTCCAAGTTCAACAAGACCGCAAAGTTCTATGTAAAGGACAAGGACAGCGGCATCAACAAGGTTACCTATAAACAATACGGCAAGAAAAAAGAGAAGAAAGCCACACTAAAGAAGGTAAAATCAGGTAAGTACAAGGGATACTACGAGGCAAGCTTTTCCGGTAAGAAGAGCACAAGCTATCAGGTATTTGTATATGATAAGGCAGGCAACAAATCCGAATTTTGGGGCGTAGGCTTCCAAAAATAATTAACAAAAAAGGTCTTCGAGCAATTTCGAAGACCTTTTTTATGTCATCATTTATTTATTCTTTGACATGATCACGTGTGAGGGATCCTTTACTAAAAAGCTGATCACCCATATCGCAAGGGCAAATGCAACTACCGAAAATCCAAGGAAGGTATCATTGATCATATCCGAAAGCTCAGGCATAAAGTACTGCTCTCTGACCTCGATAAATTCCACGATAGCATCCACAAGCCACATAAGTGATGCGCCCCAGAACATGAATACAAGTGCAACTACATTCAATTCTCTTGCCTTCTTGCTTGTGTACCAGATCACAGTACTCACCACGGCTGCTATAAGAGTTATAACCAGTGTCATGAATTCCCCTCCTCATCTGATGCAGATACCTCTACTGCCTTCTTTTCAAGCTTTGAGCTGACCACTACCATACCGAGCCACACTCCGGTAACCAAAAGAGCCATACCAACTCCTGTGGTTGCCATCTCGTGAAACATCTCATTCGCTTCTGACGGAGAACTCATCTTCGTCAAAAAAGGAAAGAACGGTGATAGCTCTCCATGCCACACATGTTCAAATGCTAAAAGTCCCGAACCACCCCAAAGGAGCTTGTTGAGCCATCCAAGCTTTGTTGAAAATGCAATACCGCTTCTTGAAGTTTCCCCTGATTCCTCTTTTTTCTTCATAGCCCTCTCAATAGATGTAGTAACAATCGCCTCTGTTGCAGGCACCAAAAAACACGCCATATTGATTTCCTCCTATACAAAAATTACTCCAGTGCCTCGGTTCCTAAATAACCGGACCGATGCACTAGTGCACCACTTTCTAATTGCATATACATTTTACGCCGCCCACAAGGTCTTTATACAAGGCATTTGAGGGAGGCGATGCGGTGGCATCGTTGACCGAAAATAACGAAGTATAAGGGCTTCGTGGCAAGTAAAATGTGTATAGTTAATTAGGAAGTGTTGCACTAGATATATTGATTATACTTGCATAACTAAAGCTATGTCAAGAAGATATATGCAACGAAAAAGAGCGCCGAAGCGCTCTTTTTCTGATAACGGATATCATCAAATCTTCTTTACATTCGCTGCCTGTGGTCCTTTCTCCCCATCAACAACCTCGAACTCTACCTTGTCATTCTCGTCGAGTGACTTAAATCCCGGCATATCCAAAGCTGAAAAATGTACGAATACATCATTGCCCTCATCATCACTGATAAAGCCGTAACCCTTCTTTGCATTGAACCACTTAACTGTTCCTGTCTTCATAAAAATCTCCAATCTGCGAGTAAAAGAATCCTCCCCGCTAAAACATAAATATAATGTCCGTATTGTCAGACACTCATATATTATATGCCCATTTCAAGCAATAATCAAGCATTTTTTTACACTTTTACCTGACAAAAATCAGAGATAAAAATCACTTATTTTCCTTGTAATCATACTTGAAGCAAAGAGCTGAAAGAGGTGGAAGATCGATAGTGATATGCTGATCTCTTCCGTCGCACTCTCCGCTTTGTGCCTCAACCATCTTGTTGACCTTGCCGGTACCACCGTACTTCTCATCATCAGAGTTAAGTATCTCAGTATATTTACC
Organism: Lachnospiraceae bacterium; assembly: GCA_017540605.1. Classification (GTDB taxonomy): domain Bacteria; phylum Bacillota; class Clostridia; order Lachnospirales; family Lachnospiraceae; genus RGIG6919. The sequence goes on along the minus strand of JAFYAS010000034.1, from coordinate 12,311 downwards.
AAGGCAGGGAACTCCAACCTTAAAGCCATCATGCTCCACAGGGGTAAAGTTGCAGATGAAAAGCAACTGATCCTTCGCAGTCTTTCCTCTTCTGATAAAGGAAACAACAGACTCGCTGGCATCATCACAGTTGATCCACTCAAAGCCCATGATATCGTAATCGTTGTAATAAAGAGCCGAATACTTGTTGTAAATGGCATTCAGATCCTTCACATATTGCTGAAGTTTCTTGTGATTCTCATCCTCAAGGCAGAACCAGTCAAGACTTCTCGCCTCAGACCACTCTCTCTCCTGTCCGAATTCCTGACCCATGAAGAGAAGCTTCTTTCCGGGATGTCCATACATAAAGCCGTAAGCGGTCTTAAGATTCGCATATTGCTGCCAGGTATCACCGGGCATCTTAAGAAGCATCGATTTTTTAAGGTGAACAACCTCATCATGTGAGATCACCAGAATAAAATGTTCCGAATAAGCATACATCAAGGAGAAGGTAAGCTGACCGTGATTGAAACTTCTAAAGTAAGGATCAGCCTTCATATACTCAAGGAAATCATTCATCCAACCCATGTTCCACTTGAAGCTAAAGCCGAGACCATTGCCGTCGTAGCTTGTGACATTGGGCCATGCGGTTGATTCCTCAGCGATGATATATGCGCCGGGATTCCTCTCATCCATAATATGATTGAGCTTTTGTAAAAGCTCTATAGCCTCAAGGTTCTCATTGCTTCCGTACTTGTTGGCAACCCATTGACCGTCCTGCTTGCCGTAATCAAGATAAAGCATAGAAGCCACGGCATCAACACGAAGACCATCGATATGATACTTCTCCACCCAGAAAAGTGCGTTGGCGATCAGGAAGTTTTGAACCTGATTGTAGCCATAATCGAATATATATGTACCCCAGTCGGGATGCTCTCCCTTTCTGGGATCCGGATGCTCGTAAAGAGGCATACCGTCAAAGCGTGCAAGTCCGTGAGCATCTCTGGGGAAATGCGCGGGAACCCAGTCAAGTATCACCTGGATACCGTTCTTGTGCATAGTATCAACGAAATACATAAAGTCGGCAGGGGATCCATATCTTGAGGTCGGAGCATAATAGCCCGTGACCTGATAGCCCCATGAACCATCGTAGGGATACTCCGCAATACCCATCAGCTCTATGTGGGTATAACCCATATCCTTGACATACTCAGCAACCATGGGAGCAAGCTCTCTATAACCATAGTAGCCGTTGTCATCATCCTCATACTTCTTTTTCCATGAACCAAGATGCATCTCGTAGATCGCCATAGGTGATCTTTCAAGAGACTCTCTATCCTTTTTCTTTCTGTCCTCAAGCCACTTTTCATCCTTCCACTTGTAGGAATTGAGATCAGCAACAACCGAAGCGGTCTCGGGTCTGAACTGACAAGCATTGCCGTAAGGGTCAGCCTTCATAATAAGCTCATCAAATCTAGTCATGATCTCGAACTTATAAAGATCACCCGGCTTCACATCAGGAATAAACAGCTCATAGATACCACAGGCATCCAGTATCTGCATCTGATGCAGCTTGCCATCCCACATATTGAAATCTCCCACCACGCTGACACGCTTTGCATGGGGAGCCCAAACAGCAAAATAAGTACCTGACACGCCATCTATCTTCATAGGGTGCGCACCGAGCTTTTCATAAATATCAAAATGATTGCCCTCAGAGAAACAATATTTGTCGAAATCGGTGATAACAGAAGAAAAACTGTAGGGATCGGCAGATATTACTGTAGTGCCGTCCTCATAGGTGGTAGCATAACGATACTTTGTATCCTTAAAGACCTGCTTCGGAAGATAGAGACCGAACACACCATCATTGCCGATCTTCTCCATCACATGGGCATTCTTCCCGGTGGGAGACTCTACCTTTACCTCTTTTGCATGAGGCTTAAATGCGGTGATAACCTGCCCCTTGCCATACTCATGATTACCTAAAATGTGCTTGGGAGCATTGATGGCACCCGCAACAAGCTGGTCATATAAAACCCAATTCATCCATTGCTCTAACTTAGTATTCATACGTAAACCCCTTTTGTAAAAATATAGTTTTGCATAACTACTGATATTTTATAACAAAACAGGGTATTATTCAACCTAAAATTCGTGGGGTTTCCTTCTAATACTCCTCACTAAAGAGGCAAATACCGGTATAAGCGCGATCAATATATAGGTCACAAAAAATACTATAGCCGTAGTCCTCAAAAAGCTGTTCGGAAGAGTCGCCGCCATAATACTGTCATCATAAAAAAGAATCGTGTTGTCGCCTGAAAACGCAGCCATAAGAAATGTGAAAAATCTTCCTCCGGTAAGAGGCACAGATATAGCAGCTCCGATAAAAAGGAACACAAAGCAGGCTATGGTTGACGCCTTTAATACCTGGGGTCTTACCGACTTTACCAGATAAAACATACCAAGTAATGCTATAACACCACATATCAACAAAAGTCTTATATTTACACCATAGGCAAACCTGATGCCCGAAAAAATACTTTTCGTATTGGCTGTCCATTCAGAAGCTGCCTCTCCGTCAGCAAAAATAAATGTTCTCACATTATCAAAAGCAATGCTGCTCTCCACAGAGGCAAGCCTTTCTTCCACGCTCTCATTCTTATCCTCAGAAAAACCGGAATACACTTCATTCACGGATAGAGCTGCATTAAAAGCAAAGGTAAAGGTAAAGATCACATAACAGATGACTACCACTACCTTAAGGGATGCAAACCATTTTTTTCGAAGTTCAAATTTATTTATAGATCTATTGTCAGACATATCAAAAACCTACGATACCACATTCTCATTTTTGCCCTCAAGAAAGGCCTTGAAATTCGATGCAACTATTTCGATCAGGCGATTCCTTGCCTCAAGGCTGGCCCACGCCATATGGGGAGTGATAGTGATATTCTTTGCTTTAAGCAAGGGATTGTCTGCGCGCATAGGTTCAACCGAAACCACATCACAAGCCGCATATCCCACCTTGCCGGATTCAAGAGCCTCATATAGATCTGCCTCATTTACCAGACCGCCTCTTGAAACATTTATAAGGATCACACCATCCTTCATCTTCTCGATATTCTCGCGTCTTACAATCTCCTTTGTTTCCTCTGTCATAGGACAATGAAGGGAAATGATATCGGATTCAGCAAAGAGTGTTTCCATATCAACAAAGCTAAGGCCCTCTACTGCCTCGTATTTTTCGGGATGAGCCGTATGCACCAGAACCCTCATACGAAAGGCAAGAGCGATCTCAGCCACTCTCCTACCGATATTGCCATAGCCTACGATACCTATGGTCTTCCCATAAAGCTCTGTCACAGGTGCCTTCCAGTAGCAAAAGGTCTCGGAAGAAACCCACTCACCATTCTTGACGCTATCTCCGTGAAGACCTATATGGCAGGCATGCTCCAAAATAAAGCCCCATGTAAGCTGGGCAACAGACTCAGTACTGTATGCGGGAACATTGGTGACAGTTACACCATGTCTTTTTGCAGCCTCCACATCTATCACATTGTAGCCTGTGGCGCAAACCCCGACATATTTTAAATTGGGACATTTTGAAAATGTCTCTTCATCAAAAATGATCTTGTTGGAAAAGACCACCTCCGCATCACCGATATGCTCGTATTTGTCATCCTCCGTGGTATTCTCATATACTTTGGTTTCAATCAGTGAGGTGATAGGTGAAAGGGAAAGATCACCTCTGTTCACAGCACCCTCTTCAAGATAAACTGCTTTCATCTGCTAACTCCTCCATTTATGTCAAGAAAACTTCGTAACTGTTCAGCAGCTTCGCTGCTTCCAGTTACGAGCATCTCGCTCATTTAGAGACTTTGCTTCGCAAAGTGGAGCGAGATGCCTTCCTGCGTCACATCTTAACACGCTCTGAACAATTACAAACCTTCTTTTCTGCAGTCAGAGTGTAATCCGTCTTTACCTTCTTAAGCATGATAATCTGCCATATAAGCATAACAACGAAGGCAATCAGACCTACGGCAACGCCTATATCCACCAGGTCTTCATTCTCACTTTTAATGAGCTTATTACAGCCCGTGCAGGCATCGTATAGAGTATGGATAATGACAGGTATAAGCACGGCAAGCAGATATTCCTTTATAGCCGAACCCTCCTTAGCCACTTTGGAATACTTAGCCAAGCCCAGATGCTTTCCCATAATAATGCCAAATAACATATGACTTGGCAATAAAATGATCCTTAATGCATCAACAAGCAATACTCCCGAACCATACATAAACTCTTCAAAGAGAGTAAACCCAAAGCCCACTGCAGCACCGATCAGGATATATGCATACACATTTTTGATGTGCTTATGAAAGATCAGGATTGCTAAAAGCATGAAAACAAGCTTCGCCATCTCTTCCGGCAATCCCGCTGCAAAAAATGCTGAAAACACTGATCTGACATAGGGGGACATTTCTTCAGTTTTGATCCCTACGACATCCACTGCCACGCCATTAAGAAGAACAAACATAAACGATAAGGGCAGGGCAACCACTCCAAGCACAACAGGGACTATCGTCTGCCCCTTTGAAATCTTCGGTTCATTATCTCTACCTATCATCTTTTTGTATAGAAGCCCCAACACAATAAGAGACACGATCATTTGTAAAAACGGCATAACAAAACCTCCTCATATAATTTATTATACGATTCCCATTTTAGCATTCCTTTGTATATAAATTCAAGGTCTTATATAGCCTTTTTGTATATTTGTAAGACTTTTCTCCATTATCCTACATAGTGTTCCCCAACCTCTATCTCACTACCGTCTATGATATTGATGACGGCAAGGGGTGTATCTCCTGCGGTGCCTGCTATAACATTATCCTCGAAGAAATAGATGGCAGGGACAAGTGACATTTTTGTGGGATCGCTTGGATCTGACACACGGACATATCCGATCTCAATTCTCTTGATATAGATATCCTCAGCTCTCTCCTCCTGCTTTTTCTTTAACGCATCTATACCAATTTCCTTTACGCTACCAAAATTGGTGACATTCTTTATATCAGTGGTTCCCTCGATCTTCATAGGTGATGTATAAGAAAAACCGCGAACCTCGCCACCTCTTAAATAGACTATCATGGATTCGTTGCCGAGAGATATGATCTCGTTGTTGTCACCAACAACGGAGAAGCAGTCGGTAACCATCGAGGAAAAAGGTATGCTTACATCATTTTGAACCTTACTATAAAATACCGCATATCCGTTGCATCTTGTGGAATCGTTTCCTGTTTTTGAATAAAGACACATTTCATCCGAATCAAGATCGAATACATCTGTTGCGGTTAACTCAGTCACTTTAAGCTTATTTACAAATTCGTCAGCGATAGCTTTAGCATCAGCGATTGATAGCTCTTCGGCATTTTGAGAATTATCGCCATCCTTTGAAAAGGTAAATAATGATCCTGTGGAAACTGTCTGGTATCCGGTATAAAAGTTCTTTTTCTTTCCAAAGAATACACTATATGTTCCGTTTTCACAGTTGAAATACAAAAATGCAGGATCTCCTCCATACAAACCTTCCATATGGCAAAGCTTACTTTCATAATCAGCAGAGGAATAATCATACCATTTAATACCCTCATCCTCGAACTTGGGAGTTGATACAGCAGGCTCCCTAAAGTCCTCCAACTGATAATTGATCCCTTCAAGCTCTACGGCAATATAACCATAGTCTTCATTCTTTGTCGCTTCCTCATAGCTTAAGCCGGCTTTTTCTAACTCAGCCATAAGCTCCTTTTTTCGATTCATTATAGATTCCTTGTCAGAGCCCATAGGAAATACTATCTTGTATTCACCGTTATCGAAAAGAGTTTCAGCATATCGTTTCATATCCTCCTCGGAAAAGCTTATGGGCGAAAGAGAAACGATGGGCATCTTCCCATAGCTTTCCCCACCCTTTACATCGGCATTGATCTTTATTGAATGTCCACCATTTTCAATGGTTTCCTCCACTCTTTTTGGCGCAGAGCCGTCATCCGGGACTAAAGTCTCATCCGATGAAGCTTCTTTGTCATTATCTTCAACCGTATCTTCTTTATCCTTTGCTGTTTCTTCTGAATTGACAGAAACGGTTTCATCACTTGTCACGTAGTCTACGCTTTTGGGTCCACAGCCTGTAAGCATGGCTGCCACGCCTAAAAACACAAGCAATCTTTTTTTGATCATAATAATCCTCCCATTTGATAAATACTGAATTTATTTTCAAAACGCATTTTGACATGTTACAGATGTATCATACCCTACAAATGTATCACGATTGTATCTTGAAAGGAAGATTTTTATTTTCGAAATCACCAAACTATGCGCAAAAGAGTATTATTTTTTGTGCATTTTATTGATTGTCAATTATTTTTTAGCGTGTATAATAGCTTTTGGTGTATCGCCAAGGAAGGGCGATGTAATATTTTTAGAGGTATGACAAGGAGAAAAAACAATGAGAAAGAAAATCGTAACAGTATGTGCAGCACTTATGATCGCAGCTTCTTTAGCAGCATGCGGTAACGAGAACACAACAGGAGCAACCGAGGGCGCAAGCGCAGAGGCTACTTCTGAGGCAGAAGCTACTACAGCAGCTGAGGCATCTGAGGATGCTTCTGAGGCATCTGAGGAGGAAACTCAGGCTGAGGCTTCTGAGGCATCTGAGGAGGAAACTCAGGCTGAGGCTTCCGAGGATGCAAGCGAGGCAGAGGATACTACTGCAGCTGAGGACAAGCTCACCTATGAGGGTACTTATGTTGAGACAACCGCAGGTAGAGGAAGCATCACTATCAAGAAGGATGATTCTTCAGATCTTCTCTTAGTAACAGTTGATTGGGCTAACGGCGCAAATGAGAATATTTCTTGGACATTCAGCGGTCAGTTCAATGACAATGCAGAGCTTGAGTATTCAAACTGCTTAAAGACAACTACCACTTATGCAGATGAGAACGATACAACAGGTACTACGGTTGAGAATTACAACACAGGTACAGGTAAGCTTATCTTCTCTGACGGTACTATGAAGTGGCAGGATGATCAGGATGATGCCGGTAAGGATTGCGAGTTCGCAAAGAACTAATTATTGATCAGCAGAATAGTTTAAAATGGGACTTTCATGGACGATTCCATGAAAGTCCTTTTTTGTGTGCTTGGGTGCAAAAGTTTTTTTACCGATATGCTACACACCATGTATCATTAAAGATTTCTCATACTTATGCCTATCTTTTTGCGAATGTTATTTTAAGCGTCACATATCTTAAACCAAACAACATTTATATGAATAGAAACAACTTTTCTATTGCATAATTTCCATCAAGATGGTATAGTACAAAGGATTTTACATATTACTTTCAAACCATTCGCGCGTTGTTTTAAGCGACACGCGCATATTGTAATCATACATGAAACTGATGAAAGGAAATCCAACCATGAAAAAATTATCAAAGGCTCTTTTAGCAGATACTGTTATAAGCAAGAGAAAAGCTCTTGGTCTTACACAACAGCAATTATCCGATAAAACAGGAATTAACCGCTCCCTACTATCTCGACTTGAGCAGGAAGACTATTATCCATTAATCCCCCAATTAGAAGCCTTAGGAGAAGTACTTGGCTTTGATATTGAAGATGTATTCATCAACACAAGCAATATAAAGCTTAAAGCTCCCTCTCCCCTTAATATAGCAGTTGCAGGAACCGGCTATGTCGGTCTTTCCATCGCTACACTTCTTGCGCAGCACAATCATGTAACAGCAGTAGATATCATTCCGGAAAAGGTGGAGATGATCAATAATCGCAAATCTCCTATTCAGGATGATTATATTGAAATGTATCTATCCCAAAAAGACCTGGAGCTTACCGCAACTCTTGACGGTGAATCCGCATACAAGGATGCGGATTATGTTGTAATAGCAGCTCCCACAAATTACGATACTACGAAGAACTACTTCGATACTTCAGCGGTAGAGGCAGTAATTGAACTGGTCTTAAAAGTAAACCCTAATGCGATCATGGTCATCAAATCCACAATTCCTGTTGGCTATACAGAATCCGTAAGGAAGAAATACAACACAAGCAATATCATTTTCAGTCCAGAGTTTTTAAGGGAATCAAAGGCATTATACGACAATCTGTATCCCAGCAGAATCATCGTATCAACAGATAACAATGATGAAAGAATCAAAAAGGCATCACATGATTTTGCAGCCCTCTTACAAGAAGGCGCATTAAAGGAAGACATCCCAACACTCTTTATGGGATTCACTGAAGCCGAGGCTGTAAAGCTGTTTGCCAACACATACCTTGCTCTTCGTGTATCATATTTCAATGAATTGGATACCTATGCAGAAATGAAAGGATTAAATACAGAGGATATTATTAAGGGCGCCTGCCTTGATCCACGAATCGGCACACATTATAACAATCCAAGCTTTGGTTATGGTGGATATTGCTTGCCAAAGGATACAAAGCAGCTACTTGCAAACTACAACGATGTGCCACAAAATATGATGAGCGCGATCGTTGAAAGTAACAGAACAAGAAAAGATTTTATTGCAGATAGAGTTCTTGAGCTTGCCGGTGCTTATGTAGGTAGTAGCGAGTGGGACGCCGCAAAAGAAAAAGAGGTTATAGTCGGTGTATATCGCCTTACCATGAAATCCAACTCCGATAACTTCCGCCAATCATCTATTCAAGGAATCATGAAAAGAATCAAAGCTAAAGGAGTCAAGGTTGTCATTTATGAACCCACATTAAAAAATGGTGAAACCTTCTTTGGCTCAGAAGTGATCAATGATCTTGAAAAGTTCAAGAGCATATCTAAGGCGATCATTGCCAATAGGTATGATTCGTGCCTTGATGATGTAAAGGATAAGGTATATACACGCGACCTATTCAAGCGCGATTAAACAAATATCGATGCCTAAAAAGACCTTCATGGATGATCACATGAAGGTCCTTTTTATTTTCATTTTATCTGTTCCTCTGCAGTGATAGCAAGAGTATATCCGTTGGAGCCTTCAAAAAGAGGGCCATAGATCTTTATAGTCTTTCCCACATTTTTCTTTACAAAATCCTTTGCAAACTGTTTTTCACCGATATAGACATTCTTTATGGTAACCTCACCCTTCAATACAGTATTTGCACGAAGAGGCACAGAAAGTTTCAGAAAATACAATGTAGTCTTTTCTCCATGAGTATTGGTACCCTTTTTTGTGTAGATCTTTCCACGAAGAGTGGCATAGTGAGGATACTCACCCGACTTCATGTTGAGGTATTGAGATACTATCTTCACGGATTCCAATTTGTACTTGCCATTTTTCTGTTTTTTGAAGCAAGCCTGATGCTTAGTTTCCTTGTCCTCGGCACAATAGTTGTCAAAGTTGATCACTATTTCTTTGCTGTCATAATAAGCAGATGTGATCTTAGCATATTTCATCCAACCGATCCCACCTTCATAAATGTGAAGCTCCTCGTCATCAGTATATGCACCTGAGGAATCCGTATCCAGATCACCCTCTTGATATACCGTGTTGGGCTTGTACCTAAAGCTTGAAAATGCTGAAAGATACTTATTGATATCCTTTATCTTAAAATCGTACCAGTTTGAATGAACCTTCAGGCGCTCCTCATCGGTTGTATGCTTTATATTGTATCCCACAATAATGAACATAAAGGAATCTTTCCCTTTATCATCAAGCGCCTTTCCCTTTAGCGTACCCTCGTTCGGAGCAATATAGGATAAAAGCTCAGTCACCTGTTTCTTTGTAAGTCCACCCTCGATAAGCCTTGAATAATCAGACTTCTTAAGTTTCTTTTTCTTGTTAGCAGCTTGGGCCACTGATATGGTGAATACATCACATCCATTACCCGAAGGAATGATCATCCCTCCAAACAAAAGTAGCCCGACCATAATAACAGTCAACAAATTCTTTATCGTCTTCTTCATCTTAAGCATTCCTTTCATCCTTATTCGCTTTCTTTAATACCTGATTTTAAAGCAAACTCTTTCTGTGTCATAGAAATCTGTTTTAATCTCTCAAATATTCTCTCAAATATTCTCTCACTAATTGTCATGATATCACCTACTGTGTAATGTCCTATCACGCTCCATCAACCTCTTCGCCTGTCTAAACCTGTTGACTGATAATACTGATCCTTCGCTTCATACATCCTTTCGTCTGCTATCTTGATGAGATCATCTATGGTCGCATCCGGATGTTCTTTAAATGAGGCGTAACCAACACAGAAAGATAGATCTTTTGATAATTTGCCCTTCCATTCCTTGGTCAGCGAAGTAAGCTCGCCTAAGAGTTCATCGATGTTATCATCTTTCAAATGTATAAGAATGGCAAATTCGTCGCCACCCACACGGTATATATTTCCATATTCCTTGAATACCTTCTGAAGGCATTTGTTCGCTCCGATGATAAGCTCATCTCCTGCCGAGTGACCATAAGTATCATTGGCATATTTCAACCCATTAAGGTCTGCTGTTAAGTATATAAGATCAGTTTCCTTTGGATTGCTTGAAATCTCTGAGATCTTATTCTCGTATGCTCTTCTGTTGTAGGCACCGGTCAGGGTATCTCTGATAGATAGATTTAATAAAACACCGTTGGCATCACGGAATCTGAATAATAGTCTTGTATGAAAACCGATCAATGATGAAATGATCACGATCACGATCACTGATAATACTATCTTCCAAACAGAAACCCATCCATCCGCAGGGGACACACAAAGCTCCCAGGTGAGATTACGTACATTAAAACGGGTCTTTACGCTATGGGGATCGATATCTCCGGATTCTCTCATGACATGACTTACACCTTCTGAATCAATATAAGATAATGTGTATTCCACGCCCATACCTATCAGATTGTCAAGCCCCAGTACTTCAATTAGATTTTCATAATCAATAGTGACTGTTACAAGACCCCAGCACTTTGGATTACCATTGGCATCATTTAGAAGAACAGCTGATCTGCAGCCCATTCCATATCCGCCTTGGACAAGCGGAAACGGATTGGTCAGATTTGTGGTCTTACGTTCATATGCCTCTATGGCTTCGCTGTTACCGGGACGGCTTTCATCAAGGAAATCAAATCCCAACAATGCCTCATTACCCTCTAAAGGATAGACATTAGAGACTACGCAATCTGGTGCTATCGCAAAGTTCTTTAAGGTAACTCCTGTATCCTTGGTAACATCTTCATATATGGTAGGAGCGATGTTGTCAAAGAAAGAAGTATCCCCATTATGATCCATGATCAATGCTTTAAGAGTTCCTGTTCTTGCCAATACAGAATCTATTGTTGTAATAATATGTTCTGATTCATTTTTGGCGATAAAACCATATTTATCTCTCTCAGATGCAAGATCCTGCTTTAGTATCGTGATATACAGAAAACCGATGACTATAAAACATAGAATGGTGGTTATGATAGAAACTAATTTCCCATTGATCCTTATTTGCTCTTTATCTCTTTTTTCCATATGCTTTCTTCCTAATCTGTTATTTCAAAATACATTTTAACGATAATATTCCTAACCGTCAACTAAGAAAATGAGTTCACAGTTTTTTCAGGTCAAAAAAAGACGGTAGTTAATCTATTCAAAATGTGCTACACTATATCCAAAACAGCAGGGAAACATCTGTGATCGACGATAACATAAAGCCCTTGAGTTTTCGATAACTCAAGGGCTTTGTGTTATATGCTATATCTTTCTTTAACTTAATGGTACACGGTACCAATGTTATCAATGAGCACTTGACCGATTTTTCGTTTGACATATACACGTGTCTGTAGATTGCTGATTTTCAAAATCCACTCCAAAGAAATCCATCTCTTCCGCCCCCTTAAATATATTAACCTCACCAGTATTTCTACCAGTGAGGTCTTAATATCATATTGCCACTTCCTTAAGCATCAATTTAGCTCATTTTAACATCATCGGGAAAGCTTTATATCTGCTACTTCGGTACAAACTCTATCCTAAGAGCCATACCCATACCATCAGCTAAACGCTTAAGTAAATTAACAGAGGGATTTCGTGTACCGTTTTCTAAATTTACTAATATCAGCCTGATTGATTCCTGTACGCTCTGCCAGCTCCTTCTGAGTAAGATTATGGGATGTGCGGGCATCAACAATAGCTCTGATCACATCGAGCTCTGGCTGTATTGCTTCATATTCTCTTTGAAATTCATTATCTTTCAGCTGATCTGAAAGCATATCGTTTAATGTTTTCATGATTGCTCCATCCTTTCTATATAATCT
>JAFYAS010000033.1 GCA_017540605.1 Lachnospiraceae bacterium | reverse complement strand
TTCACTACAGCTCTGAACACTTGCTGTTCAGAGCGTGTTAAGATGTGACGCAGGAAGGCATCTCGCTCCACTTTGCGAAGCAAAGTCTCTAAATGAGCGAGATGCTCGTAACTGGCAGCAGCGAAGCTGCTGAACAGTTACGTCTCTTCCTGCTCGGCAATGTTTCTCACACCTGTCTTTTTGGTGATGAGCATCACGATGATGTTCGCCAAGCCCAAAAGTATCAGCGCGATAGTAAGTAGTACGCTTATGCTTATCTTGGTTTTTACAAAAAGCAAAAATCCTCCGCCGGAGAACACTGCTGTCATCATGATGGATAATGCCATAGTGAAAAATGTATTGTAGTTTTCTCTAAGTACACTCATCTCATCATCCCAGATAAGCTTTGGTTGATTGGAATCGATGAGTATTCCCATATAGGATACCAGGCTGATACAAAGAAGTGAAACCACCAAAAGTATCAGAGCCCTCGGAAGTGATACTCCCGCAACAATAAAGAAAATGATGTAATAAAGCCACACTCCCGCTATACCAAATACGATAGAAATTGCTGCCTTCACATGCCACTGAACAAAATACGGAACAGGAATGTATTTCATAAACTGAAAGCATGAGCCCTCTCTTGAAATAGCATTTGAGGAAAAGGAAGAAACAGCCGTCATCAAAAGCGACACTCCTATTATTGACAAAAGCAAAAAGAGATTAAAATGTATATCATTCTCCGCTGCCAGATTTCTTATATTGGTCACCGACAGATCGTAATGCTGTATCTTAAAGCCTGCATACACAAGCAAAGGCCACATAAAATTGATAGAGATACAGTTCACAAAATAAGCCGGACTCCTCATAAGCAGCCTTAATTCCTTTTTAAAAAGAGCCATAAAAACAGAAGACTTATATACCTTCTTCATGACCTTATCAACACTTACCTTCTTCTCCTTTGTCTGAGATGAAGAAAATGCTATAACACTGTCAAGATACAGCTTATCCGCAAGGAATAGGAATACTCCCATATATGCCGCCGATACTGCAATATATTCTACAAACGCCAATATACTTGTAGAGTGAAAGCTCTCAATAAATAGAGGTATGGTTGGAAATGCTATCCTCATCGCCTTAAAGAAGGTCTGATTGCCGGTAGCCAAGGCCTTTACATAATGCTCAAGATCAAGATCCTGCAGGGTGCTGATGGAGCCTATCACAAGTAAAAGCATGATAAAGGTAAAGGCTAAAGTGATCCTATGTATAGATTCAAAGTTCTTCACAAGCCTTGTAAAATACATAAGCAATAGTGCCAATACTCCACAATAAACAAGAGGAACGATAGGCAGTGTAAAGGCACCGACAAAAGCCATGATCCATGAAAGGATCGGCATCCTTGAGGCGATTCCATAGCCCACCACGCAGGCAGCCACAAGAGCAAATTCCATGATATTCTCAGCAAAGAATACGGATGTAAACTTTGAGGCCGCTAAAGTCATGGGCTTTATGGGAAGTGGCAAAAGATAGCCTATATCATGGGAAAAATAAAGCTCGTTGAATATTACATTTATTCCGAACACAATGGTAAACATCAATATGATATACATCATGATCTCGATACCAAGAGATTCGCTACCTACTGCCATCAAGGTCTCTGTCATCAACTTTACTATCACACCGGAAAAAATGACAACCGGCAGAAAAATCCCGAAAATAGCAAAAAGACTTAGGACAACGATCATAACCTTCCTTCGTTTATCCTGAGCCTCGCTCATGCTCACTGCCTTTGTAAATACGTTTATGAGAGTAAGATATGTCTTCATAGGCACCTCAATTCACTGACATTTCAGATTCCAGCTCTGCCCCTGTCATCTCAAGGAATATCTTCTCAAGATCCATACCGGGGTACCTTCCTGTAAGCTCTTCAAGTGTTCCTGTAAAGAGAGCCTCTCCGTGATTGATGACCACTATCCTGTCACAGAGCTTTTCAGCTACCTCAAGCACATGGGTTGAAAAAAGGACTGAATTGCCTTTATCCGCATGCTCTCTCATCATATTCTTAAGCACAAATGCAGACTTGGGATCAAGACCGGTAAGAGGCTCATCAAGTATCCACACCAAGGGCTCATGAACAAGACAGGCGATAACCATCATCTTCTGTCTCATACCGTGAGAATATCCCTGCATCTGCTTATCAAGAGCATCCATCAGATCAAAACGGGATGCCAGACCTTCTATCTTTTCTCTTCTTCCCTCTTCGGGTACATCATAGATATCCGCCATAAAATTGATGAATTCTATACCCGTAAGACGAAGGAACATATCGGGACTGTCGGAAATATAGCCGATGATCTTTTTTGCCTCCAAAGGATTATCCTGCATATCAAAATCATTGATAAGCACCTTTCCCGAATCAGGCTTTAATATACCTGTCATCATCTTTATGGAGGTTGTCTTTCCTGCTCCGTTGGGACCTATAAAGCCCACTATCTCTCCGTCTCCCACCTCCATGGAAAAATCATTTACCGCTCTTACTTCGTTACTGTAGGTTTTAGTGATATGATCTAATTTTATCATCGTTTACCTCATTTTCTCCCCACCAAACAATTACTATTTCCCATCTTCATCCTCATTTTCATTGATATAGGCTTCCCCTGCCGCTATCACATCATCATCATAGGATTCGAACTTCTCTCCTCCCTCTGAAAGTTCTTCCTCAGCTTCCTTGATCGCCTCTGCCTCAAAGGCTGCGATCTTGTCCGCAGTAATGATAGGAAGATCATCCTTTGACTCAACACCAAAGCTTCTAAGAAATGCATCCGTTGTACCGAAAAGTATTGGATGACCGATAGCATCAAGTCTTCCTACCTCTTCGACAAGTCCATATTCAACGAGCCTGTTCACCGCGTGAACGCAGGATACTCCACGGATATTTTCTATCTCTACTCTTGTGATAGGCTGCTTGTAGGCTATGATGGAAAGCGTCTCCAAAAGCACATCCGTAAGCACATATTTCTTGGGCTGATTCACAAGCTTTGCAAGCACCTCATAATATTCATTCTTGGTACAGAGCTGATAAGCATCCTCAAGCTTTACCAGTCTGATACCTCTCTTGTCGTCATTGTAATCCTCTATAAGTGAGTTGATGGCCTCTAAGGTAGCCTCCTCACTTTCCTCAAGACAGGCACTAAGATCAGCTACCCTTACCTTATCACCCATGGTAAAAAGCACCGCCTCAATAGCCGCCTTTCTTTTTTCCAGTTCCATCTTATTCCTCCAAAGAATCTATCACTATATCACCAAAGAGCTCGTCCTGCTTTATTACGATAGCTCCAACCTTCATAAGCTCAAGCACTGACATAAATGTGACGATGATATTAAGCCTGTCAGGCTGCACCTCCAAAAGAGTTCTGAAGTTGATACCCTTAAGTCCCCTTAATGTGTTTTTTATCTCCTCCATCTTGTCCTCAATGCTTATCTCTTCACGCTCAATGGTCTTGAATTTGCTCCGGATAGGATCGATCTTCTCCTCCTGCTTTTTCATTACGGATTTGAAGATATCCTGAAGAGCCTTGAGTGTCATACCATTCACAAGCTCATCAAGATCCACCTCCTGCTTAACCTGCTTTACCTCCTTGGGTACGGTAGGCTTTTTATAGAATGCTCTTCCGGCATCTACCTGCCTGTCCTTTAGCTCAAAGGCAGCGTATTTATACATCTTATATTCAAGAAGTCTTCTTACAAGCTCTTCTCTCGGATCCTCTTCCTCCTCTTCCGGATTCTCAGGCTTTGGAAGGAGCATCTTGGCCTTGATCCTTATAAGGGTTGCGGCCATCACCAAAAATTCGCTCATTACATCAAGGTTGTTTTCCTGCATCTTATTCACATATTCAAGATACTGCTCGGTAATGGTCACTATAGGTATATCATAGATATTTACTTTATTCTTCTCGATCAGATACAGCAAAAGGTCAAGGGGACCCTCAAATGCCGTAAGCTTTACATCTATTGCAGACATTGATTTACTCTTTCTAAAATCTTATTGCCAATCGACGGAGGCCGCCTCAGAGGTCTTATCTCTTTTAAAGAGCTCAACACAGGCATCCTTTGCACTCTTTTCCTCAAAGAGAACCTGATTGATGCTTTCAACTATGGGCATACTCACATTGTATTTTTTAGCAAGTCCTAAAGCTGCCTTTGCTGAATACACGCCCTCGACTACCATCTTAACCTCATCCATAGCCTCCTTGTAGGTCTTGCCCTGACCCATCAGAAAGCCTGCATTGCGGTTTCGGCTATGCTTACTGGTACAGGTCACGATAAGATCACCTATTCCTGCAAGTCCGGCTATTGTCTCTATCTTCCCCCCCATTGCGATAGCAAGTCTTGAAAGCTCGGCTATACCTCTTGTCATAAGAGCAGCCTTCGTATTGTCACCATAGCCGAGACCGTCAACTGTTCCGGCAGCCAACGCTATAACATTCTTTACAGAGCCTCCAAGCTCTATGCCTATGATATCAGAGCTTGTATATACTCTAAACCATTCATTCATAAATGTATCCTGAATAAGCCTTGCGATCTCTTCTGTCTTTGCTCCACACACAACAGTTGTAGGTATATCCTTACCTACCTCCTCTGCGTGAGAGGGTCCCGAAAGAATAGCGGTGGTTGCAGAGGGTATCTCATCGGCTATAACCTCAGTCATGGTCTTAAGTGTGGCCTCTTCTATACCCTTTGCCACATCAACTATGATCTGTCCCTCTTTATAAAATGCTGAAAGACTCTTTGAGGTAGAACGGACAAATATGGAAGGAACAGCCATCACAATGATCTCACAATTCTTTACAGTAGCCTCCATATCAGTAGAAAAGCTTACATTGTCAGGAAGGATCACTCCCGGAAGTTTGTCCTTCTGCTCATGAAATTCGGTTAGCATAGCTACCTCATTCTTATCTATTGACCAAACTCTTACACTATGTCCATTTTTTGCAAGAAGCCTTGATAATGCTGTTCCCCAGCTTCCCGCACCAAGCAAAGCAATATTCTTCATGGTTAATAACCTCCAAAATCCTACTTGTTTTCTGTCTCATCAAAGGCAGGCATATCATCCTCGACAACAGTTCCCTTGTATTTTTCCTTAAACTTTTCCTCTTCCTCCTGAAGCTTTTTCTCGCTCTTTAGGGTAAAGACTCTCTCCTCATGGTTCATCAGTCTTTTGATATTCTCTCTGTGCATAAATATGGCAAGAGCCACATAAACAGCTAAAAGTAAAAGGCACTCAAAATAATTGTAGTTAAGATCCGCCACATCAAGCTTTCCCGCTCTAAGGAAATAATAAAAGCTAAAATAGAAGGAGAAAAGCATAAGGATAGAGCTTAAGGATACATACCTTGTAGCATAAAGGATTGAAAAGAATACGAAAGCACATATAAGGAATATCCAGGGATTTAACATGGATACTACAATACCTGCTGCCACAGCGATACCCTTTCCACCCTTAAAATCCATATAAAAAGGGAAGATATGACCAAGACCCACACCAAGGGCTGTATAAAGAACAAATACCAATGTCATATCAGGCTTGACATAATGGAATATAAGTCTTACCAGCATACAGGCAATGAAGCATTTCATAAAATCACCAAGCAAAACCAGCCCTCCGGCCTTTTTGCCGAGAGTCCTTAAAGCATTGGTTGTTCCCGAATTGCCGCTACCATAATCCCTGATATCTATGCCGTGCATTTTACCGTATATAAATGCTGTCTGAAAAAGTCCGAAGCCGTATCCGGCTGCAATACAAAGTATTCTGCATAAGATTAACATCAGTTTTCCTTCCTCTCTCTGATGATGAATTTAAGGGGTGTTCCTTTAAAGCCAAAGGTCTCCCTGATCTGGTTTTCGATATATCTTGTATATGAGAAATGCATAAGCTCCTTGTCATTTACAAATATTACAAAGGTAGGGGGCTTTACCGACACCTGTGTGATATAGAAAAGCTTAAGCCTCTTACCCTTGTCTGAAGGAGGCTGTTTAAGGGCAACTGCTTCGGCCATGATCTCATTAAGCACACCGGTGGCGATCCTCATGGAATGATTCTCTATGACCATATCGATAAGATCGAAGAGCTTAAAAACTCTCTGTCCCGTCATAGCGGAAATAAATATAAGCTCCGCATAGGGCATATAGGAGAGCATTTCCCTGATATCCTCCTGAAACTTATATATGGTTTTATTGTCTTTCTCTATAAGATCCCATTTATTGACGGCAACGATGACACCCTTACCTGATTCGTGGGCAATACCGGCTATCTTCGTATCCTGATCGGTGATACCCTCTGTGGCATCTATCACCATGATACACACATCAGCTCTCTCAACAGCTGACACCGCGCGGATCACGCTGTAGCGCTCGATATCCTCCTTCACACGACTCTTTCTTCTGATACCCGCAGTATCAATGAAGACATATTCCTTTCCGTTTCGCTTAACCACTGTGTCTATAGCATCTCTGGTGGTTCCCGCTATATCGGAAACTATCACTCTGTCTTCGCCTGTCAGATGGTTGATGATGGAAGACTTACCTGCATTAGGCTTACCTATGATGGCTATCTTAGGCCTGTCATCATCCTCTTCCTCTTCGCTCTGTTCAGGAAAATGCTTGATGATCTCGTCAAGAAGATCTCCGAGTCCAAGTCTTGATGCCGCTGATATGGGAAATGGTTCCCCAAGGCCGAGATTGTAAAACTCGTAAACATCCGGCATATACTTTTCAAAGCTGTCAGCTTTATTTACAACCAGAATAACAGGCTTTTTCGAGCGCCTTAAGATATCCGCCACACGATTGTCCTGATCCACAAGGCCCTGTCTTACATCCACCAAAAAGAGGATGACATCGGCAGTATCTATGGCAATCTGCGCCTGCTCTCTCATGCTCTTTAAGATGATATCCTGACTGTCAGGCTCAATACCCCCTGTATCAATCATTGTGAACTTATAATTGAGCCATTCCACATCGGCATAGATCCTGTCACGGGTCACACCGGGAGTATCCTTAACTATGGATATCCTCTCTCCCGCAAGAACATTGAAAAGAGTCGACTTTCCAACATTGGGTCTACCAACAATGGCTACTATCGGTTTACTCATAGCTTCACCTATTTCTTTCAAAAAATCACGGATTTATAATTATATCATACTTTTACTCAAAATCAAACCTATATTGAAGACCCAAGGCATCCCTTACAGTGATGATATCCTTTTGAACAGCCTCGCCTACCGGCACACCCTTGTCCTTTCTAAAGAGCCAGGTCTCATATTCCTTCTCACCTGCGGTATAGATCCTACTCTCTCCCGGAGCCTTCTTGGATGCTCTTAATGCCCTACAGATATCACCGGCGATCTTTTTGAATTCCTCTCTACCCATAAACGCATCGGGATCCACCACAAAGAAGAAATGTCCCAGATGATACATAGAGGGCTTTCC
This sequence comes from Lachnospiraceae bacterium, assembly GCA_017540605.1. Lineage (GTDB taxonomy): Bacteria > Bacillota > Clostridia > Lachnospirales > Lachnospiraceae > RGIG6919. The sequence goes on along the minus strand of JAFYAS010000033.1, from coordinate 107,945 downwards.
TTCACTGTTCACACCGGTCAACGCCTTCATAAACTGCCCTCCGGAAAGAGCCGCTGAAAGAATCTCCACCACAGTAGCATAGCCATAGCCCTTGTAGCCGCAAAGCTCATCACCTATTCCTCCAAGAGGGGCAAGAGCAGCGGTTCCGTCAACCAAGGCTTTAAGTATCTCCTCACTGTCAGTCATAGGTTCTCCATTTTCAGAAACTACCATACCCTTCGGTGTAGGCTTACCCTCTCTCGCATAATATTCAATCTTTCCGCGCTGTACGATAGATGTGGCACAGTCAAGGCAGAAGGGAAATTCCTCATCAGTAGGAAGAGAGAATGTAAGGGGATTGGTTCCAAGCATATTCTCAACTCCAAAGGTTGGAGCAATAGAAGGTCTCGCATTGGTACCTGAGATACCAACCATGCCCTCCTTGCTTGCCATAGATGTCCAATAGCCTGCGATACCATAATGTGTTGAATTCCTGATAGCACCACCGGCCATACCGTATTTCTTCGCCTTTTCTATAAGCATAGTCATCATTTTGTGACTTGCAACCATACCCATACCATCGTGAGCATCCATCACAACCGTGGTAGGTGTTTCCTTCACGATCTCAATATCTGTCACGGGAAGAAGTGTACCCTTAACAATTCTATCAATATAAATAGGCTTAAACCTATTGCAGCCGTGACTTTCGATACCACGCCTGTCAGATTCCAAAAGCACATCGGCACATATCCTTGCATCCTCCTCAGGCACACCATAGCCCTTGAAGGCATCTATCATAAATGCGTTCATCTGCTCCCAGGGTACAAAAGGTCTTGTCTCAGTCATAATCATTCTTCCTCCTACTGTTCGTATAATCCATGATTTAATTCATCGGGCATAGCTGCCCTAAGTATTCTCTCACTCTTTTCAGGAAATACCAGGGATCTTACAAAATCCACTCCGCTCTCGCTGCTTACGTCAACCTTGATCTTTAAACTTTCTGCAACCTCGTCAAGGGTGACATCATCAAGAAAAATATCTTCATCAGCCTTAAGGCTTACGGAAGGAACGATAAGCTTTTCTCCAAGGTCCATATCCTTTAGCTGATCAATGATATCCCCTCCGGTGATCAGTCCTGTTACAGTGATCCTCTCACCAAAAAAATGATTTACTATGGGATAAACCCGAACATCTACATAAGGGAAATGCTCCATAACCTTTTTTGTCATGGCTGTGATCAAGGGAGCTGATATCCTTCCCGTGATCAGTGAAACCCTTGCTCTTTCATGAGATTCCTTGGATTTTTTAAATACTTCTATACGCTTTAATATATCCTCGTCCTCAGAATAAAGGGATATTCCCTCTTCTACCTCTGTCATAAAAAGCCTGCACATTCCGACGCCATTCTCAAGCTGGATATATCCGTCATAATTATCTTCATTCGGAAAATCTCTACCCGCCGTGATATACCATTCATCAGAGGCATGGATAAAATGTGTCCCATATTTTTCAAAGGCGATCCTTTGATATTTCTCAATGATATCAATGGTCTCTGCAGCATCCTTTGGCTCAAAGGGCTCCAATTTGCAAAGGCCGTCACGATAATCGGAAAGACCCACCGGTACCACGGACACGCTCTCCATATAGGGAAGATATTTTATAAGATCCGAAAGTGTCCTATCAAGCTCAGCTCCATCATTAAGGCCTTTGCAAAGAACTATCTGCCCATTCATGGGAATTCCCGCCTCGTAAAACCTGTCTATCTTTTTCAAGGCTTCGCCTGCGAAACGGTTGTGAAGCATCTCACACCGAAGCTTCGGATTGGTGGTATGAACCGAGATATTGATAGGGGCAAGCTTATATTCTATGATACGCTCCACATCCTCATCAGACATATTGGTAAGAGTAATATAGTTTCCCTGTAAAAACGAAAGTCTCGAATCATCATCCTTGAAATAAATAGTCTCTCTCATCCCCGGAGGATTCTGATCGATAAAACAGAATACACATTTATTGTAGCAGGAACGGTAATTGTCCATAAGACCGTTCTCAAAGGTGATACCTAGCTCCTCGTCGTATTCCTTTTCAATCTCAAGCTCCCATTCCTCACCGTCGGGTTTTCTTATCACCACCGTGATAAAATCGTCCTGCATAAAATAATGATAATCAAAAATATCACGGATGGGCTTCTCATTGATCATAAGAAGCACGTCCCCGATCTCAATCTCCATCTCCTCGGCTATACTGCCGGGCTCCACATATTTGATTATGTGTTCATGTTTATTTGCAGGCATGCTGTTATTTCAATTCCTCTATCCCCGGTTCAAAGCAAGGCATAAGCTGAAGCTTAAAAAGATTTCGCTTATGCAGAGTATCAATTCTCTCCTTCTTTGAAGCCTCAGGCTCTATCCCCTCTCTGATATATCTGTCAAGCTCGGCATAGGTAAAGCCTAGATTGTCCTCATCAGTTTTTCCGCAGAGTCCGTCTGAGGGAGCCTTGTCAACAAGCTCTATGGGAAGTCCAAGATATCTTCCGATAGCCTTTACCTCTGTCACGGTAAGATGTGCCAGGGGCGAAAAATCTCCCGCTGCATCACCGTATCTGGTTGAATATCCAACGAAATCCTCAGAGAGATTACAGGTATTGGCCACACGGCCATTGTGACTCTGTCCTACCGCATATAGGGTAGACATCCTGATCCTGGGTGAAAGATTGATCCTTGTCTGATCAGATACAGGAAACAGCTTTTCAATCTCGCCGATCAACCCCTTCACAGAAGCCTCTATGTTTACCTCATAATTCTTTATTCCCAAATGGGAAACCAAAAGCTTCGCCATATCTATATCCGACTGTACTCCACAGGGCATCAATACTCCGATCACACGATCCTTGCCGAGAGCCTCAACCAAAAGTGCGGCTGTAACCGAGGAATCCTTGCCTCCGGATATACCAACCACAGCATTACAGCCCTTACCATTTTCTTCAAAAAATGATCTTATCCACTCCACACATTCCTTGGTGGTCTTTTCTACATCAAATGAATACATATCTAAACTCCTTTATAAAACATAAACCAGTGCATTCGGTCTGGTTATTTAAGAACCGAGGCACTATCCCTGAACCTGTGATCCGCAATACTCACATATAGATACCTGTCCCTTTGGCACCTTAATATCTCCGCCGCAGGAAGGACAATCTATAACAACATAGGTAATCTTCGGAGGCTCCGGATTCTTAGCCCTAAAGGCAGCCTCAGCTTCAGCCTTAGCTTCTTCCAATTCAGCAATCTTTGCATTTTTGATCTTTTTGGTTCCCCTAATTATACCAATAATTCCGGCTGTCATGACAGCAAAGCTTAGGATCACGCATGCCATATCCACTGGATCATCCTGTAAAAAATCAATACCTACAGCACCAAACAGTATCGCCACAAACCATCCGATTGCCCTTTGAATCTTAGCTCCTATCACACTTACAGCTCCTACAACCTTATTCCTTGCCATATTTCCTCCTCTTTACCTCTCTTCTATAAACAACCCCTCGAACCATACGATCCGAGGGGTTAAGTTGTCATTGATTGTATATTGCTTTGCTTTACAGCTTAAATGCTGAAAGAGATTCACGAAGCTGTTCTGCATGATCTACAGTAGTATGTAAGAGCTCCTGAACATTCCTTGTCTGGCCTACGATATCATCAGTCTTACCTGCAACATCACTAATGCCATTGGTGGACTCTGCAACCGTAGTATTGATGCCGTCGATAGCGCCATCAACGCTTGAAATGATGTTGTTGAGCTCATCCATAGCATCACGCATACGGGTAAGATTGCCCTCGAAGGTAGCAGCATCATCATTGTAATAGTTGCTGACTTCCTCGATAGCCTTAAGGTTCTCCTCAGTAGACTTCTCAGTATAAGCAAGAATCTCAGTCAGGCAATCCTTCATACCATCCACAGCGCCTTTGATATCTGCGATAATTCCGTCGATCTGCTCTACTGTTGCAGCAGACTCTGTTGCAAGCTTTCCGATCTCGGCAGCAACTACTGCGAAGCCCTTACCCATCTCACCTGCTCTTGCAGCCTCGATAGATGCATTGAGAGAAAGAAGGTTGGTCTGATCGGTAATACCCTTGATGGTTTTTGTAAGCTCGTTGATCTTGTCGATAGCCTTGGCATCCTCCAAAGCTCTCTCTGTATTTCTCTTGATCTCGGTAAATACCTGATCTGCTTTTTGCTTTGCACTTTCCGCCTGCTCGATACCATCTGCCGCACGCTTGTAGATATCCTTTGACATATTGATACCGTCGTTGGCAAGCTGCTGTACCGCATCGGACTTCTTTACCATATTGTCCATATCGGCTGTAATAGTATCTGTAGTAGCGGCTGTCTCCTGCATACCTGCTGCAAGCTGCTCGGTAGTAGCCGAATTGTCAACAGATGCATTGGTGATATCACCGATAAACCTCTCAAGCTGCTCAGAACTTTCTGTGATCTCATCAACGGCCTGCTTGATATCAAGTGTAATGTTATCTATATTGGAACACATAGTAAGTGTCGCTCTGGCAAGAATACCTGTCTCATTTGACCAATATCTGTACTTCTGAAGAGCCTGATCCTCTGTGAAGTCAAGGTTGGCAACTCTTCCAAGAGAAACTCCAAGATGCTCAATAGGAGCAAGTAAAAGCTTAACAAAGAATATTGCCAATATAGCTGCCACAATAGGAATGATAAAAATACAAGCTATAACCACTCCGGGGATAGCAGCAACCTCTGATGTGATCTGTCCGAGGTTCGCTGATACAACTACTATATTGTGAATAGCAGCCTTATCCTTTGCATTGGTGATATAATATCCTGCATACTTCATCTCGCCCTTGAATTCATACTCGATAACATCCGCATCAGGATACTTGCCGCCTGCCATATCAGAAACCAACTGCTTAACAGCTGCATTCTCTACAGGCTGACCTATCTTCTCAGCTGTAGGATGATAAAGCATGGTTCCATCCTCAGATACTACATAAATGTAACCCTTGGAATCATTGGGGATCAAAGCCTCTCCTACCGCCTCCTGCAAAAGCTCTGCACTGGGCTGTCCATCTTGAATATCAATCTCAGTCTCCACTGATGCGCCATAGCTTGTTGCAATAGCGATCATATCCTCCCTGATAAGTCCTGATATCTTATTTGAATAAGAATTCTTTGTAACCACGATGGCAACAAGCTCTGCTGCTATAACCAGAATCAGGATAAGACCGGCAAGCTTAAATGCCATGCTGAGAGTTCCCATGATCCCGACTTTCTGTGTTCTTTCTTCTTCCATAAGCAACCTACCTCTTTTCTACATTATTACTGTGTTTTTCACATACGAAGACCCTCCTGCTCCTTACGCTACACACAGGGATATTATACTATAAAAGTGTTTTTTTGTCACTAATATGTATCATTTTTTATCATTCTACCCTGAACCTTGAAACGCTGTTCTGAAGTCCCTCGGCTACATTCTTTTGAGCATTTGCCTGATCAACGATGATATTCATATGATTTGCAAGCTCATCAAGTACTGCCGAGGTCTCCTCAGTAGACGCCGCATTCTGCTCAGATATAGCAGAAAGAGAATCAACTGATTGAAGAACTGAGTTCTTGTCTGCATCAAGGGATTCAACAAGCTTTAAGATATTGGCATTGGCTTCCTCTGTCTGCTTCAGAAGCTCCATCATCTCATCAAATGATGATACCATCTTCTCAAGATCTACGGATTCAACCTCTGTTGCCTTTTGGATCTTTTCTGTAAGCTCCTTGTTCCTGTCTGAAAGGGATACGATGTCAGAAAGCATCTCTGTGATCTTCTTCGCTGTACTGTCAGATTCCTCTGCAAGACTCTTGATATTGTCAGCAACGACTGCAAAGCCCTTGCCTGCCTCGCCTGCTCTTGCCGCCTCAATAGAAGCGTTAAGTGCAAGAAGGTTGGTCTGACTTGCAATACCGATGATAGCCTCTGCCGCACTGCTTATCTCGTCAACAAGTGTAGCTGTACGTCCTACGGATTCAGCAACCTCCATAGCCATAGAATTGGTTGTCTCACCTGACCTTTTAACATCCTCAAGCTGTTTTTTAACACGCTCTGATGTGGTTAATACGATCTTTCCATTCTCTGCATTTACCTCTGTAGAAGAAAGCACAGATTCTACGGAAGATCCGATATTTAATGTAAGTCCGTTGGTATTCTGAACATCCTCTGCCATAGATGTTGCACCATTGGCAATGTCCTCAACTGCATGATTGATATCAGCAGACATCTTCTGGCTGTCGGATACGCTTCTTTCTGTTGTGATAGCGCCCTCATTTACTTCCTTAGCGTAATTATAAACCTCAAAGAGCGCTTCCTTCATACTAAGTCTCATATCATCAGAAGCAGCAGCGATCTCTGCGAATTCCTTGATAGGACTCCTTCTCTCAATCTCTGTAACAAAATCACCCTCTGCCATACCGTTGATAGAACGTGATACTCTTCTGATACCGTCAGACATAGCCTTTGCAGTAGCTAAAAGAAGGATGAATACAATAACCATAGCTGCTGTAAATATTCCGGCTGCTGCAAAAATACTGCTCTTTATGCTTGAGTTTAAGAGCTTGTCTTCCTTTTCAGCCCATACTTCTATGATATCTGTCATCTCAGAGATATATTCTCTGGTTCCTTCAAAATCATCAGCATATTTGCTCCAATCGATCTCAGAGTCATCAAACTTATACTGAACCTTCCAAGCATCAAAGGCGGCTACAAACTCTGTATAGAGCTGCTCGTAGGTCTTGCCGTCTCCACTCTTTAGCTCTGTGTAAAGGTCAGTCTCCTTCTTTGCTATCTCATTGGCTTCATTCACCCTGTCTATGGTCTGAGTAGCATTCTCTTCAAAATCTGACTTCTCTCTTTCCAGATATTCATCAGCGCCGTCCAAGCCATAAGCATCATGATGGTTGGTAGCAGCAAGCTGTGCCTGATACAGATCCCTGTCGGCATTGATCAATGTAGTATTGATCTTATAAAGAATGTTATAATACATTTCTTCAGCTTCGTGATAGGTTGTGTTCAATTTGATACTGAAAAATGCGATACTGACGATCAAGCAGATAAGTACCGGTGTGACTAGCATAAGCATTGATGTCAAGAATGAAAAATGAGTGTTTCTGAATATTTTTTGCATAGATCATACCTCCGATGTAAATTTTCCCCATAAGGGTGCATTGATCCGATGAAAAAGGAAGAATGCACCCCTACATTATACCACAAGAATATCGATCTATCTATTTATTTTTTAATTTCATAGTATTTTTAAAGCCGCAAGCCTTGGTGAACTTCTTCTTATACTTCGCATAATAATTTTTAGGCACCTTGATAGTACAGTTTTTAGCGATATTTTTTATGGCATTGGCCTGTATGTTAAAGACATTTTGCGAATTGACTGTTATAGTCTTCAATACCTTACAGCCCTTAAATGCACTCTTTTTAATCGTCTTTAGTGCCTTGGGAAGAGTTACTGCCGAAAGCTTGATACAGTTGGCAAATGCAAAGCATCCGATAGTTTCCACATTCTTTCCAAGAGTAAGCTTCGTCACATTCTTACAGCCGTAAAAAGCGTAATCACCAATAGTCTTTACATTATTGCCTATCTTTATGGTCTTGAGCTTAGTGTTATTCTTTAATGCATTCTTTTTTACAGATGTAACCTTGAATGAGGTTCCGTCAAGTGCTTTAACAGTGGCAGGTATGCTTACAGTCTTTACCTTCTTGTCAGCAGGAGCAAAATATTGAACCTCTTTTTTATCTGCATTTGTTACCTTGTAGGTAGCCTTGGAGGTTGTGATCTTATCGCCCTTTTTAATAGTCGTCTTAGGAACTTCAGTAACAGGTGGATCAGTTACCGTTACCGGAACATCAGTTGTAACAGCTTGACTCGGATCCTTTACTATTGTGAAGGTCAGTTTTTTCTCACCCACATAGGAATTGATACCCACGATCTTTACTGCGGCAGTTCCCTCATTTACATTATTTGAATACTCTATCCTATAGTCTGTTAAAGCCTCAAGAGTTTTTCCACCAAGAGTAACAGTAACCGTCGGCTCTATCTCTTTTCCTGTATATGTAAAGCTTGTACCGGAAAGTGTTACATCCGCCACGCTCACATCTGATAGGCGATTGACCTTGTAGCTATCAACAAGCTCTCCTCTCTCGTCATAAAGCTTCACTTCATTCTCGCCTGCTTTACCTGTTAAGTCAAAGCCGGTAAGCTTCGTTCCCTTAGTCTTTTCGTCCCGCTTTATAAAGGCAGTGTCATAGGAAACAGATGCGATATGTCCATCTGCATTCTCAGGAATAAGTCCTACTATGTTGTTGATAAATGAGAGTTCATCCTTAGCATCTATCTGAAGATTCCTGGGATCGGGATACTTGCTTCCCGCATCAAACTTCACTCCTGTAAGAGGAATGTAAGGGCGGATAGTAATTGCATCAAAGCCCTTATCAACTCTCTGATCATTATCCTTCACCACTATATAATAGGTCCCCTCGTCAAGGAAGGAAAGCTTAGCCTCCTCATCACGAAGCTCATAGTTCTCATAGTCATCCCTTGTCTTATTGGTGGGTATAAATACATTCTCGTCAAGGGTAGTAAAATCGTAAGAATCATCAGCTGACGAGCCCTTAAATGTACTCGCATCATAAAAGTTCTTTTCTGCAATGGCACTCACAAGCACGCCACTTTCTCCATCCTCCCTTAAGAATCTGAAGCTGTCATTATTGCGCCTTGCTTTGAAAACAACTGTAGAGGGTTCATCTATGCTGAATCGATACCATATCTCATGGGTTCTGTTCTTTCTCCAGTCAATATCAACAAATTCTCCGTCCTGGATACCGTTAAGATCATAAGCCGTTTCCTTATCAATATAATTATTGGGAAGATAGTAGCTTAATATCAGGTCAAAGGAAGAATTTTCTCCTACTGCCCTAATCTTTTCAGAATGCTCTGAATCAAATTCACGCACTCCAATCAAACTCTCACTCGAGTTTGCAGTTGAACCATCGTACACAGAAACTTTGCTTGTACCATATTCAACTCCACCTTCTTTTTCATACTTCACTTCAAAAAACTGGCTGGACGTACCAGTACAGGGAAGTGTATATTCACCATACTCACTTAAATTGATGATATACGGATCATCAAAGGTACCTGTTCCACTTGCAGTGTTTATCTCGGTTCTATCCCACTTAGCCTTAAGATAGTATGAATTACTCTTTTGCCAACTACCCATAGGAATATCAGTAAGCTTTTCTATCTTTTTCTCACCTAGAAGCCAGCCCCCAAATTCAAAACCTTCCTTCAAAGGTGAATTTACAAGATCTTTAAGATCTTTATCTAAATCACTAAAAGAAATGTTATCTACATACTGTTTCTTAGAGTCATTATACCTTCCTCCGTCCATATCAAAGGTTACCTTGACACTTGTAGGTGTCCACTGGGCTGTAGCTGTTACTCCGGCTATTGCCTCTTTGGCATTTGTCCATATATTAGAAGTTACCGGATTAACAGTTGTTGTACATAGAAGACTTCCCTCTTCATATTTACTTTCCATTACATTGTTCACACTAAAGGTGTATCCAGTAAATGCATATCCGAGCCTTGCAGGTACAGCAAGATTTATATTATGTGCAGTTCTCTCTATCGAAGCATTAACTGCTGCAGTCGAGCCAAGATATCCCCCATTAGCATCATAGATTACTTTGTATCTGGTCCCACCGAGGCTTTCGGTTTTTAAAATTTCATGAACCTTGTAGTGTCTATACAGATTCTTACCACATATCTCACAAGCTTTCTGCTCCACAGTGTCAGTGAACGATTTATCATATGTAACAAGGATCGGCTCATTACCGGTAACCGTCATACTCTTGCCTGAACAGATTATTTCCTCATCAGCCTCCGGTTCACCTGATAAAGATATCTTCTTTCTATTGTATGTAAAGCTCTTGTCTGTGACCTCATAACTTCCTGTTCCCGTAAAAGGATCAGCTACACCTTCAGTAAGGTCATAAGCATAATGGCTTTCAACCACGCCACTTATAGTGGCAGAATGCGAACGTTCAGGCTGATGAGGTGTCCCTGGAACAATAGTCACCGTATCTCCCTTATAGCAAACTACTCCCCCGGATTTTATGGCTCCATTATCATTAACATTGTCCACCTCCGGAGGATTACTGCTTGTAGTTATGACATACCTATAATCCTTCGTCCCGTCAGCCTTTACTTCCTTTCCGCTTACACTCACCAGTGATACCGCAAGTGCAAGGGATAGCATTCCGGCGCCTATCCTTCTTATCATCCTTCGCATATCTACTCTCCTCCTCTATATACTATCTGACCATCGCATATCGTACAATGAACCTTACCGGGCAAGGTCCAGCCCTTAAAGGGACTGTTTGATGCCTTTGAGGCAAATGAATCTACCACCCATTCATCATCCTCGCCAAAGATCACGATATCGGCAACCTCTCCCTCTGCGATGCTTCCGGGCATCATACGATAAAATCTTGCGGGGTTTGTGCTCATAAGCTCTATAAGCTTCATGAGAGTGATATGACCGGGCTTAACAAGCGACTTTATCCCAAGAGCAAGGGATGTCTCAAGTCCAGTGATCCCACTTGGGGCCTCAGCTAAAGGCTTTGACTTTTCCTCATCACTATGAGGGGCGTGATCCGTCACTATCATATCTATGGTGCCATCCTTTATGCCCTCGATGATGGACTGTCTGTCTACCTCAGTTCTAAGGGGCGGATTCATTCTTGCAAGGGTTCCGTACTCGAGCACCGCTTCTTCCGTAAGGGTAAAATGATGCGGAGTAGCCTCAGCGTGAACATCCGCACCGTGACTCTTTGCTAGTCTTACATAGTCAACGCTGTTTGCAGAACTTATATGCTGGATACATACAGAGGCCCCCGTTCTTTCGGCAAGGACAACATCCCTTGCTACCATCACATCCTCGGCATATCTCTCAGCGCCCCCATAACCAAGCTTTTCAGAAACGATGCCGCAGTTAACTCCTGCCTGATGTACAAAAAGAGGATCCTCTTCATGAAGGCTTATGGGAAGTCCCAATGCCTTCGCCCTTTCCATAGCCTCTGTTAAAAGCTTTTCATCCATAATGGGGATGCCGTCATCAGTAAAGCCGCAGGCACCCTCTTTTTCAAGCTCCTCCATATCGGTAAGCTCGACTCCTTTGATACCCTTGGTCACAGTGGCTGTCTGCATCACATGTATTCCGGTCTTTTCGCCTTTTTCCTGAATGTATTTTAGTGTTTCCACATTGTCTACAGGAGGCTTGGTATTTGCCATACAGATAACAGTTGTCACTCCCCCTCTTGCGGCAGCCCTTGCACCTGTTTCAATATCCTCCTTGTAGGTAAAGCCGGGATCCCTAAAATGAACATGGGCATCCACAAGTCCAGGAGCCACGCAAAGCCCTGTACAATCGATCACCTCTGCGTCATCAATACTTATATCATTGCCTATCTCTCTGATAGTCTTTCCATCTATCAGTACATCCAATATCTCATCCCTTTTAGTCACGGGATCTACTACTCTTCCACCCTTTAGCAGGATCATAACTAAACTCCTTTTTTGAAAAAGCGCACACCGAAACCGATGTGCGCTTCTTTACTTTGATTACATAGTATTACTGCTTCTTACCCTGATTTGCAACAGCGTCCATCTTAGCCTTAAGAGCCTCCTGGTCGCCGAGGTAATAGTGATTTACAGCCTTGAAGTTCTCATCGAACTCATATACAAGGGGTGTACCTGTAGGGATATTGACATCAATGATCTCCTCTGATGAAAGATTGTCAAAATACTTTACAAGCGCACGAAGTGAATTGCCGTGTGCAGCGATGATCACACGCTTACCAGCCTTCATATCCTCAAGGATCACATTATTGAAGTAAGGAACTACTCTCTCGATAGTGGTCTCAAGACTCTCATGAAGGGGAAGAACTGAAGGATCGTCATTCCTGTACATATCCTGCTTCTGAGGCGCTCTCTCATCATCGGGCTCAAGTGCAGGGGGCTTAACATCAAATGATCTTCTCCAGATCTTTACCTGATCCTCGCCATACTTTTCTGCAGTCTCTGACTTGTTGAGACCCTGAAGCGCACCATAATGACGCTCATTAAGCTTCCAGCTCTTAACTACAGGAAGCCATGCTCTGTCCATACCGTCAAGTACGTGATTCAATGTGTGGATAGCTCTCTTAAGGTATGAGGTATAGCATACATCAAAATCATAACCCTCTGCCTTTAAAAGCTTACCTGCGTTCTCTGCTTCCTGATGTCCTTTTTCCGAAAGATCAACATCAGTCCAGCCTGTAAAAAGATTAAGCTTGTTCCACTCGCTCTCGCCGTGACGGATCAATACCAATTTAGTCATTATTCTATCTCCTTTATATTTTATTGTACCGCATTTTTGCGGTCACTATGCGAAAAATTATAACACAATAAAGTCTCAATAACAATCAATAATTAAATTAAAAGAGTAGCTCCGATAAGTGCAGCATCATCACCTGTTATAGACCTTTCAAGCTTCAGTCTGTCAGGAAAGCTTACGAAATCTCTGGTTTTTTCTCTGATGAGATCAAGATACCAGGGATTGTTAAGAACCACAGAGCCTCCAAGAACAAATATATCAGGATCTACCACGCAGGAAATGTTTGCTATGGCCTTGGCAGTATTGGTTGCTGCCACATCAAGCACCTGCTTTGCAAGATTGTCATCGGTCTGTGCTCTTTCAAATACCTCCTTGGGGCTTATATCCTGAGCAAATATCTCGCTTGCTATTCTCGCGATACCCACACCACTACACTGACCCTCAGCACCACCGGAATTGGCTCCCTGGTGACTGTATGGATCCTCATTGATGAACATATTGTAGATATCACCTGCTGCCGAATTGGCTCCCTCGATGATCTCGCCCCTATAAATAAAGGCGCTACCAAGTCCGGTTGAAATGGTGATATAGCTTACGGAATCATAGTCACGGCCTCGTCCGAGAAGTGCCTCGCAAAGTCCTGCCGCATTGGCATCATTGTTGAAGGCTGTAGAAAGTCCGATCTCATCTGCCATATACTGTGCCACCTTGAAACCGTGCCACTTGGGAAGGTTAGGCGGAAAGAGTATCAATCCCTTCTTGATATCAAGGGGTCCCGGAGCCACAATACCCATACCCGTGATGCCTGAATAATCATTCTTCCAATTATTGATCATAATGATCACCGATGCCAATATCTGTTCAGGCTCTAGAGCGGGGTTGTTGTTTATCTCGTGCCTTTCCAATACGTCAAATCTCTCATTTATAAGAGCTGCTCTTATTCTTGTTCCCCCTATTTCAATAGCGATCTTGCTCATTCTACTTCTCCTTTAATCTCTTCTCTATTTCCTTTATGATAGTCTTAAGTGCTTTTATTCTGGCATAATGCTTGTCATTTGATTCGAGGATGTGCCAGGGAGCAAATTCGGTGCTGGTCTTTTCGATCATCTCATCCACAGCCACCTCGTAAAGATCCCATTTTTCACGATTTCTCCAATCCTCATCAGTGATCTTCCACTGCTTTTCCGGAGTATTCTGTCTCTCGGTAAAGCGGGCAAGCTGAGTATCCTTATCAATATGCACCCAGAACTTTATAACTACAGCGCCCCAATCCACAAGCTCTTTTTCAAACTCATTGATCTCGTTATAGGCTCTCTGCCAGTCGTTCTCACTGCAAAAGCCCTCAAGTCTTTCCACCATGACACGACCATACCAGGTACGATCAAATATGCCAATATGACCGGTTCTCGGAAGTCTTGTATAGAATCTCCACAAGTGGTGTCTTGCCTTTTCGTGAGGCTCAGGACTTGCTATGGGGTGAACCTCATAGCCTCTGGGATCAAGAGCTGCCGCAACACGCTTGATATTGCCGCCCTTGCCTGCCGCATCCCAGCCCTCATAGGCAATGATCACAGGTATCTTTCTTCTGTAGAGCTCGTTGTGAAGCTCACCGAGTCTCTTTTGAAGTCTGTCAAGCTCCTTCTTGTAATCATCTTCTGAGATGGTCTTATCAAGAGGTATCTCTGAAAGCTTTGGAAGCTTCTTCATAGGGAAGGTATTCTGTAAAATAGGAACCTCTCTCCCCGAATTGGCAATAGCCGTATCAATATTCTTTATGAGTAGCTCCGTCATCTGAAGCTCAGCCCATTTCTTGTTGGAGGAATCGATGAAATACCAGGGAGCTACGAATTGATTGGTCGCCTCAAGATATTCATCATAGACCTTCAAGCATTTGTCATAATGCTTATTCTGCCATACATCGGAAGGATTCACTCTCCATTCGGTATTCGGATCTGAAAGCAGTCCCTCAAGTCTCTTTTTTTGAACCTTCTTCTCTATCTGGAAGAAAAACTTCACAACAAGATAGCCGTTGTCATTTAACTGACGTTCAAACCTTTTTATACTGGTGATACGCTTTCCGTATTCCTTCTTGGAAATTGTTTCCTCCATATAACCGTTGGTCACATCATCCATCCAGCTACCGTCAAAAAAGGAAAGCTTTCCGGCTTCCGGTATCTTTGAAAAATACTTATACAAGAAAGGCTTTCTTAGCCCTTCGGAATCAAGAGAAGACATAGTTTCCGTCTTAAAAAATCTCGGATCGAGATTTTTTATCATACGCCCCAATACCGAGCCCTTGCCCGCGGCACCCCAACCGTCAAGCACAACAAGAACCGGTAGCTTTTTTTCCTTGATCACCATCTGTCTCTTGGCAAGCTCAAGCCTCGCAGTCTCAAGGCGAGTGCTAAGTTCTTCATCAGTCGGTTTTTCAGGCTTCACCCATTCCTTTAACATAATACCTACCTCCTATTTTTTTACATGCTGTATCTTCGGAGTTGCATCATCAATAGGTAAAAGCTCACACCCCATTTCACGAAGCTCATCTATGAGCTTCGGAAGAGCCTTCACCGTATTGGGCCTGTTCTGCATATCGTGCATCAGGACAATGCAATCCTTGTTCTTTTTCACCCCGTCTATAACATTCTTTTTTAAGTTCTTGGCTGATACGATCTCATCCACCGCATCCCCATTAAATACATTCCAATCGTAGTAGCTTATACCAAGCTCATCAAGCACACCGATATAGGTCTTGATGTTTTTCGTAGTAGTAGTGGAGCTTCCTCCCGGAAATCTGTAGACCTTACTCTCCACACCCGTGATATCCTTTAGAAGAGCCTGAAGCTTTAAAACGTCCGCACGAAAAGCCTCCTCGGATTCATAAACCTTTTTGTATTCATGGGTATATGAATGCATGCCGAGAGTGTGTCCTTCATCCACGATACGCTTATAAAACTCCTTGTATCTTTCCTGCTCCCTGCCAATGCAAAAAAATGTAGCCTTTACATTCTTTTCCTTAAGGATATCAAGTATCTCTCCGCAATTTATGGAAGGACCATCATCAAAGGTCAGGTAAACCCTCTGTTTTTTTGTAGCCTCAGAAGAAGCATCGGTGGTCTCTGCCTCCGTAGAGGGTGCATCGGTAACCGTCTCTGACGGTTCACCCGAAGGATCCTCTGAAGGCTTAATGTTTTCATCCTTTACCACGCCTGACTTTTTTTCTATATATTCATTTGTCATCTGCTCAAAATTCTTCTTAACCGCGATCACGCTAAGCTTTTTTTCGAGTCTGTCAACCTTGATAAGCAAAAGAGCTGCTGAAATGATAGGAGCGGTCAGCATGATCAAAATGCCATACATCACTATCTTCTTTATCAGATTGACTCTTTTTCTCTGATCCAATGTACTAAACCTCTTTTTTATTCCGTAGCTATACCATGCTTTTTCAAAAATGCCAAAAAAGCATCATCCCACATCTGCTCCACTGTCCTATCAGGTGTAAAAACCTTTAGGGATGTACCGGATGTAAGGAAAAGCTCACCCTTTTCAAAATGGATATTCAAATACATACCTGCAACATCATCGGGAGATACTAAAAGATTGTTCCGTATGATGATATCATTTAGATTGTCCCTTGGAAGAAGAAAGACTATCTTAAAGGACAAGGGAGTACGATTACCCTTTATCGCCTGAAGCATAAGACCCTTTAGCCTTGACCATGGCAAAAAATCTTCATTCCTTTCGGGATCGTCTTCATCAAAAAAAGCCTTATTTACCCTTCCCGAAAGCTTAAGCTCACAGGCCGTTTTAAGCTCTGCCTCAACCAAAAGCATCTTATCAAAGGAGTCCGAGATCAAAAGCTTATTCATAAAATCCTTCACCTCGGAAAGTTTCCTTGAAACCATGATAAAAACCTCCATTTGACATATCACCGACTATTATTTATACTCATAAGGTCGGTACATTATATAATACCACAAATCACGATATTTTGAAATGAATTTTTGAAAGGATGATACTATGAGTTTGATCACATTTATCGGTTGCGGAAACATGGGACTTGGAATGCTCACCGCACTCACAAAAAACGAAGCTATTAAGGGAGAAGATATAGTTGTTTCAGAACCCGACAAGGATAGACTAAATCAGGTCGTGTCGGATTTTGGAGTACAGGGAATAGCTGACAACAAAGAGGCTGTTAAGGCTTCAAAATACATACTTCTTGCCGTTAAGCCTCAGGTATTGCCTCTCGTGATGGACACCATTGCTCCAACACTTAAGGAATGCACAGAAAAAGGTGAGGAAAAGATACTTGTTTCCATCGCAGCAGGAACTCCTATCGAAAGGATCAGAGAGCTTTCAGGACTTTCTTCCGAAAAGCTTCCCATCGTCAGGATATTCCCCAATCTTCCCGCTGCCATAGGGGAAGGTCTTCTCTTCTTTTCAACAGCAGACGAGACTTCAGAAAAATATACGGATGAGCTTATGGAAATGTTTAAGCATGCCGGACTTCTTGAGAAAATGCCCGAAAGCGGTCTTGAGATAGCAGGTGTCATCGGTGGTTGCGTACCGGCGTATGCTTATATGTTTGTTGAAGCCATGGCAGATGGTGCCGTATCCTGCGGAATGCCGAGAGCCCAGGCTATACGCTTTGCCGCACAGGCAGTAAAGGGTGCCTGCGGATTGGTTCTCACCTCAGGCAAGCATCCCGAGCAGTTAAAGGATGAGGTTTGCTCTCCTGCCGGAACCACGATCTGCGGTGTAAAAGCCCTTGAAGAGAACGGCTTTAGGAATGCAGCTATACAATCCATCGTTAAGCCCTTTGAGAAATCACAGCAGCTGTCGAAGAAATAAAAAAGTGTCGTAACTGTTCACTACAGCTCTGAACACTTGCTGTTCAGAGCGTGTTAAGCTGTGACGCAGGAAGGCATCTCGCTCCACTTTGCGAAGCAAAGTCTCTAAATGAGCGAGATGCTCGTAACTGACAGCAGCGAAGCTGCTACCAGTTACGGATACTTTTCAATAAAATAAGGACTGTCGCAACAACTACCGCGACAGTCCTTTATTATTCTCATTAATTCCCCATAGGAGGCTTCGGAAGATCCTTGGTAAATGTCTTTATTAAGAATGGCATCAGGAAGAATATGATGACATAAGCTACCAAAAGGCTTGTAGCAAGGGAGCTTAAAAACATCACGACAAAGGGAGGAAACTGCGCACCGTGCGACTCTCCCATCTTCCTTGCAAGGATGATCATACAAAGTGTAATGATTGGTGTGTAGATAAGGTCTGAAACCAGAGTCTCCATACACCTTCTGCCAAGCCCCGGCTTAAGGTTTAATTTGTCACAAACACTGTCTCCAACCTTCTTTGTAGGGATCACAAAGCCTATGATCAAGCTGATCACGGTACTTGCTGCAAAGCTTACCAAAAATCCCGGAACCGTAAAATGTCCTGAGGTAAGATTCCCTACCAAAGACAAACAAAAGCTAAGGATCAAACCCATACTTATGCTCATCTTCATGCCTACTTTTCTCATTGCTTCTTCCATATCGCTACTCCCTTCAATACATCACATTAACTCCATTACCACCGACAGATTTCCCCTTTTCCCATGACTTGCTCTGTGAGAAAATAAGAAGTCGGGATTACAACAGGTACAAAGATCTGGCATAGCAATATTTTCTTTCTTTACGCCAGCCCTAATAAGAGTATATCTGCAAGCAGATTGAAGGTCAAGCATAAAATGATCTTCATTTACAGAGGGCTTGAACCAATCTCTTGAAGCTTCTGAAAAGCTCTCATAAAATGCGTCTAAAAGAGTTTTATCCACCTCATAGCAATCCTGACAGATAGAGGGTCCGATAGCCACTCTCACATCTATGGGATCAGTGCCATATTCCTCCTTCATTCTTTTCAATGTGATCTCTCCGATTCTTGCCACCGTACCTCTCCATCCCGAATGACTCATAGCGATCACATGATTTTTGGTATCATAAATCATAAGCGGAACACAGTCAGCATAAAAGGTCATAAGGGGAAGCTTTTTTACATCTGTCATCAGACCGTCTACTCCCCGCCTCAACACTCCTGCTCCCGCGTCCTCTTCATATACCCTGATAACTGTAGTCTCATGAATCTGATCCGACATTACAAGCCTTTTACTGTCATAACCCACAGCATCGGAAAAAAGGCGGTGATTTTCTTCCACCGCCTTGGGGTCGTCACCTCTTGTGGTGCTCATATTCATGGTGCCCACATATCCCTCGCTCACACCTCCAAGTCTTGTTGATACCGCCGCTTTCACCGGCAGACCATCAAATATCCTGTAGGTCAGGTATGTAACACCATTTTTCACCACAATATCCGTTGTTCTTTCGGATGTCTTGAAATGAATATTATCAAATGACATAATCATAACACCCGTCATTTCCTGTTAGGCTCTCTATAGTAATGCTTGAAAAATAATCATTTACAAGCTTCTGAAAATCCTCCCAAACCTTAAGTGTCTTGCATTCCGATGCTCTGTCGCAGGAATTGATCTCATCCTCCAAACAGGCTACCGGAGCAAAATTGCCCTCTGTGATCTTTAGTATATCTCCCACAGAATACTGATCCGGAGTCTTGGTCAGACGATACCCACCCTTTTTTCCTCGAAGGCCCACCAAAAGTCCGGCCTTCACAAGCATGGATACAATCGCCTCAAGGTACTTTTCAGATATCTCCTGCCTTCTTGCAATATCCGCAAGGGGAATATATTCACCCTGGGCATGCTCGGCCAGATCTATCATTACGCGTATTGCGTACCTTCCTCTTGTTGATATTTTCATTAAAAATGTCCTCCCATACCTATAAGCAAATGCTTATAATTAGTGTGCGAAAAGAGGAGTTGAAAGATAGCGGTCTCCTGAATCAGGAAGAAGAGCGACTATGGTCTTACCCTTGTTCTCAGGACGGCTTGCAAGTATAGTTGCAGCCTTAAGTGCAGCACCTGATGAAATACCTACAAGTATTCCCTCGCTTACTGCAAATGCCTTTCCTTCCGCAAATGCATCCTCATTCTCTATGGTTATAACCTCATCATAAATCTTTGTATTAAGAGTCTCAGGAACAAAGCCTGCACCTATACCCTGAATCTTGTGAGGTCCTGCTTCACCCTTTGAAAGCACAGGGCTTGTAGCGGGCTCAACAGCTACGATCTTCACATCAGGATTCTTTGACTTTAAGTACTCGCCAACACCTGAAAGAGTTCCCCCTGTTCCTACACCGGCGATAAAGATATCCACCTTTCCGTCGGTCTGCTCCCAGATCTCAGGACCTGTTGTCTTCTTGTGCATCTCAGGATTGGCCTGATTTACAAACTGTCCAAGAATGATAGAGCCCTCGATCTCCTTGTTGAGCTCATCAGCCTTGGCGATAGCGCCCTTCATACCCTTGGCACCCTCTGTAAGCACGATCTCAGCACCATAAGCCTTTAAAAGATTTCTTCTCTCAACACTCATAGTGTCAGGAAGTGTAAGTATAGCATGATAGCCCTTTGCTGCAGCAACTGCTGCAAGTCCGATACCGGTATTGCCTGATGTAGGCTCGATAATGGTTGCTCCGGGCTTTAAAAGTCCCTTCTTCTCTGCGTCCTCGATCATTGCAAGAGCAATCCTGTCTTTAACCGAACCTGCAGGATTCAGATACTCAAGCTTTCCGAGAATAGTCGCATCCTCTACTCCGGCTTTCTTTGCATATCTGCTAAGCTTAAGTATAGGTGTCTTTCCAATAAGCTCCAGTGAGCTTTCCTTAATGTCACTCATGATAAAATCCTCCTTTAAGCGTATATTCCTATCAGATAAATAGGATTATATATTATTCTTACATATTTGTCAAGAAAAAAAAGAAACCCAACCTCATAGGAGATTGAGTTTCTTATCATCAGCTTATGAAATTATTACTTAGCCTTTATCTTTCCCTTGAAGCCACCCTTTCTAAGAAGCTTTGTATATGCAGTCTTCTTTGCCTTGGGAACTGTGGCTGTCGCTGTTTTGGGAACATTCTTAAATGCGTTTTTTCCGACAGTCTTAAGCTTGGTACTTGCAATGTTGATATTCTTAAGATTCTTATCACCGGAGAATGCATTCTTGTCGATCTTTGTCACATTATTTGTAACTGTAACCTTCTTAAGCTTGGGACAGTTTTGGAATGCGCCCTGAGAAATAGTCTTTACAGCTGTACTCTTTACATCCGCATTTGTAAGAGAGGTGCAGCCCTTAAAAGCATTCTTTCCAATGCTCTTAACAGACTTGGGAACAGTAACCTTGGTAAGCTTGGTACAACCGCCAAATGCATTTGCACCAATCTTTTCTACTCCATTTGATATGGTTGCAGTCTTTAAGTTCTTACAACCGTTAAAGGCGCTGTCTCCGATCTCATCCACACTATTGGGAATATTAACCTTCTGAAGATTTGTACAGCCCTTAAATGCGCTATCGCCGATCTCCTCTATGGTCTTTGGGATAGTAACCTGCTTAACAGAAGTATTTCCCTTAAATGCATTTTCTGAAATAGAGGTTACTGTTGCTATAACACCGCCTACACTAACAGTTGAGGGAATCTCAACCTTAGTAGCCTTCTTGTCAGTAGTACCGTTATATT
The DNA here is from genome assembly GCA_017540605.1 of Lachnospiraceae bacterium. Lineage (GTDB taxonomy): Bacteria > Bacillota > Clostridia > Lachnospirales > Lachnospiraceae > RGIG6919. The sequence goes on along the minus strand of JAFYAS010000033.1, from coordinate 86,861 downwards.
CAACCGCTGTCTTACCATCCTTTGTTTCGGTAACGGTAACAGTGGCATTTCCTACAGTCTCCTTTGTTCCTTTTACAGGAGCTTCAGTTGTTTCTTCCTTGGGGGCCTCTGTAGTTTCTACCTTCGGAGCCTCTGTTGTAGGCACAGGATTAACCGTAAGCTTTACAACCTTAGTTGCAGTCTGATAGCCGTCACCGCTTGCCTCGATGGTGATATCCGCTGTTCCCTCGCCAACTACGGTCACCGTTCCATCTGCGGCAACTGTTGCAACAGAAGGATTGCTTGACTTATAAGTGATGGTTGCTACATCTGATTTTGCACCAAGTGAAAATGCTGCATCACCAACTGTCTTGGTAAACGTATCTGCCGCTGTGGTAAGGGTAGGAATAGGCTTTGCTTTTGCCTTTACCACAAGGGGATTGTTTGATACTACATGGGTGTAAAATGTGTTCTTTATTGATACCTTGTAGCCTGCCTTTTCAAGATCCTCATAGTATGCTCCATCAGACCAGAAATTATTATCCTTTTCACCAACATCATCAACTTTAAATGGATTCGATAAAATATCACTATAGGTCACATCATTCAGATGATAATAAGCCTCATAATCGCCATAATTCTTATCATAAATCACATTAGCGGTTACCTCTAAAGGGAAGAGGTAATAAAAGAAATCACATTCGTCATCAGTTATTATATTATCCCCATTTTTATCATCTGTGGTATAATCAGCATTAAACGCATACTTCTTTCCGTCCTTAGTACATTCACCCTCAAAGGTTTGCCATTTATCCCTCTCGTATACCTGTGCCAGAACCTTTCCATCTGAAACAGAAAAATCCTTTCTTCCTGCAAACTGCGAAGGGATACTTGAGTACACTTCATAATCTTCCTTTGCAGCCTCAAGGGAAGAGAAGGTAGCATCTGCATAATCTTCAGAGGTGATGATCGTCTCTGTTATATTTATTGGACACATGTAATATTTTGTTTCCGTACCGGAATTCCAATACTTAGCTATATAATATGCATCATAATTAGCATCCTTTTTCTTACACAGATAACCTGATTCGGGCTCCACATAGCAAAGCATAGGCTGTATACCATAGTTTCTGATCTCGCTATCACCATACTTAAATCCACCCTCAACATCCCCATCTACAGTAAAGGATTCTTCTTTTGTTGCAGTAGTGCAAAGATTGACAACTGAGCCAGTACCTTTGAAATGAGGTGTATTAAATTTACTGCTTTCTCCTCCATATACGGTTAGGTTCACATATTTATCCACATGAATAGTGGTATGCTCCCATTCCCATGCCATAATACCGACAACATTTAACTTATTCTTGTTAACAGTAAGACTTCCATCACCGGTAATATTCAGGGTACAATCCTTTGAGCCTCTGGGATCCTGATCGGTAGAGAACTCAATATAGCCAATGGAATTGTCACCCTTGATATTGATATTGAAGGTTCCCGAATATACTCCACAGTTTAGTGTAAGGTTGTCATACTTGGCATTATCCAAGGTTACTGTCTTTGTAGCCTTATCAAAGGTTACACCCTGAGGCAGCTTGTCCTCTTCATAAATAACAGTATAATTATAATTCTTATCATCATAGCTGCTCTGATCAAACATGACCACACTTGCATCTTGCGGCGGTTCAGCATATACACTCTTTACCGGAACCACGGTAAAGCTTGCTACCATCAAAGTGGCGGCAAGAGCCACTGCCATTAATCTTTTTTTCATCTTCTTCATTAAACATACCTCCCATTTTTTATTTTGCCCGTACCGTTGTCGATACTCACTCTGATATTATACTATAAATATGCTTTTGAACCGTCCGCATTGCCAACATTGCCAATGACACTAGTGGCAATTTAAAAAACACCCATGAGCTCTCATAGGTGCTTCAATCCCATATATATTTTTATACAACTTTCCCCAATTATATACGTTTACTGTGTTCATTTTGTCTTTTCTTTAACACTCTCATACAACCAAAATATGCCGGTACCAAAAAGCAATCCGCAAATACCCAGGCAAGGGGACTTGCAAAGGTCACAAAGACATAGCCAAAGGTGGGAACCAGCACGAAGCCGGCAATACCTCTTGCGAACATCTCACATATGCCGGCTATCACTGCAAGTCCCGGGAATCCAAGCCCCTGGATCATAAACCTGACGGAATTCACAAGGCACAGAAGAAAAAATGATATTCCATTTGCCAGCATATATTCATACATTCTTTCGATGATCACCGTTTCGCTTTTATCAACAAACAAAAGGGCAAGCTCCTTTCCGAAAAAGAACATAATAGCAAATGAGATCACAGAATAAAAAGCGCCAATCTTCACACAGGAGCCAAGACCCTTTCCTATTCTGTCAAGCTTGCCGGCTCCCACATTCTGTCCGCCATAGGTAGCCATAGTTGATCCCATGGCGTCAAAGGGACAGCAAAGGAACATATTTACCTTGATACTGGCTGCAACAGCCGCAATGATATCTTCCCCCAGATTGTTTACAGATGTCTGTAATATGATGGAACCAATAGCGGTGATGGAATATTGAAGTCCCATAGGAAGTCCCATAGAGGAAAGCTTCAGCGCATGTCTGCCGGAAAAACGCCAGTCCCCGCGGGTAAAATTAAGATGCCTATACTTAAAAAACATATAAAAAAGACAAATGATACCCGCTGCACCCTGAGCACTGATAGTGGCAACAGCCGCTCCCGCAACGCCCATAGGCTTTATGAGTATAAGATCCAGTACTATATTCATCAATGACGAAAAAATGAGGAACACTAAAGGCATTATACTATTACCAAGTGAACGAAGTATCCCCGAGGTCACATTGTATAAGAATATCAGAGGTATTCCGAGGAAAATGACAAATATATAGCTGTGGGCATCATTTAAGATAGATTCCGGAGTATCCATAAGCACAAGAATATCTCTTGCAAAGATACATACTAAAACAGTAATGACTGTACTAAAGAATACTCCCGCCCAGGCGCAATTCGTAATGAACTTTTTTAGATTGTCATTGTCCTTTGCTCCGAAGCTTTGAGCCACCGGGATTGCAAAACCATTACATATACCAATGCAAAAGCCAATGATCATAAAGTTTATTGATCCCGTACAGCCAACTGCCGCCAACGCTTCCTTTCCCAGCACCTTTCCTACGATGATGGTATCTACCATATTGTAGAGCTGCTGAAAAAGCAGACCAAATAAAAGAGGAAGCCCAAACTGTAATATAAGTGTGAATGGGTTCCCCTCCGTCATATCAAGTGTTCCGTTTTTCTTTTTTGTTTCTTCTATCATTTTTAATATCTCTTTCCGAATCAAATGATGTTGGGGTCAAAAGGTATTTTGCCCCAAACCGATACCACGGATTGCTCCGCTGCTTTGCAGCTCCCGCAATCCTGCAAACATTCGCAATCCGCTAATTTCCTGCGTTTACAGGAAATTGCTACTTGCTCATGTTTGGGCGGGTCAGTAAGTCAAAATGCTCATTCGTGCATGCACGATTCGCATTTTTGACTTTTGACCCTGGTATCATCAAATTATAGAGATAATAACACATTTTTGATAACTGTCAAGGAAGAAAATGAATTGACTGATCCGCTTGAATTGCCACATTCAGTCATTGACAGTCATTGCCCCTTATTGTATATTATAAATGTGGGGCAACTGTTCAGAGCTGTAATGAATAGTTACAATATATCTAATGATCAAAAGGTGGTATCACTATGTTGCAGGAAAAGGTAGAACTATTATTTGAAACACTCAATTTGACAACCGGAGATATAACAGAAGCTGCCGGCTGTACTACTTCCACCATCAGCAGATTAAGAAGTGGCGCAAGATCACCGAAGCCCGATAGTCCCACCATAGACAAGCTGGTGACGGGCATTATTCAATACACCTCAAAAAACGGTATCACAGACAAGCTGCTAAAGCTTATTGAAACCACTGACGATTCCCATTTGGAGGAAGATCTTTTAAGCTTTCTTTTTTCGGGAGATGCCTATCTAAATGACAATCAAAAAAATGTAAACAGCCTGGCTTTTTCCAGAAAGCTTGACTCAGTTATGTCTCTTCTTGATATATCCAATGTGAACCTGGCAAGAGCAGCCAATGTTGACGCCTCATATATCAGCAGATTCCGAAGCGGCAAGCGCTCTCCCGGTTCCAATCCTCAGCTTCTTGACAAGCTCTGTATGTCTCTTTTCGATAAGGCCGTTCACACTAACAGACTTTCAGAGCTTTCCGAACTTTTTTCCGGTTCAGCAAAGCAAGCTGATATCGAAAATAAGGATGAGCTCTTTCTTCATTTTCACGCATGGATGACGAATTTCAATATAACCGACAGACTTGCCGTCAGTCATCTTCTCTGCACCATCAATACATTTACCGAAAAGCTTGATGTAGCTATTCCACCGCTGTCAAATCTTGTATCAGAAAGCGAGCTTTATGATACCTCCACCGAATATATGGGAATTGACGGCCTTAGAAGAGCTGTTCTCCGCTTTCTCGGGAATGCGGTAAAAGAACGATACCCCGAGCTTTTACTGTACTCTGATCAGGGCATGGAATGGATGCTTGAGGATAGCGACTTCAAGATGCGCTGGGCTTTTCTTATGGCCTCCTGTGCAAAGCAGGGAACAAAGATCAAGATAATCCACAATATTGACAGAAATGTAAAGGAAATGCTATCTGCCATAGAAAGCTGGCTTCCACTTTATGTCACAGGGGTTTTTGAATCCTACTATCACAAAAAACAAAACGGAACGAGGTTCAAGCATACTATTTTCCTTGTACCAAAAAAATCCTGTATCTCTGCCTGTCATGTTTCAGGCATGGATGATAAGGGAATCTACAATTACTACACAGACAGCTTTCATCTTGGTTATTATGAGGAGAATTTTAAGCAGCTGATGCTTAACACCGGAAGACTTGCAACCATTGAAAAAAATGTCGACACAGACTATAAGTCAGGAAAGAAAAAGCTTATCTCTGAGGAGCAATACAATGATCTGACGCTTTCTCTTACAAGAAACAAGATAACCATAACCAAAATTTCCGCATCTCCCATCAGCATTTCATTTACACATCCTCTAATGGTAAATGCTTTCAAGGAATATTTGGAGTCATCGTAATAATTTTAGAAACTAAATCAGCCCTCCCTACAAATTGCTGTAAGGAGGGCTTTATCATTATTGTGACTTACCACTACACATTATTTCTGGTATCAACACCATTTGCCGCATCAACCATATTCTGCAAGGTAGTCTCTGCGATAGACTTTAGAGCCTCTAAGGTGTAGAAGCCCTGATGTGATGTGATCATCACATTGGGGAAGGACAAAAGTCTTGCTGTAACAGAATGTGCCATGATCTGATCTGAGCGATCCTCATAGACATTACCTGTCTCCTCCTCATACACATCAAGTCCGACTCCGAGGAATTTGTCCATTCTGATTCCCTCGATAAGCTCATCAGTATCGATAAGAGCTCCTCTTGAGGTATTGACAAGGATGACACCATCCTTCATCTTCTTGATATTCTCGATATTGATCATATGATAGGTTGAATCAAGCAACGGACAGTGAAGGGATATCAGATCTGATCTTTCAAGAAGCTCATCAAGGCTTACATACTCTACAAAACCCTTGAGATCAGGATTCTCATACACATCATAAGCGATGACCTTCATACCGAAACCATTACATATCCTACACATTGCGGCACCTATCTTACCTGTTCCCACGATACCGGCAGTCTTACCGTGAAGAAGAACTCCACGAAGTCCCTTCAAAGTATAATCATTTTCACGCACCTTGTTGTACGCCTTATATAGTCTTCTGTTGACAGCAAGAGCAAGTCCCATAGCAAGCTCTGCTACCGACTCGGGAGAATAACCGGGTACTATCTTAACTGTGATACCAAGCTCCTTTGCCTTTTCAGTATCAACATTGTTGTAGCCCGCGCATCTCATAAGCACGGCCTTTACACCGCAATCCGCAAATATCTCAAGTGTTTCCGCTCCTACATCAGCACTTACAAATGCACATACAGCATCATAGCCCTTGGCAAGCACAGCAGTTCGAGGCTCTAGCTCATGCTCAATATAGTCAATCTCAATGTCCTTAAAATCTCCTATCACGGAATCAAAAGACTTTCTGTCATAATCCTTTGCTGCATAAAAAAGTAACTTCATAAATATAACCCTCCTATATTTGTTATATGATATAAAACCAGTTCTCATCAGCCTCCATATCCACGCTTTCGACACTCTTCTTGCCGTCGCCGTTTTTAAGCTGAAGCTCCTGATTCTTTATGCTCACCCTGGTGCCAGGAGCAACCGGCATGGTAATAAATGCATTACCTCCGATCACTGCACCCTCGCCTATCACAGTTTCTCCGCCAAGAAGCGAAGCTCCCGAATAGATGGTAACATTGTCCTCGATGGTTGGATGACGCTTCACACTTTTAAGTCTTTGACCGCCCTTGGTTGACAAGGCTCCGATGGTCACACCCTGATATACCTTTACATGCTCACCAATGATAGTTGTCTCACCCACCACGATGCCTGTACCGTGATCGATGAAGAAATACTTCCCGATGGTAGCTCCCGGATGTATATCTATACCCGTTCTTGAATGAGCATATTCCGTCATGATACGGGGTATCAAGGGCACATTGAGCACATAGAGCTCATGAGCCAAACGGTATACGGTGATAGCCAAAAGTCCCGGATAGGACAATATGATCTCCTCAAATGAATACGCCGCAGGATCGCCATCAAAGGTCGCCTCTACATCTGTGGCAAGATACTCTCTTATCTTCGGTAGACGCTTGAAGAATTCCACCGAGATATCCTCTGCCATACTGTTGAGATCGCAGTCAGGACATTCGTTTAATTCCGGACGAAACCTAAGCGCTATCGCTATCTGCTTATTAAGATTGTACATGATATCCTCAATCTGAACAGCCACATTGTAATTCAGATTGTATATCTTTTTGGATCTGTCTATGAAATATCCGGGATATACGATCTTTTTAAGCCCCTGAACGATCTCCATCACCTCATCCCTGTCAGGCTGGGTGAACATCTCCATCTTGTCGATGATGCGTCCATTCTTGTAATCATCAAAAAGCTCTGAAACTATCCCATCTATCTCGTCTTTAATCTTTCTTCCCATCTTGATCTGAAAATACTCCTATCTTCCAAAATAACTGAAATGCATATAATCCTGCTTTGTTCTCCACAGTCCCTGCTTAAAGCCGTACTTCTTGAAAATGTTTGCCACCTCTCCATTAGTTGCTATGGAATAAGGATTCTTTCCCGGCTCCCATTTTACTCCACAGGTAACTCTACCTCTGGTGATCTCAGGATTCTCATTGGGATTGATATCAACCGCAAGTCCCTGGGCGTGCTGTCCGGCACCTCCTGTATAGTATCTGTAGCCTCCACAGTACTTAATAGGGAACTTTTCCTTTCCGTGATAGATCTCATCAAGTATCCTCTGCATAGTAGGTGCTATCAGTTTATTTACCGTCACTCGCCTGATGGTAGTAACCTTCTTTCCAGACTTTCCGTTTGCAAAATTCCAAGCCTTAAAGGTAATAGTAGTCATATGATTTGACGCATCTGTGGCATTGGCATATCTTTTATTTACCCATCCGCCTTTTCCGAAGATACGATAGACCTTCATATCGAGAGTCTCCTTCTCACAGGCAAAGTAATTCATCAGACAACCGTAGGTATCACCGTATGGACTTACTACCTTCATACCCTGATAATTCATGAAGGAAACTACCGAAAGTCGCTTTACCTCTCCGTGCTTAAATCCGTCTATCACACAGCTGGTTGTAGAGCCTCCCTCCAAGGTCTTTAAAAGCTTATAGGAGCCGTCATTACGAAGCTGATAGATCTTGTAGCCCTCGGCCTTTGAATTCTTATTCCAGCGTATCCTCATCTGTCTTTGAGAAATAACCTTGGCTGAATTGATCTTTGTAGATGCAAGTCCTGTCATACCTGCTGCCGTAGCTAAGGTTTCGGCATCACTAAAATAATACGTCTTTCCGGCATTCTTAGTTCCCGAGAGAAGCTCATTTCCTGCTGATAAAGCTGTATCAGCAGCCGGCTGATCCGTAGGTATTACCTCTGTTGTAGCTTCTGTTGTAGCCTCTGTTGTAGGCGCTTCAGTTGTGGGAGCCTCCGTTGTGGGAGATTCTGTGGTAACCTGAAGCTTATCTGTCTTCACAAGCTTATAATAATACTTTTTACCAAAGGTAAGCTTCTTGTCTGTATATGTGTCATAGCTCTTACCATTTGAATACTTTGTGCAAAGCTTGGTATAATTGCTTTTCTTGTCGGTAGAACGATAGATTGAATAATACTTTACATCCTGAGTAAGATTGAACTTTAGCTTGATTGAAGATGTACTTGCGGGCTCTGCGATCAGATTGTACTTAAAATCCACACCCTTTACATCAGTGTATTTCTTCGCCATATTCTGCTTGGTATAATCGTCATTCCACTTAAAAGCTCTCGCCTTATAATAATATTTCTTGGCATACTTTTCCGGATACTCACGGTATTCAAATCCATTGCCGTCCGTATATTCGTCCTCGGCAAAAACATCACCCACAAGCTCGTAGGTACCGTTCTTACTGGTGGAACGATATACCAGATATCCGTCCATCTGATAGCTTTCCTCCAGGGTTACAACGATAACACCGAAGTTATCCTGCTCAACCGATATGATCCTTCCATTGGGCACGGTATTTGCCGCATCCGCCTCCGGAATACATCCAAATATCGCAGTAAAAACCATTGCAATACTTAGCAAAATAGCTTTAACCCTCTTATTTCTCATAGAATCATCCTTTCATTATTGCTGATCTATAGCCGGAGTCCAATATTCCCTGCCGTAGATATCAGTTAAAAGATATGTGATCTTTGTCTTGCCCTTTACATCAACATTGCTGATCTCAAGGCCTTCCTTATATTCCATCTGCTCCCCAAGGTAATAAATGTTCTTGAAGCTTTGATCATAGCCATAATAGTCACAGATGAAATCCATCTTTGTGCCCTCGGCTATCTCTGTCACTCCCTTGGCAACAGCCTCTGTCTCTCCGTTGCGATAATCATATCTCGCACCTGCGATATAGCCCTTTGGATGCTTTTCATCAAATGTGATGATAAGATTGGCTAGTACTCCGTCAAGCATCACAGGAACTCTTCCCGTGATGGTTTTCTTGCCATCCTCTATCACTGTATTCTCATAGTAGTATGCCACAGGCTGACCGTCTATAGCAAGCCAGGTATTGTCTGTATCTCCGATAAGCTCTGCATTCTCGGTAAAGCTATAGAGATTGTCAAGTCCCATATCGATATAGCCCTCACCGTCATCATAGAACATATTCACCTGTAGAGACTCAATAAGCTCCCACTGCTTATTCGGAATCGTCATCAAATGAACGCCATTCTCATCGGTTGTCCAATTAAGATATGAAGGATCAAACTGATTCTTTGAAACGATCTCTGCCGCCTTATCAATATCAAGGGCATCATTGTCCTTCATAAATGTGTAGTCGTTACTATCCATTCCGGGAATACTTCTTCCGCCTGATAAAAATGCATTAAGAAGTGTTCCGATGGCGTCGGAGCCTGAGGTAATATCAGTGCTTCCACCGCCAAAAAGCGAGCCTATGGCCGATCCCTGACCACCCATTGAAAGCTGTCCGGTAGCCTGCACTCCGGCAAATGACTTTACGAGCTTTCCATATTCAGCATCCATTCCGATGTCACTGTATGAAGAAACCGCCGAGTTAACCTGTCCCTTATTCTTACCTCGATAGGGAAGATAAATAGATATACCGTAGGCATCTGTCATGCTTGAAGAGGTGTTATTGTATTTTACGGCACCTAAAAGTGCTGTCTTTAGCGCCTTTGCCTCATCTGTACCTACCTTATCGGCAAAATTAACCAGATCGATCTGATCGATCCTTGATGAAGTGGCAAACTCTCTTGTACCTGCCCTTGCATCAGCCACACTCTTATAATCATCACTTTGCATAATGCCTGCTGTTGTAGCCGCAAACGCATTGAGCTTTTCAGGTACTGTCGCGGTAAGCTCACAAAGATCTATCACGGAAAGAGTCGTCTTTTGTCCGGGACAACGCTTATCACATTCATTTACAAAACCGTCTACTATATTCTTGCCAATCTCAAGAGTAGGCATTGAGGTGTTCTTTGAAAGTTCATTTAACCAGTCTGTATAATACCAGCCTATACCGGGCTCGGTCTCCTCTGATGCTATAAGATAATCCGCATAGCTTGATACCATCACGGCAGTCTCATAGGTTGCCATCAGGCAGGCATCAAAACCGATAAAATCAAAGGTGACACCGGCTTCATTAAGCGCTCTGTTGATTCCCCCAAGGCTCATAGAACCGTCATGGCTATGCTTTTCATCATAACCATAACCGGTAATAGATCCACCGCCGTGATCCCAGAATATAAGCTCATTTCTGTCGGCGGGATAATTCTTGTTACACCATTTTATAAAGGCTGAAAGTGTGCTTGGATTGGTCATGGTCTTGTCCCCATCATCATCCACAAGTCTTTCGAGATTGCCATTCGTGATCTTATATATCTGATTGACGCTCTTACTTATACCCTTGGTCTTCCATTCCTTACAGCCACCGGTATAAAGAAGGATATTGATATTATCGGAAAGAGAGGCATTGCACATCTCCCTGATATCATTGCTTGCCATACCGGAACGGGATTCAAGGTCTGTTCCGCAGGTATAGATCATAATGGTGATCTTGTCCTTTCCGTCTCCCTTGATGGCACATCTTTTTGCTCTGGCTCCCGCTACAACAGTGTTATCAAGCTTTCCCGTATTCTTTTCTGAGGTCCAGCCGTTTGAGACCTGAGCGCCCTGCATGCCGCCTCCAAAAAGTCCCATAATGCTTGAAAGATCTGTGCTTGATATGGTAGCACCCGAATAAGCAGTATGATTTCCGGTGCTCTGACCGGGAGTCTGGGTTGAACTGACAGGAGCCACATCCTCGTCCGACCCTCCGCCCATAAGTGCAGCCAATCCGCCACCGCCGCCTCCAAGAACCAGTACTATAAGAGCTATTATGAGCTTTGAAAAACCACCGCCGCCCCCTTCGGGACCGCGTCCGGACGAGCCTCCTCTTCCGGAATATCCATCAGACCTTCCTACAGGTCTCCCAAGGTTTAAGCCATCACCTCTTTTATGTACTCCCTTTGAATTGTCAGTCACATGCTTATCTCTGCTTGGATCCATGTTGCTACCTCGTTTCTATTACATTACTCTTGATTTTCTTCTGATGAGGGAAGCTGAGGAACAAATACTCTGTCATTCGTCCTCTTCTTCTCCTTTGATCTTTCCATGGCCACGGTACAGAAGGTATCCTGTGCACTTATCTTTGTCTTGCCACGAAGATCGGGTTTCTTGTAGGTACCGTCAGGCTGCAATATATACGCCTTTACATTGTCAAGAAGCTGTGTTGCCAATATCTCTATCACACGTTTCTTAAGATCGGGATCCTCTACTGGGAAGGTGATCTCCACACGCTTGTCAAGGTTTCTGGGCATCCAATCCGCCGAACCCATATATACATCCTCAAAGCCGTCATTGTAGAAATAGAATATTCTGGCGTGCTCCAGGAAATTGCCTACTATGGAATGAACCTCAATATTTTCCGAAAGTCCGGGGATACCCGCCTTCAGGCAGCAGATTCCACGAACGATAAGCTCTATCTTTACTCCCGCATTGGATGCCTGATAAAGAGCAGCTATGATAGACGGATCGCAAAGAGAATTCATCTTGGCGATGATATGGGCATTCTTTCCTGCCCTTGCATTCTCCTCCTCGCGCTTGATCATGTTTAGGAATTTGTCCTTTAACCAAATGGGTGCCACCATAAGCTTGTTCCAATAGGGAGGCTCGGAATAACCTGAAAGCATATTGAATACTGCCGTTGCATCCTCGCCTATGGCATCATTGGCTGTTAAAAGGCCTGTATCTGTATAAAGTCTTGCGGTAATATCATTGTAATTGCCCGTTCCAAGATGAACATATCTCTTGATACCGTCATCCTCACGCCTTACAACAAGAGCGATCTTTGAATGGGTCTTCAGTCCCAAAAGACCATATATTACATGACAACCGGCCTTCTCAAGCTTCTTTGCCCAAACGATATTGTTCTCCTCATCAAAGCGGGCCTTAAGCTCAACAAGTACCGTCACCTGCTTGCCATTTTCTGCTGCCTGTGCAAGAGCAGCTATGATGGGTGAATTGCCGCTGACACGGTAAAGCGTCTGCTTTATAGCCAGTACCCTCGGATCATTGGCTGCCTGCCTGATAAATTCTATAACAGGCTTAAATTCATCATAGGGATGATGAAGAAGTATATCCTTCTCTCTTATCTGATCAAAAATATTGGTATCATAATCAAGCTCCGGTATGGGCTGAGGAATATATTTCTTGTAGCGAAGCTTGTCAAAGCCTTCAAGTCCCGATACCTTTGACAAAAATGTGAGATCAATGGGACCGTTTATCTTTATCACCGCCTCATCCTCTACGATCAGGCGCTTTTTAAGCTCCTTCAAAAGTCTTCTGTCCATATCATCGGCTACCTCAAGCCTGATGACCTCACCCCATTGTCTTCTCTTTAGCTGCTTTTCGATCTCCTTTAAAAGATCCTCCGCTTCCTCTTCGTCGATTGAAAGGTCTGCATTTCTCATAACACGATATGGATGAGCGCACACGATCTCGTAGTTTAGGAATAGCTTTTCAAGGTTCTTTTCGATGATCTCTTCAAGGAGAATGATATTGGTGGTTCCCTCTGTTTCTGAAGGTATATGTACCACACGGGGAAGTACTGAGGGCACCTGAACAGTAGCTATATCCATAACATCCTTCTTGTTTTTATCTGCGATCAACGCACCGATATTCAAGGATTTATTCCTGATAAGAGGAAATGGTCTCGAGGAATCCACAGCCATAGGTGTGAGCACGGGATATACCTCTTTTTCAAAATACCTGTCCACATACTTTGCCTGCTCCTCAGTCAGATCCTCATACTTTTTGATGATATGAAGTCCGGCACCTTCAAGAAGTGGAAGGAGGGAACGGTTGTATGTCATATACTGATTGTTCATAAAACTCTTGGTCTCAGGAATGATCTCCTTAAGCTGCTCCTCAGGAGTAAGGCCTGCTATATCCTTTTTCTTGTAGCCCGCATTTACCATATCCTTTAGGGAAGCTATACGCACCATAAAGAATTCATCAAGGTTTGAAGCCGTAATACCCAAAAACTTTATACGCTCGAAAAGAGGAATGGACTTATCCTTTGCCTCTCCGAGTATCCTGTCATTGAAGAGCAGCCAGGAAAGCTCTCTGTTTACAAAATTTGATTCTTTTACTGCCATGCTCTACACACTCCTTTTCTGTCTTAAGACTGCTCTTATTCCATATACATCCTCAAAGAAATCCGCCGCATCATCAAATAGTCCAAGTTCCAAGGAAATATCATGCACCGTATCTGCAACTATCTCCATCCTCTTATCCTTGATCACCACATTGAATCTTTGTATCTTCTGCCTGTGGCTTCTGTCCATTGCATTGGCAAGTCTGATGATAGCGGTAAGCTTTGCGATCTTTGAATATTGATCGATATTCAAATGATCCATCAGCTCCTCATAAGCCGGAAAATCCTCTGCCACATAGCGACAGATATAGGCAAGCTCTCTTCTTTCCTTGTGAGAGATACCAAGGATCTCGGTGGACATCACTATATGATAGGAATTGTCTGCCACATTGTTGATATTCACATATTTGCCGCACTCGTGAAGTATAGCTGCAAGCTGTAGCTGAAGCTTAGCCTTTTGATTAAGTCCATGAAGCTTTTTTATATTATCGAAAATGGATAGCGCAGTATTTACAACTATCTCATTGTGTTTCTTTTCGCAGCGATATCTTTTTGCGATAAATTCCGCCGATGAAATGATATCACTCTGGAAATCATGGCCAAGAGTAAGTTTCTTTTCTGATTCCATATATTCTGTCACGATACCATCACAGAAGGTAGAATCCGAAATATATATAACCTCTGCCTTGGCTCTTGCAAGAAGGTTTTGATAAATGATAGCGGATGGCACAAGGAGAGTTACCCACTCATAGGATATACCGTAGCGTTGACCAAGTACCTCCGCATCCTCCTTTTCAAGCTTGTCACAGATATATTCAAGCTGCTTTGCATTGATGGTAGCGGTAATGTTCATCTCGGGGGCAAGCTTTGCAAGTGCGTGTATCTCCTCGCCCACTCCGATAATGTTCTTTATCTCCTTCTCCTTTAAATACATATTTTCGAAGGAATCCAGCTCATTCTCCACATACTCCTCGATAAGCTCCTTCATATGCATCTTCGAGGCACCCATATTGCCAAGCATTTCACGGATACGTAAGGACCCTATAGTGATATTCTGCGTTACCGAAAGCTTATTCTTGTCAAAGAGCGATACCTGGATACTACCTGCAGCCACATCTATGATGACTGTATTCTTTTGTATGATCTTAGGAAAATCAACAAGAGTTGCCGCAATACCTTCATACATCATGAAACGATGCTCGGAATTACTTGCCGTCTTAACCTCTATGCCTGTCCTTGTCATGATCCTGTCAAGAACGAACTCGCAATTTACCGCCTCTCTTACAGCACTGGTAGCATAAGCGCTGTATACTACCGTCTGATATTCCTTCATCTTTTTCTTGAATTTTAAAAGCATATCACAGATCACATCTACACTTTGATTTGAAAGACGACCTGTGGTATAAGTGTCGGCACCAAGCTCCACATGTGATGTCACAGTGTCGATAAGCTTGAAGCCCTTTCTTGGCATGATCTCATAGATCTTCATGGTGAGATTGTATGAGCCTACATGAATCGCCGCAAATGTTTGAATTGCCATCCTATCACCTCGTAACCTTAATAATTTCCCAATAATTTATAGTCGAGCGAATCCTTCTTAATCGCTTCCAGTCCTTTTTTTGTATTCTCCTCAGAAAGGTTGCCATCAAAGGTAATGAAAAAATTGTATTCCCATGAGCTGTCCTTTCTGGGGCTTGACTCAATGCTTGTCATGTTGAGATCATTTTCTATAAAATGACCGAGCATACCGTAAAGAGTACCGCTTTTATGAGGGAGTGAAAAACAGATAGTAATCTTTTTCGCGTCCTCAAGAAAAACCTTTTTTGCTGATAATATCACAAATCTGGTAGCATTCTCATCAGAGTAATTGATCTTCTCCTTTAATACATCAAGTCCGTAAAGTGCTGCCGCCCTCTTCCCGGCTATGGCAGCCTGATCCTTCCTACCGTCATCTCTTATCTTCTTTGCCGCCATGGCGGTGTTGGCAAATGCGATCTGCTGCCAGGGATATTGCTCCAGATAATCCCTGCTCTGAAGTAAGCCCTGGGGGTGGGAATATACTGTTTTTATATCGTCTGTTGTCGCTCCCTTAAGAGCCAAAAGGCATTGCTCTATATCTATGATCTTCTCACCCACAATAGACACATCATGATTGAGTAAAAGGTCATAGCTTCCGCTTACAAAGCCCGCAGATGAATTCTCTATGGGAAGAACACCAAAGTCTGCCTTTCCTTCTTCAAGAGTAGTAAGTACATCCTCGAAGCTCTTTACATTTACCCTCTTAATATCCTCTCCAAAAAATGCTACAGTGGCCTCTTCTGAAAATGCTCCGGGCACACCCTGATAGCAAACTATAGTATTCTTATCTATATCAAGCTTTTTTATTGTTTTATACTGCTCACTCATTTATTTTACTCTCTTTGCTTTTTAACTCTTCAAGAAGAGTTGTCATACTTTTCATACTTGCCGGATGCCTAAAATGTGGGGCTATGCTTACCATGGGACTAAGAACAAAATCCCTCTTTTCTATCTCAGGATGAGGAATGATAAGATCAGGCTTTTCAAGGATCATATCGTCAAAAAACAATATATCAATGTCAAGTGTTCTAGGACCCCAATGTATGAGTCTCTTTCTGCCTGCTTCGGTCTCAACCCTTCCTATAAACTCCAAAAGAGTATCAGGTGATTTTAAGGTTTCTATCTCCAAAGCACTGTTTAGGAAATTGTCCTGCTCCACATCTCCGTAGGGCTCAGTCTCAATATAATCAGCTATCTTTATCACCTTTGTGTCATCCTCGGCATTGAGCTTGTCTATCGAAAAATCAAGATAGCCCTCCTTATCACCAAGGTTTGAGCCAATGCTCAAAAATACTCTGTGCCATTTTCTTTTGATGGTCACTGATACAGTTTCAAGAGGCAAAAGGATGGGAGCCCATGGCTTTTTAAGTGTCAGCTCCACCTCTCTCACAAGGGGAAAATGAAGTAAAATATCCTTTGCAAGATTTTCAACCACCGCCTCCAAAAGCTTATAGTTGGTCTCCTCCATCTTTTTCTTGATGAATTGGCAGGCCTCCGCGTAATTGAGGGAGTAGGAAAGATCATCAGTCATACCCGCCTTTACGGTATCAAGAAAGAACACGGCAGATACAACAAATTTCTGCCCCAGATGATTTTCCTCCTTATACACGCCGTGATGCGCAAATACCTCAAGATTTTCTATGCGGATATTGTCCATTTTGACACCTCGTTTCCGATTATTTCTGCCCGCAAAAAGACCACATTATTATATCACAAAACCCCGCTTTTAACAATCGTAAGAGTAGTGGATTTGACTATATATGCGGTCATTTCTCTCTCATTTTGTTTACGATAATCTTTCATGTGTAAAAAAACATAGATTTTTTCCCTGCTTTCTGTTAATATAGGCAATGGTTTTTAGAGTTTGATTATAATGGAGATAATAACTATGAGTGAACAAAAGAACAATAACAGCGGTAAAAGACCCGCTCCTAAAAAAACCGAAGATATAAATAAGGCTAAATCTAATGATGATCTTTCAGAAAAGCTAAAAAGAAAGAAACCGGCAAAGAAAAAGAAAACAGTTAAATCACGTGTCTTTAAGGGACTGATCGTTTTCTCGATCTTCGCCTTTATGTATCTGGTATTTGTATTCTCAGACAATGCCTTTATCACAAAATGGCGAACTATTTATATCGAGACTGCCATGACAACCAACAGCCACCAGTGGCTGGCTACCTGGTTCATTCCCCACGATATCATTGATCAGGTAATGAATAAATACCATGAGGGACAGGATGAGCAGCTTGGTCTTGAAAGTGCCTGGGGAGATGGTTCAGACAAGCGTTTTACCGACCTTGTTCCCGATGATGAGCAGGAATTTTATAAGCTCTATCATGAGCTTGCCTCAGATTCCTTCAGGCAATATCTACTTGATCATCCCGATGTGTTAGCAAATGGCTACAAAAAGATCTTTATAGAAGATCTGGATGGCGAGCTTGAAATCTACACTGCACAGGGTGACAAAGTCTTGGTTGTGGATGTTGAGAACAATCTGATGATAATCGGCGTTAAGGGTGAAGGCTATCAGGGAAAGATGGCCATAGTTAAGGATTCAAAGCAGGTTGTTATGGCAAAGGCAACAACCCTCGGTTCCTTCGGTCAGGAAATAGACAGATTCTGTAAAGACAATGACGCTATCCTAGGTATCAATGCCAGCGGATTCTCGGATCCCGGCGGAGTGGGTACCGGCGCTGAGGTCAAGGGCTGTCTCGTCATAGACGGCAAGGACTACGGCAAGCACAATGATAAAAAAGCATGGAAGTTCATCGGTATAGATAAGCGCGATGAAAGAATGTATATCAGCAATTACTATAAGGGTATTGAAGAGAACTACCGTTGGGGTATGGAATTCTATCCCTGTCTTATCATAAATGGTAAGAGCGTTATTGACGGTACCTACGGTATGGGTATACAGCCCCGTACTGCCCTTGGTCAGCATATGGACGGTACTACCTTCCTTCTGATCATCGACGGAAGACAAAAGCACAGTCTCGGTTGTACTGTTGAGGAATGTAAGAATATCCTGATGCGCTATGGCTGCTATCAGGCTATGAATCTTGATGGCGGTAGCTCATCTGTTATGTACTACAGAGGTCAGTTCATCACAAAGCCTTCATCTGTTTCAAAGCGAGGAAGATATATGCCCAATGCGATCCTTCTTAAGGCTGCGAAGGATGTGGAATAAGGCGTAAAGATATAAAAAATGCGTATAAAGAGTATATAAAAAAACTTAAGCTGTGGAATTGCAAATATGAATCGAGGACTATCATTTTACGCCGGTACTGGAGCAGAGAACTTAGCGAAAACGAGCCAAAGGCGATGTTTGAGCTTAGTCGTAGCCCGATCGGCGCCCTTAGCGAACGAAAGTGAGCTTAGTAGCCGACTAGCGACTGCTTTAAGTAATAGTGGGAACGATGTCCGAGATTCTTTTGCAATTTCGCAGCTTATCGTAGTTTAAAGCCCTTTATACGCATTTTTATTTCATAGCCTCAAACATTTTGAGAGCTCTCTTGTTTTTCTTTACATCATGTACGCGGAAGATATGCGCACCCTTCATGGCTCCGAATACGGTGGTTGCGATGGTGCCTTCCTCGCGCTCTTCAACGGGAAGGTCTAGAGTCTGTCCTATCATTGATTTTCTTGAGGCTCCGAGAAGTATGGGGTATCCAAGTTTCGCTATACGATCAAGACCACCCATAGTCTTTAGGTTCTCATGTAGCAGCTTTCCAAAACCGATACCGGGATCAAGTATGATCTTGTCATCGGATATACCGGACTCCTTGGCAAGCTTAAGTATATCCTTAAGGTCTGAGATCACTTCTTCAACCACATCTTCCCCATATCCAAAGACATTCTCACTGTTGTCTACAAGTCCACCTATGCTGGAATTGGGGGCATCATTTGGATTGACCCTATTGTGCATAAGATTGATGGGTACTCCGGCTTTTGCTACAACTGAGGCCATATCTCCGGAATATTTCATGCCTGCTGCCTTTGCAAGCTCCTCGCTCCATTTAAGGCCCCAGATATCATTTATCATATCCGCGCCTGAGGATATGCCTGCCTCGGCAACTCCTGCCTTGTAGGTATCCAGGGAAATGGGTATATCGAACTCTCTCTTGATACGCTCGATCACAGGACATACCCTGTCTATCTCCGCTATCTCGGATATCTTCTCGTGTCCCGGCTTTGTGGATTCTCCACCTATATCGATGATATCAGCTCCGTCCTCTATCATCTGCTCAATATGGGCAAGTGCCTCTCCCACACCGATATATCTTCCTCCGTCAGAGAAAGAATCCGGTGTGACATTAAGGATTCCCATGATGTAGTATCCGTTCTTTAAGTCAAATTCGCGATTTCCAATCTTCATATTCATTCCACCTTTCCCTATTAATTTCTCGTAACCGCTTCTAAACTTGAGGTTGCGATCCCCTAAGTGTTGATATGTTGATCCTCCCTGATCATAGGCTCTCATGGCCGTTCAAAGCTTCGCATTTAAAACATAAGCTTCATATTCCTCTTCTCATTTTCCCAATAACAGGTGTCAGTCGCCTCACAGGAAAAGCAGTTTCTCGAAAGCTTATCAGCACGATAAAGTACTTCTGAAAGCCTGTATGATAACTCTCCCTCTCCGTGCTTGTGTGAAGCTATGGCGTCTAAGATAAGCTCTGTCTCTCTTTTTTCAAAGCCGTGCTTTTCAAGGAAATGCTTCGCTATCTCTACTCCCGCTTTGTGATGGGATTCGCCACTTTCGTATTGCTTTATCCTTCCAAGATCGTGTAAAAGAGCCGTGATATAGATAAGCTCCTTGTCAGATATGGCAAGCTTTTCTTCATCACATAATCTTATCTCTTCCTCCATCATCATGATATAGCCTATCCTTGCTACATCAAGAGAATGTGTGATGCCGTGCCTACAGTATATCCTGTCAGCCTCAAGCTCATCCATCCTTTCATACATGGACAAAAGCTCGCTGTCACCTATTAATTCATTAAACTTATTCATGGTTTCCGGTTCCTATTGATGATGGTTAATGCCTTTCTTATCTCACCCATGTAAGAGAGGGAGCCCCAGGAAATGATAACGGGAGCTTTATATTTCTTTGCAATCTCTATCGAGCGGATCGCAGCATTTCCGATATCATCTTCTTCATGCATCAAAACATTATCATCATTTTTTAATGCATCACAGACCTTTAAAAGCTCCTCGCCCTTAAGCCCTCTTGCGTTCTTGGGAGTCACTATGATCATCTCCCTTGCAAGGGGTACAAGCTCTGCCATCATCTTCTCATATTCTTTATCCTTTAGTACCCCTATTATATATATAATCTCACGATTTGTAAAACTGCTTTTTATAAATTCCGAAAGTCTTTTGCAGGCATCGATGTTGTGAGCACCGTCTAAATAGAATTCAGGTTCATCAAGCACCCGTTGGAGACGTCCGTTCCATTCGGTTTTTGCAAGTCCTTCTCTTATGACATCTTTAGACATGGACAATATATGTCCACCCCTCTTTAGTAACTCCTTCTCTGCTTCTCCAAGTGCCACCATAGCTGTCACGGCATTTTCTGCCTGATAGGAACCCAAAAGCGGCAGAGAATAAGCTTCACCTTCATAAGAAAATGTTGTTATGCCATGTTGCATGCTTATATCAGCTGGAGCTTCAGGACATATATAAGGAGCTTTAATATCACCACAACATTCCCTGATGATTCCTTCGATATACCTGTTTGCAGGACTTGACACACAAGGCACGCCCTCTCTCAATATCCCGCATTTTTCCCTTGTTATTTCTTCGATGGTATCACCGAGATATTGCATATGATCCATGGATATGGAAGCTAGAACGGTGACCAATGGCTTTTTTATGACATTTGTGGCATCAAGCCTTCCTCCCATACCGGTCTCCATGAGCATGATATCTGCATGCCTTTTTGCGTACAAAAAAAACAAGACAGTCTCCGCCTCAAATACCGAAAGTGTGACCTTACACGCATTGATCGCTTCTTTCACTTTAGAAAGAAGCTCGGCAAATTCCGTCTCGCTTATATATTCCCTGTTGGTGGTAAATCTCTCCCTGTATTCAAATACAGCAGGAGAGGTATATTTTGACACACGAAGCCCCGCTTCCATCAGGCAGGCCTCAAGGTATGCCAATATGGAACCCTTGCCATTGGTTCCGGCTATATGGATGGCAGGCAACGTATCCTCGGGGTCTCCAAGGTAAGAAAGAACCTCTCTGACGGCATCAAGACCCAGACAGATCCCTGTTTTACCAAGCTCCTCGATGTAATTTAGTGCCTCCCCATAATCCATCTCTTATTCCTCGCCCTTTAATATCTTTTCCATGGTATGCCATGCAAGTGTTGCACACTTCGCTCTGGCAGGCATATGTGCCACATCAGAAAGCGCAGCCGCCTCATCGAGAGACTCGATCTCCTCCTCGGATGCGGTTCCGTGAACCATCTCCATGAAGGTCTCGATAAACTGAAGCGCTTCCTCTTTGTTCTTTCCAATGATCTGATCGATCATGATATCAGATGATGCCTGGGAAACAGCGCAACCGGCGCCTGAAAATGATGCATCTGTGATCACGCCATTTTCATCAAGCTCCACCTGTATATTCACGTCATCTCCACAAGTGGGATTCACTCCCTGAAGCACATAGGTGGGATTTGCAAGATCTCTCTTGTGCTCCGGATGAAGATTGTGCTCATTTACTATTTCTCTGTATATCTGTTTAAGATCCATAACTTTCCTCTCTACTCAAAGCCCAGCCAGCCTCTGACTTTTTTAAGACTTTCCACAAAACGCTCTACCTCTTCGTCAGTATTGTAAAAATACATACTTGCTCTGGCAGTGGCATTTACCCCGATATACTGAAGCAAAGGTTGCGCACAGTGATGTCCCGCTCTGATACAGATATGCTCAGAATCAAGAACAGAGCTTACATCATGGGGATGGCAACCCTCGATATTGAAGGTTACGATACCGCTGTGACGGCCTGTCTCAAGAGGTCCGTAAAGTGTGATATAGGGCAGGTCTCTCATTGCCTCCAAGCAGAGCTTTGAAAGTCTGTTCTCCTGATTTACGATAAAGTCAAAGCCGATATCCTCAAGATAATCAATAGCAGCAGCAAGTCCTACAGCATCTCCCGCATTTACGGTACCCGCCTCAAACTTGTGAGGAAGCTCCGCATAGGTTGCGCCCTCTCTTGTGACCGTCTCTATCATCTCGCCACCTGTAAGAAAGGGAGGCATAGCATCAAGAAGCTCTCTCTTTCCGTACAATGCTCCGATTCCCATGGGTCCTAACATCTTGTGTCCGGAAAATGCGTAAAAGTCCGCATCTAAATCCTGCACATCCACCTTCTTGTGGGGAGTGCTCTGAGCTCCGTCAACTACCATGACAGCGCCAACTTTATGGGCAAGCTCGGCAACCTTCTTTACGGGATTGGTAACACCGAGTACATTTGACACATAGGTCATAGCCACAAGCTTTGTCTTATCGGTGATCTTTTTAAGCTCTTCGTCGGAGAAATTGAACTTCTCGTCATATTCGAGGAACTTTAAAACAGCGCCCTTCTTCTTTGCTACCATCTGCCAGGGAAGTATATTGCTGTGGTGCTCCATGATGGAGATCACAATCTCATCTCCCTCATTTACATTGGCCATAGCCCAGGTGTATGCAACGAGATTTAAGGACTCGGTAGCATTTCTTGTAAAAATGATCTCTTCGTCTCTTTCCGCATTCAAAAATCTTGCCACTCTGCTTCTTGCCTTTTCGTAGGCCTCGGTGGCACCTATACTCCACTCATAAAGACCGCGAAGAGGGTTCGCATTGGTGGTACGATAGAAATTGTCTATCGCCTCGAGAACCTGACGGGGTCTTTGTGAGGTAGCCGCATTATCAAAATAAACGTAGCGCTCATCCGCAAGTATCGGGAAGTCCGCGCGTATTGCCTGTAAATCCATACTTATTTCCTTTATTACTTAAATATCTGACAGATATAATCTTTAATATCCTTCTTGATCTCCTCCGAAGGAATAGCCGCACTGATGCTTGCCATAGATGCTCTTACCATCAGCTCTTCCGCCTTCTTCTTGTCGATACCTCTTGTCTGCATATAAAAGAGCATATCATCCGAAAGCCTTCCGATGGTGGCGGCGTGGCGTCCCTCAACATCCTCTTCTTCACCGAGGATCAAAGGGATGGTCTTGTTGACTATATCCTCACCGAAGAGAAGTACATTTTCTTCCTCATCTCCCGATGCCTTCTCGCATCCCGCTCTAAAATCAACGGTACCTCTAAAGGTCTTTTTCGCATTGCCCATAAGAGCCTCTGAAAATCTCATCACACCATTTGCCTTCTTTCCCCAAAAGACATCATTGTAATTGATATCGCAGATACTGTCGGGAAGACCTATATATCCGTAGTTCACCTTGAAGTCACTCTTATATCCCATCTGGGCCTCATTAAGTCCGTCGTACACATTGGTAGCACCCAGCTCAAGCTTTGTCACCTCAAATGATGAATCTGCCTCGGAATATCCGCCTATATCATCAAAGAACAAAAATCCCTTATCAAGCATCTGAACCTTGATGAGATGTACCTTTGCATTTTTCTCAAGATAAACTCTTGTGAGATTTCCTGAAAATCCCGAAGCCTTGCCGTCCCATCTTTCCTCTAAGGACTTGGTGCCGCAGGTATAATACATGATAAATGTAGACTCGGAACCCGCCTTGGCATGGATAAATGTATTATCAAGAACATTGTCTCCATCAGCATATTCGTAGCGCAAGAAGGTAGGCTCTTTTACAGACTTTCCTGCATCCACAGTGTAAACACTGGCTTTGGTATTAGTCTCTTCCATGAGCTTATCTATATCAGCTCCCATACCGGTAGCAAAGCTTTGCTTATTGTACATGGGATATTTGCCTGCTACAAACTGCTCCTTTGGATTCTTTATTCCTAGCTCATCAAAACGCTTCAAAAGCTCCTTTGAACCTATACCTTCCTCAACGCTTACACCTTCAGGCATAGTATCGACTTTAAGAACTTCCTTCCCAGTAAACTCATGATCGATATCAAGGGGAGCATGATTAAGCTTTAATTTATTCCAGGTAAGTACCGGAAGATTGTTGACCTTTAAACTCTCTTTCATAACCATCAACCTCCCTCCATTTCAAGCTTTATGAGATTGTTCATCTCAGCCGCATATTCGAGGGGAAGCTCCTTGCTCACGGGATTGGCGAAGCCGCTTACTATCATGGCTCTCGCCTCCGCCTCGGAAATACCTCTGCTCATCAGATAGAATACAGCCTCGTCGCTGATCCTTCCGATCTTCGCCTCGTGTCCCACATCCGCCTTGTCTGTCCTCATCTCGATAGCGGGAACAGTATCCGAGCGGGAAATGGAATCAAGCATCAGGGATCCGCAATTTACCGAAGCCTTAGATCCTTCAGCGCTCTTTGTGATGACAACCGAGCTTCTGTAGGTACTGATACCGCCACCCTTACAGATGGACTTGGTATCTATAAATGAAGATGTATTCTTTCCTATGTGGATCATCTTCGCACCGGTATCGAGATTCTGTCCCTTGCCGGCAAATGTGACTCCCGTAAATTCCGCATGAGAATTGTCACCCTTAAGCACCGATGTAGGATAAAGGTATGACTCGTGAGAACCGAAGGAACCTGAAACCCATTCGATGATACCGCCCTCTTCACAGATGGCTCTCTTGGTATTTAGGTTGTACATATTCTTCGACCAGTTCTCTATGGTGGAATAACGAAGTCTCGCATTCTTTGCAACATAAAGCTCAACGCAGCCCGCATGAAGGTTGGCTACATTGTATTTGGGAGCCGAACAACCCTCTATAAAATGAAGATCTGCTCCCTCATCTACTATGATCAGAGTGTGCTCGAACTGTCCGGCTCCTCTTGCATTCAGTCTGAAATATGATTGAAGGGGAATATCAACCTTTACTCCCTTCGGAACATAGACAAATGAACCGCCTGACCACACCGCACCGTGAAGAGCTGCAAACTTGTGGTCCGTAGGAGGCACAAGCTTCATAAAATGCTCCCTGACCATGTCGGCGTATTCACCGGTCAAAGCGCTTTCCATGTCTGTATAGATAACTCCGTCAGCCTTTACATCCTCTCTCACATTGTGATAGACAAGCTCGGAGTCGTACTGGGCACCAACGCCCGCAAGAGCCTCTCTCTCAGCCTGGGGAATACCAAGCTTTTCAAAGGCATTCTTTATATCCTCTGGAACCTCTTCCCAGGTACTCTTCATATCTGACTTGTGACGGACATAGGTTACGATCCTGTCCATATTCAGTCCGTCTATAGGAGGACCCCAATCAGGTACCTCTATCTTGTTGTAAAGCTCCAATGACTTAAGACGGAATTCAAGCATCCAATCGGGATCGTGCTTTTCCTTGGATATCTCTCTAATGATGTCGGGAGTCAGTCCCTCGTCCACCTTGTAGAAATCCTCTTCACGCTCCTCGTCCTTGAAGTCATAGAGATCTCTATTCACATCATCTAAAAGGATGGCATCCGTATCGCGTTCGATGTCGATGGGCGTATCCTTTCTCATTTCCTCTGCCATAATAACTCCATCTTACATGTATGATTCAAATCCATGCTCATTTATCTCGTCAACAAGGGAGCCGTCACCACTCTTTACGATATGACCGCTCACAAGTATATGGGTATGATCAACCTTCAAGGACTCAAGGATCCTGGTCGAGTGGGTAATGATCAGAAGAGCCTTGTCTCCGTTCTTCTGGAATTCCTCAACTCCCTTGGATACCGTCTTAACCGCATCCACATCAAGGCCTGAATCTGTCTCGTCCAAAATAGCAAATGTGGGATTGAGCATCAGAAGCTGAAGGATCTCAGCCTTCTTCTTCTCACCACCGGAAAAACCTACATTGAGATCTCTGTCCGCATAAGAGTGATCCATATTGAGAAGTTTCATGGTCTCCTCAAGCTCCTTCTTAAACTGGAAGATCTTTACAGGCTTTCCTGTCTGCTGTCTCTTTGCATTCCTGATAAATGAATCAAGACCAAGTCCCGGCACCTCCAAAGGATTCTGGAAGGACAAGAACATTCCGCGATTGGCACGCTTGTCTGTGGATTCACCAACGATCTCCTCACCATTAAAAAGAATGCTTCCTGACTCAACCTTGTATACGGGATTGCCCATCAGCACATTGCCGAGAGTAGATTTACCGGCACCGTTGGGACCCATCAATACGTGGGTTTCGCCCTTTCTGATATCCAAATTGATATTATCTAGGATTTTCTCGCCGTCAACACTAGCTGAAAGTCCTTTGATAGATAAAAGTATGTTTGACATTATTTTACCTTTCTATATGTTCCCTACGCACCGAAGTGATATGTTCTCCGCAAAACCGGCGCTTTGTTATGCTTAAAGCTTTAAAATATTCCTTACCGTCTTCTCCATTTCGCTCTTGTCACATACAGTGTCATGGAGTACGGGAGCAGTACGGATATCCTCGATTGCCTGAGGAACCTTTACACCTGAAAGCTTGTTGAGCTCATCTACAAGCTCGAAATCGCTCTTTGAATCATATGCGGGATCGATAGCATTCATTACGCTTCTTGTGAACTTGTAAGGGCTCGCAGTTGATGCGATCACTGTAGGTGTCTTGTCACCGGTCTCTGCCACATATTTGTCATATACGGTAGCAGCTACCGCTGTATGTGTATCCATGATGTAGCTATCTGACTCGTATACCTTCTTGATAGTGGCAGCACACTCTGCCTCTGTTGCGAAACCACCGAAGAAGTCATCAAGCTTTGCCTTCATATCCGCTGTGATCTCGTACTTACCGTTAGTGTTAAGTGAGGTCATCAGCTCATTGTCCTTTGCATCGCTCTCGTCTGCGATCTTGTATATAAGTCTCTCAAGGTTGCTTGAGATCAGGATATCCATTGAAGGAGAGGTTGTAAGGATGAAGTCTCTGTTCTTGTCATAGATACCTGTCTTGAAGAAGTCAAAAAGCACCTTGTTCTCATTTGATGCACAGATAAGCTTTGCAATGGGAAGTCCCATGGTCTTTGCGTAGTATGCTGCAAGGATATTTCCGAAGTTTCCTGTGGGAACTACCACATTGATGGGATCACCTGACTTGATCTCGCCATTTGCCACAAGTCTTGTGTATGCATATACATAGTAAACCATCTGAGGTACAAGACGACCGATGTTTATAGAATTGGCAGATGAGAACTGGAATCCCTTCTTATCCATCTCTGCCTTAAGCTCAGCATTGTTGAACATGTTCTTAACACCTGTCTGAGCATCATCAAAGTTACCGATGATACCCACAACAGAGGTGTTGTCACCACGCTGTGTAACCATCTGCTTCTCCTGAATGGGACTTACACCATTCTTGGGATAGAAGACGATGATCTTTGTTCCGGGCACATCAGCAAAGCCGGCAAGTGCGGCCTTTCCTGTATCACCTGAGGTTGCTGTAAGTATCACTATATCATTCTTGACATTGTTCTTCTTTGCGGATGTAACTAAAAGATAAGGCAGAATAGAAAGCGCCATATCCTTAAATGCTATGGTCGCACCGTGGAAGAGCTCAAGATAGTTGGCTCCTGCCTTCTTTACAAGAGGGGCGATAAGCTCAGTATCGAACTTCTTGTCATAAGCACCATCGATACAATGCTTTAACTCTTCCTCAGTAAAATCAGTGAACATAAGCTTCATCACTTCGTATGCCACTTCCTTGTAGCTCATCTTGGAAAGCTCATCAAGCGACTTGTCAAATGCAGGGATATGATTGGGAACAAAAAGTCCACCGTTCTCTGCAAGACCCTTTAATATAGCCTGTGATGCTGTAGCTGTCTCATTGTTATTCCTAGTACTTTTATAGGTTACATTCATATAAGTATCCTCTTTTCTTTAATATATGTATACAATGATGTTGGGGTCAAAAGGTATTTTGCCCCCAACTGATACCACGGATTGCTCCGCTGCTTTGCAGCTCCCGCAATCCTACAATTAGGGCACTATTATAATACATAGTGCCCTTTTCTTCAAGCATTTAAATATCAAACATCAGCTCTGCATACTGAGGGAAGGGCCAAGCGGTTCTTGGTAGCATCAGCTCTAGCTTATCAGCAGGAGCTCTCAGAGCCTCCATATCAACACATACCACATCATGGAAGAAATGGGATCTCTCAGCATCATCTTCAATGCTCTCCGCCTTTTTTACCGACTCGCAAAGCTTACCTAAAGCATCGTTCATAGTCTTTAGCTCGGTAGCTATACCTGTCATCAGCTCTGTCTGAACCGATACCTCTGAAATACCTGCTGCCTTTAGGGCATTCACACCCTCAGCAAGCTCTGTCTGATATCTGATAACTGCAGGTATGATCTGCTTTTTCGACATCTCTATCATGGTCTTTGCTTCAATATTTATCGCCTTTGAATAGATTTCATAATGTATATCTGCACGGGCATTGAGCTCGGTCTCATTGAATACATGATGCTTGGTAAAGAGCTTCTTCGCCTTATCTGTGGTCATAGCGGGAATAGCATCTACCATAGATGCAATGCTCTTTAAGCCCCTCTTTTCGGCTTCTTCATACCATTCCTTCGAATATCCGTCTCCGTTGAAGATGATCCTCTTGTGCTCCTTGATGAGCTTGGTGATGAGCTCATGTACAGCTGTCTCAAAGTTCTCTACTCCCTCAAGAGAATCAGCTATATCACAAAGTGAATCAGCTACTATGGTATTTAGTACGATATTCGGTGCTGCAACGGACTGTGTAGAGCCAACCATACGGAACTCAAATTTATTTCCCGTAAATGCAAATGGTGAGGTTCTGTTTCTATCTGTGGCATCCTGTCTGAAGGAAGGAAGTGTGGATACTCCCGCATCATAGGCATGTCCCTTTATTGAACGGGTTGCCTCACCCTTCTTTTCAAGCTGATTAAGTACATCCTGAAGCTGCTCTCCGAGGAAAACAGAGATGATGGCAGGAGGTGCCTCATTTCCACCAAGACGAAGATCGTTGCCCACTGAGGATGCAGAAAGTCTTAAAAGATCTGCATGAAGATCTACCGCACGAAGTATGGCTACCAAAAAGAGTAGGAACTGTGTATTCTCGTGAGGCGTCCTACCGGGCTCTAAAAGGTTGATCCCGTCATCAGTAACAAGTGACCAGTTGTCATGCTTACCTGAACCATTGACCCCGGCAAAGGGTTTCTCGTGAAGAAGGCACTTAAGTCCCTTTCTCATAGCTACCTTTCTCATGATCTCCATGATGAGCTGGTTGTGATCCGTAGCCACATTGATGGTGGCATATACAGGAGCAAGCTCATGCTGTGCAGGTGCCACTTCGTTGTGCTGTGTCTTTGCACTGATTCCAAGCTTCCAAAGCTCTATATTAAGATCATTCATGAAGCTTGACACTCTTTCCTTCACGCTTCCGAAATAATGATCATCCATCTCCTGACCCTTGGGAGGCATAGCGCCAAAAAGAGTTCTTCCAGTGAAGATCAGATCCTTTCTCTGCTTATATAAAGCTCTATCCACAAGGAAATATTCCTGCTCAGGTCCCACTGAGGGCACTACTCTCGTTGAGGTGAGATTGCCAAATAGTCTTAATATCCTAAGAGCCTGTACATTTATCGCATCCATAGAACGAAGAAGAGGTGTCTTGTAATCAAGAGCCTCACCTGTATATGAACAGAAAGCCGTGGGAATACATAGCACGATGGTTCCGCCGGGAGTCTCCTTTACGAAAGCCGGAGATGTGCAATCCCAGGCTGTATAGCCTCTCGCCTCAAAGGTCGCACGAAGTCCCCCTGAGGGAAAGCTTGATGCATCAGGCTCTCCTTTTATGAGCTCCTTTCCGGAAAACTCCAATAGAACCTTACCATCGTTTGTGGGATTGATAAAGGCGTCGTGTTTTTCAGCCGTTACTCCCGTCATCGGCTGGAACCAATGGGTAAAATGTGTTGCTCCCATCTCCACAGCCCAATCCTTCATGGCATTGGCAACCGTATCAGCTATGGCTGGATTAAGCTCCTTTCCAAGCTCTATGGTCTCCTTAAGCTCCTTGTAGACATTCTTCGGAAGCCTTTGTCTCATAACTCTGTCGTTAAATACATGGGATCCGAATAACTCCGGTACATCTACTCTCTCGTTCATCTTAATTTATCCTTTCTTCATTTGTTTCATCTGTTCCTTTTTAAGTGCTATCCTCTTTTCCAGACAATATTTATAATAGTCCTCGGAAATGAAGTGAACCTCCATCATCTGATCGAGATTGTGCTTTAGCGCTGAATCAAGCATATTTGAAAGTGCCATCTCATCAAGGATCCTTGTCACAGTATTCTTATAAACAACTGCATCTGTGATCTGGTCCCTGAAAAGAGTGTACGCCTTATACATCTCTATGAATTCTTCTCCGTATTCCCCTGATCTGGTGAATTTGTCATCTATCTCAAAATTGGAGTCGATCATATCAAATACATTCTTTGCAGACTTTGCCGTGATCTCTATATCATCACCTATGATATAAAGATTCTTGAAGCCTCTTTTTACCGATCCGCTTCCTCTCTCGTGAACCTGGGGAAGATAATCTTCAAATACCTTCTTTAGTAGCGAGGGCTTTTTCATCTGAACATATTCGCCCTTGATATTTACAGGGGCATTTCTTCTATATCTGACAACGCGAAATCCCATCTCAGGAAGTACGATCTCCCTGGGAGTTTTTTCAAACAACAGGATATGCACCTGTCCCTTTAACACCCAGATATATGCCGGAACCTGATTTATCCTATGCTTTTCGGATCTGTCTATCAATATGGGCTTATGATCCGCTCTCACCCTGAATCGTATGAAAACCATCTTAAGCCTCTCCTCATCGTAGTGAGTGAGGACATCCTCGGGAAGCATATTCGCCAGCGTGACCTCGTCAAGCTCCTCATAAGGGCGTATATCCGAAAATGTATATTGCTGGGAAAGAACTATGGCGATCACTATCATCACAAGAGCGACTGCAAAAAGGTTCATCATAGGAAGAAGTATTGCCAAAACCACAAGCACCAGTGCTCCTACGATAAGACCTGCTATAGAAAGCATCAAAGCCTTTGTCTTTCCGTCTCCATATTTCATTGTGTTGATAAATGATCTCATGTACCTACTTCTTAACCTTTATACTTGAAGCTGCCGTCTTTTTCCCGGATAAAGCTTTTCCATCTATCTTCTTTACGGGAACCACCTTGTAATAATAAGTCTTTCCCTTTTTAACCTTCTTATCGGTATACTTAAGGGTCTTTGAATCGACAGTCTTTATCTCCTTATAGTCCTTATTCTTTTTCTCGGAACGAAGGATCTTATAACCGGTAGCACCACCTGTCTTGTTCCAGCTTAAGGATACCTTGCCACCCTTTGAAGCTATGCTCTTGATCTTTGTATTCGGTGTATCGGTATACATATTTATACATGCGGTTTCACCATAGGCATTGCCGATATCAAGCCAACCGGATACACCCTCCAAAGACCACACGCTCTTTTTCTTTGCGATCTTGGCATTGTGCTTTATGCTGGCATAGCCATAATGGGCAGCATTTGCTACCTCGGTATAGGAATCAGTTCTCTTTCCCTGATCAACCCACAAAAATACAGTGTCGCCGTCACAATCCTTTACCGTCACAAGAACCGTCACATCGGTACCGGACTTCACATAAACCGGCGTCTTAAGCTCCACCACATGATAACCCGCATATTTTAGTTTGCCGGTAGTGGCCTTCTTTAAAAGCTTCTTACCGCTTTTAGGCTTGCCGGCTTTTGAATTCGCATAAAGCTCGATCTCGTATTTCACATTGGAATTGGATACACCAAAGCCTACTGCTTCGATCTTTTCATAACCGGTGTCTGAAGCCTTTATGGTGTAGGTATTGGCAAAGGTTGATTTCCTTCCGGGATGCATTCTGCTTCCGCAATCGCCTATCATAGGCATATTGCTGTAAAAATAGTCATTGTCATATTTCTTTTCTGACATAGTATATGCCCATGCAGAAAACAGTCCGGGATCATGATACGAATACCAAAAATATCCGTTTTCTCCCCAAGCTGACCCCCAACTGTTCTTTACGAGCCATGCTCCATCTCCCGGCGGTGTAAATTCAGAGAACTTTGATGCCGGATAATTATCATCCCAACCTACAACAGTCACATCATGATTGGTCTTTAGAGAATTGCTTTTTGGATAATAATAATTCTCAGGTGTGCTGTCATAATTTCTGGCAAATTCATAATCGATAGTAAATACACATGCTCCGTTCTGGAGAATAGCCTTTTTTATAGCCTTGGCATTCTTCTGAGCCTGACCGTTGGTAGCAAAGATCATATCCATGCTCTTTAATGACAGAAGGCTCTGGTAATCCTTTGATGCCTTTACTGAGTTGTCAGAAAAAGGCGCTACCGATTCATACACAGGGCCTTCACCGTTTGCAAGGCTTACCGCCGCCATGATGCTGTTGCCTCCGCGATAGAACTCCTGACCGCTATAGGTATATGTTACCTTATCTCCCTTGTTATTGTTTAATGGATCATTCTTTGGATGATAAGTAAAATATACAAGATGTCTCTCGGAAAGATCAAGACTTAACCCTCTTTTCTTACCGCCTATCTTTCTCTTGTTCTTTATGGCATCGGTTTCTATGCAGGAAACAGCAGAAAATGCCCAGCAGGCACCTGTGGTCAGCTGATTCTTTACCGATGTCACATAGCCCTTCTCAGCAGAGCTATAATGTGAAGGGTAGCTTGCACCACGGGAAAGTCCGTCCCCTTCCTCCTCTACCTCTCCATCATCAAAATGCATATTCTGAAAGCCCAAAAGTCCGTATTCGGATACAGTAGCCTCTTCCCCTTTTTCAGGCACAGGAAGCTCCTCACTCTTGGCTGCATAGGCTACACTTCCTCCAAATGATAGGGAAAATGCAAGCATTGTAATAAACAGATAATTCTTAATTTTTCTCATCTAATATATAAACTCCCTTATTTCGTAACTGTTCAGAGCTTTAGTGAAAAGTCACCTTACTTCTTGTTATAATCAGCCTTAAAAACCTTGTCCCCCGTCATAGCCAACATTCTGTCATATTGCTCATACATGGTCTGAACACTGTTCTCCATCAGATAATAATGTCTTACATAGGGTACCAGCAAAACCAACAGCATAATGAGTAAAAGCATCACGATGAGATTGGTCTCTATGGCCAGCGCTAAAAATGTCATAACCGCACCCACTGCAAAAAGACACATTACGATGAGATGTATAAACCTCTCATGAGAAAAGAAGGCTATCTGCTGCAAATGTCTTTCTATCTCCTTTTGGAGATCACAGTCCTTCGGGGGATTGTCCAAAAATTCATCCACATATTCAAGGTATTGTCTGATCCTCTTTCCCATACTGAGCACATATTTGCCATGCTTTTCATTCATTGCCATATCAATCCACTCCCCTCATTTTAATGATGGGCGAGCCCTTGCCCTCAACATAATCACCTGTAATGATCACGCTTCCGATATTGTCATCCTTTGGAACCTCATACATGATATCAAGCATAAAATCCTCAATAATGGCTCTAAGCGCTCTCGCTCCGGTCTCCTTCTCAAGAGCTTTTTTAGCAATAGCGCGAAGGGCAGAATCGTCAAATTGAAGGTCTACCTCATCAAGAGCGAGAAGCTTTTTGTACTGCTTAAGAATAGCATTTTTAGGTTCACGAAGTATGGCAATAAGCATCTCCTCGTCAAGCTTTGAAAGGGTAAACATCACCGGAAGTCTTCCGAGAAACTCCGGTATCATTCCATATTCACGAAGATCCTCAACGCTTACCTTTGAAAGAACATCCTCGTCATCATATTTATCCTTTAGCTCTGCCTTAAAGCCTATAGCCGAGGTCTTTGTAAGCCTTCTCTTTATGATATCCTCAAGATCCGGAAAAGCACCTCCACAGATAAAAAGGATATTCTTTGTGTTTATAGTCTCAAGAGGAACCATGGCATTCTTACTTCCGGCGCCCACAGGTACCTCGATCTCGGCACCCTCTAAAAGCTTTAAAAGGCCTTGCTGCACGGATTCGCCGCTTACATCGCGGGATCTGGTTTCCTTCTTTTTTGCGATCTTGTCTATCTCGTCTATGAATACTATGCCATGCTCCGCCCTCTCTACATCATTGTCGGCAGCCGCTAAAAGCTTTGAAAGAACGCTCTCCACATCATCACCTATATAGCCTGCCTCGGTAAGTGTAGTGGCATCTGTAATTGCAAGAGGCACATTGAGCATCTTTGCTATGGTCTTTACAATATAGGTCTTTCCTGAGCCTGTAGGGCCAAGCATCAGCATATTGGATTTTTCAATCTCAACTTCATCAGCCTCGTCTGATAAGACACGCTTATAGTGATTGTAGACAGCCACACATACAGCCTTTTTAGCCCTTTCCTGTCCTATCACATAGGCGTCTAGCTGAGCCTTCAGCTTGTGGGGCGCAGGAATATTTTTGAGCGTTAATTTCTCTTCTTCCTTCTTCTCCGCCTTTTTCTTTTTCTTGACCCTTTGACTTCTTGGCATCATATCCTTGGGAAGCATGCTTAAAAGCTGGCTAAGATCAATATCCATCTTGCCCATAGATCCTAGATTCATGCTGCTAAAGGAATCAAAGGTTTTCTGCATACAGCTTCTGCACACGGATATATTATTGGGCATATTTATAAGCTTACCAACCTGTGATTCCGGTCTTCGGCACATATAACAATATTTCTCGTAACCATCATCGTCTTCATTGTTCAACATATCATCAAGGTCACGCTCGTCTCCGTGGCTCATGCCCTCATCTACATCATCATAATCCTTATACATCCGTCTACTCCTACTTGCACTAAAAGGCGACGGATATTCCATCGCCTTAAAAGTCTCTTATTACATGTTTTCTTTTACGGTCTTTACAATACCTTCCGCTGTGAGTCCGTATTTTTTCAAAAGCTCCTTCGCAGGTCCCGACTCACCGAAACGATCGTAGATACCTATCCTCTTAAGCTTTGTGGGACATTTTTCTGATAGCACCTCTGCTACCGCACTTCCAAGTCCGCCTATCACTGAATGCTCCTCAACCGTAAATATCCTTCCGGTATCAACAGCCGCCTTTATAATGATATCTTCATCTATAGGCTTTATGGTGTGAATATTGATAACCCTTGCACTTATGCCCTCAGCTTCCAAAAGCTCGGATGCCTTCACCGCCTCTGATACAGGAAGTCCCGTAGCGATAATAGTAAGATCCTTGCCATCCTTAAGTGTGACTCCCTTACCTATCTCAAACTCGTAGCTTGCCTCATCATTGATCACGGGAACCGCAAGACGACCAAATCTCATATATACAGGTCCCTCGTGCTTATAGGCTGCACGAACCGCAGCTCTCGCTTCCACATCATCCGATGGATTGATAACTACCATACCGGGTATCTCTCGCATCAGGGCTATATCCTCTAAGCACTGGTGGGTTGCTCCGTCTTCTCCAACGGATATACCTGCATGAGTTGCACCGATCTTTACATTGAGGTGAGGATATCCTATGGTATTTCTCACCTGCTCATAGGCTCTGCCCGCAGCAAACATGGCAAATGAACTCATAAAGGGTACGAATCCGGCAGTTGAAAGTCCTCCTGCTATGCCTGCCATATTGGCCTCTGCGATACCGCAATCTATATGTCTATCCGGAAATTCCTTCTTGAATTTGTTGGTCTTTGTTGCCTCTGCAAGATCGGCATCAAGCACCACGAGATTTTCAAATTCCTTGCCGAGAGCTACAAGCTCGTTTCCGTAGCTGTCTCTGGTTGCGATCATATCTCCCATCATAATGCCTCACCTGCCTTCTTAAGTTCTTCCATAGCGGCTTTATATTCTTCGTCATTGCAGGCCTTGCCGTGCCAGCCCGCCTTATTCTCCATAAATGATATGCCCTTACCCTTGATTGTATTTGCAATGATACATACAGGCTTATCATTGATGGTTGCTGCCTCGTCAAATGCAGCCTTTATCTGATCAAAATCATTACCGTCTGCAAGATTGATCACATAGAAGTTGAAGGCTTCAAACTTGGGTCCTATGGGATAGGGAGAACATACCTCATCAAGAGTTCCGTCTATCTGAAGATTGTTATAATCCACTATAACAGTGAGATTGTCAAGCTTTCTGTGACCGGCGAACATAGCCGCTTCCCAGATCTGACCCTCTTCAAGCTCTCCGTCACCACAAAGACAATAGGTCTTATATGACTTTCCGGAAAGCTTTGCTCCAAGAGCCATACCTACTGCCGTAGAAAGTCCCTGACCAAGTGATCCTGAACTCATATCAACACCGGGAGTTCCCTTCATATCGGGATGTCCCTGAAGAAATGATCCAACATGTCTAAGAGTCTTAAGGGCTTCCTTGTCAAAATATCCTCTCTCCGCCAACGTGGAATAAAGTCCAGGAGCAGTATGTCCCTTTGAAAGCACAAAACGATCTCTGTCGGGATCCTTGGGATTCTTCGGATCAATGTTCATTACCTCAAAATAAAGGTAAGTAAAAAGCTCTGCTGCCGAAAGGGATCCGCCGGGATGTCCGCTTTTTGCATGATAGGTTGATTCTATGATGCCCTTTCTAACTTCTGTTACAACCTTTTGAAGTTCGTTTTTGTTCATGATATTTACCTCATCTTTTATTACATTACATGGTTGATCCACTTAAGTATATCTCCGTAAACCTGTTCTCTGTTAAGCTCATGCAAAAGCTCATGTCTTGCATTCTTGTACATACGAAGTATAACCTTTAAACCATTTGCTCTGTATATCCTGGCAACCTTTTTAGGCGCCTTTCCAAACTCTCCGGCTGAATCATCGGTTCCGCTTACTACTAACATAGGAAGCCCCTCGGGAAGCTCGGCAAGCTTTTCCGGATCTCTTGCCATCAGCATACCGTTTAGCGTAACCTTATATACCTGAAGTGCATAGGTGTAATTGCAAAGAGGATCCTGGTTGAATTTCTCAACCTCCTCCTTATCTCTTGAAAGCCATGTATTCCTGATCTTCTCATTCTTATAGGGCTTATCAAAGGTTGCAAGTCCCATATGATCAGCCATAACACTCCTATACTTAAATCTCTTAAGATGTAAAAGCGACATCATGGTAAGGAAAACCTTGCCCGACTTACACTTCATCGTGCTGTAATCAACGCACCCCATGAGTATCACTCCTGCGAGTCCATCATGGTGCATCAGTATAAAGTCTCTCACAATGATAGAGCCCATGCTGTGACCCATGATAAAGTAAGGCAGATGACTGTATTCCTTTTGAATATAGGTTCTTGTTCTAAAAAGATCTTCAACAAGTCTTGCATTTACAGGCTCATCACCAAAATATCCAAGTTCGCTCTCATCCTTTACGGAATGACCGTGACCGGGAAGATCCACAGCCACTACCAATATCCCCCGTTCTGCGAGAAATTCAGCAAATTCGTCATACCTTATAAGGTGCTCCTTCATGCCGTGGCATATCTGAAGTACTGCGATAGGGGTTACGGAAGGAACCCATTTCATTCCCGCAAGCTGACTTACTTCATTCGCTGACTTTATGGAAAATGCCTCTCTGTTTATCATCTTACTCTCCTAATTCGAAGCAGTTGAAGCCTCTGAGCTTGAGTCAGAGCTCTCCTCAGTAGTTGTCTTATCCTTAAACTTGATCTCTTTCGCCTGTACGCCGGACTCTGTGATGATACCCTGACTGATATTCTTGACTGTCTGTGAAGGCTGATAATTCTCATCATCAAACATCCATTTGTGAAGTGCGATTACATTGGTCTCCAATGTAGCGGGAGGAAGGACTGCGCCCTTCTTTCCAAGCATAATGGAACCAAAGGTGAAGGGGAAGCCTGTATTGTCGGTGAGCTCATAATCGAAGATGCTCTTTGCCATCTCCAAAAGCTCAGCCTTTGAAATACTTGTGGAAATATAAGGGAATACCTGATCTACAAGCTCATTGAGCTTTCCGATTCCCTGCTTTTTAACCTTGGCAACCACAAGACTTATAACATGTCTTTGTCTCTCTGTTCTTGTGATATCACCCTGATCGGTATTTCTTATTCTGGCATAAGCAAGTGCCTGTGTACCGTTCATAAGATATGTACCCGGAGTGTCGATCAAAGGAAGTCCCGTATGATAATGCTTATCCTGCTCCTTGATAGACATATTGAACTTCTTAAGCTCTTTCTTCTTAAGAGTGATCTCAACGCCGCCAACTACATCTACCGCCTTCATAACTGCCTGGAAATTAACTGATACATAATCCTTTATGGCAAGGTCAAGATTCCTGTTAAGTGTATTGATAGCCATCTTTGGTCCACCATAGAAATGTGCCTGAGTTACCTTATCGGTAGAGGGCTCCTTGCTCTCAAATGCTATCTGTAAAAGTGAATCACGGTAAACCGAAACAAGCTTTACTTCCTTGGTCTCGTTGTTGATATTAGCAACCAATATTGCGTCACTGTGAGCACCTTTTCCTACAGAGCCCTGACGCGAATCGCCACCGAATAATGCAATGCTTGTGTAGCCTGTGGTCATCTCCTTCAATGCCTCTTCGTCGATTCCCACACCCTCCTCGGTATTGATCTCAATCTCCTCCGGCTTGATCTCTTCGTATTGAATCTGATCAACTGCGTGATTAAGCGACCATATTGCATAGAATATCCCAAGAACTATGAGGATGATCACCTCAATGAGCAGTACAAGCTTTAAATTGATAGGTTTCTTTTTCTTGTTACCCTGACCCTTCTTGCTTCGGGTTTCGACAATATCGATCTCGTCGTCTTCATATAAGTCTGAATTCTTAGCCATTTGTTCTCTCCTTAATAATTACTCTACCGTCACTGATTTTGCGAGGTTTCTGGGCTTATCCACATCAAGTCCCTTTGCAACAGATACATAGTATCCGAAAAGCTGTAAAGGAATAACAGTAAGGGATGGCTGGAAGCAGGGCAGAGTCTTCGGTACATATACCGTAAAGTTAGCCGTATCCTCCATTGCAAAATTGCCCTGACAGGTAAGAGCGAATACATAAGCTCCCCTGGTTGTTACCTCTTTTATATTGCTTATCATCTTCTCATAAAGTTCAGGCTGTGTAGCAAGTGCCACAACCAGCACGCCGTCCTCTATGAGCGAGATTGTTCCATGCTTTAGCTCGCCTGCAGCATAGGCCTCTGAGTGGATGTATGAAATCTCCTTAAGCTTAAGTGATCCTTCAAGAGAGGTTGCGTAATCCATACCTCTACCGATGAAGAATACATCCTTGGCATTGGCATATTTGCTTGCAAACCACTGAATCCTCTCCTTATCACCAAGTATTGACTGAATCTTTTCAGGAAGCTCAGTGAGTTCCTTTAGCATCTCATTGTATGCCTCATCCTCTAAAACTCCGCGCTCCTTTCCAAAAAGCGTAGCAAGCAGGTAAAGAGCTGAAAGCTGTGTGCTATATGCCTTTGTGGTAGCTACGGCAATCTCAGGTCCTGCCCAGGTGTACATAACATTGTCCGCTTCTCTTGCTATTGTTGAGCCTACCACATTGACGATAGCCAAAACCTTTGCTCCAAGCTTTTGTGATTCACGAAGGGCCGCAAGGGAGTCAGCGGTCTCGCCTGACTGGCTGATAACGATCACCATGGAATCCTTCTCAATAATGGGCTTTCTGTACCTGAACTCCGACGCCAGATCGATCTCAACAGGAATCCTTGTGATATCCTCAAAGAGATACTTTCCAACCACTCCCACATGATAAGCCGATCCACAGCCTATGATGTATATCCTTTTGATGTTCTTTATATCCTCAGAGCTCATATTAAGCTCCTCGATCTCTATCTTATCGCCCTTGATCCTGGGTGAGATGGTATCGAGCACCGCCTTGGGCTGCTCGTAGATCTCCTTTAGCATAAAATGCTCATATCCGCCCTTTTCGGCAGAAACCGCATCCCATTCTACTACGCTTATTTCCTTCTCAATAGGCTCCATATCCTCATTGAAGAAGCTTACGGAATCGCTCTTAAGCTCTACAATCTCTCTGTTCTCAATATAATATACATTTCTAGTATGCTCAAGAATGGCGGGAACATCTGATGCTATATAATTGCCTGTCTCTGACACTCCCACGATAAGGGGGCTATCCTTTCTGACGGCATATACCTTTCCGGGATGCTCCTTGAAAAGAATACCCAAAGCATAGGATCCCTGAACTCTGTGCATTACCTTGGAAATAGTCTCAAGGGGATTGCCTGTATAATAATAATCAAGAAGCTGGGCAACTACCTCCGTATCAGTCTCGGATACGAACTTGTAGCCCTTCTTTATAAGCTTTTCCTTCAAAGGGATATAATTCTCAATGATACCGTTGTGAACAACGGCAATAGATCTGTCCTTGTTGTAATGAGGATGAGCATTGGGAACAGAGGGCTCTCCGTGAGTGGCCCATCTCGTATGGCCTATACCGATAAATCCGTCAAGATTCTTTCCGTCATTGGTCAGATCCCTAAGAGCATCAAGCCTTCCCTTCGCCTTTACTACTTCTATATCCTTGCCGTCAAATACGGCAACACCTGCTGAATCATAGCCTCTGTACTCAAGCTTTGAAAGTCCTTTAAGAAGTATGGGAGCTGCCTGCTCCTCACCGATATATCCTACAATTCCACACATTATATTGTCC
Organism: Lachnospiraceae bacterium; assembly: GCA_017540605.1. Taxonomy (GTDB): domain Bacteria; phylum Bacillota; class Clostridia; order Lachnospirales; family Lachnospiraceae; genus RGIG6919. The sequence goes on along the minus strand of JAFYAS010000033.1, from coordinate 46,003 downwards.
TCCGTAAAATAAACCGAACTAGCATTTTTGAACACTTCGAAAAATGCACACGCTATGTGATTATAACATTTATTTGCAACAAAAACAACTTGCAAATATCACGGAAAATCATTATACTGAGACAGTATTTATATATATTTTGTCAAGAAAGCGGTTATTATTATGTGGAATCTTCACTCCTATGACGATTTTTTCCTTGAGGATAGGAAATTGTCAGTCGTGCTTCCCGCCTACAATGAGGGAGCAAACCTATTCAACAACGCCCTGACAGTCAACGAAGCTGTCGGTACATTTGCCAAAAAATATGAGATCATATTGGTAAATGATGGAAGCCAAGACAACACCTTTCACGAGGCCATGAGGGCAAGACAGCTTGATCCAAAGCATATAAAGGTCATCTCATATTCCAAAAATAGAGGAAAGGGAGGCGCGCTTAAAGTCGGTATACTTAAGGCAAAGGGAGAGCTTATAGCCTTTTTGGACTCTGACCTTGATCTGTCACCCCTCCATCTTCGAGGCTTTACAAAGACCCTTATTGAAAATGATGCCGATATAGTCATCGGCTCAAAGCTTCATAAGGACTCAAGAGTCGACTATCCTGCCATAAGAAAGGTTTTCAGCTACGGCTATTATGCTATGCTAAAAATCCTCTTTAGATTAAACACCAAGGATACCCAGACCGGAATAAAGCTATATAAGGCAGATGTAATAAAGCCCATCATAAAGGATATCATGACCAAGGGCTATGCCTTCGATATTGAGATTTTGGCAACAGCCGCCAAGGAAAAAAGAAAGATCATGGAGATGCCTGTCGAGGTTATTTATACCAGAACCCTTCAGGGTTCAGGCTCCCGTATCAGAATAAAGGATATCATCAGGATGTTTTCAGATACACTCCATATAAAGAAAAAGCTTATGAAACAGTAAAATGAATAATCCCCCTTACGCTTAGTAGTGAGGGGGATTTTATTCTTACAATATACTTATCTCATTGGGAATTCCATTCTTAAACCTTATTCTTCTCTCACCCTCTATAAGCGGATAGAGATAATCATAAAGCTCGTCCGTAACATCATGTCCATCCTCGGTGATCCAATCAAGAGGTACGGTCTTTTCCGCATTGGCGACTTCATTTACATCAGCATAGCAAAAATTTATGGCATAATCCTTTGAAGGAAGTCTCTTTATAGCTACCATCACTCCGGTCTTTCCTTCTAAAGCAGCATTCACCGCCTTCATACCCAGCATTCTCGATTCCTCAAGATCGGTGGCGGAAGCAATATGAGCCGCACATCTTTGCATAAGATTTAATTCTACTGCTCTTACCTTGCAGCCTATCCTCTCTCTGATAATATCCGTAAGCACCTGGCCTACACCGGCTAAATATCCATGTCCGAATTCATCTACGATATTGGGTTTATAAAGCTCTGAGATATAGGTTCCCTCTGCATTCTTTATACCTTCACTGACAGCAACCAGAATACCGTTCTCTTTTTCTATCTTATCCTTCACATCCTCAATAAAGCGATCCACATCAAACTCACGCTCGCAAAGATAAATAAGTGAAGGACCCTTACCTCCGTTGGCTCTCGCAAGAGCTGTGGAAGCGGTAAGCCAACCCGCATTTCTTCCCATGATCTCCACTACGGTAACTGCAGGAATATCATAAACAGCCACATCTCTTTCAAGCTCCATAACAGTAGTAGCTATATACTTGGCCGCCGATCCAAAGCCCGGACAGTGGTCCGTTCCTACAAGATCATTGTCTATAGTTTTGGGAGCTCCTATCACCTTTATATCTTCGATACCATGCTTTTCGCAATAGGTAGAAAGCTTGCTTACCGTATCCATAGAATCATTGCCACCGATATATACAAAATAATTGATCTCATGCTTCCTTAAGATCTCAACTATCTTAGCGCATTGCCCCTCAAGATTACCGTCTCCGCTTTTTCCAAGCTTAAACCTACACGAGCCTAAAACAGCAGCCGGTGTCTGCTTCAGTATATCAAGCTGCTTTGTATTGTGCTGAAGAGCCTCAAGATCGATAAAGTTCTCCTCAAACACTCCCTTGATGCCGTATTTCGCTCCGTAGACCTTGTCAATCCTATCTGAGAGCTTCGCCATTTCAAGTACACCAACAACAGTTGCATTGATGGCAGCCGTAGGACCGCCTGATTGCGCTACCAAAAGATTATTCATCATCCACTCCTCCTAGCATCTCGTCATACTTCTCAAGCATAGGCTCAACATCACCCGCTGCCACAAGTCTACCCTGCTCAAGTATAATCGCCTTGTTGCATATTCTCTTTACCTGCTTCATGGAATGAGAAACAAAGAGCACACTTGCTCCGTCATCCATCATGGAAAGCACTTTTTTTTCACTTTTTTTCTTGAACTTCGCATCTCCGACGGAAAGCACCTCATCAAGTATCAAAATATCAGGCTTTACCGTAGTAGCTATAGAAAATCCGAGCCTTGAACGCATACCCGAAGAATAGTTCTTAAGAGGAACATCTATAAACTTCTTAAGCTCAGAAAATTCCACTATCTCATCGAACTTCGAGGCTATGAACTTCTTGTCAAGTCCAAGCATAGCTCCATAGAGGAATATATTCTCAGCACCCGTATACTGTTTATCGAATCCAGCTCCAAGCTCCAAAAGAGGAACCAGTCTTCCATGCTTTGTAACAGTACCCTCAGTAGGCTTGAAAACTCCGGCACACACCTTCATCAGTGTACTTTTTCCCGCGCCGTTGGTTCCCAAAACGCCAATCCTGTCACCTCTGCAAAGCTTAAAAGAAACATCCTTCAAAGCCCAAAATTCGTTGAAGCGCATCTCTTTCTTTAGTGACTTGATAAAATATTCCTTTAGATTGTCTACCTTTTCCATACTCAGGTTGAAGCGCATCCCTATGCCTTCCGCCTCAAGTACTACCTTTGATCCTGCCATATATATTATCCCTCTTACAAATGAAGTATAAAATCATCCTGACGCTTCTTGAATACAAAAAGTCCGATGATCAGACTTACTACAGCAAATACCGTACTGTATAATGTGTAGTGCCAATTAATGCTTTCGCCAAATATTCCGCTTCTGAAATTGTCTATGATATCAAAAAGCGGATTGACCTTAAGCATATACACAGCCATACCACCATGCTTGAATATCCTCTCAGGCTTGTAGAATATTGCCGAAAGATACATGATAAGTGTGGTGGCCACAGACCAGATATATTCCATATCCCTAAAGAACACTCCTACTGTCGCAAGTATCATACCAACTCCATATGTGAGCATCAAAAGGTTAAGCAGCGGAATAATACAAAACAGTGTGGATACACTGGGGTATACTCCAAGCACAAGTGATACTACAAAAAGCACCGGAAGCGACAATAAAAATATCGCAAAATCAATAAGCACACAGGACATAGGATAAATGTATTTCGGTACATATACCTTCTTTATCATACCTGCATTTTTCCTGATGGATGTAAGACAGCTCTTGGTCGCCCCGTTGAAAAAAGAATACAGAAGCCTACCTGACAATATATATACCGGATAGCTTTTTTCATCATGTCCAAGCAAGGTTCCAAAAACAATAGTAAGCACTATCATGTAAAGTAGGGGCTCAAGCATAGACCATAAAATACCAAGGTATGAACGGCGGTATTTAAGCTTTATTCCCTTCTTTACCAATTCCTGAAGCAAGAACGAATACCTCTTCAGGTTCTTAAATTGATCGATCATTTGATTATCTCCTGTTTACGCCTCGTCCTCCCAGACAGCCTCGAAGACGATCCTTTCTTTTCTGAACATCTTATCAATCCTTAGATGCTCTCTGTTTCCAAACATACGAAGCTTTAGGTTATCATCCTTTTTGATATCCTTCATACTGTGCCACTCACCATCGGTAGCAAAGTACATCCATTCCTTCTCGGTGTCTGTCTTGCTCCTTGCCTTCCAGCCTGTAAAGCGCTTGCCTTCAGCTTTATAAAGGCAATCCATCAGATCATACTCACACCATTCAAGAACATCCAAAAGCTCCATATAGGTTACTGCGCCCTCGTCATTTTTCTCAAGCTCGCCCCTTAGGATATGTCTTTCAAGTAAGGGTGTGATCTCCTCTTTAACGGGAATAGCGCTGTCATAGATGATATTTATGGAATCATCGCCCTGCCAGGGAATTCCACCGGGTCTTAGGAAATTGGTGCAGATAGTATCAACACCCTTCCTTAAATACCTTCCGGCTCTACCCTTGCCATCCACAGTATAAAGAAGGATGGACATACCAAGCTCCTTTATCTTTGCAACATTCTCATCTGTTGCGTGATGACCCTTTAAGGCTATGGCACAGATTCCGTTATTCTTGCAGAAATCAAGAACATTGTCAAGAGTTTCCACATCATTTTTCAGATTGAACTGATAATAGTCAAAATGATGGACGCTGTCAATACCCTTAAACATCTCCTCAGAGTTAACCTGAATAAGCAGTCTTCCCATCACATCCTTATCTTTTTTGAACACCTTTTTTATGAGCTTTGCATAATATCTTGCCTTGTCATAATCGAGGGTCTTTAGATCCACCTCTACATAGATATCCTTATATTCCTGCATCAGCTCAAAAAGCCTCTCGGCATCCATCACAGGAAAGCCATGAACCGTCTGCTTCATAAAAAGCTCATGGGTCATATTCTCGAATTCGGGCTGCCATTTCATACCTGTCATCAGACAGCTCTTCTTACCCCAGCCGTAGCAGCATACAAGATGATCATCTACGGTAGCCTTGAAATCCACCTCAAAATATCTGAAACCGCATATGTAGCTATGTCTTAAAGCCGCCTCACAGTTTAATTCTCTATATCCTCTATATCCCCCCAGCGCATGAGCCATATAGGCTTCCTTGAACATGGGTGCACCCTTTTTTTTCTTCTTTTTCTTAAACATTTCATATCCTCCAAAAGATTTTGAAAGTCACCTTATACTACCCTATTTTCCCTACAAAGTCAACAAAGCGAAAAGACTTCACTTTTTTCCTATTTTGCGATATTATTACCTAAAAAGATTTTTAGGAGTACATTATGGAATATGATATAAAGGTATCGGTCATAGTACCGGTTTATGATGCAGAAAAATATCTTGAGCAGTGTCTTGACTCCATAGTAAATCAGACTCTAAAGGAAATAGAGATCATCTGTGTGGATGATGGTTCTACAGATTCATCTATGGAGATACTAAATCGATTCAAGGAAAATGATCCCCGTATCACAGTCCTGTCGCAACAGAATCTATTCGCAGGAGTAGCCAGAAACAACGGCAAAAGCCATGCAAGGGGAAAGTATCTTGTATTCTGGGATTCCGACGATTATTTCTATGAAACCGCCCTTGAAAAAATGTATTCGCAATGCGAAAGGATGATGCAGACCTCTGTGTTTGCGGAGGCAATCAGTTTTTGGAAGATCTGGGCGAAGAGGTTCCCGCAGCCAGATATGTAAATGTAAAAAGACTTCCGGAGACCATACCCTTTAGCCGTACAACCAATCCGGAAAGGATATTAAACTTTACAACAGAGGCTCCCTGGAACAAGATGTTTTTGCGTTCCTTTATTGAAGAAGAAAAGCTTGATTTTCAGGGTATCAGAAACGGCAATGATGTATTTTTTGTAGAAAGCGCTCTCTGCCTTGCCAAAAGGATCACGGTGGTTCCCGAACCCTTAGTCTGCTACAGAAAAAATCAATCGACCTCTTTAGTGGGAACTCTTCACAAATCACCTCTCACACCCTTTAGGGCCTGGTGCGATACAAGGGAAAGTCTTATAAAAAAGGACGCCTTTCCGGAAAAGAGCTTCGTAAACAAGTTCCTTGGCTCTATGCTTTATCTTTTAAGGAACCTAAGCACCTGGGAAGCCTATATGGAGGCCTGGAGATTCCTAAAGGAAGAAGGCGGCATGGAAAAGCTTTCAATAAAGGAACAGCCCAAGGACTATTATGTAGTAGACTGGCACTATGATGTGGTGGAGCATCTTTTAAATGACAGCGCCGAGGACTTCCACGCATTCCTATCCTATCTTTCCTACAATCAGATGATCACAGCATCCGCAAAGCAAAGCTCATTAAGGAAAAAGCTGAACATACAAAAGGAAAAAGTAAAGTCCTTAAAAGCCGATGCCAAGGAAAACAAGGCAGAGCTTAAGAATAAGACCAAGGAGTTTTCAAAACTCGAGGAGGAGGTTAAAAAGCTTAAAGCAGACAACGCAAAGCTAAATGATCGTATCGACAAATTAAAGTCTTCCATGACCTACAAGGTAGGCTCGGTTATTACCTGGCTCCCAAGAAAAATTAAAAAATAACAAAAGAGAAAAAGGCTACGCCGATCGAAATTCGACGTAGCCTTATTTTTATTCGTAATTTTTATTTCTGTGAGATCTCTTTTCCTGCAGAGTAGATCTTCGTTCCTACCTTGCCTTTGAATTTGTTGCCTGACACAGTTGCCTTAATACCTGCATCAAACCAGATTCCTCTAAAGGCAGTCTTTATGGTGTTCTTCTTCATGATCACCTTTCCGCCCTTTGTGACTCTGATTCCTGCATGAGTCTTATCGGCTGTTATCTTGTTGCCTGTAAGAGTGATCTTATACTTCTTGGTAGTAGGTTGAATGATGATAACATGCTCCTTGCCGCCAACTACAGTATTGTTTGATATCTCAAGATCATTTGCAAGGCTTGTGATATTGATACAATGGCTTCCCGCACCTGTAACGGTATTACCCTTAATAGCCTTTACCGTAGAATTCTTCTGAAGGAAGATACCCTTCTTCTTAGGCGAGGTAAATGTATTATTCTCAATATTACCCTTTATGATAGCCTTATCTGTAAGGAAAATACCATATTCCTTGGGATTCTTTGCTGTATTCTTTGATACGCTTCCGGTAATGGTACTCTGCTTTACAAAGATACCTGAGGTCTTAATGCCTCCTTTTACCTTGTTGTTTGCTATATTGCCCTTAACCTTACACTTGGTGGATACGGATATACCGTGCTCGCCAACTGAGGAGATCTTGTTGTTTGTGACAGCCTTTACAATAGAGCTCTTGTAGATAAAGATACCTGTTCTCTTGATATCCGACATGGTATTCTTGTCGATAGCTCCGCCTACCGTACAGCTTTCTGATACCTGAATACCGTAGTTTCCTGTCTTTTCTATCGTATTGCCTGTAATGGCTCCAACAGATGATCCCTTGTAAACAAATATTCCTGACGCGCCTGTATCCTTAAGGCTGTTGTCCTTGATATCTCCGTTTACAACAGCATCCGTTGATGCAGATATACCAAATGATGTGGTCTCAGCCATTTCATTTCCTGAGATATCACCATCTACGGTAGATCCGTCATATACAAGGATACCTACACCGAGATTGGTGTTTGATGCATCGGTATCCGAAATCTTGTTGTCTGTGATAGCAAGCGAGGTTGAATTCTGGGAAATCTTTATACCCTGAGGAAGTCCACCCTTGGTGGTTTCCTTCACCTTGTTACCGCTTATTGCTATGGTATTGTCCTTGATGATTCCGCAGGAAGAGCTCTTGATAACTGTGATACCTGCTTCACCCTTAAGATTGTTTATCTTGTTACCTGTCACATCTCCGATCTTGGATTCTTCAGCGATATGAATGGCAGAAACCTCTGTTCCGTTGATGGTATTGTTGGTCACGGGAACTCCCCACACATCCATAAGATGTACACCGAAGCCTGTGGTATTTATGGTATTGTTGTCGATGGTTACACCACTGATGTAATAGTTGTCCTTCTTTAAAAGCTTCTTTGTGCCGTCCTTTTTATCAGTGATCAGATTGAAGCCGTAAAGCTTGATACCCATTACCTCATCACAATACTTCTTTGTCTTTTCATTCACTACAGTAGTGATGGTGTTGCCGCTTATCACTGTGCTTGCATCATGAATGAACTCCTTATTGTAGGCTACTGTACCATCAAAAATAGTAGTGTCAATGGTCGTTGTATCAGGCTTAAAAAACTGAACGAGTATACCTGCACCACAGTTCTTGATGACATTGTCCTTGATCTCGCAGTTTCTGTAGCAAAGATCATTTATAACCTCCTCAGGAATATCCTCAAAGGTATTGTTGTTGATCTTGATATTCTCATGATAACCGCCAAGAAGCATTGAGTGAGTACCCACACCACGGGGTACATTCTTAAAGGTACAGCCTGTTACAGTGACATTTTTCATCATGGTTCCATCCTGCCAGATACCCTTAAACTTCTTCTTGTTGACAGCCACATCAAGCTGCAAAGCCTCCTGATTTTCCTGGTCAGCTGCATTTGCGGAATAATCACCATAATCCTTGAAGGTACAGTCCTTTACGGTAAATCCATCTATAGCAGCTACCTCTATCTGGTGGGCGCAGCCGCCGCCTGTAAGGGTCACACCGTCAAGAGTAACATTTTTTGCATGATACAGACGAATAATGGTTGAGGTATTACCCTTTACACTCTCCCAGATACCACCTTTGATGGTGATATTCTCAAAGCCGTCGTAGCCTGCACAGTACTCGCTGGTATTGTACTTCTTTCTCCATGTACCGGTCTTATCTCTTACCTCCAGGACATCGGATACCACACCTGCGATACACATAGCATGATACTTGGGTCCTGTGGTCTTTTCATCCTCATCCTCGATGAAATCAGAGTCCTCCAAGGTGTACTCCACACTCTTAAAATGGCAGCCCGTTACATCAAGGGTTGTATTACTGTAGATATGAAGAGTGGTATTTCCGATGGTATAATCTCCCGCCGGAACCTTTACAGTAATAGGGCTTTCCTTGGTAGCATTGACTCTTGCATAATCAAGGGCATTGTCGAGATTTTCCGAAATATCGGTTCCTGATGCCGGCTTTTCTACATTGAGAGTAGTTCCGGCAATAGCGTAGCCCGTATCTCTTTTTCTGGCCAATGCATCCGCTCCTCCTGCGGTCATAATAAGTGTGGCGATAGTGATAACGCCTAAAATCATTTTCTTCATGATCGTTTCATCCCCTTTCATAAAATGATTATAATATTTCCTCTATGATTGAAGCCGTAGCAACACCGTCTATTTTTATCTCCGATGAAATGAGAGAGGATACTCTCTTTTTATCCTCCTCGGAGAATACATAAATCTTTGCGGCGCGCTTTGCGGCATATTTTGTGGCATCCTTTAGGTACATTGAGAGGAATTCATCCTCCCCCTCTATGGCATCAAGCATCCTACCTGTAATGAAAAGATATCTCTTTGCATTCATGGTAGAAAGAGCTATGATCCTTCCGGGATCCATCACATCATAGATAAGAACATTGTCAAACTTCGCTCTGCCGTACATACGATAGGTATGAAGAGCATAGTCATATTGGATGTATTCAATAAGCTTGTCAAAGCCTATCTTCTTGCCCTTGTATAGCTTAAGGAGGGTCTTTCCTCTACCGGTAAGGTGAGCCTCCTCCAGAGTTCCAATGACGGGATCCTCTTTAAGAAGCGGGTATGCACTCTTTTTGTTGGGATCAACTGAGAACATCTCACAGGAATAATAGATCTGACTCTTCTTCCTGTCATAGTTCTTTGACACCTCATAAAGCACATCTGTCATTTCTGACTTTTCAAAGCTTTCGGAATAAATGAGTGCTTTTCTTCTGTCATCCTTTTGGATATCCTGTATCTCAACCTTCTTGTCATCGTGGTCGTCTATGAAAAGACTCACAAGCTTCTTAGCATTCTCCACGGAATCGAATCCGCAGAAGGTATTGTAGGCTTCAGTATCATCATAGGTCTTTCCTCGATTAAGAGCCTCTATGACCTCTTCCTTTGTCCTTGCCTTATCAAATGGAAGGCTCATAAGATCCATATAGGTTCCGCGTTTCTTCCTGTAAAGCTCATAGTCCTCACAGTAAAGCACTATCTGCTTTCTGGTCGCCAGATAATCATAGAATACACTTGAATAATCAGTGATCAGCGCATCAGAGGCAGCCAAAAGCTCGTAGGAATCCACATCGGGAGGGAACTTCTTTATATGCTTATATATAGCATAATCCACCACATCATTTACCTTGTGATGAAGATTCACATAAAGTATCTGATCATCGCGAAGATTGTCATCCAAGAATTGTAGGAATTCCTTGGTTTCGGCGATCAAAGGATCAAGCTTTAAATAATCCTTCCAGGTAGGCATATATGCATATACCTTTTCTCCATTCGGAGACAGTACCTTCTTCACCTCGGAAAGATCTCTGTTAAGCGCCTCAAGCATACCACCGGTTCTCGGATATCCAAGCATCAGCACCTTACCGCGCATAAGTCCCGCTACCTTATAAGAGGCTAACATATTATCTCTTGTATATTCATTGGGATACAAAAGATAGTCCGCCTCTATAAAGTTTCTCTGTGTATTTCCGTCCTTGTGGACATTCTTTGAATTCTTGGCAAGACCAAGCTTTTTAAGAGGTGTACCATGCCAGATATTTATATATACCTGCTCCGGTCTCTTCACCCAGGCCTCAGGAAAATATGTCTCCGTAAGCATATATTTACTTGTTTCCATGATCTTGCTGTATTCGTTGTTGGCGGTAATAGGGAAGGTTCTTGTCCAGTTATTCTTCTCTATATAACCCCTTATGATATCCTCAGTCTCCTCAGATGATCTGACAAATATCTTGAAGCCCGCAAACTCCGGAGAATGATTAAGCTCATTTAATATATACTGAGTACTTCCTCTTACATTCTTTCCAAGTCCCAAAAGCACTACAGCCTTCTCATTTATAGGCTTTGTAAAGTAGTCATCGGAAATGGTCTGACCATCCTTTTCGACTCCCATATCGGCAATAAGCTTATCCACCTTCGGAAGCATAGCATTTCTTACGCCTATATCAAACTCATCCTGAAGTTTCTCATAACACTCCTTACCAAGGATGTATCTATTCTGGTATTTAACCATCTCATTGTAGATACGCTCACAGTTATTGTGATCGTCGAAGTAGAAGAAGTCGTCTGCACGCCTTACATATTCCTCCTTCATCTTACAACCGTTTGCCATATATTCGGTAAGAAGGTCAATGAGCTCATCATTGTCATGGGCGATCTCGCCAAATGCCATGGTATCGTAGAAGAATGAGCCCTCCTCATAATGCTGAGGGATATCCTTATGATGAAGATATACCAAAGGCTTTCTCATATAGGCAAAGTCAAACTGAATACCTGAAAAATCCGTAACCATCAGGCTTGATTCGCAGAACATCCTCTCATAGCTCATATCTCCAACGGCCGGAATGATATCCACATAATCGTTCTTATCAAAATCCTCTACCTGAGAGCTTACAATAGGATGGAGTACATATTTTATCTTGTAGCCATACTTCTTTGCCGCATCAATAAGTCTCTTGTCATTTATCAGAGCATTGAAAACCTTATAATACATGCTATCCTTAAAGAGAGGATTATAGCCACGCTGTTCTCCCTCGCTTCCCCTTACAGGAACTGCAGCCTGCATTCTCCATGTAGGACTGATCATGATCTGTTTCTTGTCATCATTGACCAAGCCGTCATAACGAGGAACACCGGTAAGCTTTAAGGCATTGTAGCCCACATAATCATATACGGGGCGTCGAAGGTTTTTAAACTCATACTTTGATGCACAGAAGTAAAGTCTTGTATTGTCACGAAGTCTGTTCTGTGCCACGGCGATCTTTTGTACCGACATACCGTGCTGTACACAGACTACGTGAAAATCAGGAATATCCCTTATGTAGCTTGAATTGATCATTCCAAAATTGTTGAAGGCATATACAGTCGAATTGGAAATGACCATCATATCGGAAAGCAGGAAAACAAGCCTGTGCTTTATGGTACCACGGACAAGGGGCTTATAGCCTTCTTTTTTAAGTCTCTTATAATCCGATGCCTTCTTATCAACCAGATAGTAATGCTTAAAATTGTTATTCTGCTTGCTTGCATATTTATACAGATACTCTGAGGAATCTCCACCCTTATATATCTTGTCAAGATACATCCAGATAGGTCTTCTTTTCATAAAGGGACGGGCGACAAAGCAGGCATTTCTGATGAAGATGAAAAGCCAAGCCTTCTTTTCCAATGACTTGAACATCTCCCATTGAAGCTTTCTCTCCTGCTTAACTATCTCTTTTCTTCCTACATTCTTTATCTTAAAGCCATCCTCGACCTTGGTCATCAGATAGCGCTTTTCCTTCCCGAAGGACCAATAGCTTTCCTTAAACCTTCCACTCATTCTGGAAAAATGTGATTCAAAGCTGAAGGTGATCTTTATCGCTTCATTGTCAAACTTTGAAAAGCAAAAGAGCATACCCTCTTTTTTGTTTTCTATAGGTATTGATACATGGAAGGAATGCGCCTTATAAAGGCTCACACCGAAGGATTTGTTGATGGAATACCTTCCATTGTAGTCAAGACTGTATTTTATTCCCGCAAAGGTAAAGAATACCTCATCTGCCATAGAATAAAGCAGGGGATGAACTGTACCGTCGATCTCAAGATAACCGTTTCTGTAATCCATAAAAAGTATATTGGTCTTTAGGTTCGCTATGGTATTGAAAAGGGTAGAACCTGCACCATAGTATGGCTTTCCTGAAAGATAGCCTTCGGTGAGCTTATAATCCTCTCCGTATTTGAATATACCCATAACCCACTTAAGTGAATCCGGCATGATGCATTCCGGTACCTTGTGGGAATTGTTCATGATCTTATCATCGATAAACTGAAGAGCCTCACCTACAGCCTTAAGATATTCTATTTCTTCGCCCTCAGGTATAGCATGCTTGTTCTTGTTGTTCTGATTTGCGATAAACTGACTGTTTAGAACAAACATAAAGTGATACTGTATGAATTCAGGTATAGTACCCTTTTCCGCCTTCATACCGGATAGATAAGGTATCCAGGTATTCTTCATTGCAGGGAGATAATGATCGGGATCATAGATTCCCTTATAAAAGACCTTGTCGCCCTCGTAAGCAGTCTCGGTAAAATATCTCTTGCTTCTTACAAAAAGAACAGTCTTTTTCTTAGCGCAGACATCAAGCATAAACAGCCTGTCTGCATCTACTCCGATATCATCCTTAAAATCGTAGTTCTTAAATTCCTCTGCCTTTACAAAGGTTCCGGGAAGATAGTAGGGATAGCAAAAATACTTCTCGCCGAGTTTTTCAACCAACACCTTCTTTGTAGTGATCTCAGTTGAAAAAGCACCTACCTCCCCTTCGGGATTAAGCTTTTCAACCATCACCACGATCTGATCCGAATTCTTCTTTATCTGGGCTTCAACCTCTTTAAAGGTACCGGAGGAAAGGCTATCTCCACCGATAAGCTCTGTCATCCACTTTTTTGTGATCCTCTTTTTTGCATCCTTATAGATCTCAGTCTTTTTATCATGGTGAAATCCGTCTACAACGCTTAACTGAACCTTATCGGAAAGGCTGTTAAGCTCTTTTTTGAACTCACCATCCGCGCCATAACAGAGCACCTCAAGTCCTTTTATATCAGACTCTCCAAGAAGGAAATCCAAGGTCTTCTTATTGTGCTCCTTATTGTCTGTACATATCCATATCAATGAAAGATCCATCTGTATGTTTCTCCTAATAATCTATCCTTGGTTGATAAAACTTTTTATCATTCTCTCATACATCTTAACAAGTCCATACTTGGGCTTCCAACCAAGGGACATCAATTTATCCGCATTTAAGTGAATCTCCACATCAGGAGCATAACCAAATGCCTTGCTGTCCTCGGGAATATCGAATACCACCTTCGTCTTTCCTTCGGAGAAATTGTCGGCAACCATCTGTGCCATATCCTTTATCATGATACTGGTCTCGGGATTGGCCACAGTGTACACATTGGCATCCTCACCCTTTAGAAGTATAGTGAGTATACCTGCCACCGAATCGGCAGTATAGCAATAGTTACCCCATGACTCGCCCTTTGTATGAAGCACTATATCCTCACCCTTCATGGCCGCCTTTGCAAACTGGGCAAATACCCTGCCCTCCTGCTTGCTTACTCCGGCACCGAAGGTCTGAGCAAGTCTTGCTATCTTTACGGGAACCTGATACTCGCTATGGAAAGAAGCACACAATAACTCGCACATCCTCTTTCCCTCCGAATAACAGCTTCTCACATTCATCACGTCGATATAGCCGAGATCCTCTTCCTTCACAGATTCAAGAGAAGGATCGGTGATACCAAAGGCCTCCATGGAAGAAAGGTAAACCATGCTCCTAACCTTCTTAAACTCCGCAAGCTTGAGTATCTGTTCAGTTCCCCATAAAGCTGTATCTATGGTCTCCACAGGCTTTGTGACCATCACCTTTGAAGCTGTCACTGAAGCACCATGTATGATATAGTCTATCTTCTTGTCATAGGAAATGGGAAGGGTGATATCACCGAAGGCAGGATCTATATCCTCTCTGTCATAGAGATTGCCAAATACAAGTCTTGCCTTGTTCTCATCCCTGATAAGGGGGATAATGGTCATATTTAGTTCCTTTACTCTGTTTATAGCAGCAAGTGCCATGGTGAGGATAGAACCCACAAGACCTGTAGCACCTGTGATCATTATGGATGCATCCTTTAGCTTTTCAAAGGGAAGATCTGTCTTTGTAATATCCAAGAGATCTTCGCCAAGCACAGAGTCTGTGGGACACTCCAATATCTTGTCTATTGCATTATCACTCATTCTTACCACCCTCATTGTCTGCTTCCGCAAGGTCTTCCTTTATCTGTGTTGTGGAGATCTCAGGTGTTCTCGAAAGATATACTACCTCGCAGTATTCTTTCAAAAAGTCAAACTTGCCCTCCCAGTCATCACCGATGACGAAGGTATCCACCTTGAATTCCTTGACGTCAGATATCTTCTGCTCCCAGCTCTCCTCAGGGATCACAAGATCCACATAACGAATAGCCTCAAGAAGTCTCTTCCTCTTCTCATAATCAAAGTAGCAGACCTTGTTCTTCATGTTCAAATTGAATTCATCTGTTGAAAGAGCTACTATCAGATAATCTCCTAGCTCCTTAGCTCTCTGTAAAAGGTTCACATGACCATAGTGAAGAAGATCAAAGGTTCCGTAGGTTATTACTTTTTTCATTATTTTGCATCCTCCCTGCTGTGCATCCTGCTGGCGATACGGTTGGTAAGTCCAAGGCCGAAGGCCTGCTCATTTTCTTTATACTGAAGTAAGGCCCTGAACATATAAACATCCTCAGGTGTTGTAACCTTGATGTTTCCTCTGTTGCCTTCAACCATATGGGCTGTGATTCCCTGACTTCTGATGATAGTACAGGCATCAACCATGTTCTCGTACTTTTCAGGTCTTTGTCTCACCACATCATGAGCGGCTATGATATCCTTTAGGTAAAAGCTCTGAGGCGCCTGTGCGGAAAATGTATTCTTTCTGTAGGGCACATCCTTAACCTCTTTGCCATCCTCACTGATAAGTATTGTCTCGTAGCATGAAGTGCAGGTGATGGCATTGCCGTTCTCTTTTACTCCGCGGATATTGTCTGAGATCACCTCTCTCGAGATAAAGGGACGCACACCGTCGTGAATCAAAACTATGGAATCCTCGGGATTCTCAGCCTCCGCTCTCTTTAAAGCCTCATATATAGAATCCTGTGCAGTCTCTCCGCCGGGAAATACCGCCTGAACCTTTGTGATCCTGAATTCCTCAACAAGCTCCTTCATGTAATCCTCATAATCTGCATTGATGGCCACATAAATCTTGTCGATCTCTTTGTGATATTGAAAAAGCTGCAGTGTATGGATGATAACCGGCTTGCCGTTGATCTCCAAAAACTGCTTTGGTATACCGGCACCCATCCTGATACCGCTTCCGCCTGCAAAAATAATCGCTATATTCATAGTCGTTCTCCTTTTTTGTGTATCCTTTGATTATACTATATTTCACCTTGATCTTACAACCTCTTCGTATACCCCGACGATGCCATATCGCATTCCATGATCTCATCCCTTATGTCCTCAGGCATTTTATCAAGCAGCACCCAATCGATGATTCGATCCGAGCAGTGGGTATCTATATTGTCGAAGTTTCTGTCTACGTATTCCTTTACCTTCTCTACTTCAAAGTCCTCTTCCTTTATGGCTTTTATAAATGCCTTGGAACTTCTCACTACCTTACCGGGAGCCGCCTCCTCGTAGTTTACATGGAAACCGCGTAGATTCTCATAGTCTTGCTCATCAAAAGCGTAAAAGAGCATAGGCTTTCCCATCAGCGAATACTCGTAAATATTTGAAGAGTAATCAGTAACCAAAAGATCGGTAATGTAGAAAAGATCATTTATCGCCGAATAAGAGCTCACATCCAAAAAGGTATCCTTGCAAGAATCGGGAATAGGAACAGGCTCAAGTACCCAGGGATGCATCTTAAAAAGCACCACGTACTTGTCACCGCAAGCCTCCTTTAGTCCCTCGAAATCAATCTTTTCATAGGGGTAGGACGCTCCAAAGCGGTTCTTTCCCCTGTAGGTAGGAGCAAACAGGATCACCTTCTTGTCTCGGATGATCTTAAATCGATCCCTTAACTTATCTATAGTCATTTTCCTGTGGTCTTCGTTCAGATAATCGTCGATCCTCGGAAGTCCTGTGGGAAGCACCCTACAGGCATCGATTCCCCATATCTCGGAAAATACAGGGCGAACTTTTTTAGAGCCTGCGATACCGTAGGTGTATTGTCTATGACACGAAAATGGCGCAGGGGATGCAAAATGTCCCCAACGGGAATAACCCGAAGCCTTAAAGCCCACTCCCGCATGCCAAAGCTGAGTCACCACAACCTTTTTATCAAGCTCCAGCCAGTCAAGTATAGGAGCGTGATCGTCCATAAAAATGTAATCAGCTCGGGCAAGCTTAGTTACTACATTCACCCAGCTTGTAAAGCCTAAATGTCTGCTGGTCACAGTGATACGATAGGATTCCGTGATCTCGAAATCCCTGTCTATAACTCTTTCAAGCATACGTAGCTTAAGTGACAAAAGATTTGTGGATATTCCGTCGTTCTGCTCAGAGAACAAAAGAATAACCGGCTTTTTATCCTCAGCAAAATGCTTCTTTCTCTCTGTTCTGTATAACTTTCTCAAGAAGGATCTCATATTCTTTCTGTATACCTTCTTAAGTTCAGTCTTTGGTGTGGATACACCATTATCAGTCTTCACTATCCGGACGTTAAACTCAAGGACATCAGCAACCGCTGCCACAAAATCCACATTGTAGGAATTTGTTCCATTTCCAAAAAGGAAATGTCCCGCCTTCTCCTTAAGTCTTGCTACAATCTCCTTTTCAAGCACAAGGTAGCTACCGTTAAATTCATTTTTCTTCTTTCCGATAGCTACACGAAATCGTCCTTCAGGTATACACCTACGACTTCCGATATTGGTGATATTGACAGAAAGCTCATAATACCCCGGAAACTTTTCCTCGCACAACAAAGGACAGACACATCTGTCCCTGTCATTTAAAATATAGAACGACTTATCTGCTATGGAATCTCCTGTCACCTTTACTGTGAACTTTAGCCAAACCCGTTCCCAGAATATATCCGTTATCTCAGCCTTTACCTTGTCTGAATAATAGATCATCAGTTACCTTCCTCTATGTACTCCACTATCCTGTCAGTGGAATGTCCGTCACAGGCTCCCATGAACTTTTCACGGAACCTTCTTATTCTGTCTTTAAAGCTAAAATCAATCTCCGTCTGTCTGATAGCCTTTATAAGTCCCTCTGTGTCCTTTACTATGGGTCCCGGCACAAGCTTGTCGTAAGGGTAGTAAAAGCCCCTTCCGTCATCATACTCTGAAAGATCATAAGCATAGAATATCATAGGTCTTTCGAAAATAGAATATTCAAATATCAGTGATGAATAATCATTTATACAAAGATCACATGAAGAGATCAGTTCATCCGTCGTCATGGTATTCTCTACATTGAAGAAAAAATGCTCGCATCCCTCAGGGATTTTAGGCTTATCCTTAACCGCAGGATGACCTTTATATAATATAACATAGTCATCCGAAAGCTCATCATAAAGCCTTTTTATATCAGGGCAGATTGGCATCTCAGCTCTTGCCACATTACCTCTAAAGGTAGGTGCGTAAAGAATGGTCTTTTTTCCTCGTGATTCAGGGAAATTATATGCCAGCCTGTCTCTTGATTCCTTCAAAAATTCGTCATTAAAAAATATATCGGTTCTTGATACTCCAAGAGCCTTTATTACATCAGGCCCGTGATTCATGGATTCACAATAGTTCTTCACAACCGCCTCGGCACTCACGGGAACCAGATAATAATTCTTATAATATTCCTCAGAAAGTACTTTATTTAATCCATGTCCAAACCGCTTAAATGCACCACAGCCATGCCAGGTCTGTATGATCCTGCTTTTTTTCCTGATAGGCAGGGCAGATAGAAAGTTACTGCTCTCATCTATAAAAATGAGCTCGGCATCGGCTATCACCCTTATAGTCTCAAAGCATCTTGATACATACTCACTCTGACTTCCCTCACCTACGCGAAGGAAATACTCAACAACCTCATAGTCCTTCTTTTCCTCATAACGCTTTTTAAGAAGGGCAAGATTGTCAGTGATCTTGTCATATCGGATCTCTAAAAAAACCGCCTTTTTACTGATTTTTTTATGGCTTTTCATCCGATAATACATCGGAAAAACAAAACCGAACAATATTGACTTTGCAAGGCTTTTCTTTTCCATCGCACTACCACTTTCTACTCATTCCATACCATTACGGTCTTTCCAATAAGCTTATGTATATCGGTCTCAAAGGCCTTCACTATGTCCTTAAGATCCCGAACCTCTATCACGGAGCCCACGATATTCTCAAGATAGTAGGAAAGCCCCGGATTCTCTCTGTAAAGCTCCATAAGCCCTTCAAAATCAGAGCGTCCGCTCCTGCTGCTTCCAAAAAGCCTTAAGCCCTTCTCAAGCACCATCCTGGTATTGATAGGTGCAAACTCCTCAGACACACCGAGAAGTGAGATGGTTCCCTCAGGTCTTATGACATCTATCATCTGATTGATGGCGGAGGCTGCCTTCACTCCGCCCACACACTCAAAGGCGTGGTCAACATAAATGCTTTCATCAACTCTGTCGATTCTCACCGTCTGATTAGCGAAGGTAAAATCAGCGAGCTTATTGTCATTTACACCAAAGACTATAACCCTTATTTCCGGATACATAGTCTTTAAAAGCAAGGATGTGATATAGCCAAGATTGCCATCACCCCACACTCCCACAGTATCTCTTCTTTCATGAGCTATCTCAGTAAATCTTTTAATAGCATGGAAGCTTACACTTACAAGCTCCGTAAATGCAGCAACCTGTGGCGCAATTCCATCGGGAAGCTTTATGATCCTATCGGGAACAGTTTCAATATATTCCTGTAAAAATCCATCCGTACTGCTGCCTCGAAACTTGGAGCTTCGAAGATAATTCTCTGCGACTATACTATCCTCCTCACAGGGGATATCCGGTATCATCACAACCATATCCCCGGGCTTATATTCGTCAATGGGTGAATAAATTACCTCTCCGATTCCCTCGTGAATAAGAGCCATGGGAAGCTTTTCACGCATCACCTTTTCAGGTCTTAAGCCCTGATAATATCTCTGATCCGCATTGCAGATGGATAGATATCGGGGTCTTACGATGATATGCTCATTATCAAGCTGTATATCCGAAAAGGCAAGCTCGAAGGTTCTCGGTGCCTTTAGCTGATACACTGTATTTAACATGCGGTATTTCCTCCTAAAATGCTCTCGGCAACACGAAGATCATAAGGATAGGTGATCTTTATGTTGTGAACCTCACCTTCAACAAGTCTTACGGGAACACCCTTCATAGCAAGTATCTTGCAGGCATCTGTAAGAATATTCTTCTCATCCTCGGAAAGTCCCTCATAGGTAGCTCGTAAAAGCTTTGCCTTAAAGGACTGAGGCGTCTGTCCCTGGTACATAACCGAACGGTCGGGGATATCACTTATCACCGTATGATTCTTACTCTCGACTATGGTATCGGTTGCAGCGATCACAGTATCGCAGGCTCCGTACTCCTTGGCAAGTCTTATATTTTCCTCCAATATCCTGTGAGTCACAAAGGGTCTTACGGCATCATGAGTGACTATCACCGTATCGTCATCAAGTCCGAAATTCTTCTCTATATAGGCTATACCATTCATAATGGTCTCATTTCTGGTGGAGCCGCCTTCTATCACAACCACCCTGTCATTTTCCGGTATGTTCTTCGCTACAATATCCTCAGTATGCTTTATCCACTGTCTGGGAGTCAGAACGATCACCTTGTCAAGCTCAGGATTTACAGCAAATTTTTCAATGGTATAAATGATTATGGGACGCCCCATAAGCTCCATAAACTGCTTGGGCTTTTCGATATTTCCCATACGGGTTCCAACGCCTCCCGCAAGTATTAGACCGTAAGTATTCATCACTTTTCCTCCGTTATAAAATCAAGAATCCTCTCTGTAGCATGTCCGTCACAGGCTGTAAGCCAATCCTCTACAAAGCGTTCCTGCTTTGAATAATCATAAGCCTCGTAGGTTCTTTCGACAGCTTCCTTAAGCTTTTTCCCATCCGTAACTATCTCCCCCGGATAAT
The DNA here is from genome assembly GCA_017540605.1 of Lachnospiraceae bacterium. Lineage (GTDB taxonomy): Bacteria > Bacillota > Clostridia > Lachnospirales > Lachnospiraceae > RGIG6919. The sequence continues at coordinate 25,291 of JAFYAS010000033.1, read as the reverse complement.
CCTCAGGCTGCATATAGGTTCCGCGTCCCTTTACGAATTCTTCAAGATCAGGTGCGAACATAAACATCTTCTTCTTTAGAAGACAGGCATCATACATTACTGATGAATAGTCTGTGATGAAGACATCACATACAGGGATCATCCTCTCTGTGGGAAGCTTTGTCTTAAGATCCTCTCTCTTTAAATGCCCGAGCAAATGTGGATGGATGGAAAGCACCACAAACCAATCCTTCCCAAGCTTTTCCTTTAGCTTTTCCATATCGGAAAGTCCCACAAGATAAGGCCTTCCCGCGTTGCCTCTAAAGGTCGGCGCCCATAGAACTATCTTCTTTCCGACCGCTTCGGGATATGCCTCAAAAAACTGACTTGTGCACTTGTCCTTATAAACCTCTCTGACACAGCTATCCATACGGCTTATGCCAATAGGTCTTACTACCCCTTCCTTTTGTCTCATGGCAGAGGTAAATGGCTCCACGCATTTAGTTCCACTTACCGTCACCAGATCATAGTTCTTATATACATTTCCCTTGTAAAATGAAGGTATATCATCCTCCGCATCATAGCCGAACTTTTTAAAGGCTCCCGGTCCGTGCCAAAGCTGTATGACCTTTGTCTTTTTTCTTTTTTTGCAGGATGAGGCAGGAAGGAAATTGTCACATATTACAACAGCTCCCGCCCTTGCATAAAGTCTCATAAAGGCAACAGAGTCCTTGAATTGCGCAAAGGCTGACATCTTGGAAAAATCCCTGTACCATTCAAGAACCTTAAGCTCTCTCTTGACCTTTGCCGCACTCACAAGCCTTGCCATACTTTCAGGTCTTGTCCTATGATGACAATCCGCAAAAACAACCAGGGCTTCATCCACAGGCTTAAAGCTGTTGACCCTATATACCATAGGCAAATAGATGTTTTGCAAAAACATCTTCATATCCTGTTTTATCTTAAACCTTAAATCCTTCGCCAAGAGCTTACCTCTTTCCTACATGTAGTATTTTTTTACACCATTTATCGCATAGCTTATAAAATATAGAACCGACTTAATGATTCCAAAGCCCGAATATCTATATACCTTAAAATTCATCATAGCCGACTTTAGCTTATTTCTCGATTTACCCCCCTCCGAAAGTCTGTACTTTAGGTAGGGCTTGTTTATGCCGAGAGCAAAGCCGTGATCCTTTATAAGACGTATCCAGGCAATATAATCCTCATGACTGTCATCATGCTCCATGGGATAGTTTATGATCACATCCCTCTTAACAAGCACAGCCGAGCAGGATAGGGAATTGGTCTTTAATATCTCCCGATAATTGATCCTCTCCTTTATGGGAATGATCCTTCCCGTAGAACTTCCATCAGGTCGTATAAGCTCTCTCGCTGTAGAAGAAATGACGGCGTGATGCTCCTCCATAAGCCTTAGCTGCTCAATAAGCTTTCCTTCGGCCCAATAATCATCTGCATCAAGAAAGGCTACATACTCACCCCTTGAAAGCTTAACTCCCTTATTTCTTGAGCCGGCAACTCCAAGTCTTTCCTCACTCTTTAGATAACGGATCCTTTTGTCATCCTTATATCCCGCCATCACTTCATCAAGATTGTCCGTTGAGTTGTCATCAAGCACAAGTATCTCAATGCTTACATCCTGACCGAGAGCAGAATCTATCGCTTGTTTTACATACCTCGCGCCATTATAGATCGGTATAATGACTGAGACCTTTATATCATCCATATACTCTACCTTTTTTCGTTGCCTACATTCATCTTTGGCGCCTTCTGCGCCGTGATCTGATCAGCATTTACTCCCTCTGTATTTTCTCTCTGGAAAATGATCTTTACAGTCATAAGTATAAGCTTAAGATCAAGGAATATTGAATAATTCTCAAGATACAAAAGATCAAGCTTTAACTTGTCATAGGGAGTAGTATTGTATTTTCCGTAAACCTGGGCATAGCCGGTAAGTCCCGCCTTTACCGCAAGTCTGTATTCAAACTCGGGAATGACCTTTTCATACTCTGCAGCAATCTCAGGTCTTTCGGGTCTTGGACCTACCACACTCATATCACCGTTTAGAATGTTTAAAAGCTGAGGCAACTCATCAAGATGAGTCTTTCTTAAGAATCTTCCGATAGGAGTGATCCTGTCATCATCCTTCATGGCAAGCCTTGCGCCATTCTTTTCGGAATCCATACGCATACTTCTGAACTTGTAGATCATAAATACCTGATGATTTATGGTAAGCCTTTCCTGCTTGTAAAATACAGGGCCGCCATCCGTAAAATGTATGATTATGGCTATGATCAAAGTAAAGGGCAGAGTAAGTATCAGCATAGGGATTGCTACAAAAAGATCCAATGCCCTCTTTAAAAATCTCTGTGTGACATTTAATCCGCTGTTGCGGGCAAGCAACAATGGTGTATCAAAGAGATGTATGGTATCGGTTCCGTTTAGGATGATATCCGATATCTTGGGTGTTACATACACTCTGATATTCTTCTTAAAGCAATACTTTAAGATGATATTTCTCTCCGCAGCCGGAAGATCGTAAAGGATCACCGATTCATAATTGGTGATGACCTCATTTACCTTATCTACACCCTCTGAAATATTGATGGATGCTCTGACATGGAATTTATCATGTCTTCTTTCCATCTTGGCAAGCATATCCTCATAATCATACTCACCATAGACAACAATCATCTGGTGAGGCGGGTAGATGTGATAATATACCTTTCTCGCAAACCACACCCAGATAATACCCCAAAGCGTCTGAACAACAGACATAGCAAGCATAAACTTCGGCGGCATGAACCATCTGTTGATAAGCGCAAGCTGCAGATAAAAAACTATGTTAGTAAAGAATATCGCAAGTGCCTGTGAAAATGCCACATCGATATTCCTAAGATATCCTACCCTGAATGCACCGAAAACCCGGGCAAAAAGGATGAAGACAACAGCATAGATGCCGATCAGCACAAAATTACCCTTATTCCAGAAGGGATTATCGATCATAGGTCGATAAAATCTATACCATACAAAGCCAAAGGCTCCCGCATGAGCTGCAATATTCAAGGCCCCGCTCAATGTCATTATTAACTTTTTATACTGGTCGAGATTCTTTCTTCTACTCTCTTCGTTTGCAACCATTTTCTACTCCTACACGATCCTCAAAGCACCGCCGCACATTGTGATACAGGCTCTCGCAAGCACATCAAGGGCATCGATGAAAAACGGATCGGTTATCATATAATTCTCTCTAAATACGGAAAGCTCTGTACAGGCAAGGATCACAGCATCGCAGCTCTTCTCACTAAAGTGATCTACGACTCTCGAAAAATCCGACATACTGCCCTTGTCACCTTTTTTTATCTGTCCGTAAATGATATCCATAACGACATCCTGATATTCATCATCAGGATAAACAGCCTCAATTCCGTGAAGGTTCAAGGCTTTTTTATAAAGATCGGAACGAACTGTTCCCGTAGTACCCATAACTCCGACTTTTTTTGCACCGGTGGTCTTTGCAAAGGCGGCCGTTTCAGTGATCATATTTATAAAATGATGGTCTGTAGCTTCATCAAGTCTGTCTGCAAAGAAATGGCAGGTATTACAGGGAATAGCGATATAATCGCTCTTTACCGCTTCAAGAGTATGGATGTCTCCCTTTATGATCTCCCAAAGCTCATCAGTTCTCCCCGTTATGATATATTCAGTTCTGTCAGGAAGAGATGCATGATTGTATATAAAAATATCCAGATGCTCTCTGTCGTTCTTAACCTTGGTATGCTCAATGATGCGCTTAAAGAAAACCTCTGTGGCCTCAGAGCCCATACCGCCAAGTATACCAAGTCTCTTTTTCTCAGTACCCATATATCCTCACTAATCCTTCTTTTTTTCCTTATCCGGCTCTTTTTCTAAGGGCTTATCCTTACCCTTTTCATCCGCTACCGGTAACTCTATCACAGGCACAGGTCCTGTGTTTTCCATATTTTTCTTTGCCTCTTCAGATTTTTCAGGCTTACTTGGCTCCTTATCAAGCTCAAGCTTTGATACAAGCTTAGCCGCCTTATCTTCAAGCTCCTCTTCCTTTTTCTTCTCCTTGTCAACATAGTCATTCTTGACCTTTTTCTCTTCAGGCTTAGGAAGCTTTATCTCGCCGGATTTTTCCTTCTTATCCTTCTTCTTTTTGTGCTTTTCTTTCTTATCCCTGTCTTCTTCTGTACCCAAAGCCATATCCAGGGCTTCTTTTCTGGAAAGTGCTTTATCAGAGCTTTCTTTTGACTCTTTTTCAATATCCTTTTCAGGTACTTTATCAGGTTTCTTCTCTGATTTCTTTTCAAGCTCTTTATCAGGTTTCTTTTCTGATTTCTTTTCAGGCTCTTTATCAGGTTTCTTTTCTGATTTCTTTTCAGGCTCTTTGTCAGGTTTCTTCTCCTGTTTCTTTTCAGGCTCTGTGTCTGACATCTTCTCTGAAGGATCAGCTTCTACACCCTCGCCATCAGACCTTTTAGTAAGGTAAAGTGCAATACCGGGAATAAATCCGCAGAAAAAGCAAAGTATCATAACAGGAAGATTGTTCGTTGTCTTTTTCTCTTCTTCCTTCTTCTCTTCCTCCGTAGTAGCCTCAGTAACCTCTTCAGTGGTCTCAGGCTCAACATATCTTATAAAGCCTCTCTCCACCGTATCGTAAAGATAAAAGCCTGCCTCACCACTTTGCTTCTTTGCATATACCAGCACTACCTCAGAATCCTCTTCCCTTGAAAAACAGGGAAGTATATTCTCTCCCAACAAAAGCTCAAGACTCTTATATCCCTCAGGAATAGCAACAGACTCATCAGGTCTTATAACATAGAGCGTCTCGTTCATTTTCTCAAGCTCGAAATAGCTTGTAAATTGCTCACCGCCCTCGTATATGAACCATTTGTAAGAGCCGTCAGAGGCCTTCAAGCAAACTATGGTAAAGCTTCCGTTGGCACCCGAAAATGCATTGACCTCAGTGCCCTTATAATCAATAGTGACGGGATCAAAGCCTACGGGAACCTCTATCTCTTCAATACTTTCAGGAAATGTATATTTTTCTCCGTCGATCTCTACCTCTACCAAAACCGGAGCTGCTTCGGTTGTTTCCTCAACTGTTGTCGCCTCAGTCGTAGTCGCTTCTGTTGTTGTAACCTTTTCAGTTGTTGCCTCGGTTGTAGTTGCCGCAGTGGTCGCCTCAGTTGTCTTTGGCGCTTCAGTGGCGGTTGTTGCCTCAGTTGTCTGTTTCTCTGTGGTCGCCTCGGTTGTGGTAGGTGCTTCTGTTGTTGCTTCCGTGGCCGCTTGTGTTGTAGTAGCTTCTGTAGTTGTTGCTCCCGATCCCACTGTGACCTTTGTGCTGGCGTGACTTATCTTTAAGGAGTTCTCATCCCAATCATATACCTCTCCACCGGAGGTTTTTATGGAGGTCGAGCCACTTCCCACAGCCTTAAATGTAAGGCTTGCAGAAAGCTTTTTCGAAGTTCCGTCACCGTAGCCTGCTATCTTTACCGTACCGCCGCTTCCGCTTCCCGCTCCGGATGCATACTCCAATACACTGCTGTCATAGCTTACAGACATACTGTATGCACCTATGGCATTGTCCGTCTTTACGGTAACAGTCACTGTGACCTTTCCGCCCTCCTTCACAGTTGCAGAAGAAAGACCTATGGTCACCTTTGCTCCTGCTGCATGTACAGGTACAAATGCCCATGTAAATGCCATGGCAAGCATTAAAACTGATATAATTGTTCTCTTAAATGTCTTCATCTTTTCCCCTCTTTTATCCGCCTATGATTATCTTTTGAAGCTTTAAAAGATCAAGTGCGGTAATGGTATCTCCCTTTTGCTTTAAATTGGCTGCCTTTAAATAATCACCCTTAAGAAGTGACTTTCCGAGCAAATGCTTCTGAAGCTTTAATAGATCAAGTGCATTGACCTTGCCATCTCCATTAAGATCTCCATACAGAAGTGTTCCGGTAGCTGCCGTTTCGGTAGTTTCTGTCTTGGTCTCTTGTTTAGCCTTTTCATTCGATCTTAAAACCGTCAGCTTATATTCTCTTACATTGCCGTTTTGAGCAGTAACCTTTATCTTTAGCTCATTCTTTCCATCGGCAAGTGCCACCTTTCCCTTGCCCTTTATGGAAGCAGATGAATTCACGGTGGTTGCCAATATATTGAGTTCCTTAAGATCGGCAGGAACAGTCACACTATATTCACTTAATACATTTACCCCAAAGGCAGGGCTTAATGTATAGCCCTTTACCTCTAAAGACTTCAACCAGTTGTTGGGACTTCCCGAATCAGCAGGCTTCGGGCATCTTTCGGCAGGCATATTGGTATATACGGGAATACGGAAGGTGATAGCTCCGTCCTTCATTCCCGCTGTTTTATAGGATTCACCGATCTTCTTTCCCTCAACACTGGGAGCCTGAACGGCAGTCTGATATTGATGTGCGTAAAGACCATCCTTTGAATTGACAGTATTGAACTTCTCAAAATATAGGGTATCCTGTCCCCTGCTTATATATGCGGAACCGATATACGAGGCTCCCCCGGACAGCGCTTTCATCTCTGTATTCCAGGGTCTTTTGTAGCTTCCCTTTGTTGCAGCCCACTTAAGACCGTTTGTCACCGCATTGCCGGTAGCCGAATCCTTGGCACCGATATTGTAAAAATTGTAAATGCCGGGATAGGTCTCATGAGTACCGCTTACCGCTACACCACGCTTTGTTCCGATCTCAACTCTGATCCTTGAGGCAAGATGATAGGGACTCACACCCGAACTCTTACCTGCCTCCATAATGGCAGCAGAATATGAGGTCTCGGTGCCCGGTATATTCTTTCCACCCATAAAGGTTCCGGAAAGAAGAGCATCAACACCCTTTGCCGTCTGACCACCCTCCACATAGCTTAGGGTTTCAAACTGAAAAATATAGCTCGCGTCAAGACAGCTTCTGGGATCCATATAATAGGCTATGAGCTGATCAGAGGCAGCAAAAAAAGTCTTGCCGTCATAGGCAGTCCATTTGTCGGTAGCCCAATCGTAGCCAATATCTGTTGATCTCCAGTTATAGTGGGGAAGACTTGATGATCCCTGTATGGTATTCTTGATCTTACCCGCCTTGTTTTTCTCATTCTCAAGCACGGTATTCCAATCAAGACCTGTATGAACAGCTTTAAAAATCCAGTTGGGATAAGACGCATGAAGGGTTCGCAAATACACCCTATAGCTTTCGGGAAACTTCTCGGCTTCAAGAGCAGTCTCAAAGCTTTGATCCGGTTCAGCCTTAGCTACGGGCGCAAAAAACAGACCTGCCGAAAGGGCAGCTACAAAAAGAAATATGATCAAATATCTGCTGATGGTTTTCATATATATCGTACCTCAACACATAGTCGGTAATATTTTACCACAAAATATGGGAAAATACAAATACAGCCTGCATCTTTTGAATGCAGACTGTATTTTACTTCATTACGTAACTGTTCAGCAGTTTCACTGCTTCTAGTTATGAGCATCTCGCTCATTTATAGACTTTGCTTCGCAAAGTGGAGCGAGATGCCTTCCTGCGTCGCATCTTAACACGCTCTGAACAGCAAGTGTTCAGAGCTGTAGTGAACAGTTACCTCATTACTACTTTCTAACCAAATTTAATGCATGTTCTTTTACATTTATCTCAATACTTCTGTGATGCCCGCCATACTCGCCGTCAAGATCCCAGGGGATCGCCTGCTCACAGGTGAATTTTACCTGCTTGGTCTTAAATGTTCTTATATAGGGGCAACTGTAATCTCCCATAATGATGGATCCAACTATAGTTTGGAGTTCAAGAGGTGTCTTTGGATAATTGATAAGCACAACCTCAAAAAGTCCATCATCGAATTCAACATTTCTTGCACCTATTGCCTTAAAGCCTCCTACGGAGTTGGAATTGCTCACCATAGCAAAGATATAAGAGCCCTCGGTAGTCATCTCCTCACTTTCAACCTTCACATAATAGGACTTTAAAGATGTAATACTCTTCACAGCCTCCATCAGATATGCAGTATGCCCGAAGGCATTCTTCAGATTCTGGGGCGTTGAATAAGCCACATCGGTAAAAGCTCCAAAGGACGCTATATACACAAAATAATCAACAGAATTCTTTCCTTCATCAAGAGCTGTCATTGAGCCTATATCTATGGGAACAGGCTGGTATTTTACTGCTCTCTTTGCCGCTCTTATGGGATCCTTGGGGATACCAAGGCTCTTTGCGAAGTCATTGGTTGTACCGCAGGGAATATATCCGAGATTGACGGTATCTTCGCACTTCATGATGCCGGTAACAGTTCGATCTAAGGTTCCGTCACCACCTGCACAGACCACAAGATCATATTCTCCTCCGTGATACCTTGTCATATCCTCTGACCCGTTCTCTGCGATCAAAGGATAAACTGTTGTCTCGTAACCGAAATTATAAAATATCTCAACTATCTCATACAGGCGATTCTTTATGATAGTCCTTCCCGCCGATGGATTCACCAAAAACAAAAGCTTCTTCATAACCCCATATCCTCCTGCCTTAAGCCTCGTGTCCTTTTTCCTTTAGTTTATCGATGACCATGTCAACATATTTTTTGCAGATTTCGTCGGATTCAGCCTCAACCATAACTCTGATCACAGGCTCTGTACCGCTCTCTCTGATAAGTATCCTTCCGTTGTCGCCAAGCGCTTCCTCCACCTGCTTTACAACTGCGCACACGTCGGGATCGGCCTTTGCCTCCGGCTTACTCTTAACCTTCAGGTTCACAAGAAGCTGAGGATAGATAGTAAGGCTTGTGAAAAGCTCGGAAAGCTTTCTCTTACTATCAAGCATTACTTCCATGATCTTTATTGAAGTAAGCACTCCGTCACCTGTTGTTGCATGCTTTGAGAAAATGATATGGCCTGACTGCTCGCCCCCAAGAGAATGATTGTTCTCCATCATATTCTCAAATACATATTTATCACCTACGGCAGTCTGCTCGTAGTTTATGCCCTTCTTATCAAAGGCCTTGTAAAGACCAATATTTGACATAACGGTTGTAACTACTGTATTGTTGTTGAGCTCGCCCTTTGATGCAAGATATCTTCCGCAACAATAAAGGATCTTATCTCCATCCACAAGCTCACCGGTCTCGTCTACAGCGAGACAACGATCTGCGTCTCCGTCATAGGCAAAGCCCACATCAAGTCCCTTTTCCTTTACAAGCTTTTGAAGTCCTTCTATATGGGTTGAACCACAGTTGGTATTGATATTGGTACCGTCAGGCTCATTGTTTATCACATATACCTTGGCACCCATAGCCTCAAATACAGACTTTGCAACAATATAAGCCGCACCGTTGGCACAATCAAGACCTACTCTCACATTCTGGAAGTTTCTGGTGGCGATAGTCATAAGATACCCGATATAGCGATTTCTTCCTGCTGCGTAATCAACAGTTCTTCCGATATCATCCTTCGTGGCAAGGGGATAATCAGGTCCCTCACCATCAATATATTTTTCTATCTTTTCCTCAACCTCGGCCTCAAGCTTAAAGCCCTGACCGTTTATGATCTTGATACCGTTGTCATAGAAAGGATTGTGACTTGCAGATATCATGATACCGCAATCAAAATCGTCAACCCTCACAATATATGCAACAGAGGGGGTAGGGGTAACATGCATAAGATACGCATCCGCACCGCTTGCTGTAAGTCCCGATACAAGCGCTGATTCAAACATATAGCTTGAACGTCTGGTATCCTTTCCTATCACTATCTTGGCCCTGGTATCAGGATGCTGCTCCTTATAATAAGCCCCTAAAAATCTTCCAACCTTATAGGCATGTTCAACATTGAGTCCTACATTTGCCTCTCCTCTAAAACCATCGGTACCGAAATATTTGCCCATTTCCTTATTCTCCTTGAGTATTCTTTCTGTTTTCGTATTCAATAAGTCCCGCTTTTCTAAGCTTACATGAAGGGCAGTCGCCGCAGCCATCACCCATCACTCCGTTATAGCAGGTCAGCGTCTTTTCCTTTACAAGCTCAAATACACCGAGCTCATCTGAAAGTGCCCAGGTATCTGCCTTGTCAAGCCACATAAGTGGGGTAATGATATCGAACTGAAAATTCATAGCAAGATTGAGTGTTACATTCAGTGATTTTATGAACACGTCCCTGCAATCAGGATAACCCGAAAAATCGCTCTGGGATACTCCCGTGATAATGTCTGATATCCCTCTAACTTTAGCGAATATTGCGGCATAAGTCAAGAATAACATATTTCGACCCTCGACCAAGGAATTGGGAGGTGCGTCAACCGCAGGCTCAGTATCTACCTTTATGTCGTTTCTTGTAAGGGAATTGGGAGCCAATTCATTAAGCAGAGGAACACTTAATACATGTTGTTCAACGCCTGCCTCGTCACAAATAGCCTTGGCACACTCAAGCTCCTTTTTATGCCTCTGACCATAATCAAAGGATAAGGCTATGACCTCATCATATCTTTTTTTTGCCCAGAACAGGCAGGTGGTACTGTCCTGACCACCGGAAAAAACCACAACCGCCTGTTTCTTATTCTTTTCAAGCTTCATAATAAAAATCTCCTATAATTCTTCTGTAAGATCAAGAGGCATGCTGTTTCCCGTCATTGCAAGCATGAATCGAAGGAGCAGGCTCTTGTCTGTATTGAATCTTCCTCTAAGTGTCTGTGTCACCGTCTTTGATCCGGGCTTTTTTATGCCCCTCGCAGTCATACAGGAATGACAGCCCTCTATTAGAACAGCCACATCCTCACACTCCGTTGCAAGCTGCATCACCTCAGCTATGTCGGAGCCTATCCTTTCCTGAAGCTGAAGCCTTTTAGCACACATATCTGCTATTCGCGCTATCTTGCTAAGACCTATCACCCTATCCTTTGGGATATAGGCCACACTTACCTTCATATCATACATAAGTGCCATATGATGCTCGCAATAGCTGAAGATATCTATATCTCTGACTATGACCATATCACCGATACGCTCAAGCTCCTCATCCTCTTCCTCTACAAAAAGGGAGAAGGTTTTGTTGAATTTGTCGGCTATCTCCTTGTTGGTGTAATTCATGCCCTCGAAGACCTCAGCGTACATCCTGGCCACCCTGTCAGGAGTTTCCACAAGCCCCTCTCTGTCGGGATCGTCACCTAAAGCCTCGATAAGCCCTCTTATATGATGTTTAATCTTTTCCTGATCTATTGCCATGTTACACTCCCCTTTCATTGGGATCCCAGATAAATTTGTGCAGCTGCAGCTGAACTCTCACCTTGCCCATTTCATTTTCAAGTAAAAATTTCACTATATCCGCCGGATCTATCTTTCCGAACACCGGACTTATATATACTCTACACTTATCGCAGAGACTATATTCTTCAATGATCTCCTTCGCTCTCTTTAGATCGTCTATGCTTCCCGCCACGAATTTAACCGTGTCCTGCTCTCTGATATAGTCATAGTTTTTAGTTAACATATAACCTTCCATGCCACTTCCCGGAAGCTTATAATCAAGGGTAAAGGAAATGCGATCCGCCTCATCAAGAAATGGTGAGATATCCACACTTCCGTTGGTCTCCACCTCAATATTTAACCTTCCGTCCCTATTAAAAAGCTTTAAAAGCCTTCCAATGTTTTCCTGAAGCAAAGGCTCGCCACCGGTAAGTGTTACATTCTCTATAAAGCTATCCTTCACATGAAGATAAAGCTCCTCTTCACTCATGATCTGATAGCGGGCATTTTCTCCATTGGCATACCTTGTATCGCAATAAGAGCAATCAAGATTGCAGCCTGCAAATCTGATAAAATGCGCAGGCTCACCGGCACGCCTTCCCTCGCCGTTTATGCTGTTGAATTCTTCTATAACCTTGTAATTGCCCATCTTCTACTCCGAATAAGTAGCACAGTTTCCGGGTGTCTCGTAAACGGAAGCCCGCACCACACTGTAGCCCTTTTTTGTCATTTCGTCATATACATATTTTGACAGATTCTCCGCTGTAGGTCTAAAGGGAAGCTCTATTATCTTAAAGCCCTCATCATCAAGAGCCGCCTTAGTAGTTTCCTTAAGGCTGTCCTTCTCTATGATAAGACAATGGTCGAGATCATCCGCAAATGCCTTTAAGTCCTTTTTCAGATCTGAAAAATCAACGACCATCCCTCTCTTGGTTCCATCTTCTACCGGAGCACCTGAGACCTCTATCTCGATCTCCCACCGATGTCCGTGGATATTCGAGCACTTGCCCTCATATCCCTTCAAAAAATGTGCGCTGTCAAAATGCGCCTTTGTCTTTACCGTATACATCTATCATCACTCCAAAATCGTAAGGGGGGCTGACCCCCTTAAGGTCAAAAAAAAACGAACTGCATTATTTTACAGTTCGTTTACATGCACCAAAATCAAGACTGCCCTGGTTTTGTTTAGTGAGAACATCAGCAAGCTAATGGTCCGCATGACAGGATGGCGCAAACGAACTGTCAAGATTATTATATATGTATAACATAATATGTCAACAATTCTTTTGCGCCATTCTAAATGAAACCTGGCAACTGTTCAGTACAGCTCTGAACACTTGCTGTTCAGAGCGTGTTAAGATGTGACGCAGGAAGGCATCTCGCTCCACTTTGCGAAGCAAAGTCTCTAAATGAGCGAGATGCTCGTAACTGGTAGCAGCGAAGCTGCTGAACAGTTACGAGACTGATTCCTTATGGTCTCATAATATTCATCTGTTTTTCCTGATTCTTTGCCCGATCATCAAGAACCTTCTTGGCCTCTTCCTGGAGAGCATTCTTTCTTGCTGCATCTCTAACCTTAATGTTCTCAAGCTGCTTTTGACAAGTTATCTTATGTCCCTCATACTTGACCTCATAATCCTCGATGAGATTCTTCTTCTCGATCATTCCGTCAAGATATTTAAGGGCCTTTTTCATACCCTCCTTTGACTCCTTGGCGAGCATATATCTTTCATAGCCGTTGCTCTTCTTTGACAGTTTCTTGATAGCATTTATGTCCTTGGTGTCCATATAGTCATCACATTTCTTCATTGCCTCAGTAAGAACCGCCTTATAAATGTTGATATTATCTTCACTGACGATCACTCTGCCATCATTTTTAGGCTTTGCCATACCATTTTCAATGAACTGAAATGCATTCTTTACATTTTTCATAGCAGTGATCATATCTCTAAAGGGCTGCTTGCCTTTGTAGGTTTTCCTCTCTGAAGCCTCCATAGCATCAAGTCTTTTATCAAAGAGAGTCGCTTCGCGGATCACACTTACATTGTCCTCGTATATTCCTGCTGTGGCAGTCTTAATACTATAATCGATACCGTTTGCATCCATACCATATTTTGCTATCGTAGCAAAAATATTCTTATCCTCTCTTGCCTGCCCTTCTGCCTCGATCATGCTCATCTTGATCTTTCCACCGGCAAGATCACCATAAAGTGATGTGGCCTTAAGCTGATCATCATTCATGATCCTGATCCTTCCGTCCTCAACATATCCGAGAGGCATATCCTTAAAATATTCCTTGTCCTCGACTATCTTTTGCTGCATAACCTCTAGCCTATGCAATGCCTTGTTTACCTCAGCAGTGGAAAGATCATAGCCGAAGAGCATATTCTTAAACTCTTCCTTGTTCATGTTCATGAGCTTATCAGCCATTTCCTCTGTTATTACGCTCATATTCTCAAGATATATTCCCTCACATACATTCCCATGACCATTTTTTCCAAAGGAAAGATCATTGTCTATTCCAACGATTCCACACATATTTCCTTTTTCATCAAACTTATAAAAGATATTATGATAATTTCTGTCAGGATTGCCACCGATCCAGTCTATGATCTGCATATCTGCAATATCCTTCTTAAGCTGTAAACTGTTCTCAATCTTTTCCGGAGTAAGCTCGTTGAATTTTTCAAGATCTTCCTTTTCGGCACTTTCACGATCTACACCATTTGCTTTTTCCATAAAGGTACCACTTATGATCTTTCCGGTTTCAGGATCCTTTATCTGCAGGGTTTGGGCAGAAGCCAAAAGATCCTTCCTCCCAAGAAGATCTGCCACCATACTCATGGCACTGTTCCTTTTATCAAGCTTTGACTTTGTATTGATTCCCAAGGTATTATTGATATCAGCCACATTGTCTATCTTATGGGAATCCTCCATATATTCAAGGAGTGATAGCATCTCACCGGGCTTCATATCCCAGATAAGCTCTGTAAGCTCCTTCTTGTCATCATCAGAAAAATTGGCCTCTTCAATAGTTTTTATGAACTCGTCCTTAACATCATTCCTGGTATTTTTAAAGGTAGCTTTTGTCACATACTCCTCATAGTTGTCATGTATCATATCCTCAATTTTATCGTTCTTAAGAAGAACAGATGCGAGGATAGCCATATTATTCTTGTTGTGTGTATTGAAAATAGATTGAGTACCGTACTTTTTATTGATATCCTCTATCGCATTCTGCTTTTTCTTATCATCAGACAAGCCCGCCCTTGATATGGTAAAGAAACCCTCCTTGTCCTTGTTTTTGATCCTAAATCTTGTACTTGTTCCACCACCATACTTCTTTGCCTGCCTGAGATCATATTCTGTTTTTTCTGAGCGGGCATGCTCATAGAACTGTGTAACATTCGGAAGGGGAGCAGGCTTCATTTTTACATATACACCTACCGCCTTAAGATCTTTACTTAAGGTCTTACGAAGCTTTGCGTAATATGCATAACGATCATCCAACTTCTTCTTGGCTTCGATCTGCTTCTTATTAGCGGAGGGCGCATTGGAAAGCTGATCCGACAAAGCTTCCATCTTTGTATCCAAGGTCTTTAAGCAAGCTCTGTATGCCTCCTCCATTTTACTTAAATCCTCCATAGTCATAGGACTCTTATTCTTCCTCTGGGGGATAGCACTGTTTAACTTTCTGAAAGCATCATAAAGCTCTCTGTCCTTCTTTACTTTTTTGATAGCCGCCCTGTAGGCCTCTTTTCTTTTTGATACCTGATCCTTTGTACTCATTTTTATCACCTCATAATTTTTGTCAACAAACTATATAGACCTATCTCTCGATCATAACGTCATTATAAAGCTATGACAGCAACAAAAGCGCAACGTAACTGTTTAGTATCTTCGATACTAAACAGTTACGAGCATCTCGCTCATTTTGAGACTTTGCTTCGCAAAGTGGAGCGAGATGCCTTACCGCTTCACATCTTAACACGCTCTGAACAGCAAGTGTTCAGAGCTGAAGTATACTGTTACTTAAATTCAATACACTGAAATTCAATACGCCCCGAAACGAAATTGTTCGGGGCGTCATAAAACTCAATTATTCAGATCTCAACGCTTCAACAGGATCCTTAATTCATTTGACTGAACTTGATATCAATACTCTTTAGTACCTTCCGGCTTGTCTCTCCTATCTTGTAGCTTTTCTCAATTCCTTGTAGTTCTAACATGTATGTCTCCTCTATTTTTTATAAATGCATATTCTTGTTGAAGTTGAAGTATTCCTAAGTATCTTCTTCATATTCTTTTCGCTTACCGCCACACAACCTAAAGTTGACTTATAGTTTCCCTTTCCGTAGCAGTGCATGAAAAGCGCTGTTCCCTTCTTGTATACTCCCTCCACATTGTAGCCCATATCAAGAGAGTAGGTATAGCTGGGATTATGATCTATCAAATGCTCGCCTTTAACATCCTTTTGCTTTCTGATATCCACCATCTTGTTGTAATTTAATTCGCTACTTGACCAATAGAGGTATTTATTAAGCTTGGTATAGGGAAGCTTTGCTCCCGGATCCTTCTTTATTCCGAAGGCAACGGTAGGAGTAAAAATTCCCGTAGGAGTCTTTCTGTCTCCCTGCTTTACCTTGTCTATACCGTTTCTTCCGACTACTGCTTTGCATTTTAGGATACGATACCACAAATCGTCTTCATCCTTCACATACATCCATAGCTCTGCATCCGAACCGCCCTTGTATTTCACAAAGATCAGACTGTCAACCTCTTCATCCTCCTCGTATTCATCAAGAAGCTTCTGCCATTTGCTCTTTGCATCAACAGGTGTCCATGTAACAGCAAACGCTGAAACTATCATGCATACTATCAATAACATACTATATATTTTTTTCATTGTAAGGATACCTCCATAGTAATGTGATCAACCCACTCTAATATTTGTTATTGCAACCTGATCTCCGGTAACAGCTGCATATATTGGTTTATCTATCCCCTTGATCTCGACGGTATTATTTAGTGAAACTCCGGCATTTTCCGTAATGATAGTGATATTTCCTCCGTCAACCCTAAAGGTAACTGTGGTATCAAAGCCCTCATGATTGAACCTCTTCCAGTACTCCCAATCGACAAAATCATCTGTCTTGGTAACATTGAGCTTTGCCATACAGGCAGTATCACATTCCCAGAACTCTCCGTCAAAACGCATAAACGCAAGGTCTCTGTAGTTTTCACCATTCACCATACCATCATCTGACTTGAAAATATCAATAAAAGGACAATGCCATACAAGTCTTGCAGTGGGAAGGCTCATAGCATGAAATGCAAGCTTTAAACCATCCCTTATCTCTATTCCCTTCGAGTGATCAGTCCTATATCCATCCACCTGAACATTTGGAATATCACCGTCAGGAACATCGACATAGCTGATTTCCTCTGCTATTCGAGGAATATAATCCTCTGGGCATTCAACATCAGCCTTTACGGTATTGACATCACTGATCCTACAATGCTCACCGGTAAATCCTACATACACAAATCTGGTGCTGTCAGGAAGCGCCACAGTAACCTCGGCAATTCGGTTTTTTCCGGAAATTCGAATAAGTGCATGATCCCTTATCCTTACTGCCTCTATCTTATATTCACTGTTTGAAGTGATGTCATCCGATCCGCTTTCAACTATCTTCGTCTCGTATTTTCTGGCGCCCTTTGTTACGCATCTTCCATCAAACCATACCTCACCGTACTCGAAGTAGAACATCTCATCAGCTTTCTTCTCATCAAAATAAGCAATGCCATCCACAGAATCAAATAGGATCATAGAAGGCTCCGGAGTATTCTCCGTATCATCAGAGTCCACGGATAATCTTACAACAGTCATAGCAGAATTCAAAAGTATGCCTTCCGATACCGCACTTCTGTGTTCATCAATAACAAGCTCATCCTTACCCGGAAGCTCCACATGCTCAGCTCTTTCCTGCATTTCATATTCGGTATCCACATCTATAAGATGGATCATAAGTCTTGCATATACAGGATCAAATTGGGTTCCGGTACCCATGACTATCTCCTCTCTCACCTTCTGCTGAGGGATGGGATCACGATAGCTCCTGATGGATGTCATAGCATCATAAGCATCAGCCACAGATATGATCCTTGCTATCTCAGGAATCTCCTCGCCCTTCAAGCCATCGGGATAACCCTTGCCATCATAACGCTCATGATGATAATGAGCTCCTATTGAAAGATATGGATATTCCTCGATATTCTCAAGTATCTGGGCTCCCATAGAAGGATGCTGCTTAACAACATCATACTCCTCCTTAGTAAGCATGCCTGCCTTGTTGATGATGCTACTCGGAACACCTATCTTACCTACATCATGAAGAAGGGCAGCATAGTAGATCTGCTCACATTCCTCATCACTTTTGTAATTCATCTTTGCAAGACGAAGGGAATACTCGGCTACTCTTCCCGAATGACCGTGAGTATAGGTATCCTTGGCATCTATTGCATTTACAAGGGAAATAGCAGTTTGCTCAAAAAGCCTATGCTGCTTTTCCTGCTCTTTTTCTATTCTTGAATGATTTAGGAAAATAATTACTATCATTACGATAGTGAAAACACCGGAAAAAAGTCCCGGAATAACGGTCAGATTGTGTCTGGCAATAATTCCGGCTAAGTATACGGGAAATGACAAAGAAAGCATAACCACCGATATGATCATACCGGTTTTTCTAAAAAGAAGTACCAAAATAACAAGACAGACATTGCTGATTGAAGATATCACACCTGCGAAGGCCGATATCGGAAGTACATTCTCGCCGATCATTATGATCTTTTCCGAACGGGCAGCACTAGATGTGAAATATGAAAGCACCATATAGAAAATGATAAATATGATAATAGTATGCTTTGGCATCTTCCTACTGTATGAACGATATTCCAAAGCTGCGTTATTTATTTGGGTATCCATGATCCTGTCCTCTTTGTGCAGAATAATTCTACACAACCCCTCATTAAAAATGTATTTTAAACTATTCGTAAATGTTCAGCAATTTCGAAACTGCCCAATCACTCGCACTTTAATATATCACGTCGCCTTACGGCTCCGTGTGTTTTTCGCAAAAGTACGTTTCATGCAAGCATGACGCACCTTTGCTCATTTTATCACAAAAAGCGCAACAAGTGAGCAACTGATTTTTATATATTTCTAAGTCCTCCGGCTCGCACTCTTTCTATTTCTTCCTTGAGACCTCTTGCAGACATCACCATGCAATTCTGTCCTCTGGTGATAAGCTGAATAAGTCCATCTGATGTCGCCACCGTCACCTGATATTCCTTCGATATCTTGTGAGTCAGCTGCTCAATATAGGCATCTGCTGTCTGGGCTTCCTTTGTGTAAACCACATGGATATTATGATAATCAAAGAATTCGCCAAGGCTTCCCTTCACCTTGTAGGCATCAAAAACAAGGATAACCTCGACACCGGTAAAGCCCTGATAATCGGTAAGCACATCCATAAGCTCATTCCTCGCAGCCTCAAGATTTGTCTCGGAAAGCTCTTTTAGATTATCCCAAGCATGAACAATATTGTAGCCGTCAACGATAAGATATTTTTCTCCGTTATTGTTTCTTTCCTTACCCTTGTAGCTTTGATAAAGCTCAGGTCTGGTCTTTTTATAGGCATGCTTACCCGCCTTTTCATTGGCATGAGAGGTTCGACTTATAATAGCATCTATCTGCTCAAGATCTATGGATAGATCCACAGAGCCTCTGCCGTTTATGGGCTTCATAACGGTCTCAGGCGCCACATAACCATCAAGATAGAAGCAATCCACATGCTTTCTTTCATTTACCTCATACCAGGGGACGATATCTCCGGCTCCGTGAGAACAGAATACCGAGCTTGATGGATTTCTTGTATCCGAATCAGGATCATAGCCGATACGCTCTATCACCTCTTTAGGATTGTGGCATATATCATAGCCTGACACCGTAAATGCAATAGAGCCCATTCCCTTGGTATAGGAATTGACCTGTATCTGATAGTCTCTCATGGTGGATACAGGTGCAGTTCCCGTAAGTACTGCCTTTTCACCCTCTATCACCGGAGGCTCGCATTTTCCAAACATTGCCTCCACATCAGTCATGGCTCGTCCTATGCAGTCAGAGGGAATATCAAGTCTGAATTCATAGTACGGCTCCAAAAGTACGCTTTCAGCCTGCATAAGCCCATGTCGGACAGCTCTGTAAGTAGCCTTTCTAAAATCTCCACCCTCTGTATGCTTGGTGTGAGACCGTCCCGCAACCACAGTGATAGTCATATCCGTAATAGGTGAATTGGTTAAAACACCGGTGTGTTTTCTCTCCTCAAGATGCGTAAGAATAAGCCTCTGCCAGTTTTTCGCAAGAATATCCTCACTGCAATCAGCAAGGAAATGAAGACCACTGCCTCTTTCGGCAGGCTCAAGCTTCAAATGCACCTCAGCATAATGTCTGAGAGGCTCAAAATGCCCGATACCATAAACCGTATCAGCTATGGTCTCCTTATACAGTATGGCACCCTCTCCAAAACGAATATCCACTCCAAAGCGGTCAGCTACAATATTTTTCAAAATCTCAGTCTGTACCTCTCCCATGATCATGGCCTGAATGGTCTTTGTTTCCTCCTGCCAGGTGATATTTAGCTCAGGAATCTCTTCACCCAGATTTTTTAAATTGTCAAGCATCACGATAGGTGATACCTCATCGGGAAGAATAATGGTATATGTCAGAACAGGTTCAAGAGATGGAGGAAGGCTTTCATGCTCATTTCCCAACACATCTCCGGACTTAAGGCTTGTAATACCTGTGACAGCACAAACCTCTCCGGCATAGGCTGTATCCGCGCTCTCATATTTCTCTCCCGAATACATCCTGATCTGATTTATCTTTTCTCCATCATCTCCAACTAAAGCCTTCGCCTTAAGACTTCCAGCGGTAAGCTTTATAAAGGTAAGCCTCTCACCCTTTGCATCTCTTGTCACCTTATATACCCTTGCTCCAAAGGGAGCGGTTTCATCTCCAAAAGACAAGCTATACCTCTCAATACCTTCAAGTAAGGCCTTCACTCCCTCTATTTTTAGAGCAGAGCCAAAATATACGGGATACAAGCTTCTTGCTTTAACAAGCTTGGCGATATCCACATCATCTATCTCATCACCACCAAGATAATGATCTAAAAGCTCTTCATCACAGGTTGCGATCTGCTCAAAAAAGTCATCATCGACCTCTCTTGAAAAATCAACAAAATCGCCTCCAAGGTTCTTTGTCATATCAAGAAGCAGCTCAGATCTTGTCCTTCTCTCCAGATCCATCTTATTTACAAATATAAAGGTGGGTATGTTATATCGCTTTAATAGTCTCCACAGAGTGATGGTATGACCCTGAACTCCGTCAGACCCACTTATGACCAACACCGCATAGTCCATAGCCGAAAGAGCTCTTTCCATTTCAGCAGAAAAATCCACATGACCCGGAGTATCCAAAAGCGTTAGCTTCATTTCCCCATAATTGATGATAGCCTGCTTAGAAAAAATAGTGATCCCTCTTGCTCTCTCCTGTTCATCCACGTCAAGAAAAGCGTCTTTAGAGTCAACTCTGCCGACGCTCTTGATCATTCCGCTTTCATAAAGCAAGGCCTCTGATAAGGTTGTTTTTCCCGCATCAACATGTGCGAGAACGCCCAGTGTAATACGTTTCATTTCACTTACCTACATTTTTGTGATCCTTGGATAGCCTACTCCAAGTTTCTTTAGTACTTCCTTATATGCCTCTGCCTTCTTTGCCGGTACATATACCGCAACACTTCTCTTTCCGTTTGAAAAAGCATTCTCAACGGTAGAGACCTTAAGCTTTGCAGTATCAAAGAACACATTTGCAAGACTGGTACAGCCCTTAAAGGCATCCTTACCTATGGTTTTAACATTCTCACCAATCTTTGCAGTCAAAAGTCTTCTGTTACCCTTAACAAATGAAGGGGCTATGACAGTTACCTTTATATCCGAAACTGTGGGGATCACGTCTGTTACATACACACTTTGAAGACTACTCTTTGCGAGTTTAACCGCCTCCGCATGTCCGGCTGACATAAGACCATTTTTGAACTTTACGCCTTTGATCCTATATACTACTCCGCCATAGGTAACCTCCATACCATCCACGAATTTTTTAGCCTCACCATAGTAATCGCAATAGTATATCTTTCCATCCGCTTCGATAAGAGCCTCCTCTGCAAGCTTGCCGTTAAAATACTTAAATACCTGCTTGCTGTTCTTCTTGGTAAGCTTTCCCTCACCGCTCTTTATTCTTATAGCCTCAAGATTGTAGGTGTAAAGCTTTGCACCTCTTACCTTGGAAACAATCTTCTTGTCCTTAACTACCTTAAGCTCTTTATTGGAGATTTCCACAAAGAGAAGTGCATTCTTATCTGATGCTTTCTTCTTCGCCTTTTTTCTGATCTTATCAAGTCTCTCCATGATCTTTTTATCAGAAACAGTGTCAGTATTCAAAACCCCCATCAAAAGCTTCCCCTCGGAAAGATCATAGGAGGATTCTTCAAAGGTCTGCCTTAATCTTCCCATTCCATCAAAAAAGTAGAGCTTTTCATCGATAAAGGCATAGCAAAGCTTCACCTTATTGCCTTCTTGATCTGCATAATATTTGATCCCACCCTCTTTGGTCCAGCTGTAGCTCTTACCTGCCCCACGCTTTCCGTCACTGCCGTAATAGTAACCGCCATAGTATTCATTGTAGCGACACATTCCATCTGCTGTAAAGCAATAAATATCATTATCAAAGGTGGCACATCCATTTACCAATCTTGATCCGTTTCCAAGGACAAATATCTTGCGATTCTTAAGCTTTTTAAAATATCCCGTAGCTGTTTCCCCTACATAACGATCATTCTGTTTCTTGAAGGAAAGTCCCTCTGCATTTGTAAGAGTGTTTAACTTCTCGCAGGGTAGCTCAAAGACAAGGAGCTTTTCCGTACCATTTGAGGTAGTCATATCCATCTGAAATTCAAAGCCCGCCGGATGAAGTAAAGCCCCCTCAGGAATCTCTCCCCAGGTTACGGGAAGGTCTTCATTCACACCCTGAGCATTAGGAATACTGAGAGTCTTCGGAAGTACAGCATAAATATCCTTCGTGCCATACTTTACAAAAACACATTTCTTCTGCACATTTGCCTTGGTATTCTCATCATATACTTCAAGAGTAAATAAGGTGTTGATCTCAGATTCATATATATCCTTGGCGATAAATACCCTTTCATAAATCGCCTTAACCGAATATCCAAAGGACAACTCGCCATTTTTATCATAGTTGTTCTTGCCAAGCTCAATCTTATCGTAGGGGACTATAGCATCACAGGTGACGCCACCGATAAACATAACCATAGCGCATATAAAAAAAGTATAAAGCAGTTTTTTCATAAAATTATCTCCTTCAAATAAATTTCTTTTTATATCCCGAACCGTTAAAAATCTCTACGGAAGTTCGCCTTCAAATACTGTAATAAGAGCATTGATATTTTCATCTGAGTGCTCTATCTCTCTTGCGTACAGATAGATAACCTGCTCAATAGTAAGATCCGTCGCTTTATAGATCATCATAATCCATCTGACGCTCCAGATGGCGATCATACATCTTGCATATATCTGCCCATCGTATACGCTTCCGCAAAAATATGTATAAAGCAAAGCTATAAAGACCTTTTCGAATATAGCCTGGACCTTTTGATCCTCCGGATGAACAGCCTCTTTCCATTCTGCAGAGTTCTCGTCCTTTGATGAATAGCAATCCATGGTTTCTTTGATAATATCACTCCAAGAGTCCTCAAGGACCTCCAAATCATAAAGAAAGGAAAGGCTGTCTAAGGCATAAGAGTGATCCATAGGAATACCTGTAGCATTAAGAGGATCGATATTCTCTATAGGTATTGGAGCTTCAAGGCATTTAGGATCGTCAAATCTCTCACAGGTTGCCCCTATAAGCTCTACATTTCCAAAATCATAATCACTCTGCATATCAAAGACAGCTGCACCTATCATGGCAAGTCGCTTTTGAAATGGAATATCCCGGTTCTTTATAAATGCCTCAATCTTTTCTCTGGAATATGCCAATTCATCAAGAAGGAAAAGATCACAATCCTCAAACTCACTTGGATCATCGAATTCGTCATTCTCTTCTTCTGTGAATCCAAAATCATAGGTCGGCTCAATTAGCATTCTTACGACTTCGGGACAGGAAAGATTTAGTGTCCTTTCACGAAGATCCAAAAACTCCTCCTCATGCCTTGGGTACTTACGACAGGTATCGCAAAGATACTCCTCTCCCATAGCTTTTTGAAGCTCACAAAGACCGTCCTCTCCAAGCATAGAGCATCTGGCATGATTCTGTAGAAAACTGCTTTCCTCAGTATCTATACCAGCTTTAAGCTTTGTCGAAAACTCACCTGTGACCCTATTATATCTTTCAATGCTTTTCTCATCAATGACTATCTGCCAGCCTATACAACAGCACTTGGGGCATTTGTCGGCTATGCAGACAAATTCATCATATCCGGTCTGCTTTCGGATTAACATACCTATACCTCACTTGCAATCTTTTCGGCTTCCGTTTCCACCCATGCCGGTTTAAAACCGCTTTTTATGGCAATATTTTGTGAATGAACATTTGCCGCGCCGGTTCCATAAAAGGGGATGTCACCCATCTCTATGATCTTGTTCTTTAGAAGGGTCACAAGATAAGCTCCTATCCCTTGCGAGCGATATTCAGGCAGAACATCGATTCCTATCTGCTGCCAATGTGGGCCATCCTCCGAGCACCCTGCCATACCCATGATATTATCCCCATCGAGCGCTACAACTACGATCCTGTCAGGGCGCGCCGGGCAGGGCTTGGGATAAGCTATCGCATTGGGAAAACGAGGATCACCATAGAACCTGTCGATCTCACTGTCATATAGCCACTTAACCTTAAAACGTTCTTCTACCCTGATCTCACGGCAAGGTAAGAACATATGATGCGTCGGATTCAACTGATAGCCATAGCGATTCAACTCTTCATTTAGTTGCGGAAGGCTCTCAAACTCAAAAAGATGATGCCCCTCTACATCTCCCACCCATTCACGAAGAAACTCATGAAGACATTCATCAGCCATGATAACTGTATTCACTCCACAGGTCGCCATTTGCAGAAATGGTTTATCAGGACTGTATATCCTTCTTCCTTCATTCAACACCGACCTTGTGATGACGTTTTCTTTTTTCATAAAATCCGAAGGATCACAGTTTAATTCTATAGCCAACTGTTTTAAAAGCTTTTCATAATAATCTTTGAACATCATCTACGCTCCTCGAAATAATCATAAGACTGTGTCTTATATCATACCACAAAATACATAGTATATAAATTACGGTTTGTAGGGTTTTTTTTGTCCTTGGGAACCTAATTTGTCCTCCAAAGGACAAATGTATGTTATTCCAGCTTCCTATCTAAACCTGTGTCTTAAACATTTTTGTTAGGGTTCTCTGTCACGATTTGATTCCATTTGGTTTCAGCTGTCCATATCACACGGACTGTATCAGCTAATGTTATCAAATTGTTATCATGGTGGTGTTATCACGCTAGTTTTTTTGAAACAACTGGTCCTCAGTTCCATATACGGTTTTGAAATCACCGATTTTTTCAAACCCGTATTTCTCATACAATCCCTGTTCACCGCTCATAATATAAATCCTTTCAAAACCAATGGATCTGGCATAGTCCGAAGCGACATTAATCATTCGTTCAGATTTTCTAAGAGAACATATTCGAATCCATTCGTCAGCAGAACTACTTGAATTCAGTGACATGCATCCAGCAAATTGATCTTCATTATCAGCATCTTTATCTATTATTTCCTGTCTGAACGCCCATAGATCCTCGGCATATTCCAGACTTGGTTCAACAAGTATG
>JAFYAS010000032.1 GCA_017540605.1 Lachnospiraceae bacterium | reverse complement strand
TGTCAATATCTTTAAAAATGTGTTAGAATTAAGGAGCTGATTGTTTGTCTGATAGGGATCGATGAACCCGGCAGCATTATAGGAGGAAACTATGAGTCCAGATGAATTCAATATAAATCCCAAAAGCAGAGAGGAGTTTCTTGCGCAGTTTGAGGATACTTCAACAGAAATAACCGTAAAGATCCGGTGGTCTTGGAACAAGGGGAGTGGACCATATCAAAAGGTCGGCGATGAGAATTTGGCATATGTGAATTTCATATGTCCCTGGCTTGCGAGCGAGCAGTATCCTTTTGGACGTGGCGGACAGATCTGGTGGTTTTGTAAGCGCAAGGTCTTAGGATATCCGTATCCGCCTCATCTGAAGGAAGATAACTGCTATAAGCTTCGTGTGAGACAGAGTAAGACAGGTGAGCTTTTATTTTATCTTGAAGATGTTATCGAGAAAGATGTTGATGTTACTAAAGATGACAGTATATACGAGACAGTCAAACAGAGGATACTCGGTAGGTATACCGGAGCCCCTGTCGAATTGTTGTTCTATAATATCGAGAATGTTGATATGAGCAAAGCTAAAAGCTTTCCGGGAATGGGTATAGCTATTGATAGTGCATATTTCAGCGCGATCATTGAAGGTGGAAATGACAAGCCAAAAATAGCAGACGGACAAGTCATAATTCCTGCTGATGATAAGGATTTTGCCAAAAACAGGGGAATCAGGCTCAAGGCGGGTAAGATATACCGCGTAAGGGCAAGGAAGATCGATCAGGAGGATCTCAAAGCTTATGCTCTCGAGGTATTACTAGAAGAAGATGTTGAGAACAAAGAACTTGCTGAGCTTGGCAGGAAAGCACTTGAACCTGTTCAATATGTTGTTGAAGGGATCGGAGAGTTTACCATAAGTAGAGAGAATCAGATGCTTTTAGCTCGTGCTATACTCACACGTGATAACGAAGATGGAAGTGATGAGATCTCGGTCTGTATGGAATGTGACAGTGAGGATCCGACTAAAGCTGACAAGTCTGCCATAATGCTCCACAAGATCTTTGATGATATCGATGCGAGTGAGCGTAAGATCTTTGCAGCGATCGCAGATGATTTAGCAGGTGAGGACGGTAGCATCGAGACCTGGGAGGACGAAAGATCTTCTATCAGTAAGGAAGATTTTATGAAAAGACTTAGCATTGGCGTTATCAATATTGATGACTCCGGCGCGGAGCTTTTCATCGATCTAGATGATATGTTTACCGACCATGCTTATACGGCTTTTATAGATAACGACGGAAATGTAAGTGCCGGCGATTTGATGGGATGATCTATATTTGGTGCTGGTACCTTGAGAGAGAAGACTATATCAGTGCAAGAGTAACAGACTTTGGAGCAGAGATTATGGTCAGTGACAGGGACAAGGCAGAGAAGAAATATTCGGGAGCAGTTATTGATAAGACTACGCTGGAAGAGATAATGCTTTACTATGTTAACCGTGATATGGGTGAGTGGAGATAGTATGAAACGATTGATCATGAGAGACATATATTTAATACGGAAAAACCTGTTGATCACCCTCGGTATTTTTATCGGCTTATTTCTGATGTGTGTATTCTGCATAGCCGGGGGAGCAATGTTACAGATGCTTAGAAAAATGACAGATTCGGTTGTCGCCCCAATCATAGCACATGCGGTGATAGACACGATATGTAATCCTCTGGCAATTATATTCCTATCTGAGGAGTATGTAGAAGGAAAGACATTTCAAATGGGATGTTGTATGGTGGTGTCATCTCTGATAATAGGGATTCCCTGCTGGGTATATATGATCAGGCATGAAAGGACCACAGGTGTCTCGCAGTGACTTGGTTAAATGCTATAACAATAAAGGACAAATGTCTATGGATATAATTATTTCAAATTCATCAAATGATCCAATCTACTTGCAGATTGTTGACCAGATAAAGGCTATGATCATGAGCGGAGAGCTTGCCCCCGGGGAGGCTCTCCCTTCGATGCGTAATCTGGCTATGCAGATGAGGGTGAGCCTCATCACAACTAAACGTGCTTATGAAGAGTTGGAGCGGGATGGTTTTATAGAAACCTATACCGGAAAAGGCAGTTTCGTCAAAGCTCAGAATCCGGAGCTTTTAAGAGAGGAGAATCTGAGACAGATAGAAAAGCTGCTTACGGAAGCAGTGGATAAAGCTCGAATAAGAGGTATATCCAAGGAGGAAATGAAAGAGATACTGGATATGCTGTATGAATAGATGTTTTGCTGTTAGCGATGGTATACAATACCTCGTATAAAATTAGTCCATTCGAAGGTGGAAAGATGGAGGTAAATATGAGTTTTTTGTTTGTGGCCCTCGGAGGCGCTTTGGGTGCTGTGGCACGATATGCGATAAGTCTTATTCCAATCAAGAGCGAATTTCCGATATTGACGTTTATAACCAATATAATCGGAGCTGTTCTTATTGGATTCATTGTTGGTATTGCAAGCGATCGTGAAAGTATATCTTCTAATACGATACTGTTTTGGAAGACAGGTGTATGTGGAGGTTTTACAACATTCTCCACCTTCTCCCTTGAGGCATTCAGTCTCTTTGAAAACAAACAATATTCAACCGGCGGGATATATGTGGTATTCAGCTGTGCCTGCTGTATATTGGGAATACTGTGTGGTAAGAAGCTTGCATCATTTATCAAACTATAATAGATTATATGAAAACAATTTGCAATGTATGTCCCCATAGATGTAACCTAGAGGAAGGGCAAACCGGGTTATGTCATGCGAGAAAAGTAGATAAAGGGCAGGGTAAGTCCATAGAGCAGGAAGAATCACTTGAAAGCAGCACGATTCCTGCAAATTACGGACAGATAACCTCTATTGCATTAGATCCTATAGAAAAGAAGCCGCTTTATCATTTTCACCCGGGAAGTCAGATTGTTTCTGTAGGTAGCTACGGTTGTAATCTGAAATGTCCCTTTTGTCAGAATGCGGAGATTTCATTATCGGACAATCGATTAAGGACCAATGCTGAATACATATCTCCGGAAAAGCTTGTGAGTATAGCTAAAGAGTATGTGCCCTTAAGTATTGTCATGTTGAACTGACGACCAGGATATCGAGCTCCAGCCGAACAATTTCAGTCTGACAAACCAAATGATGAAAGTTTTTAAGGAAAATGAATGAGAAACAATAAGGCATAGATTTAGAGTGCTTGAAGGGAGCAATATGGAAATTAGGCGAGTTTCAGAGA
>JAFYAS010000031.1 GCA_017540605.1 Lachnospiraceae bacterium | reverse complement strand
CTGGACCGAATGCTTGCCTGCTTATCCCGATAGCACACACCTAAAAGCCTCAGCGTAGCCCGCTACGCCTACGTTTTTAGGTATGCACTCTCGGGCAAGCATTCTGCGCATTAGTCCAGTTATTCTGCGACCGATGCACTAGCGGTTGACTGAAGTACCTCAAGGTGTATTGTAAAATGAAAAGAAATCACTAATTGTTTTATGATGTAAAGAAGGAGGTACAATATGAGCGCTATATTGGTAGGAACAGCATGGATGATGAAAGGATAAAGAGTATCTGTCATTATGAGAACTACCCCTATTACACCTGGATACGAAACAAGGAGCAGAGATTCATTTTTAAAGAATACTACCGTATGAGAAGCTCCATAGATGAGATAGCCAAAAAGCTTGGTAGGCATCCTATGTGGGTGAAGGGGGAGCTAAAGAAGATCAAGAGGATACTTAAAAGAAATCTTATAGCGGTTTTATATGAGCCCAAAGAAAAGGCAGTAGCTGACATCCCTGATGTAAGGTGCAAGGGCTATGAAATAGATTGCCTCAATCTATCGGTGCGTTCTTACAACTGTTTAAAAAGAGCAGGGATCAATACCATATTTGATCTGGAAAAGAAAAAGCCCGGAGATCTTTTAAAGATCAGAAATCTTGGGAAAAGAAGCTACAACGAGATCATGGAAGCAATGAAAAGATATATATATTAGCCGAATGGCAAGGAGGAAAAGTTATGATACTGAAAGAAGCATTTAGAATGCAAAATCATTTATACGATCTGTCGATGGAGGCAAAGCTGTTTCTTTCACAGAGTCAAAACCTTATGAGCACCAAGGAGGAGCATCTAAGGAGCAGGAGCAATCCCGGTGCCACCGATGAGACTGTCGAGGTCTTAAAGCCAAATGAAATGAAGGTAGACAGAGTTATCGATCTCTACCTTGATATCATCGCTGAGCGAGAAAAGCTTGGTAAAGCCATCAGCAAGGCAAAATCCACCGTTGATTTTGATATGGATGTGGCCATATCCACCAACAAGATAAAGCAGGAGCTTTCAGAAAAGCTTAAGGCACTCACGGAGCTTAAGTCCTCCGAAACAAAGGTTGAAGGTATCGATTACCTGATCAACTCAGAGGGCAATCAGACTCCCTACAAGTATGTTGTCCGCAAGGTCAGCACCATAGACTTCAACAGGGAGAGTGTAAAGGGTATCATCAAGAGACTTCAACGCGAAACGGATGAGATTTCCTGCAAGGTAGATCTTATTAATGTCACCCTTGACGTAGACTACACCTCCAAGTATGACCTTGACGACAGCTTTGAGGACATCTATAGGGCGTTTGAAAAGATGTAAAATAGGAAGGTGTTTCGCTCAGCTTAGCGAAGAAAAACGCTAAATGAGCGAGATGCCCATAATTGGAAGTAGT
This sequence comes from Lachnospiraceae bacterium, assembly GCA_017540605.1. Classification (GTDB taxonomy): domain Bacteria; phylum Bacillota; class Clostridia; order Lachnospirales; family Lachnospiraceae; genus RGIG6919. The sequence goes on along the minus strand of JAFYAS010000031.1, from coordinate 10,275 downwards.
GAAGCTTTTTAACAATCACATATCGGTTTTCAAAGCGGAAGCAGTAGTCTGTGGTCTGCCGCTTCGGTACATCGAAGTGCGGAATGTACAGTATGTGGCAACTAAAAAGCGCTTTTCTGTCTTTGACAGAGAATAAACTCACAGGGATTTTTATGAGGATAATGAACAACTATGTAAGATGTAATGAGAGACGAAAGTTGCTTGCTCGACCCTTCAATCTCTCGTCATTTTGATATTTCGAATTATCAGTCTACATTACGCTATGATTTTTTTAGGTTAAAGGGTTTCGACCTACAGATTATTATACTTTCGAGTCACAGAAGAAAGAGCGTAAAGCTCACAACTGAAAGCGGCGATGCCGTTTGATAGTTACTTCTTCATATGGTTCGATAAAAATTGGTGGAGACAGCTGCTGCTTCTGCTCTGAAAGCCGATATATACTTCACGCCTTCCTAAACAATAGCTCTACAACAAAGCCGTTGTCATTGTAATACTCCATACCGCCGCCTTGTTTTTCCATAAAGAGCTTAACCAAATATAAGCCAAGGCCATAGCCCTGTTTATCAGAGGTGTCGCCTCCCCGATAATATTTTTCTGTGATGAGGGGAAGGTCATCCTCTGAAACTCCGGGACCGAAATCACGGATGGTCATTTTCACATAAGATATTCCTGGTATGGCGGAGGCTTCTTCATTGAAGGATATTCTGATATCCGTATCGGCATACTTTTTTGAATTGCCGATCACATTGTCTATTGCCTGCTCGGTTCTCAATTTATCACAAAGTATGAGACATTCCGGAATGCTGTTTTCGATGATCAATCCACCGTCTACATTTAACGAACTTATATAATCACCGATCAATCTTGAATCAGCTTCAACGGGCTTTACGGTAAGCTCCTCAAGCTCTTCCATGGTAGCGTGGAACATATTGGTGATCAGACTTTCTATGGTATCTGCCTTTGAGGAGATCAGTGCCACCTTCTTTTTGCTGTCGCTGATTTCTGATACGACAGTCATATTTTCTGCCGAAGCATTAAGAGCTTCGGCTTTTTTTGTGAGGGTCATATCCATTACCTCGCAGGTAGCCTTGATAGTAGCAACAGGGGTCTTGATATCATGGCTAAGCTCGGTGATCAGCTCTCTGTTGGCTTTTTCTGCTCTTGCTTCATTTTCCCTCGCCAGCTTGATGGCCTCGCGCATCTGATCGAAGCTTTCGAAGAAACCCTCTATAAAGACATTCTTTTGCATGGGAAGAGGAGTGTCGAGATTGCCCTTTGCTATTTCTGTGGCGCATTTTTCAAGACGACTCACAGGAAGAATATAGAAATGGTGGATGACCATAAGTAAAATGAGGGAAACAAAGGCAATCGCTGAGATAAGCAGGATTCCTGAATCTGTGAGGTTTTTTTTCATTGTAGAAAATCTTTCCCTGTCTTCAGTTATAATAAGCTTTCCGATAGATTTGCCCTTTGGCGAAAAATCGTAAACAAGGGCATTTTCACTATAGTATTCGTTGAGGGTGACGAGTGAAACGGGTTCGCCTTCAGAGATTATCAGCTTTACATGGTAGGTATCCTCTATCTCGGAGATATCCTTGCCCTTAATGTAATCTTCATTTACCGAGTAAATGGTATCGTTCACCCTGCTCATATCTCTGGAAACAAAGTCCTGCTTTTTCACATTAAAAAGAAAGATACCGGATACTACAAATATAATTATGAAATATATTATCACGATTCTTAAAAAGCTTTTCATTCCTTTATCTCCAGAATATAGCCTGTGCCCCAGATAGTCTTGATGTATTCGGGTTCGTTGGGATTTTTCTCGATTTTTTCTCGGAGCTTTCTGATATGGACATTCAGGGTTCCGTCGGCATAGAATGAATCTCCCCAAACCTCGTCAAAGAGTGTTTCTTTTGTGACGATTGTATTCTTGTGGTCGAAGAGACATTTGATGAGAGCGTATTCCTTGGCCTTTAAATGGATATGTGAGCCCTTTATGCATACCGACATGGTAGCATCATCCAGGGAAAATGAGGATCCTTCCGAAGTCTTTTCTATCTGATTGCTTGCCGAAGCAAAGCGCTTTAGATTCACCTTCACCTTTGCAAGAAGAACAGAGAGACTGTAGGGCTTTTTGATATAATCATCTCCGCCGATGGAAAGAGCCACAAGTATATCATCATCTCCTTGCCTTGCGCTGATGAAAAGTATAGGAAGATTGTATTCTTCCCGAAGCTTCTTGCATACGTCAAAGCCCGAACCGTCACCTAAATTGATATCAAGAAGGATCAGGTCGGCGCTGTTCTCCTTTAGAAAATCATAGCAGGCTGCGGAGCTTTCCACATACGCAGTGGTCACTCCGAACATCTCAAAGTATTCAGCTGTCATTTTAGCGAGATCGATCTCGTCATCCACGATGAGGCAATTGTATTGCATAGAAAACTCCTTTGGCGTTTTTAACACAGTTTACACCATTTTTTTATGTGTGACAACGGTAGAAAAGTCATTTAAGAATCAGTTAAGAAATAGAGAAGAATGGGGTTAAGACTTTTGCTTTTCTGTGTTGTATATTAGACTCAAGCGAAAGGCGAGGCATTAGCCTTAATCACAAAAAGGAGATTATCATGGATAAGAAAATAATATTAACCGCAAAGGATCTTTCAAAAACATTTTCAAATAAGGCAGTACAACAGCATGTGCTGAAGAACTTGAATCTAAGCATTTATGAAGGTGACTTCACAGTCATCATGGGTAACTCCGGATCAGGTAAGTCCACCCTTCTCTATGCATTATCCGGAATGGACAGACCTACACTTGGAAGCATCGTATATGGAGATACGGATATTTCCAAGTATTCAAACGATCAGCTGGCCCGATTCAGAAGAGATCATTGTGGCTTTGTCTTTCAGCAAAACTATTTGAATGACACCATGAGTGCCCTTGATAACGTAATGGTGAGCGGTCTTTTAAAGAGCAAGGACAGAAAGGCATTGGCAAAAAGAGCCAAGGAGCTTTTAAACAGAGTGGAGATCACTGAGCAGGATCTTGACAAGTTCCCCACACAGCTTTCAGGCGGTGGTCAGCAGAGGGTGGCAGTAGTAAGAGGTGTCATCAACTCTCCGGAGATACTTTTTGCAGACGAGCCCACCGGAGCCCTAAATTCACAGAATACCGAAAATGTGCTTAATATCTTATCAGATCTAAACAATGAAGGTCAGAGCATCGTGATGGTAACCCATACGGTGAAGGCTGCAGAGCGGGGGAATCGTATCATTTATCTTGCTGACGGTGTGATCTCGGACGAGGTCGACCTGGGAGAATATGTGGGTGACTATAAGGATGAGAAGAATCCTATGAGAGAGCAGGCTTTGGAGCGCCACAGGAAGCTTAAGGATTTCCTTCAGGATATGGGATGGTAGAGAGGTATCGATATGTACAGATTATTTTTTATCGCAAAGAACAATATAAAAAAGCAGAAGGGTGATATGATCACATTCTTCATACTCACATTTCTTGCAGCATTTCTTATCTACAACTGCTCATCAGCTCTTGATGGAATGGGCAAGGTGATGGACGATCGCTTTAGTGAGATGAACGGAGCTCATGAACTTTTATTTGTGGGTGATAGCGAGGAAGAGAATGAATGTGCAAAAAAGGCCTTCGAGGAAAATGAGCACATAGTCGAATACGAAGCAACCCCTTGTACAATAACCTATGCTGAGTACAAGAATAAGAAGGATGATGAATGGAAGGAATATCAGTTTATCACCGAAAGCTTTGGCGCTGATAAGAAAATGATGAAGGTCCTTGATGTGGACGCAAGTAAGCTTTCAGAAAATGATATTTTTGTTCCCTTTTACTTAAAGGGCAACTTTGCCATCGGGGATACCCTCCAGATAAAGCTTGCTGATGATATCTACGACTTCAATGTGGCAGGATATTCAGAGGATCCATATTTCGCATCATCAATGAATGTAACAGTATATTATGTATATATTTCACAGAAGATGACGGATAAGCTTGTTGATGAGCATCCTGATATGGCTGTGGCTTCAATGGTTCACAAGGGTAGAGTTGATGAGTCTGAGTTTGCTCCTCTTGCCTCTAATGCCGTATCTTATATTATGAGTGCAAATGATACAGGTGATTATTACACTACCTCAAAGCTTGAGGAAGAGGTCACCGGTCGCTACAAGGAGCTGATCACCAAGTATAGCGAAAAAAATCCCGAAAAGAATTACCTTAGATTTTTAGCTGTCAACTGGCAGATGATGAGAGGGGGAGCACAGTTTATCCCCATGGTGGCTATGGCTATGATATTCATGTTTGCAGTGCTTATACTCATCATTGCTATCATCATCATTTCCTTCTCCATAAAGAATTTCATCCAAAGGAATATGAAGAATACCGGTATTTTGGAAGCCTCAGGCTATACCGTAAGTGAGCTACGTGGTGCGATCACATTTCAGATGGCTTTGATAGCTTTGATCGGATCGGCCTTCGGTGTTGTCACTGCTGTATTAACAGGAAACAAATTTGGTGTGATCGTAAGCATGGTGCTTGGACTTACCTGGAAGTCTGGTTTCAATCTGTCTGTAGCAATTTTCACTGCCATTTCGCTGGTTGTTTTGATCCTTCTTGTAACAAGGCTTGTGAGCAGAAGGTATAAGAAGATCACTGTTCTTGACGCATTAAGAGGCGGTATAAATACACACAATTTCAAGCGTAACCACTTTTCATTTGAAAAGACTCCCCTTCCCATTTCATTGGTGCTTTCGCTTAAGGAAACCGTTGGAGAAGCAGGGAAAAATGTGGTTCTTGCACTTATCATTTCCGTCCTTACAATCTCGACACTTTTAGGTTTTGGGTTTTATGAAAACTTTGGAGCTGATCCCGACAGTCTCTTAAAGATCATGGGCTTTGATTCGGGTACCATTATGATCGATGGAGATGAGAGCATCGAGGATGAAATCAATAAGCTTGATGGGGTGGAGAACATCCTTATAGAGACCGGCTTTGAACCCTCTGTATCCAAGGGTGATATGAGTAAAAATGTTTATACCTACATTTTCAAGGATATGGAGAAGCGAACAAATACGGTCATGCTTGAGGGTCGCTATGCCAAGCATGACAACGAGATCATGGTGACAGCCGGTGTGGCTGATGATTTCGGGGTAAAGATTGGAGATATGCTTACAATAACCATGGGTGAAAAATCTGAGGATTATATGATATGCGGTATCGACCAGAGAATGGAGAGAATGGGAAGAGTCATAAGCATGACATTTGAGGGAGCAAAGAAGCTTTCGGGAACATTGCCCACTCTTCAGTATCTGGTAACAGGTAAGGAAGGGGTGACCTTCGAGGACTTTGATAAGCAGATCGACAAGCTGGTAGATGCGGGTAAGATCGAGGTCAAGGGAACCGCTGATGTGGATAAGAATATAAGGGGAACCCTCTTTACCATCAATATGGCTATGAAGCTTCTTTGTATGGTAATCACCGTTATCACGCTTTTGGTTGTGGTCTTTGTCGAAGCACTTTTGATCAGGGCGAAGATCGTAAGAGAGTGGAGAAGCTTTGGTATCAGCAAGGCTCTGGGTATGACCTCCGGTCAGATCATCGCACAGATCATGACCTCCAATATGCCGGGAATCCTTCTCGGAACCGTAGTCGGTATTCTCCTTTCCGGAGTTACCGGAAGTAAGCTGTGTGTGATGTGCTTTTCAATATTTAACATGAAGAAGGTAAGCTTTTCGGTATCACCTATGTGGGATATCATCACAATGATCGGAATAATCACAGTAGCAGTCATAACAGCAGGACTTTTTGGACTGAGGACAAGAAAGCTTCAGCCGGTCAATATGATCACAGAGGAGTAGATGTTTATATCTTTTCCTTAATAAAAATATGATATAATGAGCAAAGTAGCGATCGCGCTTGCGCGAATCGATATTTTGCGAAAACCACACGGAACCGACAGGCGACGTGATATAATGAGCAAAATCTGGAATGCGAATTTTGAAGAATACAGATTTTTTTACCGTTGAAAAACACAGCGTGTTCTGTTATAGTTAAGCAGAAAGTGTTGCATTAGGATTAAGGGAGATTTTTCAAATGGAAACTGTAAAGGTCATTGTGTTTTTATTACTTGGATTTGTGCTTCTGATAAAAGGGGCTGATTTCTTTGTTGATGGTAGCTCGGCGATTGCAAAAAAACTGAAGGTCCCAAGTCTCATTATAGGTTTGACAATCGTTGCAATGGGAACATCTCTTCCGGAACTTGCGGTAAGTATAACAGCTTCGGTTGCTAACAGTAATGCATTGGCCATCAGTAATGTTGTTGGTTCAAATTTATTTAATCTAATGGTTGTTCTTGGCGCAAGTGCGGTCATGAATCCGATCGTTGTTGGTGAGGATGCGATTAAGAAAGATTATCCGTTTGCAACCATTTGTGCAGTTGGTCTCCTTGCGATGGGCGGAATCGGGATGGAGCTTGGAAGAGGGGACGGAGTTATTCTTCTTGTGGCTTTTGTTGGTTTTATTCTCTATCAGGTTATTGTTGCGTTAAAGGCAAGGAAAAATACTGTGGAATCAACAGATGAGGAGAAGATTAAAGATGTTCCGGTTGTGTTGTCATTTGTCTATATTATAGGTGGCGCTGTGGCTATCAAGTTTGGTGGTGATTTTGTGGTGGATTCTGCGGTTGCAATAGCTACTGCCGTAGGTCTTTCTCAGACATTGATAGGCCTTACGATCTGCGCATGCGGTACTTCTCTTCCGGAGCTTGTTACATCGGTTGTGGCTGCTAAGAAGGGTGAGCTGGAAATGGCGGTTGGTAATGTTGTAGGCTCGAATATACTTAATATTCTCATGATTTTAGGTGTGGCATCGACAATATCACCGATAGCATTTGCTGGGGAGAATATTATCGACATAGTTATTTTGCTTGTGTTTAGCGTGATCACATGGTTATTCTGTATATCCAAAAGAAAACTTGAAAAAAAAGAAGGATTTATTATGTTGGGAATCTATCTGGTATATTTGATATATATTTGTATCAGATAAAAGACAATGGATGGTCAAAATACAAGGTGAACAGATGGATAAATGCTCGGTGCTGAAGTGTCGGGCATTTTTGTTTACTATACCCAAGGTGCTTGCAGCCGGTTTTATTTAACTAACTTGCAATTGCCTTGTATAGAATCTTATGCTAAAATATGTGCGGTCATACAAATTGTGACTAACTAAGATATAAGGGGAGACCTACCATGAAAAAAAATATTATAAAATTAGCTATGTTGTTTGCTCTGATGATCTTTGGTATCACTGCATGTACCGGCAGTAATACATCATCTACGGATACATCTGCAGTAAATATCGATCTGACTGTTCATATCGGTGCTCTTTCGGGTCCCACGTCTATGGGACTTGTTAAGCTGATGGAGGATGCAGCGACAAATGCTACAAAAAACAAATATGAATTTGCCGATCTGTCTACGGATCCCTCGGCCTTTGTTGCACCGCTTGCCAAGGGTGAGCTTGATATTGCAGCAGTTCCTGCCAATCTTGCATCGGTGATCTACAATAATACCGAGGGCGGTGTGAAGGTCATAGCAATCAACAACCTTTGTGTACTCAACATCTTGGAGCGTGGAGATTTAGTAAAAGCACTTTCTGATCTGAAGGGTAAAAAACTTTATGCAACAGGAGAGGGTGCAGTTCCTGAATATACACTTAGATATCTTTTGAAGAAGAATGGTCTTGATCCTGATTCTGATCTTGAAATAAAGTGGTGTGCAGATACTACTGAGGCCCTTTCATATATAAGCAATGATGAGTCTGCTATTGCCATGCTTCCTGAGCCCTTTGTGACGGCAGCTATGTCTCAGGTAGAGGGCTTAAGGCTTGCTATCGATCTTAATGATGAGTGGGAAAAGGCAGATGCCGGTTGTTCTCAGGTAACAGGTGTTGTTGTGGTTAGAAGTGAATTTGCTAAGGAGCATCCTGAGGCAGTAGAAATATTTTTGGAGGAATATGAGGCTTCTATGGCTTATACGGCGGAAGACTCTGATGTTGCTTCAACTCTTATTGAAAAGTATGGGATAGTTAAAAAGGCTGCCATCGCAAAGAAGGCTCTGCCCGGATGTCATCTTCATTTTGAAAAGGGAAGCGGTATGAAGGATATGCTTGAAGGTTTCTTAAAGATACTTTTTGATGAAAATCCCAAGTCAGTTGGAGGCACTCTTCCCGGAGAAGATTTTTATTATGGAATATAAGACTATATTAAAAAAGGCGGGAGCGATTTTTATCGCCCTCGCCTTTTGGCAGATTGCAGCCATGACCATAAAACAAAATATATTGCTTGTATCTCCGACAGAGGTGTTTTTTAGGCTTACAACTATCTGGAAGACGGAGGGGTTCTTTTCGTCTCTGTGGTTTTCATTTGTAAGGATAAGTATGGGCTTTTTACTGGGGCTATTCTTTGGATGTTTAATGGCTACCTTTGCCAACAGATCTTCTCTTTTTGAGACTCTATTATGGCCCTTTGTTGTCACTGTAAAGACCGTACCGGTGGCGTCCTTTGTGGTGATCTGCCTTGTGTGGCTTTCGGCAAGAAATCTGTCGGTGCTTATTTCATTTATGATCGTATTCCCTATAGTGTATCAAAATATACTTTCGGGACTTCGAGCCAGGGATAAAAAGCTTATAGAGATGGCTAATGTTTTTAAGGTCACCGGCATTAGAAGGCTAAAGCTTATAACCATTCCTGAGCTTTCAAAATACATTGTTACCGCATCAAGTATCACTATAGGTATGGCGTGGAAGGCCGGAGTGGCGGCTGAGATCATAGGAACGCCGGCAGGGTCTATAGGAAAGCAGCTACATATAGCCAAGATGTATTTGGATACTGACGATCTCCTTGCTTGGACGGTTGTGTTGGTTTTGCTAAGTGTTGTATCGGAGAAGATATTTATTTATCTGCTTAAAAGAGGATTGAAGTATGACGGGGATAAGTCTTAAGAATGTCACAAAAGCATATGATAAAAATGAGGTCATAAAGGATTATGATCTGGTGATCCCTGAGGGTGATGTTCATTATATCACTGGACCTTCCGGTAGCGGAAAGACTACACTTCTTCGGCTTATAGCAGGTCTTGAAAAGCCTGATAAGGGAAGTATAGAAGGTGTACCTGAAAGGATAGGCATGGTATTTCAGGAGGACAGACTTGTGGAAACTCTGTCTGCGGTTGAAAATGTATATCTTGTGCTATCAAGAAAGGATGCTGACCGAAAGGTTATAAAAGAGCATCTTTTGATGGTGGGGCTTTCAAAGGATCAGCTTGACAATCCGGTATCAACCTTTAGTGGTGGCATGAAAAGACGGGTGGCTGTTGTGAGAGCTATGATGTCTGACTCGGAGCTAGTACTTCTCGATGAACCCTTTTCAGGTCTTGACGAGGATACCAAGACCTTGGTGACGGATTATATCATGAAACAAAAAAAAGGCCGCACTCTTATGATCGCGACACATTAAAAAAGGACTCATCATGTAGATAGAAACATATGATGAGTCCTTCTGATTTGCGTTATTATATCAGGCATATCCCTGCACAGATCACATGTAGAAGGCTACCTAAAAGGGTAAATATATGAAATACCAGATGGCTGTAGTGATGCTTTTTTCCGATGCCGTAAAATACAGCTCCCACAGTGTACATCACTCCTCCCAACACCAAGAGTATAAATGCTTTATGTTCCATCAGCCTAAAAAGCACCGGTGCCTTGATAATAATGATCCAACCCATAGTGATATAGCAGATCATAGAAAAGACCTCGTAACGCTTTAGGTCGATAGCATTTAATACGATTCCGATAATAGCTGCCACCCAGACGATGGATAGGATCACTATTGCCGAAACGGGCTCTTCATTAAAGAGAGTTCCCATCACAAAGGCTGTATAAGAGCCTGCGATAAGTGCAAATATGGTGCAGTGATCGATGACCTGAAAGACCTTCTTTACATAGGAGCCGGAAGGAAGTCCGTGGTAAAGTCCCGATATGAGATAGAGAAGTAAGAGTGAACTACCAAATATCGCGCTTCCAACGATTCCCTGAATATTGTCATGTGCTGCCGCTATGGCAGGAAATAGGATCAAAACCGGGAGGGCAAGAAGTACTCCTGCAAAATGTGATATACTGTTAAGCCTTTCCTCAAGTATGGTATAATCGGGTAAAACCCTGTCTGCAAGCTTGGTTCTTTTTATAGTG
>JAFYAS010000030.1 GCA_017540605.1 Lachnospiraceae bacterium | reverse complement strand
TGCCAAAACATCATGTCCACTGCCATCAGGAAGGTTGACATCCAATAAAAGAAGATCATAGTCGGAAGAATCAAGCATCTTCTTGGCTTCATTGACTGTGTTTGCGGTAAAGACCAGAAATCCTGCAGTCTCCAAAGCCAAAGCAACAGACTCTGACAAGGCCATATCATCTTCAACGATCAACAGCCTGCTCATCACTGATACTTCTTTCTCTTACCCTTGCCCTTGCCTTTATCCTTGGCAAACTGATCAGCCATGGCAAATAATGACTCTACACCCCACTCTGCCTCAATATATGCAAAGCCCTCCGGTGTTCTCTCATTTATCATCTTCTTGTTGGCAAGGTAAATATGATAATACTGATCCATATCAAGTTTGATAAGGGCCGTTGTATTATCAGTAAAGGTCACTGTATAGCCATACTTGTGATCCTTTAAAAGCTCGAATCTGAATGAATGTATATTTTTTCCGGACTCCTTCTTTACCTGATTGGCAAGCATAGCCTTTTGTATCTCAACTGCACGATCATCCATCTCCTCATCAAAGATAAGAACCTTCTCCAAGAGCTGATTGATACTGCCGACTACTCTTACCTTGTAATTATCACACATCTTCTGATATTCTTCCTCTCCAAGTCCGATCAGATCGACAAAATCTGTCTTTTCAATATCCGAGGCAGTAAAACCGGGAAGGAACAATACCATATAGTTATTCTCATCATCCTGAAACAATGAAGGATATACATAAGTCATTCTTTCATTCGTTTCCGTGCAATCAAAGACAAAAAGCTCATTGTTCTTGAGCATCTTCTTATAAAGAGGATAATCTGTAGCGTATATCCTCTCATATATCTTCACAGGATGTCTCTTGCCACACTTGGGGCATTCAACCTCCACCTCTTTATATGTCATCTTGTTCTTAGGCATAATAAAACCTCCAAATACACCATTAGATTTAAGAAAAAGCCATAACCTTATAAAAGTTATGGCTTTAGTCGGGATGACAGGATTTGAACCTGCGGCCTCTTAGTCCCGAACCAAGCGCTCTACCAAGCTGAGCCACATCCCGTGAAAAAGCACCCGATAACCGGGTGCTTTATCTGTGAAATAAGTTAAATTATCTTACTTCTTCTTACCCTTCTTTGCAGGAGTATTTACAGCATCCTTAAGAGCCTTACCAGGGTTGAACTTAGGAGCCTTTGAAGCCTTGATCTTCATTGTCTCACCTGTTCTAGGGTTTCTACCCTCTCTAGCAGGTCTGTCCTTAACCTCGAAAGTACCGAAACCAACTAACTGGATCTTCTCACCCTTCTTAAGTTCTGCAGTAACAACGTCTGTGAAAGCCTTAAGTGCCTTCTCAGCATCCTTCTTTGTGAGCTCTGTCTGCTCAGCGATTGCTGCAACTAATTCTGTCTTGTTCATCGAATGAATCCTCCTCTATTAAATAGAAATTTGGTACAAGCATTACGCCCGCCCATAAACAACAAAAAATTGTTCTTACATAGTTATACAAGATAAATAGCGGTTTGTCAAGCAAATAGGCGATTTTTTATAACATTTGCGTCATATTTCCGTAAAAACTATCATAAAAGATGCATTCTACAAAAGGTTCAGTAAAATCAAGGACTTACGCCACTTTTCTCACTTTGTCTGCTGAGCAAAATAAAAAATGTATTGCTGCATGATACCCGCCGCATCACCATATGCCAAAAACGGATTCTCCCCGTTATAATGCTCATCCATCATACGCTTTATCCAGACATCCACAGGTGCTCTACCCGTTCTGCCATACGCAAACAAACAGATACAGTTTGATACCTTATCTCCCACTCCGCGGACCGCCTTAAGGGCTTCAAAGAGTGCCTCATCAGAAAGCCCTTCAAGCGCCCCAAGATCAAGCTCTCCTGAAGCAACCATAGAAACCGCCGACTTGATGTAATCAAGCCTGTAACCGAGAGAACACTCTGAAAGTTCGGAAGCCTCTCCTGTGTCTATATCCGAAGCCTTCGGGAAAAGGTAAAACTCTTCCATATCGGTTTCCACCCTTCTGCCAAAGCGCTTACACATTGCTTCAACCGACTTCTTTATGGCAGGAATGCTCTTTCTCTGGGAAACTATAAAGGTAAGTAACATCTCAAAAGGATCCTGCTTAAGTATCCTTATACCTTTTCCAAGCTCTGCCGCCTGAGCCATAAAGGGATCCGACTTTGACAGGCTTCTTACATCCTTATAGCTCCTTGAAAGATCAAAATACGGCTTCCATACATTTTCCCACAGTTCACCCTCCGAAATATTATTCTCACTAAAATTACAAAGTCGGGCCTCGTACTCATTTTCCGAAGCCCGCTTTATATATACCGCCTGATCGCGGGTCACAAAGCGCCAGGTGTCATCAAATTGCTTTGCCCTGAAGCATTGCCCACAATCAGCTATCTTTGAAAGATCAAGATCGTCTTCAATCCTTACTATCATTTACTCACACTGCTTTAACTTTCCGATCAGATAATTGTTCCTGATCATAGATACATTATTTACAAATACGATATCCTTGGCACCCTTCTCAGCAGCAAGGCTTGAAATACTGCCCTTGTAGTATCTGTAATCGACTACATATACCTTGTGATAATGATCCGCAAGGAAAGGAACAAATGCATTACCATAGGATTCCTTTACAACGATACAAACCGAATCATCAGTTATATTCTCGTTGGTGATATCGCTGAAGGGATTGTCACCACACAAAAATGCAATATATTTGCTGCTCTTGCCGTTCTTTGTACCATCAGTGATGATCTTTGAACCCAGATCCTGTCCATCCTGAGTTGTGATACGCATCTTTATATTTTCGAAATCAACAGGGAAATAAGCATCACAGGTATCTATAGTCAGCTTTGATGATTTTTTGGTTGTTCTATAGAAGGAACCGGTATATTCTCCAAAATCCTTCTTCTCATAATCCGAAATATCATGGGCTGTGAGCCCGGCTTTTTTACAATACTCACTGTATGCATAGTAAGCTCCCAGATCTGTCCAGTGATGATCTGTCCTATAGTAAATGTACTCGGTCCTGTGCTTCATCATGGTATTGTAAAGAGGGATAGAAACAACTCCCGGATCGAACTTGTCGATGATCTTCTTTGTTACTTCACCCTGATCCACATAACCTATTACTGTATCCTTTAGGTTGTCGGGGAAGGTGACTCCAAAGCTGTTGGGAACCACTACATTATAAACATTGGCGGTATCCTTGACCTTCTTCTTTACATCATTGATCACACCGGCGTAACTTTCTGCCAGCTTGTCACTGTAGCTGTAAAGCTCATAAGCCGCGTCATCAGCTATAACAACTGTTTTTCCGCCATAATAATTGAGATCATTGGATTTGCTGGTGATAGTCTCATAATTACCATCATCAACCTCTTCTTCGGTTGTCTCCTCGGTCTCTGAATCGTCCTCTGTGTCCGAGCCCTCCATCTCATCCGTCGATGCATCTTCACCCTCAGAGCTTTCTGCACCTGTATCACCTTCGGCACTAGTGTCACCGGCTTCTGTAGCTTCTGCATTTCCTTCTTCAGTGCTTACTGATGCTTTTCCGGTAGGAGAAACCACCGCACCTGCAAGAATCTCCTTTACAGTTTCTTTTGTTGTCTTGGCATCGGCGCTGATGCACACGACTACCAGATTGGCATCCTTTAATACCTCTGTCTCACCTATCTTTTTATCTTCATCAGGAAGATAGTCTCTAAAGGAAGCATGCTTTGTCTCAAGGTGATTTTTTGCGGCATCAACCTCAGTCTTTGCTGCATCAATGCCTGAGCATACCATGATAAGTATCTCGTCGGCACTGTTTCCGTCACCCATATAATAGTAGACCTCAGTATTCTCATTGGCCTTCTCCACCATAAGCTCTGCGGTTCCATCGTCCACCTTCTTCATCTCTGTGGCAAATGTGACCTTTGACATGATCTCAGTCGCAAGCTCATCAGGTGTCATCTTCTTCATGGTTGCAGAATTGCTCTTTCCGCATCCTGTAAATATAGCTGTAAGTAAAATAGCAGATACGGCCATCATCTTTTTAAGTCTGTTCATCCTCTTGCCCTCTTTACTTTAATTTCCAGTCATCTGTACCTGTGATGCTCTTTATTACATCATCTGCATCATCCAACATCTTATCGTACTTATCTCTGTTGGAATCGGAAAACTGCACATCGGTAGCATAAACAACTACGACATATTTCTTTTTTCCGTCTTTATTCTCTATCTCGCCCACCAGGTCATAATCGGGAAGCTCTTCATAATCTTTATCATCATATATACTTACAGTGAAAAGATGTCCCCCGCTGCCGTTGGCTCTGTCGGCTCTCTCATATACCTTGATGGCATTATCGGAAGCAACTGCCTCTCCATCATCTCCCCAGCTTTCAGGAAGTGAAAGCTTTATATATTTGTTGGAAACAGCACCCTGTCTCTTTTTTTCCTCTGTTTCCTCTTCGGTCTCAGATTCTGTCTCAGTTTCTGTCTCGGTCTCACTTACCTCTGTGGTAGTTTCAGTTTGATCCTCCTTTTTAGGTTCCTCCGTCTTTTCTTCCGTAACCTCTTCAGTAGAATCCTTCTCTTCTGATGAAACAACAGCCTCCGTAGTAGTCTCTGTGTCTTTTCCTACCTTCTTATCATGGGAAATACTTATTGCCATAATACCTGCAACAATTATAAGTACAGCACAGGTTACCGCAAATGCGATCACTTTTCCTTTACCCATATCATAAACCCTCCTTTAAATGATCAAATTAATAAAAATTCGCCGTTTTCCATACGCCTAACCGATTATAGCACGATTATACCCCCTAAACAATTACAAAATACTTAAAACTACAGGCAAAATTCACATAAAAAAGAGCCTCTTTTATGGTTAAACATTTCAGCAAACAAGGGTTTTATTATGCAACATGCACAAAAACCAGCATTTTTTAAGCCTGTAGGATTTTCGTTGTTGACCATTTGCACAAAAACTTTTATAAAATTATTTGATGTTTATGCACACTTTCCGCCGAAAATGCATATAATGATACTTGTAACCCCCAATACATTATATAGTTTTTTGCTACACCCCATAAGTAACAAAATACCTTCTCCAAAAGGGCAGTCAGTCGGATGGCTGTCCTTTTATCTTTGTGTAGAAAACAAGTTTTCTACACAAAGATAAAACGCTCCGCGAGGATGCACACTCGCGCGTTTGGTAATTGTTGCCTTCAGCAACCGCGCTCGGCGCGAGAGTTTCGCAAGCGAAACTCTATTTTGTTCAAAAGTGCGAGAGTTGCTAAGCAACGGAGCAATCCGTATACAAGATAAAACCCCAATATCAGCATAAAAAAACAGTAGTCATGCATTTATGCGATGACTACTGTTTTTTTTACACTCCCCTCAATGAGCGCGGAGCTATTTTACGCCTCAAACAGCGCCTCAAACTCGGCTCTGTTGATCCTTTCTTTTTCTATGAGAAGTTCGGCGCACTTATGAAGCACATCCATATGCTCCATTATGATCCTCTTGGCATCCTCATAACACTCGTCTATGATCTTCTTGACTTCTTTATCGATCTTGGCAGTTACATCCTCGCCATAGGTCTTGGCATGTCCAAGATCTCTTCCAAGAAATACCTCGTCATTGTCATTGACTTCGTAGTTGATGGGACCCATCTTATCGGAAAAGCCATAGCGCATGACCATATTTCTTGCAGTTGCTGTAGCCTGCTTGATATCCTGAGACGCACCTGTGGTCACATCATCAAATATCAGCTCTTCCGCTATCCTTCCGCCAAAGTCAACCTTTATCTCCTGAAGCATCTTGCCCCTTGTCATAAACTCGTTGTCATTCTCAGGTAAAGGCATAGTATAGCCAGCCGCTCCCTGACCTGTGGGAATTGCCGAAACCACATGAACCGGTCCCATATCAGGAAGAACATGAAAGAGTATCGCATGTCCGGCTTCGTGATAAGCAGTGATCCTCTTTGTCTTTTCAGGAACCAGCCTACTTCGTTTTTCTGTTCCTACGCCGATCTTGATGAATGCCTTATCAACATCCGCCTTGCAGATATAAGCTCTGTTTTGCTTTGCAGCAAAAATTGCCGATTCATTCATAAGATTCTCAAGATCTGCTCCGGCAAAGCCTGAGGTAGTCCTTGCTATCTCATGAAGATCCACATCATCTGACAAGGGCTTGTTCTTGGTGTGAACCACAAGTATCTCCTCGCGACCCTGAACATCCGGTCTTCCCACAACGATCTTTCTGTCAAATCTTCCGGGACGAAGTATGGCAGGATCAAGAATATCAACTCTGTTGGTAGCCGCAAGAACTATAATACCCTCGTTCTCACCAAAACCATCCATCTCCACAAGCATCTGATTTAATGTCTGCTCTCTCTCATCATGACCACCGCCTAGACCCGATCCACGACGTCTTGCAACAGCATCTATCTCATCAATGAATACAATACAGGGAGCATTCTCCTTGGCGTCAGCAAAAAGGTCTCTGACTCTGGATGCACCGACACCTACATACATTTCCACAAAATCCGATCCGGATATACTAAAGAAGGGCACCTTCGCCTCTCCCGCAATAGCCTTGGCAAGAAGTGTCTTACCTGTACCGGGAGGTCCTTCCAAGAGAATACCCTTGGGAATCCTTGCGCCCAGCTGTGTATATTTTTCAGGAGCCTTCAAAAAGTCTACAACCTCTTCAAGCTCCTCCTTCTCTTCCTTTAGTCCAGCCACATCAGCAAATGTGGTAGTTACATCCTTCTGCTCTGCGAGCTTCGCCCTACTCTTCCCAAAATTCATTGCAGAAGCTCCACCACCCATATCCGACTGTATGACTACCTTATTCATCATGTTCATTACAAAAATGAACACAAGGAACATCACTACAATGATCGGTAGATTCTTCATAAAGGTTGACGTCCTACTGACATCCTGAACAATAAAGTTAACCTTCTTTTCCGAATGTCTGTATATCTCCTCGATATCATTCACATCCGATACGAAAAAGGAATGAACGACCTTATCGGAAAGCATGACCTTCACAACACCTGTGGGTATCTCAGTATTCTGACTGACAACCACATCAGTGATCTTTCCGGCATTCATATCATCCTCAAACATCCTGATATTGTAGGCATCAATATTCTTCGCATTATTCTGCGTCACATACCAATAACCGACCACGCCGACTAAAAGCAGGATCACAAAATAAAGAATGATGCCGTTTCTTGCATCTTTTTTCATGTTTCTTAACTAATCCTCCGTAAATTCGAGTACTCCGATATAGTTTAGATTTCTGTACTTTTGATCGTAATCAAGACCGTAGCCAACCACAAACTTATCAGGTATCTCAAAGCCCGTCATATCAAGATCTACCTCGTATTCCCTTCTTTCAGGCTTATCAAGTAGAGTAACAGTCATAAGACTCTTGGGGTTTCTCTCCTTTATAAGTTCGATAAGATACTTAAGCGTTCTTCCGGAATCCAAGATATCCTCTGCAATGATCACATTTTTTCCTTCAATGGGATCATCAAGATCCTTTTTTAGTTTAATCGTTCCGGATGAAGCAGTACCCGAACCATAGCTTGAAACTGACATAAAATCAAGAGTCACAGGAACTGTGATATACTTGGCAAGCTCGCACATAAAAAATACGCTACCCTTTAATATACCTATGATATGTAGCTCCTCTCCGGCATATCTCTCACTTATCTCAGCCGCCATACCTCTTATCCTATCCTCCACATCATGTGCAGGAACTAAAACCGATATCTTCTCTGCCATAGTTTTTCTCCTTTCAATCATCGTCTTCAATATATGAAATGCTTATGATCTTCTTTGTGTTCTCATCTATCCTATAGGCTTCACTTGTTCTATAGCCTATCACCCACAAGACATCATCTCCATCATAAACTACAGGAATCAGATCACGCAAATGCCCCGGAAGCTTTTGATCGATAAAAAACCTGCCGAGTCTCTTACTGTGGCCTTTAGTATCAATAACAAGTCTTGAATCAGGTCTCGGATATCCAAGCACAACATTAGACATTATTTTATCACAATCGAAATATTTAGTATAGTTATTTTTTGAAAGAAGCCCCTTAGCCTTCAGTTCATCAAGTGAAAGAGTGCAATCCTCAATGACTATCCTTCCAGGACCTTGGTTCGTCTCCGACTTCTCATCAGGTTTTGAAATACGGAGCTTTTCATATTCTTTTTCAGCAATCATCCCATAGGGAAGAGATATTTTGCTACCTGAAGAAAGTTCAAGAAGTCCGTAAAGCGCCTCAATGTGAACAGAGGCTATATCCTTTTTAGTATGTGCTATATTAAAAAGAACCCTTCTTAAGACCTCCTTCGTTATAAATGAGTCCAGCTTTGAAAGTCCCTCTATATTCACATAAGCTACCGCTTTCTCATAAGTGACACATCTATCTATCGTAATATCAACCTCTTTTTCAATATGATCCCGCATTTCTCCTATTCTCTCGGAAAGTGCCGCTATATGCTCCACAGCTCTCTCATTTAATGCACAGAGCTCCGGAACGATATTAAGTCGGATACGATTCCTTGAATATGTAGGATCCAAATTCGTATTATCCGTAACATAATCCTCAGAAATACGATAAAGAATATCCTCTATATCCTTTCTACTAACAGCAAGCAAAGGTCTGATGATATTGCCCGACACAGGCCTGATACTGCAAAGTCCTGACACCGAGGTTCCCCTTGCCATATTGAAAAGCATGGTTTCACACAGATCATTCTTGTGGTGAGCAACAGCAATCTTATCAAAGCCACGCTCCTTTAAAACAGCGTTAAAGCAGTCATATCTTTCATGCCTTCCCGCCTCTTCAAGAGAAAGACCGGTATCCTTCGCGATCCTCGGTATATCTTTATGAAAAGCTATAAAATCCACTCCAAGCGCTTCCGCAAGTTTTTGAGAAAACTCAAGATCTCTGTCAGCCTCTTCTCCTCTGATGCCGTGATGGATATGAACAGCTATAAGCTTTAATAAATACTCATCCTTTAACATACAAAGAGCACGCAAAAGGCATACAGAATCAGCACCTCCGGATAAACCGACAACAATCCCGTCTCCCTTTTCTATCATATTATTTTTTTTGATATATGAAATAATCCTGTCCATTTTAAATCTTATCCAATACCTTTGGTGATGAGAAGGCCCGTGCAGCTATGATAATAGCCGAGATCCCAAGGATCAGATGCACACCTATGGATGCCACTATACTAAATGTACTTATATTCTGCCCCAATATATTTTTCATAGCTATCAGTCCCCCGTAAAATGGAATAAAATAGATCACTTCATTCACATTGGGACTTCCGTATATTGTGGACATTCCACTGATCATTACCAGCATATAAAGCGGAGTCACATAGTTACTTCCCTCCCTGACATTTTTAGAAAAAACAGCAATAAGATTGACCAAGGCAACATAAAGAAGTAGCATCACTATGATGATCAATGCTACCGAAAGCACCTGCCAGCCTTCAAAATGAATGGACCCTGACACACTTATCTCATTTGTTGTTTTAGCTGAGTCAACCAAGTCCGGATTGTTCAGATAGATTCCGATGATCACCGGAAGGGCAAGTAAAATAGAAAGTATATATACCATTGCCGACAAAAATGAAAGCACCAAAAGCGCCGCCATCTTGGCTATAATGATATGAGTTCTGTTTATTGGAGCAAGAAGAAGAGGTGCCAATGTTCCTCTTTCCTTCTCACCAGCAATCATATCAATACCGAGTGACATAACTCCGGCAAAAAGCAAAATAGTTATCATATAGGGAAGAGCCATGCCAAGCATTTCACCATTTGCCTTATTCTCGTCCTTGATAGTTTCCGACTCTACAGAAAAAACACGTGCCACATCCACACTTCCAAAGCGTTCCTTTTGGCATTCTTTCCTATAGTCGTCAATGATGCCTGCAAGATTTGTATATGCATTTGACGAATAATCAGAGGATGGGTTGTAATATAGCTTTATGCCGGGAATATCAATAATATCTGAAATAATCTCTCCCTCTGAATAGCTTAAAGCAACTTTACTGTCAAATTCTTCCTCAAATACAACCACCAGATCAAGCTGTTTATCCTTTATCGACTGATCCTCAGCTTCGGTTATCTCATTACCGATCTTATAATCAAGCTCTGTATTTGTCAGATTCGTTTTTTCTTCGTTATCGCTAGCAACTTTTTCTTCAAGAAAATGCTTAAAGCTCTCCGGCGCATTGTATATAGTCACAACAGCCTTATGCGCCTTCTGATCCTTCTCATTAACTGACAAGAAAAAAACAGAAGCCGTAAATATGATGGCCCACATAAAAAGTGGAAGAATATAAAGGGATAGGATCATCCTCTTATCAGAAAGTATTCTTTTCAGTTCCTTGAAAAAGATAGTCTTAATGGTCTGCATTTTCGGCGCCCTCCGTGATCTCTTTGTACATAGCAAAAAATGCATCCTCTAAGTTGTCAGTCCCCGTCTGCTCATAAATCTCACTAAACTCTCCACAAAAGGCACAGCCGCCGTTGATGATAAAGGCCACTCGATCTCCGAGTCTTTCAGCCTCCGACATGATATGTGTTGAAACTATAACCACCTTGCCGTCGTCACGAAGCTTTTTAAGATAATCCGTAACAAGTCTTGCAGTTATGATATCAAGACCATTGGTTGGCTCATCAAAGATCACAACCTTAGGATCGTGAACAAGACTTACTGCGATAGCCGTCTTTTGCTTCATCCCTGTGGAAAGCTCCTTTATCCTCTTATCAGCAAATTCATTTATACCAAGATATGAAAAAAGCTCCTTTTTTCTTTCGGCGAGAACACTTTTTTCTATTCCTCGAAGCTTTCCAAAATAGTCAAAGAGATAATCGGGAGTAAAGAAATCATCAAGCTTTATCTCGTTGGTGAGAAAGGCGATATTTCTTCTCACATCATCCGCATCCTTTACCGTATCAAAGCCCTCAACAGTGATGCTTCCTTCGGTCTGACGAAGCAAGGTCGCAATACAGCGAAGTGTTGTGGTCTTTCCCGCTCCATTGGGTCCTAAAAGACAGAAGATCTCACCATTATTTGCAGTGAAGCTTAAATCCTTTACCGCCACCTTCTCTGCCTTCTTATCCTTCTTTCTATCTTTTTTCTCTACCTTATATATCTTGGTAATGTGACTTACCTCTATCATTTTTTCCTCCTAAAAGATATTAAGGGCGCTCAACACCTGAGCACCCTTAATCATCATTGGACTTGATAAAAATCTCATCGGGATAAACCAGATTCAGCTTCTCATGGGCTACATCCTCGACATAGGCCTTGGTCTGCATGTACTTATACTGCTTATCCAACTCGTCCTTACGAGCCTCCTCAAAGGCAACCTGTTCAGTTAGTATCGCTATCTTCTCATCATAATCCTTTGACTTCTTGTTTAAGTTCATGACCTGAACCATAACTCCGAAACAAAGAGAAAAAACCGCAATCACTATGAAAACCGAATTGAACTTTGATTGGCTCCTCTTTCGCTTTTTTGTTTGTACCAAAGCTTTTCTCCCCTTTAGACCCGAAGGTCTGTCCTTATACTTTAGTTATATGAAAAGTGCACAAAACAAGGCACTTTCACACCATAAAAGTATCTTAATACACAAAGCCCGTATTTTCAAGGATTTTTTTACATTTTCTGAAAATATGTGAATTTTGACACAATTATCAAAATTCAGACACTATATATAGTGCCGGTTTAGTGCAAATGGCACAAGAGACTTAGGTAATTGGTACAAGTCAATAATATTACATTGAAGTATATCCGCCATCTACAGGAAGGATCACACCTGTCACATAGCTTGAAGCAGGTGATGAAAGAAATATAGTTGCTGTATCAAGCTCTCCTTCGTTGCCGTAGCGAGAAAGAGGGATCATGGTCTGCGCATTTGCCTGGAAAAACTCGCTATCAAGAGTCTCCTTGGTAAGCGGTGAATAGAAATATCCGGGACAAATCGAATTTACATTGATACCATACTTGCCCCACTCAGCAGCCAAGGCTCTTGTGAGATTCACCATACCACCCTTTGCTGCATGATAAGGTGTTGCAGGTGCTACCTTGTTGCCCACCATACCGTACATAGAAGCAATATTGATAATTCGTCCGTATTTTGCAGGAATCATAGCCTTCTTAGCACAAGCTCTTGCTACCTTGAAGGATCCAAAGAGATCTATATTCATCTCATTTTCAAACTGCTCATCTGTGATATCCTCAGCAGGAGCTACTGCACCGGTTCCCGCATTGTTGATCAGGATATCGATCCTTCCAAACTTCTCTAAAACCCCATCGACAGCTGCATTCACATTCTCTGTATCGGTGATGTCGCACTTGATGCCGACAGCCTCAACTCCGAACTCCTTTTTGATCTCCTCTGCCACCTCATCGATCAGATTCTGACGACGAGCCATACATACGATATTCGCCCCCTGATTGGCAAGAGCCTTTGCCATCTGAACTCCGAGTCCTGTTGATGCTCCGGTAACTATCGCTACCTGTCCCTTCAAATCAAAATAATTTTTCATTGTGTAATACCTCCAGTTTATATTTTCAACATAAAGACGGCTTCATTGTAACATACGAAATGTAAAAAGGCAATGAAGATCAGAGGTATTTGTACATATCGGAAGCCTCGTCCTTTTTGGTGGTATCCTTTATATCTGTGACCTCCACCTTAACATTTTTATTACCAAATGATATCTCGATCACATCACCAAGCTTCACATCATAGGAAGCCTTTACTACCTTATCATTCACCATTACACGACCATTGTCGCAGGCCTCATTCGCTATAGTACGTCTTTTTATAAGACGCGAAACCTTCAAATATTTGTCAAGTCTCATTACTTTTCTCCTTCTATTATCGTATTGTCTGTTCAAAGTCTTGGTAAACAGTTACTCCTATTCTTCAAATACATAGGCATATCTGTAGGTATCCTCCCATTTTCCCCCTATCCTGACAGTTTGTCTTTCAAGGCCTTCTCTACTAAAGCCTGCTTTCTCAAGTAGCCTTATGGAACGATCGTTGTAAGTTACAACCCTACATTCCACACGGTGTAAATGAAGATCTTCATAGGCAAGCTGCATAAGTCGCATGACCGCCTCAAATGCGTAGCCCTTGCCGGTATGCTTTTGATCAAGCTTATAGGCAATGGTTGCTGAATCAAAGGATCCTCGGACAATACGATAAAGGTTCACTACTCCGATGATGAAATCGGGATTCTTCTTTTCATAGAGATAATATCTTATCTCACTACCCTCCAAGGTCTTTTTCATCTCTAGCTGCAGGGCCGTCTGATGATATCTTACAGTATAAAAGCTGTCAATCTTATCAGGCTCATAAGGAGCCAGATGATCCTTATTCCGGATGTAAAAATCAAGGATATCCTCTGCCATTGGGATATCCTCCACCCGCATGATCAACCTGTCCGTTTCTATCCTAAAATTCATACTGTCTAAATGCTCCAACCGATTCATTAAGTGCCTCTTGATATTTGCAAAGCAATTATATACAATATTCCCGTAAATATCAAGGAGGCGAAGGCAATGAAAAAACAAACAAAGGGATCGAAGATCAAAAGGATCGTTATACTTCTTATTTTGATTCTTGCTGCAGCCGCCTTTATATTTTATGCATTTCTTATGAAACCCTATCAAAGAGTACTCCTCGCCGCAAAGAATACCTTTGGAAGCAAAAACTACGGCGGCTATATTCTTAGGGATGGGGATGATTTCCTTCTTTCAGGGCGAATAAAGACCATGGGACAATCCCTCGGCTTTAAGACAGCACTTACAAAGGACAAGGTCTTAATAAGCCTTCCGGGACTTTCAGATAAGCTATTCACCTATGACTATCGAAATGACAATAACGGATATTTTCCTGACAAGCTCGGAAAGAAGAATCTTGCTCTCTTCGGAAAAATGCTGGCATCTGTCTATGATACGGAAAATGCAGACAATGCCTCCAAAGCCGTAAAAACTGCCACCTCATTTTTAAAGTCTTTGCCACAGGGGGATCTTGAAAAAAAGGCTATTACCGTCGGCAAACACTCTGAGGATTGTAAGGGCTACTATTTCGACACGGAACAAGGTCGCATAAGCTGCTATATTTTCCGAGGCAAGCTTGTTGCAATAGAAAACGAAGACGGCAGCTTCTTTATGGAAAATGAAATCATCCATCTTGGGGAAGATTTCACCGCAAAGATTCAAAAAACAGAAAAACCCTTCACCTTGACAGGAGAAGAATTCGATATAGGCAATGCGTCAAGAGCAGATTTTGAGGCTATTGTTCTGGAGAGGATCATTAAGGAGTTGAATTAAGCAAACAAAGTATACTACGACATTCTGTCAGACATAGCTTATCACTCTTGATAAGTTAAGATATATCATTCAATATCAGTTATGATACATCCGAAACTGTTATACTACTACTGTACAGATAAGGAGGTATTCTTATGATTTTGAAGATATCTGAAAGGATCAAAGAATTACGAGAATCTAAAAATCTTACACAAGCCGATCTTGCCAAGCATATTGGCGTTTCAAGGTCAAGCGTTAATTCTTGGGAAATGGGGCTATCACTCCCGACTATCGACAGACTTATTGACCTTGCACAATTATTCCATGTCTCTACCGATTATTTGCTGGGTTTAAAGGATGAAAACAAGCTTTCAATCGGTTCCCTTGACAAAGAGCAGGTCGATGTAATAAACAGACTGATCTACTATTTTGACAGTCACAATCCCGACTAAAAGCTTATATAAAATAATATGCAAAATCCCGATATATAGCATACCATGCTTTACATCGGGATTTTTTGATCTTTTTCCTTCTTTAATTCCATTCGCAGATTCTTGAAAAATGCCTTAAGCAGTTCACTGCATTCATCATGCAAAACATCCTTTTCCATCTCCACCTGATGATTGAACCTTGGTTCGTCAAGGAGATTGTAGATAGAGCCGGCGCAGCCCGCCTTGGGATTCATGCATCCTATCACAACTCTGTCGATCCTCGCCTGAACAATGGCTCCGGCACACATTTGGCAGGGTTCAAGGGTTACATACATTGTGGCACCCTCAAGCCTCCAATCACCTACGATCTTGGACGCCTTCTCGATAGCAAGGAGCTCTGCGTGGGCTAAGGTAGTCTTCTTTCTATTTCTTTTATTGTAGCCCCTGGCGATGATCCTTCCCTCGTATACGATCACGCAGCCTATGGGCACGTCTCCGTTTTTCGCAGCCTTTTTTGCCTGGGTTATAGCTGCCTTCATATATTTTTCATCTTCAGTCATAATTAGTTTTCCTCTATTAGATTACAGGCTAAATGTATATCTCAGATGTTTACCAAACTCCATCTGAGATATGCAAAAATGATAACATAAAGCGACCTCTTTAGCAAGGCGGTTTATTATTTGCATATCCCCCATATTCTATGCTATAATCGTGGTTATGTATGAATTTTGAGGAGGTTTTTTAGAAAATGAAAAACAAAAAGATCATCATTTCCGGACTGATCCTTTTAGTCTTTTATGGAATTTGCTGGTATCTCATTGGTTTTATGAATGTCGAGGTCAATAAGACCTTCTGGGCACTTTTGCCTTCACTTATAGCCATTGTCCTGGCTTTAGTGACCAAAGAGGTTTACAGCTCGCTGTTTATCGGTATTCTGACCGGTGCTCTGTTTTGGGGGCAATTCCATCCTGTTGCTGTTTTAAATCATGTATTTAAGGACGGGATCGTTGCCGTAATCTCAGACTCGCGGAATGTAGGAATCCTTGTTTTCCTTGTTATCCTCGGTATGATGGTTCAGCTGATGAACAAGACCGGCGGCTCCCTTGCCTTCGGGCGTTGGGCATCCTCTCATATCAAGGGTGAGGTCGGAGCTCAGCTTTCCACCATTCTTCTCGGTGTAATGATCTTTATTGATGATTATTTCAACTGCCTTACCGTCGGCTCCGTTATGAGGCCGGTGACCGACAAGCAAAAGATCAGCCGTGAAAAGCTTGCATATCTTATCGACGCAACTGCTGCTCCCGTCTGCATCATAGCTCCCATTTCATCATGGGCTGCAGCTGTTTCAGGCTTTGTTGAAGGAGAAAATGGTATGAGTCTCTTTATCAAAGCCATTCCATTTAACTTCTATGCCATACTTACACTTTTAGCAATGGTACTTATCGTCACGCTGAAGATTTCCTTCGGTCCTATGAAGTCTTATGAAAATGAAGCGAAAAAGGATGAATATTGGTCAAAGAAGGAATATGTTGGAGCAGAAGACACCTCTCTTGATGTCAATCACGACGGCAAGGTTGTGGATATGCTCATACCTATCTTCCTTTTGATCTTCCTTTGTACTGTAGGAATGATCTATACCGGTGGTTTCTTCAAGGGAGAAAGCTTTATAGATGCATTTGCAGGAAGCGATGCTTCTGTTGGTCTTGTACTTGGCTCTGCAAGTGCACTGATGATCACCATCATCTACTATGTACTCCGTGGCGTCATTACCTTCGAGGATTGCATGGATTGTCTTCCCGAGGGCTTCAAGCAAATGGTTCCTGCTATCCTGATACTGACCTTCGCATGGTCATTGAAGGCCATGACTGACAATCTCGGTGCAAAGGAATATGTGGCAGGCATTGTGACAGGTTCTGCTGCAGGTCTTCAATCACTTCTACCCTGCATCATTTTCCTGATCGCCATCGGTCTTTCATTTGCTACAGGAACTTCATGGGGAACCTTCGGTATCCTGATACCCATCGTGGTAAATTGCTTCCAGAATACTGATTATGATCTGATGATCATTGCAATATCAGCTTGTATGGCAGGTGCTGTGTGTGGAGACCACTGCTCTCCTATCTCGGATACGACCATCATGTCCTCTGCGGGTGCTGTGTGTGTCCACATCAATCACGTGTCTACCCAGCTCCCCTACGCACTGCTTGTTGCAGCCGTTTCCTTCGTAGCTTATATCGTTGCAGGATTTACAAAGAGCGCTGTGATATCACTTCCTGTTGGTATTGCCCTAATGGTGATTGTATTGATCATCCTTAGATCAGGAAGTAAAGAAAAATAACAATCTAAAAAGCATACATTTCAAAAAGGACTGTGCAAATCAACTGCACAGTCCTTCTTTATATTCGCTTATTGTAACCGAAAAGTAACTGTTCAGCAGCTTCGCTGCTGCCAGTTATGCTCTATTGCCCGCCCTCCGCCTGTCTTTTTCCGGGTGACTTAGATAATATTCTCTCTTATCTCTGTACATATCCTCATCAGCCTTTTGCATCGCATCGTTTATATTGTACTCGCCGGTACAATATACCGAGCCTATTGCAAAGCTGACATCCTCGGTATTATCTGCAAGTCCCCTTAGTCGAGATATCTGAGATTTCAACTTTTTCCCAGATATTTCAGGACAGAAGATCAAGAATTCATCTCCACCGGCACGATAAATCTCATCGTCACCGAAAGCAATCTTAAGTAGTGATGATGCTCTTTTCAAAAGCTTATCTCCGGCATCATGGCCCTTTTTATCATTTACAGCCTTTAATCCATTGAGGTCTGCATATACCACTCCAAGAGATTCAGGACGTCCATTCTCTCCCGATACAAGACTTTCTACGCGATCATTCATGGCATTACGATTTCCGAGTCCCGTAAGTCCGTCTACTGTACTCTTGATCTCAAGCTTAGATACAAGGTGATGATTGGATATCACCGCTGCGATCAAAAATGTCGTAAGCTCTAAAGCCTCCTTGATCTCCATCATCTTTGAGGTGTCGAAGTTCGCCGCCCATATATAGCCCACAAGCTCTTGATTGTTTCTCACAGCATAAAGGATGATGTTTTTAATTTCACGATCAGTCAGAGACTTATACCAGACCGGATCTCTCTCCTTTACCACCTCAAGATCATCTAAAAGAAGGCAATCACTTAGAGCAAGATCCTCCTCCCAGGCTTCAGCCACCTCATAAGGAGTACGCCCCATCTCTGCCGCAAACTCTTCCATAAAGTCTTTTTGAAGTCCATCTTCATTGATAAATTCACAGACCCTGTCAACCTTATCCACAGTATAGATTGAGCATTTCTCCGCTCCACAATACCTTTTTATCTCTTCTACTGCCGAAGCCATGGCCTGATAAAAATCTGATTTTTCGTGTAGCTTTACACTTAGATCCATGATCTCCTTAGCCACCTCCGATGACTTCTGAGAAATGGAATCCGCCTCTACCTCATTGGAATAATTGATGATATACAGACAATAGACAGTTTTTGTCTTTTCATCCTTTTCCTGCTCCGTAACCGGATCAAAACCGGTTACCGGAATATAAAAGCCCTTAAGCCACACTCCCCTTGCATTTACATAAGAATATAGCGGCTCTCCATTGCTTGCACATCTGTAGACAAAGCTTTCAAAATTGAGATCCATCCAATAGGTTCGATAGGGAATACCGCGATAAAACTCCGGTGCATTGGGATTCATCATCAACATTCCCATATTCTGATTGTTGACGCCCATCAGTCTGATCTCGCTAAAACTTCCATCTTCCAGAATATCAAAGGAATACAGACTGGCTAACCCGTCTATTCCCTCTATCCATTTTTGAAGATCCATATATGCCTCCTTGTTGGTGCAACACCTTTTGATAAGCTATAGTGCTGCACCGGTTAAACCTTGATGTCATATTATTTTTTGATATTATCATTTTACAAATTTACCCTTGTAGCTTGCATTCTTCGCAGCTTTAACAAATTTTTCCACCTTTGCTTTTGAAGACTTAAGCCGGCAACCTGAAGGAACATTCAGAAAAGCATTTGTTCCAAATTTGGGGATACCACTGTATTTCATAATAATATTTTTTAGATTTTTGCATCCCTTAAAAGCATTCTTTCCAATAGAAGCCACATTCTTTGGAAGGGTTATTATTTTAAGCTTAACACAGTTCATAAATGCCCCATCACCGATAGACTTTACAGATTCCGGAATGGTAACTGTTGTTAATTTCTTATTACCTTTGAATGCATTGGCAGCTATGGCCGTAACCTTGAAGGTCACTCCGTTTACCTTCACTGTTTTTGGAACCTTCAAAGATTTATTGTTTTTATTTGTAGGACCGGTAAATGTAACCTCGCCTGCCTTCTTGGTAGTTCCCACCTTTGTCACCTTAAACTTCATGGTCTTCTTAGAATCCTTAAGGACTGCGTTTTTCTTCGGAGCCTGAATTTCAGATGTTACCGGCGCAGGTGTAACAGGTGCGGGAGAAATTGGCGTCTCCGGTTGCGGTATCGGCTCTGAAATCGGGGTAGGATCCGGTGTAGGTGTCGGATCGGGATCCGGAGTAGGTGCAGGCTTTGAAGCCTCCTTTATCTCCCAGACTAATGTAGTAATGGAATCAGGAATTGTTGAGGCAAGCTTTAGATCCTTGGCTAATGCAAGACTTGCCTTAGCTGTGTACTTTCCTGCCGTACTTGCTTCATTTCCTGTATAGGTCGCTATCACTCCCTCGGGAAGTCCCGTAAGCGCTACCTTCTTTACAGTACCATCCTCTGTAAATGCCTCGGTATAATCCCACTTAACCTTTGATAGATCAACAGCGGTCTTTCCACCCTCACGAACAAGGGCATAAACTGAGAAACGATCAGCGAGGAAGGTAATGGTCTCCTTTGCTTCGTCAATAGTGAAACCAATGTTGAGACCGGCAACCTCACCCAGAAGATTGTCCTTTAATGTAAGCGTATCAACCTTTCCATCATGATATCTAGCAATACTATAAGGCAGTCCTTTCTTGTAACCACCGGGTATCTTCATTGTGATCCAGAGAGGAACATGAAGGTCGGTAACGGTTGTTTCTTCGTTAACTCCCTCAACCTTTGCCTTTACATCGAAATCAATATAATCCACTCTTGTATCATTGCCGGGGGCAGCCACCTTATCTATCTCGGAAATGGCTGTTGCTTCATCAGCCGTCAGAACTGACTCTGTGTCCAGATCATTTGCATCTACAGATACCGTCAGCTTTTTCCCTGTTTCTATAGCATCCTTCTGAGCAAATGACAGACCCTTTATTGAGTTGGGCTCAGGTGCAACTACCGAAAGTCCCATACTCTTTCCGGAATCCGATACATCAGAAACAGTATCTATAGTATAGGTTTTGACATTATACTCATAGCTTCTACCATGATATTCTGCACGACCTACCAAGTTACCGTCGTCATATAAACTCCTATAAATTGTTTTATTAACATTAAAGAGATCATCCTCTAGATATCCATTAACATTACCTCTCGGGCTCATTATCTTCATACTTTGAATAGAGCTATCAATTCGATACAGATCAAAAATACCGTTGCCACCGAAGTGTTCTTCATAATTATCCTGAGGATCAATCAACGGCTTGCCGGTCTTTTCATCCAGCTCATACCATATTAGATCATGGCTATCTTGCACAATAGTCTCATAATGATTATCCTTTGGATAGCCAACCACAAGATTCTTCATATCTCCGTCGAATACCATATCGCAATAAACATTGACATGAAGTCCGGCAACAGATTCTGTTACACGTATCTCACCGCAAGGACTGGTATAGAGTTCTCCTACCTGGAAGTCTTGATCGTTATCAGTCCAACCAACAACCTCTTTCATATCGCCGAAAAGGAAGTCTTCTATCCCATCTATCTGACATATAGGATTTCTATCACTTATGGTGAAATAGAAGCTACTAAGATTCTCGCCAAGGTCCCTGTTCATCGACTTAAGTTCATTCTTAGTCAAAGGATAGATTTTGTCGTCATAGAGGTATACATATTTTACCTCCTTAAGTTTTGTAATGACTGAATCGCTAAGAGCATTCTTTTTTGTCTTGAGAACATTAAAAGCATTGATCAGATCAGCTCTATCGGATTCCTCCAATTTACCAGACAAATTAACATCTTTATCCTCGTCATCGTCATAATATACAACGGGATCATCAAGTATATCAAGTATTCTTTCCGCATCTAAGGCTACACGCTCAAGATAATCAAGCTTTTTGCCTGATTTTCCGGTCACTGCTTTATAATTACCTTCCTTGTCCGCAGGAACAAAACATGCATGACTTGAATATCCGTGGAACCTGATACCCTTGAAATTTCCTGATGAGGCAACATACTGAGGCTGAAGCTCTATATCTCCGGCACTTGAAGGACACACCTCTATATATCCGGTATTGAATATACTTTCTGTATCCTCTATCTTTTTAAATTCACCGGTTTCAGTATCCAGATAATAGCCATCAAAATCTTCACCTATCTCAGTTTCAGAAAGCTTGTCTATGACTCCCTGCATAGTATCAGCATGAACCCAATAGCTTGCCATTTCATCGTTGGTAACACCCATATCCGTACCATCGAAATCGCCTTTCAATATCCAGCGTCCACTATAGCCTGTTTGAGGTTCTCCATCCAAATACCAGGTCCTTTCACCTAAAAGCTCCGGTGCAGGCTCAAAGCGGAACCAACTATCCCTGGTATTGATGTCTTGTATTCGTCCATCAGCATCCATCCATCCTTCTTCAAAGATTACTTTTATGGCAAATGAACATTTTTTCCTTTTATCAAGCTTTACCTCAATGGATTTTTTGTCTTTGCTGATTTTATAGTCTATAAAAACATCATGTCCATCTTCAATGGATGCATCCTGTATATTCACATATCGATGACCACCTTCATCACCACTTTCATCAGCAAGAATATACCAGGTCTTATTATCTTTATCAAAGGCTACAGAATCACCAACATATTTTTCATCAGATACATTCTTTGAACCGTAAATACCCAAAGACGGTAATTCCGCAATTATCTTTACTGATGAAGAAAATTCTTCATTCTCATCCGTATAGGTAAGGATATATTCGCCTGCATCAGGAAAATACATGTCAAATAATCCTTCATAGGCGGATTCCTCATCCTCTTCCTTCTTTTCGATGTATTCTTTTAAATCAAGCGTATCTGAATCTCCAACCTTTGTAATAGACAAATTCTCTATACTGTTAACAGGAGACACGTTTTCACTTTCACCAGATATTCCCAATGCAAAGGAAATCTTTGATCTGTAAGCAGTTCCCTTCTCTTTTTCATAGTTATCGATTTCCTTTTCAAAATGATATCCACCATCCCAATTTGGATCAGCTATAACCAAACCCTGAGGGGCAGCCTTTAATCTGATATTTGAGGATCTGTTTTCCCAAACATTATCTTTATTTTCTTTATCAACTCTATAAAGATTCAGCCCAATATCATAGCTTCCAACCTCATCCTCCGGAATCTTAAAGGAAATGGGATTGCTATTCTCATCAGCACTATCCCATACCAGACCTTTATCTGTTCCAAGCAAATGCTCAGGTCCATATGCAGAAAGAACAGTGTTTGCGTTCACATCATTCTGAGTCAACAAATATACTGTTTCTCCGGGAGTGTAAATATATTCACCACCCTCGGCACAAAGGAAATTTTCTTCAGAGATTTCATTTTTATTGTACAAACCTATGCCGGGATATCCAATGACAAACTCAGCCTTTGAAGAGTATACATTGTCTGCATATGTCATGGTATATACCCCATTCTTAGGGAAGTAAATATCATAAAGACCGGCTATTATTTCCTGTTTTGGATCATCGTCTTTATGAACAGTATATATCACCACACTCTCAGAGGGGCCATCAAATTTGAGCTTCTCTTTATCATCAACAGGCACAACATTTCCTTTGCCATCCTTTTCAGAGGCAATACCGATAGATATTCTTCTCGGAGTTTGTAAAGACAGCTCATCAAAGCATCTCTGATAATCATAATAGTTTGTTCTGAAAGCGCCATCGTCGTCCCAGGCTATTGCAAGGCCGTCTCTCCTGCAAGAAAAACGAATAGATTCATTGCCCCTGGCATATCCATCATCCGCTTGGCCCCCAGGTTCAAGTGCAGGATGAGGATCATGATCCAGAAACTCGCCCTCACACTGTGCTTCAAACTTACTTATAATGTTTTGCTTCATAGTAAATTGTCTTAATACAAGGTCATTTGGATTGTCATATTCAACCGTATTAGATAGAGTTACATAATCACTTATTCCTATAATATCAAATTTGGAAAATCTTTCTTTTAACTGATCTACAGTTTCATTATCATTAAGCCATACTGATAATCCGAAATAATAAGTGCTTTCATCATCTTCACTGTATTCAAATCCCTTATCCCAGGACACACAATCATACCATGTGTCATTATTATCAGTATGTTTTTCGTAAATGCCAATAAAAGGTCTGTCACTACGGATGACCATACTAAGGCCTTTATCTTCGTCATTTTCTTTATATTCCACTATAAAATAATCCTGCCAAAGCCCAAAGTTGTATACACCGGGAACGACAATATCCTTCTTCTGTTTCTCATCCCAATATCTGTAATGTTCAATTGATGAGTCATCTATCGCAACAACCTTTGGATTATTCTGATCATCATGCCTTATCGTGTATGTAACATCTGAATCATTACGATTTGCCTCATATATTGAAACATCGTCTGTAATCAGAGTTACATTATCCTCGGTTTCTCCAAGATTAACCTTTGCAAATGCTACCTGGCAATGATTGTATCCACCAAAACTATAAGCATTGTCATTCTCATCATATTCAAGCCAACGCTCGTCTCCTTCAACATACGTCTTAGGGTATTCTACCTCCCCCTTATCATTGACATTAACAAACATCATCTTAAGCTCATAGGTATCCTCCGGTGGTAAATCCGGCTCAGGATTTGCCTTCACCTCCGGCATCACCGTAACAAGTGACAATGCCATGCATAATGTCAATAAATATGCAACCACCCTTTTAATCTTTTGCATCAAAATACCTCCCTTCGAAAGCACAGATAAAACAACTGCTTTTCACAGAAACCAACCTATTTCATTGTACCATATCTGTCTGATAATTCAAGCAAATTAAGGGGTTTATTCGCACAAAAAAACGGCTCCTCCGAGCCGTTTTTTCATATTTACTGTATCTTCTCCATACCGCCCATATAAGGTCTTAATGCCTCAGGGATATTCACTGTGCCATCTGCATTTAAGTTGTTCTCAAGGAACGCGATAAGCATTCTGGGAGGTGCTACTACCGTATTGTTAAGTGTATGTGCAAAATACTTGTCACCATTTTCATCCTTGATACGGATCTTAAGCCTTCTTGCCTGTGCGTCTCCGAGATTTGAGCAGCTTCCTACCTCAAAATACTTCTTCTGTCTGGGTGACCATGCCTCTACATCAATCGATTTTACCTTGAGATCGGCAAGATCGCCCGAGCAGCACTCAAGGGTTCTTACGGGAATATCAAGAGTCCTGAACAGATCTACGGTATTTTGCCACAGCTTGTCAAACCACATCTTGCTATCCTCAGGCTTGCAGACAACTATCATCTCCTGTTTTTCAAACTGGTGGATACGATATACGCCTCTCTCCTCTATACCGTGAGCGCCCTTTTCTTTTCTGAAGCAGGGTGAATAGCTGGTAAGTGTCTTGGGAAGCTCTTTCTCATCGATGATCTTATCTATAAACTTTCCGATCATAGAATGCTCGCTGGTTCCGATAAGATAAAGATCCTCGCCCTCAATCTTATACATCATGGCATCCATCTCAGCAAAGCTCATAACTCCCGTTACCACGTTGGAACGGATCATAAAAGGAGGCACGCAATAGGTAAAGCCTCTGTTGATCATAAAATCTCTTGCGTATGCGATCACTGCCGAATGGAGTCTTGCGATATCTCCCATGAGATAATAGAATCCGTTTCCGGCAACATCTCTTGCAGCATCGAGATCGATACCGTTGAACTTCTCCATGATCTCTGTATGATAGGGTATCTCGAAATTGGGAACCACAGGCTCGCCGAAACGCTCTATCTCTACATTCTCTGTGTCATCCTTTCCTACAGGTACTGAAGGATCGATGATATTGGGAATAGTCATCATTATCTTTGTGACTCTCTCCTGTACCTCAGGCTCTTCATTCTTTATCTCTTCAAGTCTTTTAGCGATCTCGGCTACCTTGGCCTTTACTGCCTCAGCCTCTTCCTTCTTGCCCTGGGACATCAAAGCGCCGATCTCCTTTGATACCTTGTTCTTTTCTGAACGAAGGTCGTCGCCCTCCTGCTTTAAGGCACGAGCCTTTTTATC
The DNA here is from genome assembly GCA_017540605.1 of Lachnospiraceae bacterium. Lineage (GTDB taxonomy): Bacteria > Bacillota > Clostridia > Lachnospirales > Lachnospiraceae > RGIG6919. Next base: position 25,375 of record JAFYAS010000030.1, on the reverse strand, counting down.
AAGCTCGATCACCTCATCTACCAAGGGAAGCTTCGCATCCTGAAACTTCTTCTTTATGTTCTCCTTTACGATGTCGGGGTTTTCCCGCACAAATTTCATGTCTAACATGATGTATTCCTCTTTTCTTATTTTATTCTTGTTAATCGTGATAATACGGATTGCTCCGCACTTCGTGCTCCCGCAATCCTACATCCATTCGTGCTCCATTCTATCGAACTACGCACTCATGTATGTTAGCATCCCAAAGATAGCGCAAATTGCGCAAGCGCATCTGCGCTCTCCTCGGTCTGCTTTATCACTCACATCCTTTCAGGACACTCAATCCCCAATAACTCCAGCGCATCCTTCACGATCTTACCCGTGAGATATACAAGACTCATTCTCGCATCTCTTACCTTCTTGTCATCAACATTCACACGGTTCTCATTGTAGAACTTGTTGAAGGCCTGAGCTACTGCGATGACATAACGTGATATCATAAAGGGCTCGAATTTCTCTGCCGCCTGCTTTACTACCTCAGGATAGCGAACAAGCTCTTTTAGAAGATCAACCGACGCACCGTCAGATATCACTTCATAATCAATATCGCCGCCAAAGCTAAAGTCCGGTGCCTGTCTTAGGATACTTGCGCATCTTACATAGGTGTACTGTGCATAGGGTCCGGTCTCACCATCGAAGTTTAGTACCTGCTCCCACTTAAAGGATACATCCTTGATCCTCTGATTGTAGAGGTCGTGGAAAATAATAGCTCCGATACCGACCTTCCTGGCTATTTCGTCCTTGCCGGGAAGATCAGGATTCTTCTCATCCATGATCTCCTTTATCTTGCCGATGGCTTCCTTCAATATATCCTCGGCGTAAATGATATTGCCGTTTCTCGATGAAAGCTTGGCACCCTCAAGACTAACCAATCCGTAGGGGATATGTACCAGCTGCTCGGGAGCCCACTCATTTCCCATAAGCTCGATGACCTTGAACACCTGGGCAAAATGAAGCTTCTGCTCCTGACCTGTTACATAAAGGCACTTGCAAAAATCATAGGTACGCTTTCTGTAATAAATCGCTGCCAGATCTCTGGTGGCATATATGGTACTTCCATCCTTCTTCTGTATCAGGGCGGGTGCCATATCATAGGCTTCAAGATCAACTATCTTTGCACCCTCACTGGTGGTAAGAAGTCCCTTATCCGAAAGAAGATTGATGATCTCATCCGTCTTATCTCTGTAAAAGCTCTCGCCTGTGTAGTGGTCAAACTCCATTCCTAAAAGCTCGTAGGTACGCTTGTATTCGACAAGACTTATATCCTTAAACCACTGCCAGATAGAAAGTGCTTCCTCGTCGCCCTGCTCCATCCTTACAAACCAGGCTCTTGCCTCGTCATTTAACGAATCATCAGCCTCTGCCTCCTTATGAAACCTTACATAAAGCTCCATAAGCTCTGCGATACCCTTCTCTTCTACGGCTTCCTTGCTGCCCCACTTTTTGTAGGCAACAATGAGCTTTCCAAATTGGGTTCCCCAATCTCCAAGATGATTTATCCTCTCTACCTTGTAGCCAAGCTTAGAAAATATCTTATATAATGAATTGCCGATGATGGTGGTACGAAGATGTCCAACATGGAAATTCTTTGCAACATTTGGTGATGAATAATCGATACAGATAGTCTTACCCTCACCCTCCTTGGAGGAACCAAAATCCTCGCCGGAAGCAGCCTCTACCATTGAACGCACATAGGTAAGCTTATCGATATAAAAATTCAAATAGGCACCTGCCACCTCGATCTTTTCAAGGAAATCAACCTCTCCGATAGCCTCCTTAATATCCTGGGCTATCATCTGAGGCGCCTTTTTCATGGTCTTTGCAAGTCTGAAGCAAGGAAATGCAAAATCTCCCATATCAGGCTTCGGCGGAACCTCCAAAAGGGGCTCGATCTCAGCGGCCGTCATCCCCTCTATATTTTTATCCAGTAAATCTATGATCTGTTGTTTCATTAAGATCTCTCTCCTTATCTCTTTATGGGAAATGAAAATCTAACATTCGTTCCGGAAAGCAGATTTCCATCTATCTTTAGCTTGCCATCAAGCAGATAAATAGCCTCGTGAAGTCTGTGAAGACCGCTGTACCACTTGCTTGTATCAAGATAATTGTCTTGAATACCCACACCATTGTCATTGACGAATACATCTACCAGACGGTTGCTTATGATGATCTTCACCGTCAGCTTGTTGGCATTGGAATGCTTAAATACATTTTCAAATACTTCAGTAAGAGACTGCATCATGGTAATGATCACTATAGGAGGAATAGAGATATCCGTCTCCGGGCAATCAATATCAGCCTCGATCACGCACTCAGGATGAAGATCTCTATACCTTGTGATAAAATCATCAAGCATCATCCACACAGGTTGCTTTATGTCTATGGGATGTCTAAGCCTCTTTATAAGATCTTCAACACATTCAAGAACCTCACCTGTGTTCTTGTCTATCTCATCGAGAGTGACCCTCGCTCTGTCCACATCAGATTTCAAAAGCCAGCCTATGACCTCCTGCTTGTTGCGATTGCCGGACAAGGGCTCCTTCACAAAGCGTTCCAGCATATGAGCCATCTGTTCGTTGTGGAATTCCTCAAGCATCAGTATATTGTAGCCGTGATTAACTTCCTTTTTGCTATCCTCGGTATTCTCCTCAACATCCGATTCTTCCTTTACATCAGCTGAAAAGCTGTCATCAGAAAGCTGCCCAAGGGACTTTGCCGCTTTGCCGAGAATATCAAGCTTATCCTTTATCGACGAAAGCTCCTGCTCCATCGTTGCAATCTTCGCCGAAAGTGCCGCCTTGGCTCCATAGAGATCATGGAGCTGGGTATCAATAATACGGCTTCTCTGATGTTCAGAGGAAGTACCCGCAGCAAGTGGAGAAAAGATATTCTTGGAATCATTCGTCTTGAACGAATAAATATTTTTAGTCTTTTCAAGCTCTTCAATTTTCACATCCACCTCAAAGCTCTCTGATTTCAAGCTTTGAAGGGACTCAAGACTTGTGATATATATAGATTGGAAATAAGACAGCATCTGCGAATTCGCCTGTCTTACAACCTCTAAATTCTCACCAACAACGGATTCCATCAATTTCTCCTTTCAGGATATCGTCCTAAAAATGCAGGTCATCCTTACTTTTTTTCTTCTTCGACTTGGGACTGTATCTATTTGATCTTTTCTTGTGTCGTTTGATAAGTATATTTATGTAAAAAATCATAAATGCTACGAAAAGTGCTATGCCGACTATTGCCATGATCTTCAGCACGCTTATATTTGTCTTTTCAACCTCTTCCTTGCGATCCTCAGCCTTAGGATCCTCGACAGTCATAACCTCTCCATCATTGTCATATACATTCATAGGTCCGTGATAATCATAGGTAATAGGTGTACTTCCCAATGTCTCACCATTGTAGACAAACTCAAATCTTCCAAGCACACCCGGCGCTTCGGATGCGGATTTCATGAATTTCACCTCAATGGCAGATTCATCAATATCATTTTTCACCAGCACACAGCTGTCTTCATCATAGCTGATAGGAAGCTTGTCCTCTGACTGGGAGTTGTAGAAGTTCTTTAATATGGTGTCCTCTTCTTCACCCTCAGAAAATGTATATCCCCTCAAAGGATATACATATTTATAATTGTTGTATGCGTAGCGAAATGCTGCTCTCGTATCCTTCCAGGAAATCTTTCTGCCTGCGCACATCATCACAACACAGATAAGCTCCATGCCGTCTTTATTGGCATAGGTCATCAAGGTACTTTTTGACTGTTTGACATAACCAGTCTTTCCACCAAGGGCATATTCATAATAAAATGTACTCTTGGGACTTGTGAGCTTAAAAGCCTTCCAAAGCTCTCTTGTCTCCTCACAAAGATTCGTAGGAGGTATCTGAGAATGCTTTGCCTGGGTCAATTCCCTGAACATAGGATACTTTAAAGCTTCCTTTGTGATAAGAGCCATATCCTTGGGGCAGGTATAATGCTCTTCATTGAACAATCCGTTGGGATTGACAAAATGTGTATTGGTACAGCCAAGCTCTTCTGCTTTTGCATTCATCATCTCGGCAAAGCCTTCGACACTTCCGCCGATATGCTCTGCTATGGCGATGGCGGCATCATTGGCAGACTCGATCATCAATGCATACAATAGATGCTCAAGCTTAACCTGCTCACCCTCCATCAAGCCAACATGAGAGCTGTCTCTTTCTATACCGAAAACTGCCTCATGGGAAATGTTTACCATATCCTCAAGATTGCCCTTCTCAACTGCTAAAAGGCATGTCATGATCTTCGTGATACTTGCAGGATATTCCTTTTGCTCCGAATTCTTATCATAGAGGATAGCTCCAGTTTTTGCATCCATGACCACAGCCGCTTCAGATACAAGATCCGGTTGTCTCTCAGGCTCATCCGGATATTCCGTGGTATCAAGTATCTGATATTCCGTAGTACCTTCCTCGCCATCGTCTTCATCATCTGACTCAGAAGGCTCAGCATAAACATTCACCATCCGGGGAAATAAACCAAAGGTTCCTGTAAAAAACAAAGCAAACGCAAGTAAAAATATTATATTTTTTCTATATCTCATCCTAAAAAAACTCATTCTCTTAGTATAATAAAAAACAAGGAAAAAAGCAACATCAAAAAACAGCGGGGACCTTTGCCCCCGCTTAACGCACTTTTATCTATCAAAATCCTTGCCAAGTATATCGGAAAGATTGTCCATGATTGCCTTTGCTACATCAGGCTTGTTCATTGAATATACATGAACATTTGTGATGCCGTTGGCATAGAGATCAATGATCTGATCCGTGGCATAAGCTATACCCGCCTGTTTCATAGAGTCAGGATCCTTGCCAAAATAGTCAACCAAGCTCTTAAAACGCTGAGGCATAAATGAGCCTGAAAGCTTTATGGCTCTTTCCACCTGATTGGCATTGGTGATGGGCATGATACCGGGGATCACAGGAACCGTTACTCCTGCCTCTCTGAGTTTATATAAAAAGTTGAAGAACAGATTGTTGTCAAATACCATCTGAGTGGTCAAAAAATCCGCTCCGGCATCCACCTTTTCCTTAAGGTGAGCGATATCCTCCTTTTGATTCTCACTCTCCGGATGTATCTCCGGATAGCAGGCAGCGCCGATACAAAAATCATCTCCCGCCTCCTTAAGCTCTCTTATAAGCTCTATTGCATATCGATAGTCCCACTTGCTGCGGTCGGTATTCTCAAGCTCAGGAGTCAGATCTCCACGAAGAGCCATCACATTCAATATGCCGGCTTCCTTCATCTCATTTATCCGTTCCTTCACTGTCTCCCTGCTTGACGATACGCAGGTAAGATGTGCCAAGGTAGGAACTCCAAAGCTCTCCTTTATATTTCTTGCAATATCCAAGGTATATTTGCTTGTTCCGCCACCTGCACCATAGGTCACGCTCATAAATGCCGGTTTATAGCTTGCTATAGCCTCTGTTGCTGCCTTCACACTCTCAAATCCCGATTCCTTCTTTGGAGGGAATACCTCAAATGAAAGTGACATATTGTGTTTTTCGAGAATATCTATGATCTTCATCCTTAACCCCTTTGCAAAATGTTTTTCATTTTGACAGTATAACCATTAACCAAAATAAAATCAAGACCATATCTACCCCTCATAATCCACCTGCTTCGATTTATGTACATAATCCGTCATAGAATGTGCGGTAGCAACGGAAAATGCTGCGATAAGTCCAAGAAATATCAAAAGTCCAATAGCAGCTGTGATACTTTTCCTTACCTTCCTATGATCCTTTATATCCACATCATCCACATAAAGCTTGGGATCCTGCTGCTTTCTAAAGATCAAAGCCAAAACAAGAAAAATCAGATGAAAGACAAGTAATGGAATAAGCAATGCCGCAGCAGAATCTCCCTCTCCAAGCTTTGACCATTTGACAAAATATAGAATATCCAATATCACGAATATCACATACATCAATAAGGCAACACAAGATGCGATCTTGCTATCCTTTGCAAAACGATTCTCAACAACCTCGATTCTTTCCACCTTCGATAGATCATTTTCGTAATCCTTTTTTCTTTCAGGCACTTTAAAATGATTTTTCTCGAGTCTTTTTATATAAACCGAAGAATCAATATAGAGAACTACAGATAGCAAAAACACGGGTATAGACGCCTCTCCAACAACAATAAAAAAGATCAACAATCCATTTAAATCCGATGCCTTGGTGTTGTCAAACACAAGAAGCAGCGCGAATATCAAAGATAAGACTGCCGTCACTATCATCAATATCCGCACCGCCTTATTGAATTGTCTATCGTATCTGATAGGTGTTTTCATAAAATCAATTATCTTCCCATCTGAGGACCTGCTTCAACATTCTTCTGCTGAACGTGTCTTCTGTTTGCATCAGGCTGTGCTCCGGCTACCTGCTTATTCACACCGGGAACGATCTTCTCAACGATGCTTCCGTCAAGTATAGATGCCTTGAGATTCTTATCACCAAGTATCTTTGCATTCTCAGGTTTCTTGATATTATCAAGGATAGACTTGCATACTGCCTTCTCCTGCTTTGAAGAGGTAGCCATCAGTCGGCAAATGTTCTCGCCTACCCGGGGATCCTGGGTTGCCTTTAAAAATGCTACTCTTGTAAGGAAATCAGGAAGGAGAAGCTCGGTAACAAGGTTTGCCTTGTCCTGCTTATAGGTAGCGACGGTCTGCTCAAGAGCATCTGCATCCTTTTCGATCTGCTCCTTCATCTTGTCCTTCTCAGGAGAGTCCTCCATCTCCTTTAGATCCTGTCTCGCATCGTAGACTCTTTCCTTCTCTTCCTTGATGGCCGCTTTTCTCTCCTTCAATGCTTCCTTGGCAGTCTCATATGCCTCGGCATGCTCGGGAGTAGGCTCATAATTGTCCTTTACAAAGGTTACAATATTGTCATAACTATCAATTCCCAAAGTCAACTCTTCGAGCTCTTTCTTATATTGTTCCTTGAGCTCGTTAGCCTTCTCCAAATTTTCATCCCACTTGTTACCGAACTCGGTAGGATGCTTCTTTGCTACCATCTGAAATACCTTGTTGTTCGCAAGCTCCTTGATCTCTGCTTTAGAAGGAGCTACGCCATTCTTCTCAGCAAGATATGCCTCTGCCTGAACTCTTGTCTCCCACTTCTCGATAAATGACGAACCATTCTTCTCATAGTTATCGAGAAACTCAGCATTAGCTGCCAGGTTCCAGGCCTTATCAGAAAACTTATTGCCATTGAGCATAAACTCTGCTTCTCTTCTATTTTCAGGGCTTACGGTTTCATCATGCAAGATCCTATGATAATGATCATTAAGGAATTCACTTGCAGCAAGGAAATGCTCGTACTTCTCCACATAGCTTGTAGGATTTTCCTCAACAGCTGCAATGAAATCTCCATCATAGGCAAGATCTGCAACAGAATCAGCGGTTATAGCCTTTCCTTCGCTCTTAAGATATTTCTTAGCAGCAGCTTCCATATAGTCAGGACCGAACTTGCCCTCGAACTCATTTACAGAAAACTTCTTGCTTCCTGCTGCCCTTGCTGTGGCGATAGACTCACCTGCAAGCTCTATTAAGGACTTACCTGCAAAGCCTTCCTCGCCGATCAGACCGGCAGTGCCCTTAAGACTGTCCATGAGACCGGGAACCTTGTCCTTAGCCTCCTTGGCTTCCTTTAAACGAACCTTTCCAGCATCAGATGAAGGACCAAAAAAAATACCCTTTCTATCCTTGTGATATGCGGCGGCTGCCTTCTGGTATTTATCCATAGCATCGTTTAATTTATTGATGCTTGCCTCTGAATTCTCGATATCAGAGAACTTTACACAATCCTCAAGCGCTTTTCTCATATCGTCATAAAGCTTTGTATTTTCGCCGCTCTTCTTTATTTCATCAAGTCTTTCCGCAGCAGCCTTAAGCTCATTGTGAATACTGTGAATCTGCTTTAAGGTTGACCACTTTGCCTCTGTTCCCTCGGTGAGAACAACATCGCTTCTCAGGGTAACAGTTTCACCCTTTACGATATTCTCTACCCTAGAAGAAAGATTGGCCTTGAATTCCTCAGGTGAGATTTCAGGCTCTGCGATCTCAGGCTCCTTAACCTCCTCTACAGGCTCTACTTCAACCTCCTCTACAGGCTCTACTTCAACCTGTCTTGCAGGCTTCTTTATGGTAACCGCCTTGGGCTCTGCCTTCACAAAGCTTCCGTCCTTCATCTCAAATGTATCTACAGTGATCTCAGGAATATGTCCCTTCTTACCCAAGTAGAATCCATTTGTGATCTCATGCATAAGCGCAAACTTGGTAAGTTTTTCCTTAAGCTTGATATCCTCTATATCCTTAAACTGCTCTCCATAACGCTCGGAAAGTGTCTGACCGTCAACCTTGATGGTCGAAGTAACATCAATACCCTGCTCCTTCAAGAACTCGCTACGCTCGGGACCATCGATCTCCTTCATGAAATAGTCAGCGGCTTTATCAAGCGCGGGAAATTTTGCATACGCCTCGGCGATCTCCTTGCCTGTAGTCTTGTTGTCAAATACAACGCTCAACATAGCCAGAGCAGACATAGGTATTCCTATTGTACCATGTGACTGCATAAGTCTGTCATACGCATCTTCAGAAAATGAAGCAAAGCTATCATCGGTCAAAGGATCCTTCTTCTCCTCTACCTGGATCTCTTCCTCGTTCTCTACTTCAGAAATCTCCTCTTCAGAATATACGGACTCAGGCTCATCATTTGTCTTTTGCGAACTTCTTGTGGAATAGAATTCCTTCATGATGTCATATTTCATCTTATCTCTGGGGCCCTGGGGAACCATCAATACTCCCTCTGCCTTGATCTCAGATTCACCTGAAAAGATCTCATGCAAAAGCTCGATCTGGAACATAAGATTCTTCTGAGCCTCATCAGTTATATCCGCATATTTTTCAGACCATGTTTCCTCAGCGGTCTTTCCGTCGATGGTAACATCATTCCACTTTGACTCTATACCCTTGAAGGCAATAGAGGTCAGCTCCTTAAGTCTTTTTGAATGTCTGAATTCATCAAGCTTGGCAGACAGCTCCTTTCCACTTGCCTCCGGGCTATACATCATTGCCATAAGGGTCTCAAGATTGACACCTCTACCCTTGGTCTCTGCTGTCCATGCAGCCTTGGGAAGCGCTGCCATAGCATCGCCAAAGCTCTTTACTTCTTCTTTTATTACATCCTGTTCTTTCATGTTTTTTCTCCTTTCGAGATAGTTTTCCATTATCACTAAGGCGATTATAACCTATCTACCGCAACAAAAACGCAACATAAAAAATGTTTTTTCATGCTACGCTTTTTCTTATTATTACCTTTGGTTATATTGCTCAAGAAGGCAAATTGTCTCCGTATGTACAGTGTTTACAAATTGATCCACAGCCACGGCTCTTGTCACACGATATCCTCTCGCCTGCAAGGTCACAAGATCCCTGACAAGTGATGAGGGCTTGCATGAAATATACACCAGATTCTTTACCCCAAAATCAATGATCTTATTAAGCGCCTTGGGATTGATCCCATCTCTCGGTGGATCAAGGACGATGAGATCAGGCTTATCCTCTATCTCGTCAATCTTCTTTAGCACATCCCCCGCAATGAACTCACAATTATCAAGACCATTAAGCTTTGCATTCTCTCTTGCTGCGACCACAGCCTCTTCGATGATCTCAACGCCCACTACCTTCTTTGCCACAGGAGCAAGCATCTGCGCTATGGTTCCCGTACCGCTATAGAGATCAAAGATCACCTTGTCCTTCGTCTCACCCACATATTCTCGCGCCTTCTCATAGAGCACCTCGCACCCCTTTGTATTGGTCTGGAAAAATGAGAAGGGGGAAATGCGAAACCTAAGCCCCAGTATCTCCTCGTAAATGCTGTCCTCTCCAAAGACAGTCACAACCCTTTCGGGTATCACGGCATCAGCCATGCTGTCATTTTGTGTGTGTATAAAGCCTGCTATCCTTCCGGATAGTTTTAAGCCCTTAAGCACTTTAGAAAGCTCATCAAGAGCGAGGACACCGCAACGATAGACTCCGTCCGAAATATCCTCTGAGCCGTCAGCTCTATATTGTGTAGAGGTCACAAGATTGATAAGTAGGGCTCCGTCGGCAAATGACCTTCGAAGGATCAAATGTCTTAGTATACCCTCATGACTCATACGATGGAAAAAGGGTACCTTCCTCTCAGCATAAAAATCTCTGATGGCTTTAAGTATGGCAGTAAAATCAGGATGCACAATCTTACATTCACTTACCGTCACGATATCATGAAAGCTTCCCTTCTTGTGCATGCCAAGTGAAAGAGGGCCGTCCTTCACTTCATCTCCAAAGGAGAATTCCATCTTGTTTCTGTACCCTTCCGTCAGAGGGCTTTTAAGTATCCCGTCCCAGCTATAATCATCCTTCACCACCGAATTAAGCATTCCGTGGATCATATCCTCTTTTAATTTCAGCTGATTCTCGTAGGACATAGTCTGATAGGTACAGCCTCCGCAGATACCAAAATGAGGACAGATAGGTTCTCTGTCCTCTAACTCTCCTTTTTTCAGCACCGAAAGAAGCAGAGCCTCCGCCTTCTCACTTCGGTTCTTCGTGATGCGGGTGGACACATATTGTCCGGGCAATGCACCCTTTACAAGCACACGCTTATCTTCAACCTTCATATATGCTTTATTGGGAAATTCGTATTCAGTTATTATCCCCTCTACAATATCGCCCTTTTTCAAAATTCATATCCTCTCTTTCAAACCTCTAAAAGAGTCTGCTGTATTACTAATTCAAAAGCTTCTTTAAAAGTCTCTTGATAGCACCACTTGCAATATCCTTTTCATTGTCGTATTCGCCCTCTGCCTTTAGGCTCTCATACTCCTCTAAAACCTTGAAGGTGGGCAGGGCCTCTGCGATATTAAAATGCAACTCTCCCTTGTCATCAAGCTCCATGATACCAAAGGTTCTCTTCCTGTCCTCTGTTCTGGGATAAGAAATACTCCCGGGATTAAAAAGTGTTACCCTCTCTCCCTTATCATAAAAAGGTCTGTGTGTATGGCCAAACAATGCTACATCAAATCCATTCTCTTCAGCAAAAAGCTCATATCTTTGAGGACCAAGATCTATATAATAATTATGACCGTGGGAGGCGAATATCTTCTTATCCCCAAACTCAAAGGAAGCATAGGCCGGGAGGTCGCTATATCTGTCGCAGTTGCCGGCTACGATATACGTGGGACAATCAACAAGACTTGTAATAGCGCTTTTAGAGCACTCAATATCACCGAGGTGGACGAGCACATCAAAATCCCCAGCCTGTATGATAGCTGCCTTTACATCCGTAACCTTTCCGTGGGAATCACTTAAGATCAGAGCTCTCATTTTCAAGTATCTCCTTCATCTTTCTAAGCGCCTTTCCCCTGTGGCTTATGGCATTCTTGTCCTCAGGGCTTAATTCTGCCGAGGTACAGCCCTTCTCCGGAAGATAGAAAATAGGATCGTAGCCAAAACCGTTTGCCCCTGCAGACTCATAGGCGATCCTTCCCTCCATGGTGCATACTGCAGTCTTCACCTTGCCATCGGGCCATACTGCTGCAATGGCGCAGACAAATCTTGCAGTTCTTTTCTCATCGGGAACACCCTCAAGTCTTTCCATCAGATTGGCGTTCTTGATATCATAGGATGTGTCTTCGCCCATATAGCGGGCAGAATAAATACCCGGCTCACCGTTTAGATAATCAATCTCAAGTCCCGAATCATCCGCAAGCACAAGCTCACCACTTGCCTCAGCTATGGTCTTCGCCTTGATTATGGCATTCTCCTCAAATGTCTTTCCATCCTCTATGATCTCCACATCAATACCGGCGTCCTTCATAGATACTATTTCATAGCCTGTGCCCTCAAGTATCTGACATACCTCTCTTACCTTGTTAGCATTTCCTGTTGCAAAAATGATCTTCTTCATCGTCTTTTCCTTTCAATCTTCTTTTCTATCAGTATAAGCCTTTAGGCATACATTGCCTCCCTGGCTCATCTCCACATTGGACCATTTATCGGCGGTAAGACTTATATAGCTCTCACCGTCACTTATATCAGCATCCGCTGTCTTAGCCCCGGCTGCATATTCAACAGCCACAGGTCTTTTTGCCCCCGGTGTATTAACATAGACCACCACTGCAAATTTCTCATTTTTATCAAGCTTTACCGCTTCGTCAAGTCTTACAGTATAATATCCCGCCTCCGAAAACTCACCGGACGCAAGCTCATCTCCCAAAACAAGAGAATCCTTATCGGTAAAATCCGTCACCACATAGACGCTGTACCTTGTGTTCTGATCAGTTGCATAAAAGCCCACAGCCTTTAAATATTCTTCATCCTCAGCCTTATATACATTTGCAAAATATGCACTCTCTGCATCAAAGCCCAGCTGACCTACCCAACCGAGCTTGTCTGATTGATAAATGCTATCATAATTGGAGGTATCGGAAAGAGCCGTGTAGACTATGTTCACCGTTCCGATATTCACATCCTCGTAGGATACATAGAAAAAGCCCTGATCGCCAAAGTCCGTACCCCAACTGTTCTTACAGATAAATGCACCATTCTCTTTTGGTTCTTTTTTAAAATTCGATTTAGGATAATCATCATCCCAACCCACGATCACCACTGCGTGATTTGGACTGTTATTGCCATCATAGTAATAACAAGAATGCTCCGTATCATAAAACTCATTGCCGTTTTTGCCGGCATCTGTTTCCAGATTGGCAAGCTCTCCGCTTATGTAAATTGAGGTCTGTACTCCACCATAAAGCACCAGACATTCCTTGATCCTATCATAGTTTTTGTCGGGTATCAGTCTCGCTTCCTCCAAATGCTTCACAGGAAGAAGTCTTTCATTGGCCTTCTCATCACCGTAGATATCATCCTTCTCAAGAACAGGACCGTACCAGCCTGCAAGATAAGACATAGCCATGGTATAATCTCCGCCAAGCACCGCATCTACATTGAAGCCACCCATGTAATTCATATGATCAACGGAATATATCTCTTCGTCATCCGGCATGGTGACTGTCTCTAGGGCGCCGAGTGATGCAAAGGCCCAACAGGTTCCAAACTTTCCCTGATCTCTCACTGGTGTAACCTTTTTTTCCGCGCGAAGATCATAGCTTTTCGGTAGCTCCTCTTCATACTCAAGCTTTGTGATATCAAGAGTATTATTTATCACGCTCAATGATGTATCATAGTGAAGATAGCTTCCCAAAAGCTCTACGGGAAGATATATCCTGCCATCCTTTTCTTCAGGAGCCTTGCCTATATCAACAGTCTGACCATTCACTCTGATGCCTGAATCACCGATAGTAAGAAACATCCTCGATATACCTTGGGTGATAGTGATTTCCTTATCGGAATTCTCAGTGATATCAAGCCCAAGCCTCTCTCTCATATCAGAAACAGACATCATCACAAAAAGCTCATCCGTCAGATAAGAGCCTTCCTCGCTTTCGCCAAGAGCGCCGTCTATTCGCACAAAAAGACCCCCTGCATTGGTGGTCTTTGCAATATCATTTACAAGCTTTGCCAGATAAATATCAGCATCATCAGCTTCCTTTGCGAAATAATCCGCTTCCCCATTGAATACATTTATCACCACAGCGAAGATCACTATTAAAAAAACTGCAACTATACCTTTTTTCATTGATCGGCCTTTACCCTTTTAGGCGGCTTTGCTCCATAGAACTGATAAAAATATGCCTTTATCATTCCATTATATATCTTCCTGTTCTTGTCTGCCTTCCGCCCGATATATTTTTCCGCTTCTTCATATGAGGTGACCACGAACATTGACCATGAATCAAGCCCCTTGTATGCCGCGCCAAGCTCACCGTAAAGAGCCGGCAAAGCTTCCTTTTCTTCCAGTCTCTCACCGTATGGTGGATTGGTGATGATGAAGCCGTACTTTTTTGCATGGCTTAAATCCTTCACCGCCCTTTGCTGAAAATGAATATGCTCCGAAACTCCTGCTGCCTTCGCATTCGCCATGGCAGCCTTTATAACCTCACTGTCTATATCATAGCCCTGAATAGTAAGCTTTGACTCTCTGTCAATAATATCATTGGCCTCGGTGATCGCATCATACCAGGCTTTTTTAGGTACTATGCCTGTCCAGTTCTCAGCTGTGAATTCCCTGTCCATACCCGGAGCAATATTGAGACCCATAAGAGCCGCCTCAATGGGAAATGTTCCGCTTCCACAAAAAGGATCCACCAGTATCCTGTCCTTCTTCCAGGGAGTAAGCATGAGAAGTGCTGCAGCCAATGTCTCTGAAATAGGAGCCTTGGCTGTCATGGCACGATATCCTCTCTTGTGCAGGGAAACACCTGAGGTATCAAGCCCAACTGTTACCACATCCTTATGAATAAAGATCCTCACAGGATAGTCGTCTCCATCCTCTGAAAACCAGCTTATTCCATAATGATCTTTAAGTCTTTCTACCATAGCCTTTTTCACTATGGACTGAATATCAGAAGAGGAAAAAAGCTTGCTGTTCTTGGTGGTTGCCTTGGTCACCCAGAATCTTCCGTTCTCCGGAATATAGTCCTCCCAGGAAAGAGCCTTAACATTTTCAAAAAGCTCATCGAATGAATAGGCCTTGAATTCACCTACCCTTATCATCACCCTCTCAGCAGTACGAAGAAAAATATTGGCTCTCGCTATCGCCCCTTCATCACCCGTAAAGGTAACTCTTCCATCCTCCACCGCTGCTATATCATATCCAAGATCTGTTATCTCTCTTTTTAATACTGCCTCAAGTCCGAAATGGCACAGTGCGGTAAATGTCATAATTCCTCCAATATCTCCAGACATGCCTCCGTATCAAAATCATCGATGGCATCACATATCCTTTTTATCTTCTCTTTTGTAGCATCATCATAGTTGAACTTCTTTAGTTCGTCTCTCTTTTCCTCAAGAACATCCATATCAAGATCATCACACGCCGTGAGCAGAGTCTTTTTGATCGATTCAAGCATTTCATCAGGCATGATAGGCAGATCCTTTTTCTCTGCTTCATCTTCTTTAAAATACTTTGATAGCCCATCTGTCAATCCGATCAATACTCCGAGCATTGTTTCGGTTTCAGACTTGATCTTTTCTATATCACCATGGTTTCCTGCGTCCTCAAGCTCCATAGCCATGTCACCGAGTTCAAAGGCACCAACCTGTCTTGATGCACTTTTTAGAGCATGAACCTTGATAGTATAACCCTTCCAATCCTCATTGTCATAATCAGCCTTTATCGCTTTTATCCTCTCGTCGGCAGACTTATAATATTCCTTCACAATAGTCTTATACAAATCTGCTGAACCAAGTGCTTCTATTGCATTCTTTGAATCAAGGCCATCATATTCGATAACTTCTTCGACAGTCTCTTCCTGAACAATATTGCCCTCTAGGATCTTTTCTTCAGGTATCCACTGTCTCAAACATGTGGCAAGAGTTTTTACATTGACAGGCTTTGCCACAAAGTCATTCATACCTGCGGATATGAACATATCCCTGACACCCTCCATCACATTGGCAGTCAAAGCGATGATGGGAGTATCCTTGGCATTCTCCACACTCTCCCTGATGATCCGGGTACACTCAATACCATCCATCTCAGGCATCATATGATCCATGAGAATGATATCCATTTTCTCTTTTTCCAAAAGCTCAATTGCCGCCTTGCCGCTAAGTGCAGAATAGCATTTAACCTTCATAGGTCGCAAAAGGCCCTCGGCAATAGTAATGTTTATAGCATTGTCGTCAACAATAAGGATCTTCGCCTCGGGAGCAGTATAATCAATCTTATAAGCCTTGTCACTCTCCGTCCAGCTCATATGAGGAGTCTCTTCATTCAGGGTAAGAACCATATTTAGTGTGGTTTCAGGCATCCTCATGACAGTTACATTGGCAAATCCGGGATCGAATTTCTTATCAAATCCCACAAGCACTACACCATGCACATCAGGATGAGACTTAAACCAATTCTTCAAGTTCTCATCATATCTGAACATCTCAAAGAAAACAAAATTCGTTCCGGGAAGCGGTTTGAAATCATCAATAGAAGGGATCACATATCCATCCAGACCAAGCTTTTCCATCTCGGAAACAAATACGCCCGCCCTCATGGGCTTATCATCAATAACAAATGCATGCTTGTGCTCGGCATCCTCAACCACAAGTTCAGGAGTAGGATCCTCGATCTTTTGAGGGATGGTGAAATAGAAATCCGAGCCCCTGCCATAGGTGCTTTCAACTCCGATGCTTCCGCCCATGGCCTCAACAAGACTTTTGGAAATTGCAAGACCAAGTCCGGTTCCTTCAACATAGCGATTTCTCTTTGAATCAACCTGAGAGAAGCTTGTAAATAACTTCTCTAGATCCTCTTTCTTTATACCCTGACCTGTATCGATCACATGAAATGTAAGATTCATATCCTCCTCGGAAATGATCTCACAGGTTACATCAATCTTAACCAAGCCTTCTTTGGTGAATTTTATGGCATTGTTGGCAAGATTTATAAGTATCTGTCTGATACGCATCACATCACCGATAAGTGCATGGGGAAGCTTATTATCTATGAACATCATGAGATTAAGCTTTTTCTCATCCACTCTGGTCATGAGCATATTCGCTATATCGTTGAGTTCTGAAAGAGGCTCGTACCTTTCCTCTACGATCTCCATCTTTCCGGCCTCAATCTTTGAGAAATCAAGTATATCGTTGATGATGGATAGTAGAGCACGTCCCGAACTCTGTATCTGTATAAGGCAATCCATGACTTCAGGCTTGGGATCCTCCCTCATGGCAATCTCCGCCATACCGATGACGGCATTCATGGGAGTCCTGATCTCGTGGCTCATATTTGCAAGGAAATCCGACTTCATCTTTGCTGCCCTGGCAAGCTCCAGGTTCGCCTCTCTCATGGCACGGATAAGCCTGATGGATTCGGAGGTATCATGAAGGATATAAGCTGTTCCAAGCTTCGACTCCTTTTCTGTGAATTCAATCTTCTTGGATTTGAAGAAAAACTCTGTGTCAGCTCTGGTAACCGTATTGACCTTTATGCCCTCGATCACCATGGTCTTTTGTAGCCACTCATCTATATTCTTTTTCTCCTTCATCAGCTCCACTGCATCTCCGGGGAATATTTTTTTCACCACATCATTTACATGGATCAGCTCATCGAATTCGTCGTAGAGGACAAAAGCATCATTCATATCATTAGCAAAGCCCAGTAAAGACCATTCACGAAGTCTTCGATCCGGATAAACAAATATAAAATAAGCTGTCGTAAGAGTCAGGATATTGATATATATTGTCATGATCCAAACAGGCATAGGACGGATAGAAGTCACGATCTCCACTGCGATCAACGAGATATGCATAAATCCCAACACATTAAGTCTTCCCTTAAATATCTTTGAAGAATGGAAAAATCTTACGAGCATCACCACAAAAAGAATGAGCATATTCAAAACAGTCCACCCCTGGTAGGTTCTGATACCCAGCCACATTGATGCATGCTTTGAGCTTTCAACTATCCACCAGTTTTCACCCCAAAATATATGTCTGGCAAAGATCATCGCACCGGTTCCAAATAGATTCCCCACGAATATCAAAGTCTGCCACATACATAAAACTATAACAGCCACACTATACCCTATATATCGCTTATGTCTTCCCAAAGCATTTACCACTAAAAGCTCACCAAAATAAATCCATGCATGCAAAACATAGTAAGCGGTAAGCAGATACTTTGCGTCCTTCACAGCCTTGGTGCCGTTCAAAAGGAAGCACAAAATATTCATAACAAGAAGTATGACCGCAGTAAAAACATATCCCTTATTCAATCTTTTTTGTTTTACGGAAAAAATAATTGAAATGCCCAATAGTGCTGTAAGGCATAAAAAAACAATCTTTAAAAGCATAGTGTCCTCCGCAAGCTATTTTTAGCTAAAACAGGAGGGCTTTGCCCTCCTGCAGCAATCTCATATTAGTTCTGAATCTCTTTCAAAAGCTCGGGATCGTATGTATCCTTAAAGTTATCTGCCACTGACTTCGTAGCATCCTTAAATTCCGAAAGATCAGGCTCTGTGATCTCCATACCCTCTTCCTTAAGCTTTCCGATATATTCCTCAGTCTGAGTTTTTACCATATCGCGGTCCTTAGCCTCAGCCTTCTTAGCTGACGCTTTTAGGATATTCTGATCCTCGGCAGAAAGGCCATCCCATACATCCTTTCTGATAACAAAAGGCATAACATCATAGCTGTGATTGGTTATGGCAAGGTTCTTCTGAACCTCATAAAGCTTGTTGTTGTAAATAACAGGAATAGGGTTCTCCTGTGCGTCAAATTCGCCGTTCTTTAATGCATCATAAAGCTTGGTAAAATCAAGAACCTTGGGTTGGGCTCCAAGAGCCAGCATAGTCTGCATCACTATCTGATTCTCAGGTGTACGGATCACAAGTCCTTGCATATCAGAGGTAGAATTCACAGGCCCCACCTTCTCAGATGTGGTCACACATCTGAATCCGTTGTCATAGTGACCAAGCACAACGATATTGTAGTCCGCGAGTTCTTCCTCAGCCTTCTTCTCTGTATCACTATCTACAAACTTCCAAGCCTGATCAAAGTTGTCAAAAAGAAACGGAAATGCAGATATACCCACATTGGGCGCATAGCTTGCAAAATTGCCCGCTGACGAAGCCGTGATATCAACATCTCCATTGACAACTCCGCTTATCAGTTCAGAATCCGCTCCCAGCTCTCCATCCCCATGAATCTCTATAGTGATCCTACCATCAGTGGCCTTCTCAACCTCTTCTTTGAAAAGCTCTGTCGCCACAACTCGAGGATCCGATGTGCCCGTAGAAAAACCCGCTTTGAGAACGATATTACCATCTCCACCTGTACTCTTTCCACAGCCGGCAGCAATAAGCATCATCCCTGCTGCCATGGTAATTGAAGCGATTTTTCTTATCATTTTCATAATATACACCTCCTAAAAGTACTCCCCTCTATTGAAATCCATAGACATCATACATTACAATTATAGCTTATATTCTCTTCAATTACAATAAAAAAACTCCCCCCGAAAAAAGCATATTCGAAAGAAAAATCAGCCAAAATCCTCAATGTTTGCTTGACACTCCGGGATAAATGATAGATAATGAAACAGAGTGTGCTTTTTGGTAAAAAAGACCTGCTCTCATCGAAAAAGAAAAGGAGAATAACTATGTTCAATAAAAAAGCAGGAAGGAAGACCGCAGTACTTTTAACCTCGGGACTCCTCGTATTCACATCATTTTTTGGCGGTATGTCCACTGTATATGCGGACAATGAGGACAAGACTGTTGTCACTCTCGGAGCTGATCTTAACAAGGATCAAAAAAAGAAGGTGCTTGAGCTTTTAGAGCTTACTGAGGATGACCTTGATGATTGCATCGTTCTTGAGATCACCAACCAGGACGAGCATGATAACCTCGATAAGTATCTTGATAAGGATGTGATCGGAAAGCGTGCCCTCTCTTCTATCAGGCTCGATAAGACAGAAGAAGGCTCAGGTATCGATGTGACCACCTACAATATCAACTATTGTACAGAGGATATGTATGCCAATGCCTTAGCTACCGCAGGTGTAAAGGATGCAACCGTACTTGTGGCAGGACCATTTTCTATTTCAGGAACAGCAGCCTTGGTAGGTACCGTAAAGGCATACGAGGCAATGACCGGCGAGACTATGGATGCAGAAGCCATGGATACAGCCAATGACGAGCTTGTGACCACAGCAAAGATCGGTGATTCCATCGGAGACAAGGAAAAGGCCGCAGAGCTTATCGGATATGTAAAGAATGAGGTTATTTCTGCCGATGATATTACTGATGAAGACATTTTAAACATCATCAAGGACGCCTCAAAGGAGCTGGAGGTTGAGCTTAACGACGAAGATATCCAGATGATCAAGGATACCATGCAAAAGATCAGCAAGCTTGACCTTGATGTTGAAAGCCTAAAGGAACAGGCAAAGGGCGTATATGACAAATTAAAAAGCATCGATATAAACATCGACACCGAGAAGGCAGAAGGTTTTTTTGAAAGCTTTGCCAATTTCTTTATAAACCTGTTCAATAAGATAAAGGGATTGTTTAGTTAATTTCATTGCATGATAAGGGGGACTATCATTATGAAACCAAAGGTATTACTTACGGGGACCAACGCGGCAGCCATAGATACTTTTTTCAGGCAGTTAAACAATGAATTTATATTGATGACCACCTCTGTTTACTATGAGGATATGTCTCAGCATATGCAGTTGTTTCAGCCCAATTATTTTATCTACTGCTTGGGCAATGAATCCATAGAGGTGTATCAAAGAGTTGCACATCTGAAAAACCAATTCAGATCGGCAGGCACTTATTTCGGTGCCATCGGCAACAGCGAATCATTGCTTGATTTCGCAAGAAAAACTATCCACTGCGCAGACTTTGAGATCACCATTCCCACTACTCCGGAAAAAATCCTAAAAAGGATAAATGAGTTTGCGGAAGAAAAGGAAAGCGACAGCAAGGCAAAGGTTCAGCATGACAATCAAACTGCAGAGTCCAAGGCTATGCGTCTTTTTGAAGAGCTTGGCATCGACTTTGGCGGAGAATACAGTGAAGGAGCTTCATCTACATCTCCTGCTGTTTCACCAAGTCCAGTGACTCAATCAAGCTCCTATTCAGAGCCCGCCGCTCCTATCTTTGAACAGGCAGATGAAAGAAAACATGTACTGGTCATAGATGACGATCCAATCATGCTTCGAGTTATCAAGGATTATCTGCACGAGGATTACGAGGTTGCATCAGCAAGGAGCGGTAAAACAGCATACAAATATCTTGAGAAGAAATCCACAGATCTTATTCTTTTAGACTATGAGATGCCGGAAGAAAACGGTCCCCAGGTATTTCAAAAGCTTAGACAGATTCCCAATTCAGAGAATGTGCCAATCGTCTTTTTAACAGGTGTCAGCGACAGGGAAAGGATATCATCCGTAATCTCACTAAAGCCCGCCGGCTATGTGTTAAAGCCCGTCGACAGACAGGTCCTTCAAAAAGCCGTGCTTTCTGCCCTTAACGGACATCTTTAGGATTCCATAGTTGTTTTGGTTGATAGTTTTGATTGAAAGGCGACAGCATGAACGAGCTTTATCTTACTGATCTGATCAATCCTTCCACGTTAAAAAAGATACAGGACTCATTTACAAATATGTTTAACATGGCAGCTCTTACCACGGATGCCTCAGGGCATCCCGTGACCGAGGGCTCCGGCTTAGTTTTATATTGTCAAAAATACAGAAACAGATCGGCGACAGGATGCAAAAAATGTGAGGAATGCATTTTAAAGGCTGCATTAAGCACAAAGGAAGCAAACAAACCTTCCACATTCACCTGTCATTCCGGTCTTATTTATTTTGCCGCTCCCATTATGGCAAGCGGCAAGGTGATAGGAAGCTTCATAGGCGGTCAGGTACTTATCGACAAACCGGATCAAGAGCTTATAAAAAAAGCAGTGGCAGAGATAGATTCCGATTTTGATGAATTTTATTCCTACGCCGAGGCTATACCTGTAGTTCCCAAGGAAACCATAGAGGGTGCCTCCAATTTCCTCTTTACCATAGCAGGAATACTCTCAGATATGGCCTATGCCAGATACCAGGCAAATCAGGCAAATATTGAGATAGAAAAAACCTCTCGTATGAGAACAGATTTCCTTGCAAATATGAGTCACGAGATCAGGACTCCCATGAATGCTGTCATCGGTATGGCAGAGATGGCTCTTAGAGAGGATATTCCGGATACGGCAAGGAATTACATTTCCCAGATAAAGAGCTCAGGAAGAACACTTCTGGCTATCATCAATGATATTCTTGACTTTTCAAAGATTGAATCAGGCAAGATGGATATTACCCCCATTGAATATGATCCCGCCTCTTTGTTTAACGAAGTCAACAATATCATTATGACCAGATTAACCGACAAGAATGTGGAATTTGATATTGATTATCCCGCAGACTTCCCTTCACTTCTTTTCGGTGATACAGTTCGTATCAGACAGATACTTATTAATCTTGCTAACAACGCAGTCAAATTCACCAACAAAGGCTATGTGCGGATAAAGGTTGAATTCACCAAGCTCAATCGTCTGTTGGCAAATGTTACTGTTTCCGTAGAAGATACCGGAATCGGAATAAAAGAAGAAGACAAGAATACAATCTTCGAATCCTTCTCTCAGGTAGACGCCAAAAGAAACCGCAATGTAGAGGGCACAGGACTTGGACTTGCTATCACAAAAAGGCTTTTAAACCTTATGGACGGCAGGCTTTCCCTAGAGAGTGAATATGGAAAAGGAAGTACATTTACATTTACTCTTCCTCAGGTCATAGCAAATGATTCGCCCAACCTCTATATCGAAGAATCGGAAAAGCTTGTTGCCATCAATTGTCTTAAAACAGAATTCCAAAGAAACAACCTTCTTCGAGATGTCCAAAGGCTTGATATACCGATCATCAATAGTCAAGGTCTTAATAAGCTTCCGGATGCTATAAAAACCTGCTCCTTAGATCACCCGGGAAGAAATATATTTGTATTCATAAACAGTGAAGATCTAAGTCCTGAGCTAACCAATTATATAAACAAGAATACCTCTGTCACCTTTGTGATAGTGGCAGACTTTCTGGCAGGGCTTGATGGGCTCAACCCTGAAAATGTGTTGATAGCAAAGCGTCCCTTATCTACGCTTAATCTTTCACTACTGTTCAACAGAAAGAGTCTTAATACCGCTATCAATATTGATCTCGAGGATGATGCAGGCTTTATCGCACCGGATGCAAAGGTATTGATCGTAGATGACAACTCCGTCAACCTGACAGTTGCAGAGGGACTTTTAGAGTCTATCAAGGTAAAAACCTATGCAGCGCTAAGCGGCAAGGAAGCTATCTCTATGACTAAAAAAGAGCATTTTGATATCATACTTATGGATCATATGATGCCGGAGATGGATGGTATAGAAGCTTCAAAGATCATCAGAAGACTTCACGAAGATTACCGAAATACTCCTATCATCGCACTTACAGCCAATGCTATGGAGGGTGCAAGGGAGATGTTCATATCAGAAGGTCTTGATGATTTTATACCTAAGCCTGTTGAGGTAAGAACTCTTCATCCTATGATCAGAAAATGGCTTCCCGAAGAAATGATAAAATCCGTATCAGCAGAGGAATACGAGGCTATGACAGAAGAAACCGATAATACGCCTTTAGACATAGGGGATCTTGATACGGCTACAGCCCTCCGTCTTTTGGGAAGCAAAGAAATGTTCTTTATGGTACTTAAAGAATATTATAGAGCAATAAACAAATACGCCACATCTATCAGGGAATGCCTAGATAAAGGTGACATAGAAAACTATACTATACAGGTACACGCCCTTAAAAGCTCATCTAGACAGATTGGAGCTATGGAGCTGTCTGATATGGCTTATGAGCTTGAAAAAGCAGGTAAGGCCAACGATATTGATTATATCAACTCCAATACCGAGCCATTGCTTAGAAAATACACCTCATATTTACCTATATTTTCACCATACTGTGAAGAAAAAGAGGATTTGATAAGCAAGCCTGCCTACAATAGAGAGGATGTACTTAATACCATAGAGCAATTCAAGGTATCAGTAGATGATCTTGATTTTGATATCCTTACCGATCTGATGGATAAGCTTTCAGGCTACTCGTATCCTGCTGAACAAGCAGAGTTGGTTAAGTCTCTAAAGGAAGCAGTTGATGATATGGATCCCGATTCCTGCGAGGAGATACTTGACAAATGGCTGGATATACTGGAATAAAAAAGTATTGACATATCGGACTCTACCATATACAATCTAATAGTCTAAATAATGTAGTTTTCTAAACTACATTAGACTTTTAGGATTATTTCCATGGAGGAATTTACTATGTGGCGTATTGTATCCGATTCAAGCTGTGATCTTCACTCACTACCCGGAAACTATCCGGATATTGATTTTGTGACGATTCCTTTCAATATAACTATCGGTTCCAACGAATATATCGACAATGAAGATATTGATCTGGTAAAAATGATGGAGGACAACGAGAGCAGTCCTGAGATAGCACAGACAGCCTGTGCCTCTCCCGAAGCCTGGTCCAATGAATTCTTAAAGGGCGATAAGATTCTCGCATTTACTATATCCTCTGCCCTTTCAGGAAGCTTCAGCAGTGCCTGTACCGGACAGACTATGGCTGAGGAAGCCAACCCCGATATAAAGGTTAAGGTTGTCGATTCCAAGGGCACAGGTCCTGAGCTTGCCAAGCTCATCATGAAGGCATGTGAGCTTATTTCATCCGATATGGACTTTGATGATATTGTAAAGGCTCTTGATGATTATGCAGATGAAACCAAGATCATATTTGCACTCGCTTCATATCACAATCTTATAAAGAATGGTCGAATAAGTCGCTTAAAAGGTCTTGTAGCAGGTCATCTTAATTTCTGGGGTATAGGAGTAGGCGACGAAAAGGGCGAGATCGCTATGCGTGGCAAAGCTCACGGTGAAAAAAAGATGATCAAGTTTTTAGTAAACGATATCACAACCTTTAAAAAAGAGGTCGATTTTATCGTTATCAGTCATTGTTTCAATGAAGGAGCTGCCAATTTATTAAAAGAAAGGCTCATAGAAGCCTATGGTGATATTCCAATCACCATCCTACCCACCAGAGGATTAGACAGCTTCTACGCAGAGAGAAATGGTCTTATCATAGCGTATTAGTTCAAAACATATTATTGAAGGATACAAAAAAGAGTTTCGCAATTGAAACTCTTTTTTTATGCCGGCGACCGGGATCGAACCGGTACGGGTATCGCTACCCACGGGATTTTAAGTCCCGGGCGTCTGCCAGTTCCGCCACGCCGGCATATTAAATTAAAAAACGACCCAGACGGGACTCGAACCCGTGACCTCCGCCGTGACAGGGCGGCGCTCTAACCAACTGAGCCACTGGGCCATATAGATAAAAAAATATCTATACTCGTAGTTCGTATCACACAATAACAATGATACTAAGTGGACCGTCGGGGACTCGAACCCAGGACCGACCGGTTATGAGCCGGTTGCTCTAACCAACTGAGCTAAAGGTCCAAATATCGAAGCCGATGATCGGACTCGAACCGATAACCTGCTGATTACAAATCAGC
>JAFYAS010000029.1 GCA_017540605.1 Lachnospiraceae bacterium | reverse complement strand
GATAAGGAGCTGACCGCCACCGCTCTTTGCATGATGGATGTGCCAGTTATTCCTGCACGAAGGCTCAAATGTAACATTAAACAGAGCAATCTGCTCTTTTGATACCGGTGCAAGATAACTCTGACCGACAAAAAACTCTCCATATGGATTAGGCTCGCCTATAGGGAAAAAGATCTCTCTCTGGAATCTGTCCCTATCAGAAAGATTCGAGCTATCAGTCTTCTCCGTCCAAACCTCCTTTGCCATACGGAACACCGCCCAGGCATTCGCCCAGCTTGTATAAAAGCTAAGATGTGTGACGATTGCCGCTATCTCCTTCTTCGTTACACCATGTGCCTTGGCGTTCTCAAGATGGTACTTCAAAGAAGAATCCGTAATTCCCTGTGACATAAGGGAAGTGACCGTGATGATACACCTTGTCTTTAAGTCAATATCCTCATTGTTCCAGATCTCGCCAAAGAGAACATCATCATTAAAGTGGGCAAACTCAGGAGCAAAGTCTCCTAAAGAATCCCTGCCTGCTGTCTGTACTACCTTTCCCATAGGCATAATAACCTCCGTTCTGTATAATACTCTCCATTATAAACTACAACGTCAATCAAGACAAACCTCTTTATGAACATCATCGCATTTGAACACGACTTCTATGTGCTTCCCATCGTAAACAATCACTTTTTCAATGATTTCTGACAAAATGCCTGCATCATATTCATCAGGAATCTTCGGGATTGCACAAACAACCGTATCTATACTATCGGCTGATTCGTCCATATTCTTAAGCCTTGCCTCGATATCGGCTATCTGCTCTTTGCTGCTTAAACGCTCATTCATATAGGCATCTTTTGAGACATCTCCTGCACGATATTTCTTATACAGTTCTATTACTGAACGCTCAAGCATGTCCTTTTGGTCAAGAAGCTTTGTCTGTGTATCCTTCCTGCCCGATTTATTGCGGGTAGAGGATTGCATTTGCTGTTCATCAAGAAG
Organism: Lachnospiraceae bacterium; assembly: GCA_017540605.1. GTDB lineage: Bacteria > Bacillota > Clostridia > Lachnospirales > Lachnospiraceae > RGIG6919. Next base: position 14,480 of record JAFYAS010000029.1, on the reverse strand, counting down.
CATTTCACAGTATTCCTTTGCTGTGGACACCACCATGTCATGAGCATCGGACTTTTTTATCCTTACATCATTGCACCGCATATCTCCGCCCATTCCACGCATCCTGCAAAGATAATACTCGTGCCATGCACCACTTGACATCAGCCTTCCGCAGTAAGCACAGGTAAAAAGATTTAATCCCCTTTTATACGGACCATAAGCATGATATCCAAGGTCTCTTCCGCCTAAGATTTCATTTGCCTTGTCAAAAACATCCTTTGACACGATGGCAGGCAGACCATTCTCTACCACGCTCCAATCTTCGGGCTTCCTTTTGACATAGCGCTTGCTGTCTCCAAAGCCTACCGTTTCCCATTTGTTTTGTATAAGTTTTCCCATATACATCTCGTTTTTTACGATTGAATACACACAGTTCCTGTCCCAAAGATTATCACCCATATCATGGACAGGCTTATAGTTGCACTTGGTCTTCTGAACCGAAACCCTCGTAGGCACATTCCTCATATTGAAGTCCCTGGCGATATCATTGCATCCCTCTCCTGCAATCACCCTGTCAAAAATCTCCCTGATATATGGAGCGATATCCGCATCTATCACCAACTTATGCTTGTCATACTTATCCCTCAGATACCCATAGGGAACATAGGAGGCTGTATATTCGCCATTCAGGTTCCTGTTCCGCCTTGCAGACTTCACTTTCCTTGAAAGATCCCTACTATAAAGCTGATAAATTAGATTCCTGAAAGCCACATCCATGCCGCCCGTCATTCCGATGTTCTTCTCGCTGTCATAATTATCATTAACAGAGATGAAGCGGATTCCCATCGTAGGAAATACGAACTCCAGATAATTGCCTACTTCGATATAATCCCTTCCAAGCCTTGAAAAATCCTTAACAAGGATGCATTCAAATATGCCGCAGCCTGCATCTGACAGCATTTTTTTAAAGCTCTCACGCTTGGAAAACCCTGTGCCCGAAAATCCATCATCAAAATATTCAATTACCTCAGCATCCTTATATTCAACTGTTTTTTTGATAAAGCTCTGCAAAAGCTCCCTCTGGGCAGTGATGCTATTGCTCTCGTCCTTGATGCCTGATTTCACATCCTCGTCAGCATCAGACAGCCGGATATAAAAAGCCACACATCTATGCCTCATTGCTCCACTTTCTCCTTTCTTCCACCTGCCTTTGAAGTTCCCTTAAAGGATCATCGAATTTAAGCCTGACATCAAGACCGTCATCATTTACAACAACTTTCTCAACCAAAGCATCGACCATATCCTTTGACAAAGTCCGTTTTCTCCTATACCTCGCTATCAGCTCCTTTACATCTGTCTTATCAAGCGGAGAGCATTCAGATTCAGAGAGTATCTGCTCATACTCCTTAAGACCTGCCTGCAAATTTTCAAGTCTCATGGAATATTCTCCTGCAAGAACTCTGTATTCCTCCTCATTTATCAGCCCATCGCTCAGATCCTCATAGGCTGTGGATTTTAAGGAAACAATCCGGTCAATCTCGCATTTTGCCTTATTGATCTTCTCTGTCAACACCCGGTTATGTCTGTCAGCGGCTTTCGTATGGTTCAGCTTTTCAAGCAGTACATCAAGGTCAAGAAGTGCCTGCATCTCTTCCTTTATCGCTTGAAGCACCGTATCCAAAGCCTTATCCTCACGAATATTCCTACAGTCACATTCACTGATGCCAAACCTTGATTTTCTATAGCATACGTAATAACGACACTTACCATGGTCTCGTCTCGGAACCATGGCATAACCGCATTTACCGCATACCATGAAGCCCTTTAAGATATTGTCCTCCCTTTTCTTCACAGCCCTCTTTTTAGGTCTGAGCCTTGATATTTCTTCGTATTCCTCTTCCGTGATAAGAGGTTCGTGATGGTTCTCAAACACAAGCCATTCATCCTTATCCATATAATGCCTTTCCTCATGCTTATACAGACATTTTCGCTCCTTACCCATCACATAAGTCCCCCTGTACACAGGATTTCTGAATATTGTCCCGAACATCTCGTTGTTCCACTTGGAATTAGGCTTCTTTGCCAGTATTTCAGGCTTATCACGGTATTTGTATTGGTAAGGTGTAGGAACACCCTCCTCATTAAATATTCTTGCTATCTCCGAAGCTTTTTTGCCGGAAATAAACATATCTACAATCCGCCTGATGACAGCACCGGAATCCTCGTCAACCATCATCTTCTTGATACCGTCATCACTGACAACAACCTTATACCCGTATGGTGCTACCCCGACAGGTATCCCCTGCTCCATCTTTGCCCGCTTGCTTGAAATTATCTTTTTCGATATATCGTGGGCATATAATGTATTGGCGATATTTGCAACCGGCATCATGATACATGCATCAGCATTCAGCGAATCATATCCGTCAAGAACGGCTATAAACCTCACGCCATATATCGGGAACACCCTCTCTATGAGATTTCCGACCTGCACGTACTCCCTGCCGAGCCTTGACAGGTCCTTTACCACAATCGTATTGAACCTGCCGCCCTTCATATCCTCGATCATCTGCATATATCCCGGACGGTCAAAGTTACTTCCCGAGAACGAATCATCAACATAAGTCTCCACGATATCCATATCATCGTGCCTGCTGACATAATCACGAATAAAGCTGACCTGATTGTCTATTGTCCCACGCTCGATTGTCTCCTCTTTTTCGGCAGATAATCTCGCATAGACAGCCACTTTATACTTATAATCAGCAGAAACAGCTGTCATTTCGGCATTTGCCCCATTCTTTCTTGACTTCCTTGCCATTCAGACCACTCTCCTTTCCTCTTCCGATGCAGATATGATCTTCTCTGCACGTTCTATGATCTCCTGATACCTGTCCTCGCAGTCAAGCACGACCTCGATACCACCATCCTCATGAACCATTACCCTCTGGACAAGCTCAATGAGTATCGCCCTGTTAAGCTCCGATATGTTCTTATTTTCACGAAATGCGTCGAGCCACGAATCATCCGTGTTTATCCTGTCTGATATGTTCTGCATTTCATCCTGAAGAACGAGAATTGCCTTTTCCGCAAGCTTTTTCTTCTCCTCAAAACTCTCCTTGATGATACGGAAGTCATCCCTGTCAACCACTCCCTCTCTGTAGTCCTCAAAGACCTCGACAAGGAGCTTGTTGTACCTGTTGATCTCATCCTCATTCTCTTTTATCCGTTCCATGCAGACATCCATGTCGTAACGGTGGTTTCTCTCTTCTCCGGCAGACTTAACAATTTCGTCTGCATCAAGAAGCGTGCCTATCATCTCCTTTAACACCGATGTAACCCTCTCCAAAAGGGCATCCTCCCTGATCCTGTGTGGTGAGCAACATCCCTTTTTCTTCTTATTGGAAGAACACACATAATAGCTGTAGCATCTGCCGTTTGCCCTTATGACACGTCTAGTCATGCTGTTCCCACAGTCCGCACAAACCGCAAAGCCTGACAGCATATATACACCGTCATGCTTCGGGTCCGTCCTCGTATCCATACTCAGGGCTTTCTGCACGACCATGAAATCACGCTCTGACACGATAGGCTTATGATTATTTGGAACAACCGCCCATTTATCGCTATCCTTTAGGACAGTCTGCTTGATCTTGTGGTTCGGTGTCGTATACCTGCCCTGTATCAGCACTCCCATATACACGGGATTGGTTGCTATCCTCCTGACTGCCACGGGATACCACCTGGTCTGCTCATGTGTTTTGAAAGAAGTCCTGAACCGCTGACCGTTGCCGTTCTTGTATTCCATCGGAGATGGCACTCCCTGCTCGTTCAGCTTCCTGCTGATGGTGTCAAGGCTCCTGCCCTCCTTGATCCATGCAAAGATATCCCTCACCACATGGGCTGCAAAGTCATCGGGAACTATCACGCTGTGGTTGTCCTTGTCCTTTCTGTAGCCATACGGACAGAAGCTGCCCACATATTCCCCGTTCTGCCTCTTCACTTCCAGATGCGACCTGATCTTGACACTGATATCCCTGCAATATGCGTCATTCATCAGATTTTTGAAAGGTATCACAATCTCGCTTGACTGGTCCGATGTATCTGCACTGTCATATCCGTCGTTGATAGCGATAAAACGCACTCCAAGTGCCGGAAACAACCTCTCGATATACCGCCCGGAATCAATATACTCCCTGCCGAATCGTGACAGGTCTTTTACGACAATACAGTTTATCCTCCCCTCCTTGACTTCATCCATCATGTCCTGAAATGCAGGACGGTCAAAGTTAGAACCGGAATAGCCATCATCTTCAAAGGTAGAAACTACCTCGATATCATTTTTATCCTTGAGAAAATTCATGATCAGAGATTTCTGATTGGAAATACTGTTGCTCTCTGCCTTAACGCCGTCAAGATCTCCGTCCTCCTTTGACAGCCTGACATAGACCGCAGCATTATATTTTGATTTTTGCATAATAAAAAACCACTCCTTTAACTTGTATTAAATCAGAACACAAGCGAGTGGCTCGGGAATAGAAAATATAGATTTGTCCTTATCTGAAACCTATTCTATCACAAAACCCGAGCCATTCCAAGTGTTTTTTGAATCAATTTCAATCCGTTTCCTCATGCTACCCCGATAGAATCAGGATATTTCGTCATTCATGGCTTGAAAGCAGATTCACCATATTGTCCTCAAATGACCTGCCATTCTCAGCAAAGGATATTTTGATCTTAGAACCGTTTGCAGTCCTGCGAAAATATGGATTCTTCCCCAGTGACAAGAGTTTCTTAACCCTCTCCTCCGGTGGTTTTTCCATATCAAACTTCAAGGAACCGAGTTCAATCATATCTTCACTGTCCACATCATTGAAGGTCATTTCAGACATAACTTTTAATTCCTCTGATGTCATACATGCCCTCCTTTAATCCGTGTCAATGCCAAAGAATTCCGCTACCGCATTATCAATCTTTACAATCGCCCTAAAATCATCAACTTCTCCGACCTTGCGATTCACTTGTTTACGGTCAACCGGTCTAATCTGCTCGACAAGAGCTATGCCCGATGATTCATAACCGATACAGTCATTTTTATCCAAAAATACATGATAATCCCTGTCCACACCTTTCAGTTTTCTTGTAAGTGGGATCACCTGCATGATAGGCGAACGCTCATTGTACTCCGAATCACTGTAAACTATAGCCGGCCTGTAACCACGGATAAGGCAACAATCATAGTCCTGTCCAAACTCTGCCATCACAATATCCCATTTTTTATATGACGGGCATAACATTGACCGGGTATAGTTTCTTCTGCGTGACGCCACATCTTGTCTCATATTGCTCCCCTGTGAATCAAATCTATAATCATTATAAAATTGTCCCATTGTTAATTCCTCCATTCAAAAGTAATGTTCCATCAGATTCCCGATACACTCTACCGCTTCAGACTGTGTCCGAAACTCTCCTATACAATAGTCATCGAGATATACCGAAACTCCTGCCTCGTGTACGATATAAGAAACCCTCTCAGGATTCACATATGCAAAAACACATCCGTCACAGACAGTTTCATTATCTGTCGCCTGATGAATCATTTCGTCTATATCAGCCTGCATTTTCTCCAACCTGATCCCATAAAGCCACGGTAAGCTCCTTGACAATCGAATCATTCTTGATATGACCGATTTTTTTGATTACCCTGCACTTTACCGCAAGAACCGTATTCATTGGATTGGCATACTCCTCATACCTAAGTCCCCTGCAATCGACCGGACGAATGAGTATATCCTCGACATTTACTGATTTTGACGGATTTCTGTATAGAGGTACTACAAAGAACCTTCCCTCTGCCTTTATGGAGCTGTCATTGCTTATGACCACGCAAGGTCTCGTTCCTTTGGTCCTGCATCCGTTAGAACCCTTGCCAAAGTTGATAAGCAGCACATCTCCCTGACATACGGTGAGATATCTGTTATAGATTCTCTCTTTATTTGCTTTGCTCATGGTATCGTTCTCCTTCTCGTTATTTCAGATGGAGCGTGCGCACGATATCTGATATTGCCTCCCATTTCTGTTCGACAAGTATATTTTAGATGATTGAAAAGCATAATAGTCCGTGGATATGCCCACAATTTTCAAAATTATCCGCTAATACCCGATTTTCGATACGCACACTCAAAAATCAATTAGCTGACCATTATCCTGATTACACCGATGATCTTTTCGATCATCTTTGGACGCTGGCACCTTAGCAGCTTTCGTATCTCCGCCACATACGCACCCTCAGTCTCTCCGAAAATGATATAATCTGCCGAAACATCGAATATTTGGCACAGCTTATAGAGATTATCAAGGCTGAGCTTGGTATTGGCACACTCAATGTCTGAGTATGCACTGGCACTGATCTCCATCTGCTGTGCGATATCCTTAGACTTGTAACCGCTTTCCTTTCTTAAACTTACAATACGGTCAGCGATAACATATCTATCATCATTACTTAATGTCTTAATGTCTTTCATTTTGATTTCCTTTCCGGCTTTTAGCCAAAAAGGATTGGTTCCTGATCGGGGAGCCTATTACCGGTAACAGCGGAATGTTCTCCGCAATCCCATTTCACATGTTACGGTTTCATTATAATAAAGGGTTTTTCTTTTGTAAGCGGAAAGGTTTTTTTTAAAATTGTCAAAAAAGCCACCAGTGCAAACCTGCGCACTGATGGCTTTTTTTATTCCAGATTTTATACCTGTACCATACTCAACTTAAATCATCTATATTTTCTCTATGACATCAAATATGATTTTCTTGTATCTCTTATAAACAGAATTAAAATCTCTCGCAATCCTGACTTCATCATAACATGCAAAGACTTTTTTTAGAGAATCCTGCAAATTATATTGTATTCTACACTTCAGCTCATACATATCTGCAAAGCCTTTTTCTCTGTATAGTCCTCGTGATATTTTCTCCCTTACAAACATAGAATCTTTAATATACTCAAAATATGGATAATCCTTGCTTTCAATTTTTCTCATTACGGTTCTTGCTGTCTTACTGTTGTATTGCAAGTTATCAAGAATCAGCTCCCTATAAGCAACTTTTATATGTTGCAAATACTCCGCTGATAGCACTCTCCCCGTAATGGAATCCAATAGAGAAATCATATGTTGACAGTCTGTAAGGCTCTTCTTAAATCTATCTTTTCTCTCTCCTTCCCCCTCTAAAATATATTTCATTACCATGGATGTATCCATATCAGTTATATAACACGGCTCATATTTATACGCTTCGGGAACTCTTAAAGTATATCCCGGTTCTTTCATTTGAGAAATCAATGCCTCCATAACATTTCCATACTCTTCATATTCATTACGCAGTGTAAGATACATAAGGTACAGCGCAAATGAATAAAATATATTTTGCTTAGCTGCCTTATTCGATTTCGTGTTAAATTCCCCATTAAAATTACTTGAAGCCATTTCTATATCTTGTAAAATTGAAATCTTCTGTTCATGCTTTAAATCATCATTACTCATAATCTGATATAAAATAAATTGCATAATTATAAATTCAAAAACATCAATTTCCTCATAAACAAGATAATATGCCTCTTGAACATCATACTGAATAGGGGAAATTTTTCTTACTTCATTTAACCTATTGGATAAATTGTAGCAATATTCGGCTTTAAATCGCTCAAAACTCCTTGCTGCAACCACTTTGGGATTAGGTTCTTTTGTCCGTATGATATTCATATATTTGTTTTTTGCTTTATTGGAATCTATATTATAATGGGTACGATTATAATCAAAATCTCTTTGAAATGTATCTTTATAAAAGTATTCATCTCCTCGCTTTATCATTATCTTAATCAGTTCATCAAGTTCATCCTCTGCACTACCCTTTTTAAGATTTGATAGCAATTTATTGTTAGGAAGCACCTTCGTCTCTTCTGTCGAAAAATATTCTATCACATCCATTTTTCTTAATACTCTCTTATCCGTAGAGTTAAGCAAATCGAGAATAAACTCTATAAAAAACACGATTTCTTCTAACGTAAAGTGTTCTGTATCAAGAGCAAACGGAAACAACGGATCAATATTTTTAATAGATTCCACAACATTATTTACTCTTTTGTATATAGCATCTACAAACGTTTTATCGTCATATCCATGGCGTCCCGCTGATATACCGGAATCATATTTCTTTTTATTGCGCTCATAAATGCGTTTTGATACTTCATATTCCAAGCCAGCCATACCATCATACCTCCTCCTTAAAGCCCTTATATTCATATCGAATATACCGTCTTTAATCTTAACACACAAAATCCATTTATCCAAACATTGCTTTCAAGCCCGTAACAATTTTTTTAACCATCCCTGGCCGTTGCTTCCTGAAAATCGCTCTGATCTCAGATATATACGCATCCTCAGTCTCACCGAAAATGATATAATCCGCAGAAACATCGAATATCTGGCACAGCTTATAGAGGTTATCAAGGCTGAGCTTGGTATTGGCACACTCAATGTCTGAGTAAGCACTGGCACTGATCTCCATCTGCTGTGCGATATCCTTGGACTTGTAACCGCTTTCCTTCCTTAGATTAACGATACGTTCTGCGATAGCGTATCTATCATCACTACATAATGTCTTAATGTCTTTCATTTTGATTTCCTTTCCGGCTTATAGCCAAAAAGGATTGGTTCCTGATCAGGGAACCATTTACCGGTAAATGCGGTCAAACCGCAACCCTTGTGAATTAGTTACGAGAAAACTTTTCTTGTTTCCTCAATTATTCGCCTGTAAGTCCCTATCTGAATCCTCCCATACCGGCAAATAATTCAAGAAGCAAATATACTTATGTTACAATCGTATATCCATAGGAAGCAAAACTTAAATGCTCTCATGGTTATCCTTCCACACTGTCAGTGCTTGACATTAAAAAGCAGCTCATATCCTGATAGTTATCATACAACATTAGGCTTAAAAAAAGTGGTCTTCCCAAGGGTGGATATCATCAAAACTACCCCTGAGAGGGGCAATTTAAGTTATAGCTATAAAAAAACATAAAAAAAGAACCGAGCAAAAGAAAGCATGGTTCTAAATCCCCTATGTAAGCTAAATAGCTCATGTAAAAGAAATGCCTAAAGCAAGGCACAACTCTCCCATAGAAGAAATAATGCTTCCGTTTTGCCCGGTTCTTAATGATTCCCTCGGGACAACCGCCTGCAGCTATGCAGGAAGCCTCTACACCGACTCGTCAAGTCCAACTCATCACAAACTCTTGATACCGGAGCCTGCCCTTCGTTTATTCCCACCCGAAGTGCAGACCGCAACTGTCATCACTCAAAGTGACCGTGCAGCGTGCTATCAGGTTTCGTCCGATCCGCATGGTTCATCCGATATCTCAATATATTAAGTTTTAATAATATCCAAAGTACAGTGTACTTATGGCTCAACCAATTCAGGCAGCCAATCTGCCAATAGCCAAACCAGTTCACACCTTATCCTTATCTCGTTCCAGTGCATCAAGGTACGTGGATAGTCTGTGGGCTGTGGATTCTTCCCGACTTTCATCTATCGGATCGTAGACCACGACAACACCATCCTTAACCCACGCACCTATTGTAGCACCACACTTATGGCAAATATGTTCTGATTCGGCAACCGTCCCCTTAAATACAACCTCGCCACATGCGGGACAACACACATAGCGTTTCCTGTTCCTGCTCTTTCTGCTCATCAGCTAAAATACCTCCCTAGCAACAATCAATATCATTACCGGAGCGGTAAAGGGAAACGAAAACCGCTCATGAGTACAGACAGATAAGTTCCGACGCATTGAAGCTATGCTACCTGTCATATAATGAATCCTGCCCCGCTTCATCAGGCATTCATCAGAATCGTGAGCTTCTGAATATGTTTTTAATAAGCTTGATCATCACACCGGTGACCTTTGCTATGTATAGGATTATATATCTAATCGTTTTAGATGTCAAGCACATATTTGGAATTATTTTCTAAATGTTTGAGATTTTCCTTGATTTTGCATATTCCTTGTAGTATAATGCCATATAGAAGAATGATACCCTTAATTTGAAATGGAGGTGCATTATGAATTCTATAGGAGATATTCTCGCCAAGGCAAGGAAAAGCAAGCATCTTTCCCAGCCTAAGGTAGCCGAAGAACTGAATAAAATGGGCATTGATAAAACCAACAAGACCATATCCGCATGGGAGAAAGGTTTAGCCGAGCCGAATGCAAGTGCTCTTATGGCTATATCTAAGATACTTGGAATTACGGATATCTATGACCGCTACTACGGAGATACGCCTGAGCATCCTATCACTCTCTTAAATGATGAAGGCAAGGCAAAGGTTGATGAATATATAGAACTCCTATTAGCTTCCGGCAAGTACAATAAGAAAACTGCCGAGATCATAGAGTTCATACCAAGAGAAGTAAAGCTCTTCTATCTTCCCGCTTCCGCCGGTCCCGGTGAGTTTATGGACGCAAGCGACGGATTTGATATGATTACTCTTCCTGATAACGCACCTGATGATACCGATTTTATGATAAAGATACAGGGAGATAGTATGGAACCGCAGTTTATGGACGGCGAGACAGTCTATGTCAGACAGCAGGAATCCGTTGAGAACGGAGAGATTGGTATCTTCGGACTGGAGGGCAAGTCATACATCAAGAAGCTCAGAAGTACACCTGACGGCAACTATCTTATCTCCCTCAATCCAAAATATGATCCTATTCCTATAAATGCCGAGGAATTTAAGGTATTCGGTAAAGTTGTCGGACAGACACAGTTTACTATGTAATATTCTCAATCATCTAAAAAACAGGGCAGGCTCAATCAACCGGTCCTGTTTTTTTACTATTACATTTTTAGAGCTGTCGCCTTGGGAATGCCCTATGATACCACTCTTCCATCTCCTCGGTGTTTGAAAATTCATCAAGAAGCTTCTCGCCACATTCAATATGCTTATAAAATCCCGACTTGAAGAAGTCATAAGTCATTTCGATAAATTCCCACGGCTTTCCTCCAGACCTATTGTCAGGATAAAATAGAAATCCTCTATCCGTATTCTCGCCAAGATGTCCTTCTATCATATGTCCCCTGTTTCCTGCTGTATAATAGCATATCCCCGGAAAATTTCTAAAATTAGTAGTAACATACATGACTAGTTCTATCGGCTCACTCCGCCCCGGAAATTTTATGGCATATAACTTATTCTCATCAACCACACTCATCATCCAATCCTCCAAACAACAGTGACAGTATCACTGATCTCTATATCATCAGGCTCAATATCTATATTATAAGAGCGGGACAAGTCTGCCAAAGAGCATTCCTCAGCTAAAATACTGTTTTTCATAGGTCTGTACTCAAAATCTATCTCTCCCCAGGAATAATCTATGGAAATAATTTCTTGCAAGGCTACACCTGCAGCTTTTGTCAGCACCTCTGCCTTGGCTTTGGCATCTGTCACGGCTTTTCCAAGCAGCTCGTTTTTAGATCCTTCCACATCTTTAACGAAGAAGCTGAATCTAAAATCAGGTGTCAAAGCCTCATTATTAGCCAATGCATAAAGAATACGACCTAATCTTTTGTTATCGGACGGGAATTCCACCTTTACAATGTGGTCATACCTATAGCCTACAAACTTACTTTTCCAGTTTCCATCTTTATCCCTATATGATTCATTCTCCGTATCCACATTGAAAGACAGAGTTTTAACATCCTTCCTCTTAAATCCCATATCTTCCATCAAATCCTTAAGAATCTCAGTATCGGCGGCAGAGCACTCAAGTGCATCTGCATACTCCGGCTGAACGCCATCTAATGTAATCGTAATCCTTGTCATATCAGGTTTTACCTTTATCTGTCCCTTACCTGTAACTCTAATAACTCTTTTAGCCATAATATCCTCCTATTCTCCGCTAAAGACGGTAACATCGTACATCAGTTGCACATAGAATCTATGTCTTTATTCATCGTCCTCTATCATCCCCGCTTTCTTCAAGTTTTCATATGTTTCTGACAGCCACTCATTATAGTAGTCATACTGTGGCTGTACCCACCAATTAAGAAGATCGTCAAGATACTCCCTATCCTCTTCTACGCTTACGGAATTGTACTGTTCTGGCTCATGATTGACCGTAACAGTATGAACATTTGTCTCAAGATCAAACTCCACCACATAGATAAGAAACCCTGTCCAGCTCCTATGCGCAAAGAGCTTGTTATGCCTCATATAGAAGAACCACTTATCCTCCATTTTCTTTGGAACATTGCCCTTTCTTAGGTTTTTCATCTCTTCATCGGTAAATGCTCTCTCAAATGAAAATGTAGCACGATGCTTAGGCATCGGTTCTGTATTCCAATCTCTCTTTACGGCAACTACCGTTTGCCTTGCTTTATTAAAGTCCCAAAGGATCTTTCTTAAATCATCATCAAGCCTGTCCTCAATCTCAGATATAAATTTCTTTGGCATACCATAATAAGCCTCTCCCATGGCAGCCGCAATGTCTGTCAATGTATCTGCGTCTCCGCCCAATGATACAGCAGTCTTTACCACATCAGTGTAATGCTCTCCCTCCAAAAATGCTGTTATAGCCTCCGGCACGGTTTCCTGACAACTTTCTACATGATGATATGTCGGTCTGATCTCATCGCAGGTTCTTGAAAGATCATAGCCAAACTCCTTGATTACATAGTCTCTGATGTAATCCTTATCATAACCGCTTCTGGCAAGATAAATAATACTCGCCACGCTTTCAGCACCCTTTATTCCTTCCGGATGATTGTGTGTGACCTCTGCTGTCCATCTTGCAACCTCTCTCGTCCTCTCAATGGAATCATAAAGCCAACCAACAGCAGATACACGCATAGCCGAGCCGTTACCGTAGCTTCCGTAAGGTTCTACATCATCCGTCACAAGCCATGAACCAAACCGCCCGCCATATCCGGCATAAGGATATTTCCTGCCCCAATACTTCATCGCATGAATCAGATTTTTCTTGATAACTTCTTCACCGGCATCAGGACCGGACGCAAGCAGTGCATTTGCAACAGCTATGCTCATAACCGTATCATCTGTATATACACTTTGTTTCGTAAACAGCTTAAAGTCTTTGGTTTTATCACCCCTGTCAAACTCAAATCTGCTGCCGACAATATCTCCCATAATCGCTCCGTACATAGTAATCACGCTCCTTTCAATGCCATGTCTTCACCTAACATATATATCATACCAAAAATAAAAAGAGAAATGGTCAAGTCGGAATTGACTTTTTCCATCTCCCTTAAATCTCATATCTTAAGCACCTTCTGGTGATATTTGAAGAGTGCCTCGTTGACCTCCATGATGTCATAAATCCCTTTCTTTATACAGTAGGTAATGATCACATCAAACTTGCTTGTCGGTGAGAACGCATAACCTGCACGCTCCAATAAATCCTCCGCTCCCTCCATATCAAGCTTTAACGCAAGTGCCGCTCCTATCGCAGTCTCTTTCTTAGGCTGATAATCTTCATTTGACCGGATTATCGAAAATACCTGTTTCGTAATGCCTGCCGATTTATAGAACTCCGAATCCTTAAGACCTTGCGTGTCAATCAATGACAAGAGCTTCTGCTGAAATGTCATACCCTCTATATCCAACATATCGTCAAGATTTACATCCATCGCAGGCTCAAGAAGTGATAACTTTTTTGACGCCTCAAAAGGAAAAGTTTCTACCGGTTCTGCTCCAGCATCTTCATCAAACCCAGCCCTTAAAAGCCTTTCCTCATAAATATCTTCATTGCGTCTTCTCCTTGAATACTCTCTCCTGCTTTGCTTGCCTACATAGTTTTCATCTATGTAAGCCTCCAGTCCTCCAAATCTTTCCTCCGATAAAACAAACGATTTCCTGTCAAATACGACAAGTATGACCTTAGCCTTTTCATGGTCGAGCAAAAATGTATGAATCTCCTCTAAGGCAATAGATAAAGCCTCGTCCTTTGGAAAACCGTAAACGCCTGTCGCTATCAACGGAAATGCAATGCTTTTTGCTTCAAGCGTAGCCATTAGTTCAAGAGAATTTCTGTAACACGAATGCAAAATCTCTCTTTCACCATGATTACCGTCAATCCATTCCGGACCGCAAGTATGTATGATATACCTCGCATTCAGGTTAAATGCAGATGTATAAGCCACATCCCCCGGTGCAATATCTCCTATCTTCTTACGCTCTTTTAAGATTTTATCCTTACCCGCAGCTTCATAAATCGCACTGTCTGTTCCGCCACCTATAATGGGCTTAGGATTAGCTGTATTCACTATAATATCTGCCTTGGAATCGTTGGATAAACAGCCTTTTCATATCTCTATATTCCTTCATAAACCTCAATAAATCCCATATTTTCGTACTTTTCCGTTATATAAATCCATGTACTTACATATAGTTTCATGGGCATTTGGTGCGGAATTGGTGCG
>JAFYAS010000028.1 GCA_017540605.1 Lachnospiraceae bacterium | reverse complement strand
TGCTCCTCATAAGTAGTGAGCTTGAAATCTATCTTATAATGTCTCTTTATTGCATTGGATATGGCATCAAGACGGCCATTTCCGGAACCATGATATACCTTTTTTATACCATCCCTTATAAGAGTGATCTCTGTCTGTATACCATCCTCCTGCTTGAAATGAACCTCGATGAGCTTGATCTTATCCTGAATGTTCACATACTGCTCCTTGAAGATATCGAGTATTTCGTCGGGCTTTAATTCCTTGTGCATACGATCTGATACATCCTTTACGGTATAGCCCACATCCTCTCTCATCTTCGCAGGCAGATTGAAACCATACTTTTTCTCAAGGATAAAACCGATTCCACCCTTTCCTGATTGTGAATTTATACGGATCACATCACCATCATACTTTCTTCCGACATCCGTTGGATCAAGAGGAAGATAAGGCACAGTCCAGCGACCGGGATCCGTTTCTTCTCTAAACTTCATACCCTTTGCGATAGCATCCTGATGTGAACCCGAAAATGCCGCAAACACAAGCTGTCCGGTATAAGGCGAACGCTCGTATACATGCATTCTTGTAACTCTCTCATACATCTCGGTAAGTCCGGGAATATCCGTAAGGTCGATCTCCGGATCAACACCGTGAGTGAACATATTAAGAGCCAAGGTAATGATATCGACATTACCGGTACGCTCGCCATTTCCAAAAAGTGTACCCTCTATCCTGTCAGCACCTGCTAAAAGTCCAAGCTCTGCATCTGCCACACCGCAGCCTCTGTCATTGTGGGGATGAAGTGAGAGGATCACATTCTCACGGTGAACCATATTCTTTGACATATATTCGATCTGACTTGCATATACATGAGGCATGCTCATCTCTACGGTTGCAGGAAGATTGATGATCACCTTTCTGTCGGGAGTAGGATTCCACTCGTTGATCACAGCATTGCAAACTTCAAGAGCATACTCAGGCTCTGTTCCCGTAAAACTCTCGGGAGAATACTCAAACCTGTACTTCATACCGTGCTTGTCAGCCAGCTCATTTAAAAGCTTTGCGCCCTCTACCGCAATCTTTAATATCTCTTCTTTTGATTTCTTAAATACCTGTTGTCTCTGGGCAAATGAGGTGGAATTGTAAAGGTGAACTATACAATTGGTATCCTTCACACCCTTTATCGCCTCAAAAGTCTTCTCTATAATGTGAGGTCTTGCCTGAGTCAGCACCTGAATGGTGACATCATCAGGAATCATATTCTTCTCGATAAGTGTGCGACAAAATTCGTACTCTGTTTCACTTGCCGCAGGGAAACCGATCTCGATCTCCTTGAAACCGATCTTCACAAGATTCTCATAAAACTCAAGCTTTTCATCAAGGCTCATAGGGATGATCAGAGCCTGATTTCCATCTCTCAGATCAACACTGCACCATGCGGGAGCCTTGTCAACATATTCCTTCTTTGCCCAATCAAGACATTCTGTGGGGGGCATATAATACCCTCTTTGATACTTTGTGTAATTCTTCATAACGCTACCTCCATTTTTTGAATTCGGTGAGGTTTCCTATAGCAAAAAAGAAACCCCACATCTCTAACTACTTAGAGACGCAAGGTAAAACTTACGCGGTACCACTCTAATTCATACAAATGTATGCTCTTTACGAATACATATATATCCTGCCGATGTTACGGTCGGCTCCCGTCCCGGTCTACTCACTTTCGCTTTTGGCGGGCGGCTCAGAGGCGAGTTCATGAAGCTTTGGATACTGTCTCACACCTGCCGACAGCTCTCTGAAATCCTCGGAAACACTACTATTCCCCATCACAGCCTTTTGGCTTATAAAATTGATAAAGATAAAGTAACATATTTAAACTTTTGTGTCAAGGAAAGAATTACATTTACTATTGAATTATTTCATTTTTCCAATTATAATAGCTGTTAGTTACTCGATTTTTCTGCTTTTCGGAAAGGGGAATCACATGCAGGAATTCTTAAATATAATCAGGCAGCTCTTCTCCGGAAAGCGAACCATCGACAATAGGATCAAGTATCAGACTATATCCGGAATGATCGGATTGGTTCACCTTATCTATGCTTCCGCATTTTTCGCTTTAAGAGTCAATATACTTTTCATTTACAATATGTTGGCAGTCATTTTCTATATGATCGTAGCCTACCTTTTCGGTCGATCAAAAAAACTTAGAGCACTCTTTATTTCAGCATACATAGAGATCATGTTTCACTCAATAATAGCCACAACACTTATAGGCTGGGATTTCGGATTCATGATATATACCATCACAATGCTTCCTTTAGCTTTTTATATCAGCTATACAACTCCCGCCGAAACAAGAAGTGCCAAGATACCATCTTTTATTTCGCTTATGACTTTTATAGCATACTTCGTAACATTGATATTTGTACGAAACAATCCCCCTCTTTTGGGCATAGATCTTCCGGAAAGCGGAACTACACTTTTATATTACTTCAACACTCTTATGGCTTTCTCATACGTATGGATCATCTCAGTTCTTTTCACGGTAGAGGTGGCCTATATGCAACACAATCTTGAGAGCGAAAACACCTCTTTAGAGAAGCTTGCCAATTTTGATCCGCTCACAAAGCTACTAAACAGGCGAAGCATGAACACCCATCTAAAAGAAGCATTGGAAAAAGCCATAGAGCAGGACGAAACCTTCAGCATCATCATGACAGACATAGACAACTTTAAACATGTTAATGATACCTATGGTCATGCTGCAGGTGATGAAGTATTGGTGAAGATATCCGACATTCTGGTAAACAGTGTTAGAGAAGAAGATATAGTTTGCAGGTGGGGTGGCGAAGAAATGCTGATCCTTATAAAGGCCGACAATAAAGTTGCCTATTCTGCTGCTGAACGTATCAGACAGGATGTAGAAGATGCCGTCACCACTGTAGACGGCAAGAAGATCAAGGTTACCATGACACTTGGGATATCTGGATACAAAAAAGGAGACAATATCCGTTCTATGGTACAGAAGGCAGATATTTGTCTCTACAAGGGCAAGAATTCCGGAAAGAATCAGGTTGTAATGGCGTAGTTGTTCACATCTGATGCTTAACTATCTGATATTCATCACCGCATTTATAAAATGGGCAAGTGAAGGGCATGCCGGAAAGAAACCTGGCAGTATCGTCTTCATCAAGATCCATCCCGCAGGAATAATATTCAAACTCCTCATCATATTCATAATACATGCAATCATCGCAATTTGTAGTTCCCATAGCATTATCCTTTGTAATTATAAGCCCGAAGCTTTCCCTTCGGGCTTATTTTTTATAGCTTATCCAAAAATCCCGTGCGATTGATCCACTTCGCATCATTGCTTCCATCATACAACATCACGGCATTTTGACGAAGTCTGATCTCTGAAAGGTTCTCATAGGAACTAAAGGCTCTAAGAGACCTTATCATATCCTCGTGGCCTATGGTGATAACCTCCGTAAAGCGAAAGCCACCCATTTTGAAATCACCCTCAGCAAAACCTGAAAGTCTGTTATTTTCATAAAGCAAGAAGATATCTCCGTGCTTTAATAGAAGCCTTCTGAAAACACCGGCATAATACTCAGCAGTTTTTTCAAGAAATGCGTCATACTGCGCTCCTGTTTGAGCTTCCTTATACACCCTCGCCATAGCCTCGAAGATCTCTTCCTTGTTCTCTATCTCCGAAAGTTTCTTTATTGTATAATCCTCTTTTCTGGTAAGCTCATCCACCTCAAAACGCCAGTCACAGACTCCGTTTAACATTGAAAAACCAAAGGGCGTATAGTTTCTCGGATCATCAGGCATCAGGTAGAGAAATTCCACCTTTTCATCCTCAGCATCTGAAAGCACTCTTTTTATGAGCTCGCCTATCCGCGACCTACCTTCATCCTTATCCGCGATAGCGTAAAGATACCAGGCATCAGCCTGATGATAAAGCTCCTGCCAATTACCATGCTCTTCGGTCATTCCAAAGGCATTTCGCTCCTCCATATTTCCCTGAACCCACCATTTTTTGATATGAATAGAGATAAAGGCAGTAATCTCGCCATTCTCCTCATATACAAGCTGTCTGGTGGTATTATTCTTCAGATAATCTGAAAAATAATAATCTGAAAGCTCCTTTGACACATTAATCTCAGCGTCATAGAGCTCTCTTATTTTCCCTCTCTCATCTGCTTCAAGATATCTGATCAAAGCTTTTTCCTCCCATCTACTTTTTTACCTTTGCTTTTTTTGAAAGCCCCGCTTTTCTAAGAAACATCTTATAAAGAGTCAGCTTCTTTTTGGGTACAGTCACCTTTAGGCTACTGTATTTTTTAGCTCCAACGCCCTTAAAGGCCTTACTTCCGATCCTTTTGATTTTCTTGCTCTTTATAATGATCTTAGTCACTGACTTACAACCGCTAAAGGCACCTGCTTCTATAGTTCTTACATTCTTTCCAATAATGATAGTCTTTAGCGCCGTATATCCCTTATATGCGTTCTTCTTTATTACCTTAACATTGTCACCGATCTTTAAGACTGTAAGGCTCTTCTTATTCTTTTTTGTATCTGAAGACTTATCTTTGGTCTTTTCTGAAGATGTTGTTTTTGACTCCTCAAGTTTCTTTTCTTCAATAAAAGCCGTTGTTTCCTCGACTTTTACCGGTTCTACAGTTTTGCTTGTATCTTCGATTTTTTTCGATTCGTCAGTTTTTTTCGTCTCTGAAGAATTTCCTGTTTCTGCAGCTTTCCTTGCTTCCTCAGCCTTCCTTGCCTCTTCGGCTTTCCTTGCCTCTTCAGCCTTCTTTGCTTCCTCTGCTTTCCTTGCTTCTTCGGCAATTCTTTCCGCTTCCTCACGCTTTGCTTTTGTTTCGGCATTTTCTGTCCAAACCATTGTAAAAATCAGGCCTTCCGAAATCGTTACATTTGCGTCTGTGGAATAATCCATGCCATTATGATCTCTCCAGGACAGATCATATCCCGGTACATTGACGGTCTCATCGTTTATTACTATGTCGGATATTGATTTCAGGGAATAGGTAGCTACCTTTACATTTATCGATTGATATTTTGTTCCATCCTTCTTATTGAACACAAGCTCGATGCCGCTTTGTGGAGTTTCACCATTCTGATTTACAGGTGGAACGCTGTATGTAATATCTCCATTTGTCAGATTGGCTGCATCATTTATCATAATGATTTTCCCGGAGATATCTTCCTTTGTATTATCTGAAGGCTTTACTATATCGATAATTCCGGTATTTACAGCTATATCACCGGTTACACTTATCACACTTTCCGTTTTGCTTGTTGTCTCAACAGAGAGGCTTGTACCGGACATATTAAGACCTGTTGCAAGGATCCCATTTCCCGATGCGTAAACCTCCATCAAACCATTTTTCCCGATGCATATTTCCTCAGCATTTATTCCTGCACCATTGGAATTTGATACATCCAAGATCACAGAGGACATAGTAATATTTCCTGATACGATTCCCTTGTCGCTTACCGTAAGCTTTCCTGTTTCATTCTCAGATGTGATGATCAGATTCTTTCCATCATCAGATGCAATTCCCTCTGCTATCGTATTGGAGACATCGGTTACCTTGATAGCCAGATCACCGGCTTTGACATTAAGCTTTTTTAATTGCGTATTTTTAAGATTGATCTCACTAATACCATTGGTATTGACAATAGCTTTATCGTTATCACCCTCAATGGTATATATCTTCGAAGATTCATTAAAGGTTATACTAAGTCCATCTGATACTTCCGCAACAATTATACTTGAGGCACCGTCACTCTTTTCTCTTAACGCCTTGACATAATCGCAATCAGCGGATGTGATCCTTGAAAGATCAATGGTATAAATATCCGAAACCATGGTGAGAACATCTGAGAGCTTCTTGGGAGTTCCGGCATTATAATTATCTGTTGCCGCTGTCCTGACATAAACATCATATTTAGTAAAGGGATCTGCAGACAGATTTGAAGTCTCAGACCATGTTGCACCGGCTATAGACTCACCGGCTTTTACCATTGCATATTCAAGCTTCACATTGTTTCCGGCTGAAGCTGTAACCTCAACATTATTCTTTGTAGTTACTGCAGATATATCACCGATCACTGCGCCATTTGCCGCCTTAACAACCTTTACGGATAATGAAACAGATACAGATTTATCTTCTTTTCCGTTATTATATGTTATGGTCAATGTATCGGTATAAGCAAGCTCAGATGCTCCAAGCCCCGCCTTTAAGGATACCGTCAGATCAGTACTCTTCGATTTCTCGAGATTTGCAGACAGATTGCCGATGGTAAAGGGACTTGAGGTTCCTTTGGTAAGCACAGCCGAAATTGAAGTAGCATCAGCACTTCCCTCATTCGCTATGGTTATCTTTTTAGACACGGAAGCATATCCATATGACTGATCATCAAAGCTAAGATTTTTTGTCAAGCTAAGCTTCGCCAAGCTTTCAGAAGGCTGTTCTGAAGCTCCTGTCTCACTATAAAAATCAGCTAATATTGTCTGCTCATTATAGCCTGCATCCGTGCTATCTTTATGCTTCAAGTAAAGGGCGGCGGCAGCTCCAACCATACCGGCATTGTAATCAAGGGTTACTTCATTTGATACAGCATCATTGACTACATCCTTGTATGATGAAAAGTTACTGTCGGAGGGTCCACCCACCAGTGCACCATATAAGGTGTATTTTTGATCTGCGTTGGCATTGAAGCCATCCCAGCCTCCGTATCCCGAAGCTGCTCTATGGTGAGGCTTAACAGGAGAGTCTCCATTGTAGCCACACACAAGATTTTTTCCTGTAGAATTACCTCCAAGTATAAGGCTCATCTGATATCTGCACCAGGTGGTATATGTATCAGTATTATTATACTTATCAAATATCATCATCAATTGGATATTGCAGTTTATCCTTGCAGAACCCCATGAATTATGACAGTAATATGAGTTTTGACTTTTATTGGCATAGCCATTCAAATATGATTGAAGCTTTTGAATATCATTGGCACTCTTTTCCGGAGCATAAAGAACAGCAGCCTGATAAGTATTATCCCAACCAAAGGGCTCAGAGCTCTTGTTGGCAAGATTTGATTTATTGGAATTATACTCGGTCTTATAGATTTCCTTCTTTGTTGCTTTATATAAAAGGGCAGCCGCAAGACAATAATCATCATCCCACGAGGATGAGGCATAGAAGGTTCCATCCTTTTCACCTATCCCTTTAGTATTGACTCGTGCAAATTCAAACAGAGCCTCAGCATATTCAAGATCCTTTTCGTCTCCAAAATTGATATAATTTGCCGCCAACGCCGCAGCTGTCTCGCCTACTATATCTGTTGCAGGATTTGATGAAGTAGCAACAAGAATGTACTTTCTATCTGTTGCATTTTCATCTTCAACCTCCGGTGAATCCCATTTGGCATGATCAGGATCGCCATGACCGACCTGATAACAAAAAGCCTTGACCTTTCCGTCATCTCCTATAACAGTACATTTTCTAATATAATCACAATAATAATCCAATATATTTTTAAAATGCCCTGTCTGACCAAGCTCATTATATGCTTCTTTAAACTCCATATATCCCAGACCAAGGCCTGTAAAAGCCTGAGCTGCAGGAAGCCCGAACTTCACATGATCCCCCGCATCATGATAGCCTCCTGTCACCTTATAGGTCTTCCCATCATACGAAAAGCTATCATTTACATGGCAATTTCCTCTCCATCCATTTCCCCCATTGTTTGTTTTAGAACATAGAGAGTTTGCTTCAACACCCTCTCCACACATATTTGCATCATAAAAATATAAAGAGAGTTGCAAAAGCTTTGCGAAGTTGTAATTCTTGGATGTATCTATAGAACCGATATTACTTCCATCATAGGTTGAACCTCCACCGGAGGAATTCCCACCTCCTGAAGTGTCCTCTGATACCTCTCCCGTACCTTCACCTTCAGTGTATTCAATGGTAACAGTTGCGCCATTTATAGCAGAAGCCGCAATCTGAAAACCCGAACCTGTTGCCGTATCTCCTGCTTTTATTACATTATTTTGCCACACTCCACTATCCCCATCCGACTTAACAGTTCCAATAGTAACAGTATTCGAGCCATCCGCTCTGGTTGCTCCATTCCATCCTGCATTCCAGCTTGAAGCGTCGGAGGTTTCTATGGTAACCTTCCAATCGCTTATGGTTGTCTGACTATTGTTGTAAACTGTTACCTTGTATTGAGTCAGATCAACTGAAGGACTATTAGCGCCCCAAGTACCTGAAGGAATTGTTTTTTCTGCAGCCAATTCCACATAAACAGGTTTTGTAGAATCGGTAGCTCCGGTCACAGTATGCTTATCTCCATCAGCTGCCTTGACATCATACGGAACAACAATCAATGAAAAAAACATAGTCAATGTGATAAGCCAAGACAAAACCCTACTACCAAATTCTAATAAACCTCGCATAATTAACCTCCAAATAAAAACAAACAGCACCGCCCAAATAGAGCGCATTCATTTTTTTATTTTACATTAAAACCACACCAAAAACAACCGACATTTTTTGCATCACATTACCTTATTTCTATCTCAAGAGATAATGTAATACAAAGCTTTGATCGCTATAATATAAAGTTATAGGGGTCTTCACCCTCGTTTACACTAATAATATTTACTGAAGAAAGAAGGCTTAACTATGAAACCGACAAAAGAAGAAAATATACTCCGAGATCTCAGAGAGGATCATGATCTCACACAAAAGGAAATCGCATCAAAACTCAATGTCGCCGTCTCAACATATTCCAACTATGAAAATCTCAGACGCAATATTCCCGCATATCTTATAAACTGTCTTGCAGGTATATATGGTGTTTCTGCCGCTATGATAGTGATCGCACTTGATAGAAAAAATGAAGTTATCATGATGGACATACCTGAAATATATTAATAATACACGCAACCTAAAACCACTTCGAAACCTTCATTCAAGTGCATCCCTTACCACGAATCAATTATGCATTCAATTCTCCGGCCGCTTTAAGTGTCTGCTTAGTGATCATAGGTCCCAAAAGTTCATAGATCACAATACCGCAAAGAACCACAGTCTGGATGGTATTTCCATATTCAGGAAATACTCCCTTGGCAACTGTTACAAGTCCTATAGCTACTCCCTCCTGAGGGATAAGGGTAAGTCCTAAATATCTCCTAACCTTCGGATCTGCATGTGAAAGTCTTGCTCCTATATTTGCACCAAGTATCTTTCCGCAAACCCTGAAAACCACATATACTACACCAATAATCCCTATCTTCGGGATAATGGAGATATCAAGAGTTGCTCCTGATATAATAAAAAACATCATATATATAGGAGGAGTCATCCTGTCTAAGGGCTCAAATATCTTTTCGGTATAATTTGAAAGATTGGCAAAAACCGCACTCATCATCATACAGGCAAGAAGTGAGGAAAAGCCCACCATATCCGATATTCCCACGCAAAGAAACGTCATGGCAATGGTCACGGCAAGCCTGTTGCCCCTTCCGGTGTAAAGCTTCACAAGAAAAGTAAAGATTATACCCATAGCAGCACCAAAAAGAAGAGCTCCAAAAATCTCCTTTACCGGATTTAAAAAGGTCTCAAGGGATACCTTTCCCGAGCTTATGATCTTCGCAACAGACATAGAGATACCAAAGGCCATCAAGGCCACAGCGTCATCCATGGCAACCACCGGAAGAAGGGTATTGGTCACAGGGCCCTTTGCCTTATACTGCTTTACTATCATAAGAGTCGAAGCTGCCGCAGTTGCCGAAGCTATGGCACCTATAGAAAGTGAAAGCGTCAGATCATAGCCAAGCAAAAGAAGGATGGTGTCAACCAAAAGAGTCGCTGTGCACGCCTCAAATATAGTGATCACTATGGGCGATTTTCCAACCTTTCTTAAGTACTTTATAGAAAATTCCGCACCAATGGAAAATGCAATAAAGCCCAATGCCATATCGCTGACTATGGACAACTTTGAAACAATCTCTGAATCAAGAATGGACAAACAATGAGGGCCTATGATGATCCCCATCACCAGATAGCCGGTAACATTGGGAAGCTTTACCTGCTTTACTATCTTACCGGCGATCAAAGCTGCGGCAAGCAATATTGAAATATAAGTTAAAACATTGAGCTCCATTTTTATTCACCTAGTCCTTCCACGCCTTCCACAGGAATAGAAAACATAATACCAGTGTTTGGCTTACTTAAATCTCCGGTCACTCTCCTTATGGTCTTCTTTGCCTTAACGAGATCATCATCATCAACGACAAAAAACAGAGTACGACTTGATTCCTTCTCATCCTCAGTCTCCATGATCCTTCTAAGTATGCCAAACATAGGAAAGTCATCAAAATTCTCAATGACGCTTGCCATACCTGTACTCTCCAAAATTGTTCCGCCATGGATACCCTCTTCTACCAACTCCTTAATAAGCTCATCAATAAGCTCTACATGCTTCAATACGAGAACGAGCATATGCATATTTTTGTCCATAACAAACCTCCTAAACCAAGGGAAGCATCTCTTTTAAGGATGCATATATCTGATTACAATACGGAAAAAGCTCCTTTGTAGGCTTAATAAGATCAATGACCATAACAGTATATAATCCCGCAGCATGACAGGAATGAACACCGTTTATGGAATCCTCAACTCCTATAGCATCCTCCGGAGCCACATCAAGAAGCTCGCAGGCCTTAAGATAGATATCAGGAGCAGGCTTTCCGTGCTCGATCATATCTCCAAATACCATGGCATCAAAATCGTCAAAGATACCCACTGATTTCAATCTTTCACTTGCCATCTCTCTGGCCGTAGAGGTAGCAAGAGCTATCTTGATCCTGTTCTCTTTAAGATGGGCAAATATCTCTTTTACATAGGGCTTTAGTTCAACGCCATTCTTCTCAATATATTCGCCCATCATTTCATAACAGCGTTTTCTGCATTCCATATATGGAAAATCCTCTCCGAAGGCTTCGGCAAAGACTCTCTTTGTATTGTCCTTCGTACCGCCGGCAACACGCTCACAAATACTGTCCATCTCTGCCGCTGTCCTACCCATCTCCATTCCGGCCTTTTTCCAATGCATACGGTAAAGTTTTTCCGTGTCTAAAAGCACTCCATCCATATCAAATACAACTGCTTTTTTTGGTCCTTGCATAATACTCTCCTTTATCGCGATAAAAGGGCAATCATTTTCATGACCGCCCTTCAACCATTGTATAATAATTATTTTTAATTCAACTTGAAAATAAACTCTTCATCCGCAAGCACTACCTTTGACTCGTGGGTAAGCACCGCATCCTGTCCGATCTTCACCATAACACCGTTCACATATGTATGGTTGGTTGACTTGTTGTCACGGATGTAGTAAACGCCATCCTTTGCAAAAATAGTGCAGTGATTTCGGCTGATAGCTCCATTGTCTCCTACCGAATAATCCATACCGAAACTTGCCTTTCCGATTTTGAAGGTCTGCTTCGTGATCATGATCCTTTCGTTGGTATTCACTCTGATGAGGTAAGGATTGACCTTGGGAAGTATAGCTGCTTCCTCTTGTGCCTGCTGTTCCTTCTTCTCTTCTTCCTTGGCTGCCTCTGCCTGAGCTACACGATTCGAAGCTGTAGGATTCCTAGGTTTCTTTCTCATGGATATCTTCTCTCTGTAGCCATCCTCTTCTCCGTCACCACCATCAAGCGATGGTTCAAACACTGAGGAATGTCTTGGCTTTCTGCCATCAGGTATTGATATCTCTATGGGACGAAGATTCTCTGTGATGCCGTCCATATCATCAAGCTCAAATCTCTGTCTCTCTGTATCCTCATCATCCTTGAAGGGTGAAACAGCCTCAGCCTCAGCAATCTTTCTTAGAGCTTCCTTCTGCTGCTCATCAACTGAAAGTGCCTCTGTCTTATCTGCATCATCCTCATCCTCTGCCTGAGCATCGGATGCATCATCATAAACTGCAGATACCGCACTCATGGGCTTTCTTCCAAACTTCTTTCTTCCTCCTACCTCGGCAGCTCTGGCGATACCGGGCTCAACAGGAGTAACAGTCTCTTCTACGGGTACTTCCTCCTCAGAAGGAACATCTTCGTATGTATCGGAAACAGGCACCTCTTCATAGCTTTCCTCAGAAGGAGTTTCCTCGTATGCTTCGGTAGCAGGTGTTTCCTCATAGGTTTCAGGAGCAGCCGTCTCATACTCTTCCGCGGTCTCCTCATAGGTCTCGGAAACAGAAACCTCCTCAGAAGGAGCTTCCTCTGCATACTCTTCAGGAGCAGCATCCTCAAGAACAGAAGGATCAACCGTTGCTATATCTTCATCCTCAACAGCTTCTACCGAATCAACATATCCGCCGTATGAGTCTGAATTGTAATCAAGCTTGTAGATATCCATCAACTCCTGTAAACAGTTCACAAGGAAATTCACATTGAACTGATCCGGTGTATTGACAAGAGTCAAAAGATTGGTGACATAAGTACCGTCTTCATTGATATTGTAACAAAGACTTGCTAGTGTAACCCTGATAAACTTCGCTATCTCATCAACAGCATTGACATCGGCATCATCTGTCATAGGAATAAGCATAAGCTTAACCTGCATGCTCATCCTGTCAACATATACAAAATCCCTATGGAGCACAAGATGCTGAAGAGGAACATCCTTCTCCTTCAATTCACTCAGTCCCATAGCAAAGCTATATAAAAGCTCAAGCACATCAGAGGAATCGACCTCTCCCTTAAGCGCCTTGCTAAAGGTTTTGCATCCATCGAGATCATAGTAAAATGCATCCGCATCATCCACATATTTTGTGGGAACTACACATGAAAGCTCACCTGCCTCACAAAGATCCAAGGTCGTTTCATCAAGATCGCCTTCCTCCGGAAGCTCGTAGATCAGAACCTTCTTTCCGTCTTCTTCATAACCCTTAAATAGCAATTCTCTCATTGTCCATATACTCCTTCCCCGATTACATGGTTAGTCCTTTTATTTCAAGCAAAAATTGCACAAAAATCGACTTACATATCATACCACTTTTCCCTAAAAAAATCAATAAATGTATTGAAATTTCGTAACTTTTTAATAAAACTGTCCGCTGATTTATTTTATCAAAATAAAAAATCTTGTGCAATTATGAAATATCGGTTATAGTAAACAAAAACACAAACAGAAAGGAACTTAATCATGGCAAACCCTATAGTAACAATGACCATGGAAAACGGCGATACAATGACATTTGAGCTCTATCCCGATATCGCCCCTAACACGGTCAACAATTTCATTTCGCTGATCAATCATCAATTCTATGACGGCCTCACATTTCACAGAGTTATCAAGGGCTTTATGATACAGGGCGGCTGTCCTCTTGGCAATGGAACCGGAGATCCCGGTTATTCCATCAAGGGCGAATTTTCACAAAATGGTTTTAAGAACGACTTAAAGCACACTCCCGGAGTTCTTTCAATGGCAAGAGCTATGGATCCGGATTCAGCAGGCTCACAGTTTTTCATTATGCACGAGACCTCACCTCACCTTGATGGAGCTTATGCAGCCTTCGGAAAGATCATCGACGGTATCGATGTAGTAAACAAGATTGCAGAAACCAAGACATCCATGTGGGATGACAAGCCTGTTGAGGTTCAGAGGATCAAAACCGTAACAGTCGACACACAGGGTGTTGATTATCCGGAGCCTGAGAAGATATGATGATAAAAGGATTGTGGGAGCTTTAAAGCAACAAAGCGATCCGTAGTATCAGAATATAAAAAAAGAGAGCTGAACAATTGCTGTTCAACTCTCTTTTTTCTTATACCTTCAGATCCCAGAAGCCTTCAAGTGTAGCAAAGTAATCCTCAGGGGTTTCCGCTCTCCTTATCTGAAGTACCGATCCATCCTCTCTAAGAAGAAGCTCGGCTGATTTTAATTTACCGTTATAATTATATCCCATGGCAAAACCATGAGCACCGGTATCATGTATAGCAAGTATATCTCCCATTTCGATCTCAGGGAGCATTCTGTCTATGGCAAACTTGTCATTATTCTCACAAAGGGAGCCTGTCACATCATACTTGTGATCACAGGGCTTATCCTCCTTACCGAGTACGGTTATATGGTGGTAAGCACCATACATAGCAGGACGCATAAGATTTACCGCACAGGCGTCAACTCCTATATACTCCTTATGAGTATGCTTCTCATGAATTGCCTTTGTGATAAGATGTCCATAGGGAGCCAACATATATCTTCCAAGCTCTGTGTAAATGCTCACATCAGAAAGTCCGGCAGGAACCAAAACCTCTTCAAATACCTTTTTTACACCCTCACCGATAACTTTAATATCATTGGGCTCCTTATCAGGTGTATAAGGAATACCTATACCGCCCGAAAGATTGATAAAGCTTAAGGAAATACCGGTAGCCTCTTTGATCTCTACCGCTACCTCAAAAAGGATCTTAGCCAGAGTAGGATAATATTCATTGGTTACGGTATTGCTTGCCAAAAATGCATGCATACCGAATTCCTCTGCTCCATACTCCTTGAGCTTTTTATAGGCCTCTATGATCTGAGGCTTTGTCATACCATATTTAGCATCTCCGGGATTGTCCATGATATCGGTTCCGAGTGAAAATACTCCACCGGGATTGAATCGACATGATATTCTTTTAGGAATACCACAGGTTTTCTTCAAAAATTCTATGTGAGTGAAATCATCAAGATTGATAGTTGCTCCAAGCCTTGCTGCAAGCTCAAACTCCTCAGCAGGAGTATCATTTGAGGAGAACATGATCTCCCTTCCGGTAATACCGCATTTTTCAGACATCATAAGCTCGGTAAGAGAAGAACAATCAGTTCCACAGCCCTCCTCCTTCAAAACCTTTAGAATGGTAGGATTGGGAGTTGCCTTTACCGCAAAGAATTCTTTATATCCCTTATTCCATGAAAATGCCTCCTTCAATCTTCTCGCATTTTCTCTGATCCCCTTTTCATCATAGATATGAAAGGGTGTAGGATATGTCTTTACTATCTCATCTATCTGCTCTTTTGTTACAAATGTTTTTTTCATCGCTTTCCACCTCCGCGCTTTTTGAAACAACTAACAGAATAAAAGCTAAATGTCCATTTGTCAAGAGGTTTATGATGTTGGTGTTAAAAGGTATTTTGCCTCTTGTATCCATTTTATCTTTGACTTTTATACAAAAATGCTTTATCATCAACCTATAAGGGCAGTTGCCAAATTTTATTTTTACGGAGGAAAGTGATATGGCTGATAAGGCACCATCAATTGAATATCTCTGGACTGACAAAAAAAGACATCTCGGTCTTCCCATTTCATTCACAAGATATAGCGTGAGCGAAGACAGACTTTTTCTTGAGACAGGTCTTTTAAACCTCAAGGTTGATGAGATACTTCTTTACCGCGTGAGAGACATAAGTCTTTCTATGACTCTTGGCCAAAGAATCTTCGGAGTTGGAAGTGTCATTGTAAAATCAACCGACAAGACCATCCCTGATCTTGAGCTTAGAAATATCAAGCATCCCAGAGATGTAAAGGAGATGATCCACAAGCAGGTTGAGGCTATGAAGGAAAAGCGCAAGATGCGTGTAGGCGAGATCATGGGTGACGGTGACGGTCACTACGATGATCTTGATGACGGAATATATTAATAGATCTTCGCTTTTCAAAGCTCTCGCGCCAAGCGCGGTTGATCAAAGCAAAAAACTGCAGGTCCCACAAGGCCTGCAGTTCTTTTTTTATCTCTTCCTACGTCTAAGCCATACTATGCCACCTGCAAGTATGAATACGATAGGAACAATGAACATTGTTATATTTCTCCAGAAGATCACCTTATCAGAGCTTATAGGTACTGAATTGTAGGTGATACTCTTTTCAGGGATCGATATGATAGTTTCATGCTCAACCAGCTTACTTACTATCGACATGATGAAATTGTAATTGCCTCCGGCTACAGCCGAGTTGACAGATGGATCTGTGATTCCCTCCGATGAAATAGCTATCAGGTTTGAAGTAACATCGTCTGAAGTCTTAGTAGATGACAGAGCCACATTGAAGGTACCACTCTCATCATTCTCCGTCTTTTCATAGGTTTCCATATTTTCAAGGTCAGTCTTTAAGTACGCCTGATCACTTGTCGAAAGAAGCTCCACTACATAAAACTCATCATCATCCTTATCATTGTTCACAAGGGGAAATGCACGGGGCGTCATTACATAATTAGTGCCACCAACGAGCTCAGCTGTAAAGTCTGAATTGTTGATCTCAGGAATGATATAAATGGGATTCTGAGCCATATATCTTGAGGTATCACCCTCAAAGATCACACCGTCTCTCACACCAATCGCATAGTCCTCTAATAGCTTTTTATAGTTTGGCATCTCTGATGTATCATAGTAGGAAACCGTGATCACATTGCCTCCTGTAGCCATATAATCCTCTATCTTTTTCAGATCCTCGGCAGAAAGATCCTTGGCAGGTCCTGCGATAAAGAGCACCCTACAATCTGAAGGCACCTGGTCGACAGTTACCAGATTCAACTCATTTACCCCGAGATTTTCCTTTACCAAAGCCTTTCTCAGATCATCACCGATCTGAAGCTCATCATGGCCTACCAGGAAATAAGCAAAAGGCATATTGCCGGTCGCAAGCTGAGCAATGGCACTGGTTATGATACCTTCACCGTCAAAGGCGGTCACATATTCCTGGCCGGTATTGTAATCATAGTTGGTGGAATACATATCAGCATTGTTGATGATCTTGTAGTTCTCACCGTACTCTACGATAATACTGTTATTTGCCAGGGCATCACTTGTATATTTCTCAGTAAATGTGGGATTGAGCTCCGGATCCTTATATTCAAGCTTTATATGAGAGCAATGTGCCTCATACTGCTTTAAGGTCTTTGCAAGGATGTCGTCCGTGCTGTTATCCTTTGAAATATAATAAAGAGTAACATCTTCATTTAGCTTTTCCAATATTGCAAGAGTTCTTTCCGTAAGGGTATAAAGCTTTTGGTCACTTATATCCACACTGTTATATTTTGCAGGGAGCTTGACAGCAAATATATTTACCGCTACAACTGCCGCTATCGCAATGATACTTAATGTAAAGCTTCCAAGTCCCTTCTTGAAGAACTTCTTTTTTGTAGCCTTGGAAGAATTGATATTTTTATTTTCACTCATTTTTCTATCCTCCTTAGCTCCAACGTCTCTTCTCAACCGACTGAATAGTCAGGAATACGAAAAGAGCAGACACAGTTACAAAATAAATGATATTGGAGAGATTGAATACACCATTTATAAAGTCATCCATTCTCTTTGTGATATCAAGAGCACCGGCAACATTCTGTATAAGCCCCGTAAAAAGCTCAGGCTTTAGATTGTAGGTTACAGCCGCCGCAGTTCCAAGCAAAAGCATCAGAACAAAGGCAGCAAGCAAGCTCTTGGTAAGCATAAAGAATACAATAGCAAATGCAAATGCGATCATCATGATACCGAGGAAGGATGCATTTGACTCACTTCCAAATATTGAACCGATACCACTCACCAGATAATCGGCAAAAAGAACCGCAAAGGTCAAAACCGCAGCAAGCATCGGATTCTCCGTAAGTGACGAAAGGAACAATCCAATAGAAAGGCAGGTGCAGCCATATAAGAAAAATGCCAATATAGCGCTATATGCCATAGTGTAAGGGATGGTACCGTAATGTCCCAGAATAAGGGGATACAGGCAGATCAATACACAGGGTATAAAGAATACCGTAACCAAAGCAAGATACTTTCCAAGTACTATCCTCGTTACCGAAACGGGTGCTGTCATGATAAGCTGATCCGTTTTCATTTTCCTGTCCTCAGCCAAGGTTCTCATAGTGAGGAGGGGTACAGCGATGATAAACACAAATGAAATACTTCCGATCACATAACCAAAATAGGGACTTGCCTGAACAAGACAATTAACCGTAAAATACAGGCCTACAACGAAAAGCAGGAATGCCGAGAACAGATATCCAAACACGCCTGTAAAGTAGCTCTTCAATTCTCTTTTAAATATTGCGCGCATCAGCTCTCCTCCTTTCCTGTTTCATCATTTTCTTCAACATCATCGGCAGCTTCAGACTGAGAACCATCTTCTTCTTCATCAGCCTCTTCATAAAGCTCCTCCAGATTGCCAACCTCTTCCATCTCTTCCTCACCAAAGGCATCCTCATAATCCATATCCTCAGTCTCGGATATGTTGTCCTTCGTAAGCTCAAGATAGATATCCTCCAGAGATTTTCTGTAAAAGCTCATCTCAAGTATAGGAGTTTCGATAGCTGAAAGAGCAAAGAAAAGCTTCTCTCTGATATCCCAAACACCCTTGGTATGGACTACATAGCTACCAAGAGAAAGTCCTGCATCAAAGGAATTGAGCTCTACATAATCCACATGCTCAACTGCCTTTATGGCATCTCTCACGGCATCCTTATCGCCCTTTACCAAAAGCTTCACAGAGGTTTCACCCTCTGCTCTTCCTTCAAGTCTGTCAGGAGTATCAAAGGCAACCATCTTACCATTGGAAATAACAAGGATCTTATCGCAGACCGCAGCCACCTCGGAAAGAATGTGAGAGCTCAGAATAATGGTATGCTTCTCACCTAAGCCTCTGATCATCTCACGGATCTCAATGATCTGCTTAGGATCAAGTCCTACTGTGGGCTCGTCAAGGATAATGATATCAGGAAAGCCCACTATAGCCTGAGCAAGTCCGACTCTCTGTCTATATCCCTTTGAAATATGCTTTATCAGCCTGTCTCCGACTCTGTTAAGGCCGATCATATTTTTTATCCTGTCCAGCTGATTCTTTCTTTCAGCCTTTGGAACTCTTTTAAGCTCCATAACAAACTTAAGATATTCATCCACCGTCATTTCAGGGTAAAGAGGCGGTATCTCAGGAAGATATCCTATGTTTTTCTTTGCTTTTTTCGGATTCTTCATAATATCGATACCGTTTATCATTACCTCTCCTTCACTGGGAGCAAGATAACCGGTAAGCATATTCATAGTGGTGGATTTACCTGCACCGTTGGGTCCCAAAAAACCAATGACCTCGCCGTCCTCAACTGTAAAGTTCAGCTTGTCGACAGCGGTGCGGTTTCCATAACGCTTTGTCAGATTCTTAACCTCGATCACGATATAAAACCTCCGTAGTATTTTTGACAATGAAAAAGGGTTGAAATATATGATAGTATTTCAACCCTTGTATGATACATTATTTTTGTGTTTTTTTCTACAACAAATTGTGTTTATTGTGTGTTTTTATTTTTCGTGCCACGCCTTGATGTAAATAAAATAATATATAACACCTACAAACAGCGAGCCTCCTATGATATTTCCAAAGGATGTAAAAATAACATTTTTAATAAGCTCCGCAGATTTAAGCACCATCAGCTGTTCTGCCGTCACACCATAGCTTTCTCCTGCTCTGATGGCAAATGCGGGATTCATTGCAGCAAGTAGTCCCGAAAAGATATAAAACAGATTGGCTATACAATGTGAAAAGCCTGCCACCATAAATGCAAATACAGGAAACCATACTGTAATAAGTCTTGAGCCTATCTCCTTGACAGAGCAGGACATCATGGTAGCCATACTTACAAGTATGCCACAAAGTATCCCCGATGCTATGGCCTGAAGTGGGCTAAAGGAAAGCTTATCAATAGCTATCTTTATGAAATATCCTCCCAAAAGTCCGTTGTTAAGACTCATATTTCCTGACAGGAAGTAAAGAGCTGCCACTATCATCGCCCCGATTATATTGGTAACAAATACAGTGATCAGATTTCTAAGCATCTGTCCAAAGGTGATATCTCTATCTAAAACAGCCATGGACATAGTTCCGTTGGAGACAAAGGCCTCCGCTCCACATACATTTATAAGCATAAGTCCTATGGGGAATACAGCAGAATTGAAAAGTCTCGCACTGCTCTCATTGGCAGCACCGCAGGCTGCAGTAATACCGGAGGCTGCCCCGAGTCCCAAGAATATACCACCCATAAGCCCTAAAAGGATCAGCTTCCCAAAAGGAAGAATACCCTTGGTATGCGAGGTATTTATATTGCTTTTCATTATGTCTATGGGTGTTGAATACATATTTGCCATGATCAAAAAACTCCTTTTCTTTGACATGCACAGGATATTGTTTATCGTACCTCATAGCAAATAATATGTCAAACATTTTTGGCTATTGATATGTAACAGTCTTCGCATCTCAATATGTTTTTCTTTTTTACAAACAAAATACCGAATATAAAGGCACTGCTTTGATGCCATTTACCATTCCAAAGTTCCCTATCTCACACCGGCCACTAACTCAAGAAAATGTCCGATGACAAAAAACACCTATGACATTTGTGCCATAGATGTTTTTTCAATTATCTATTTTTAATTACTTGCCCTCGGCAGCCTTTCCGCTCGGTTTAACAAGCACAAGGCAAAGGATAAGAGCTACTATATAGAGTGCGATGGTAGCAAAAAGAACTGTCTGATATCCGGTAGGATTTACCTTGGTCAATGTTCCGTGAACATCGATCTCCTGCCACTCGCCAAAATGATTTACGATCCATGTTGCCATCTGATTTCCTGAAAGACCTGCGAAAGCCCATGCAGAAAGTGTGATACCGTGGATGGCACTGATACTTCCCATTCCATAGTGGTCTGAAAGAAGTGTAGGTACATTGGAGAATCCTCCGCCGTATCCGGCATTTACCATAAAGATAAGTCCAAGAACAAGTGCTGTAAGAAGTGTATTACCATTGCCGTTTTTGATACCGCTTGTAAGTATTACAAGACCTGTAAATGCGATTGAAAGAATGAATATCAGCTTGTAGATAGTATTTCTATCCTTAAGTGAATCAGCCCATGCAGAAAAACCTAAACGACCACCTGCGTTGAAGATAGCTGATACTGAAGAAATGATACCTACCATAGCACCAAGACCTAAGCACTTTACGATCATCTTCTCTTGAGAGATAAGTGCAAGACCACAGGTGATATTGATGTAGAACATAAGCCAGATACCGATGTAGTTGGTTAAAGGCTTTGTCTTTAATACCTGCATGATCGAAGGCTTCTCAGATGAATTCTGAGGCTCATGCCATCCCTCAGGCTTCTTTAAAAGAAGGTGACCAATGAACATCATTACAAAATATACACAGCCGAGTATCCAGAACATCTTGTAGATACCGGTCTCGCCCATGCTTGAAAGCATGCTCTGCATAATGGGTGATGCGATAGCCTTGGCAGCACCGAAACCAGCAACTGCAAGTCCTGTAGCAAGACCCTTACGATCCTGGAACCAAAGCATCAATGTCTTAACCGGTGAAAGATAACCGGTACCAAGACCTACGCCCATGATAAAGCCGTAGCAAACATATATACCAACGAGTGCAAGTACATTGCCCTTATTCTGTCCGCCGTAGTAAATGAAGAATCCTGTACCCAACATACCAAGGGTAAAGCAGATAGTCGCAATAAGCGATGATTTGTGAATGTCCTTCTCTACGATGTTGCCAAGGAAGGCAGCTGACATACCAAGGAAGAAAATGGCAAATGAGAATGCCCATTCTGTTGCTCCCTTTGAAAATCCGATGTAATCAGCGATCTCCTGTGAGAATACCGACCAGCAATAAACAGTACCGATACTGCAGTGCAGAAGCAATGCAGGGATTGCGGCGCGGATCCATTTGTTAGTGCGCCATCCGCCTGAGCTTTGTGTGTTTTCACTCATAACTTTGTTCTCCTTATAAAAATATTAATGGGCTTTCTACCTAATATATGTGTTTAAGCCCTCAATGCTCAACATTCTATACCAAATCAAACTAAATATCAAGTTATTTATTTGCATTGCTTCATAGTTTTATGTTATACTACAGACTAGCTTGCGAAGTAATAAATAATAGAGGGAAGTGATAACAACATGAAAATGCAGTTAGATGAAGAAAAAACACTTAATGCTCTTGCGGAGCAGTGCAAGACAAAAAACAGCATCGATCCTGAGCTTTATGTCAAGTACGAGGTAAAGAGGGGGCTTAGAGATATCAATGGTAAGGGCGTGCTTGCAGGACTTACGGATGTATCAAAGATCAAGTCATATGTAGTAGAGGATGGTGAGATGATCCCCTGTGAGGGCAAGCTTTACTATCAGGGTATTGATGTCGAGGATATCGTAGCAGGATTTACAAAGGACAACCGCTTTGGATTTGAGGAGACGGTTTATCTTTTATTGTTTGGTGAACTGCCCGACAGTGGAAAGCTTCAGACCTTCAAGGAGATACTTACAGAGAACAGAAGACTCCCGGACAAATTCGTCCGCGATGTTATCATGAAGGCTCCAAGCAAGGATATGATGAATACCCTTGCTCGAAGCGTACTTATGCTTTATGCCTATGATTCCAATCCCGATGATACTTCTATACCGAATGTACTTCGTCAGTGCATTCAGCTTATATCGCAATTTCCACTTTTGACAGTATACGGTTATTGCGCATACAATCATTATTATAACAAGGCAAGTCTTTATATTCATCCGCCAAAGCCTGAGCTTTCAACGGCAGAGAATATTTTGACTATGTTAAGACCGGATATGAGATATACCGAGCTGGAGGCAAGAGTTCTTGATCTTGCACTTGTGCTTCATGCAGAGCACGGCGGCGGTAATAACTCTACTTTTACCACGCATGTAGTAAGCTCTTCGGGAACAGATACCTATTCTGCCATAGCCGCATCTCTCGGTTCACTTAAGGGCCCCAAGCATGGTGGAGCAAACATCAAGGTTGTAAAGATGTTTGATGATATGAAGGAAGTTGTCAAGGACTGGACAGATGTTGACGAAGTCAAGGCATATCTTCGTGCCCTTCTTCACAGAGAAGCATTTGACAGAGAAGGTCTTATCTACGGTATGGGACATGCAGTTTATTCAATCTCGGATCCCAGATGTGAAACTCTTAAAAAAGCTGTGGACAAGATCGCAAAGGAAAAGGGCAAGGAAGAAGAGCTTGAGCTCTACAAGCTTGTTGAAAAACTGGCACCTCAGGTGATCGGCGAGGAAAGAAAGATATACAAGGGCGTAAGCGCCAATATTGACTTCTACTCAGGCTTCATATATTCGATGCTTGACCTTCCTCCCGAGATTTACACTCCTCTTTTTGCTGTGGCGAGGATCGCAGGTTGGAGCGCTCATAGGTTGGAGGAACTTATCAACCAGGGCAAGATCATAAGACCTGCATATAAGAGCGTGGCTCCAAAGAGAGAGTATGTGCCCATTGGGGATAGATAATTATTTTCGTAATAATAAAAGCGTGATGGTTTTCGAGCCATCACGCTTTTTTCTACTCCAACAGGTTCTCATCCGACCCTTTAAGGATATATTTCATCACATCCTCCGGCGTCTTTGCTTTATGGTAATCACCCTTCAGGGTTGTGAGATAATGATATAACATACCGTTTCTCTCATTTCGTTCAAGATAGGTAAGGAGCTCATCCATGGTAAATATCTGCAGAAACTTTGAAAATCCCACATTTACCACATCACACATAGCCTCCTTGTCACAGGGGAAATCTACGCATTGATAACAATAGGGTAACTCCCTATTAATGGCACATCTGTAGTTTTCACAACGGGAATGGTCTATATCTCCCGTGATCTTGCACCCCTGGCAATTGCTTATGGTGCAAAGACAGCAGGGCTTCCCGCAATAACCTGTCTTTTTTTCTTTGTTCATTACTTTACCGTAACCTTACATGTAAGCTTTCTGCCGCTATATAGAGTAGCTGTAACCTTGGCGGTTCCCTTCTTTACGCCCTTTACCTTTCCGTCTTTTACTGTCACGATCTTGTCATTTGAAGAAGACCATTTAACAACGGTACCATTCTTGATCTTAAGCTTCGCGCTCTTGCCGGCCTTTAAGGAAACACTCTTCTTATTCAGAGTAGCCTTGGTCTTTGTAACCTTAAATGAAAATGTTGTTTCCGTATTGTTTAGATAATAAGCTTCCTTAATGGTCTTTTTAGCATTGACCTTTACAGACACGGTATAGCTTCCCGGAGCAAGCTTTGAAAACTTTCCGTTCTTCTCATTCAAGACCTTTGAATATCCGTTCTCCAAAAGCAGATAAATATCCGGCTTTTGATAATCGGTGCCCTTACTTACCACCTTGCCGGTCTTATCATTTACAAGCTTCCAGTCAACTCTTATCTTTTTGCCACCGGTATACTTCTTGGTAAGCTCAACGGAACTCCTATTGGAAATGTAATAATGCATGTTGATCTTCTCATCAGCACCGAAGCTATCCTTCATCACCTCATTCTTCTTTTTCATTATGAGACTTGGAGCTTCCTCTAAATCTGAAGTGATCACATTCTCAACCGCCAGATCCACGTTCTTAAATGGATTGGTTGTACCTTCAGTCTCAATATTGGCATCAATGATCTTCTGGTCATAATAGGGCATTGCTACCAATGCATCAAGGCAGACCTCGCCACCCTTTGTTAAATAATGCTTGAGTCTCCAGTGTTTCTTTCCAAATTTATCCTTGTATACATCAAGATAACAGATGGTATATGAATTGGGACGTGCAATCTTTCCTTCAAGCTTTTGATCAACAGAAGGATTCTTCATCTTCTTCTCAGAAGCCGTCAAAGAACCGTCATTGTCACTATCAGCAATAATGATAGCCTTGTATCTGTCTTCAACAGCGGTGGCATCAGGATCGATAACAGCACCTACAGCCGTCACTGCATGACCTGAGCCTCCGTCATAATCCTCTATATCCGGAAGATCACAGATACCGGCATAAAAGACAGCAGGTTTATCTGAATTCATATCAATCCTTTCAATCTCTTTAATGAGTGAAAGATCGCGATTGACCTTAAAAAGCTCAGTGACATTGTGGACATAGAATTTCCTAAGAACACCATTGGTTTTATCATCAGGATAGAGTATCTGTGCGTCACTTCCGATGGAAGGAAAATAATATATTCCGTCAAAAAACCAATCAATACCAACCCTGATATCTCCGCCACCATTGGCAAATCTTCCCGAAAAGAATGTAAACAACTCATCCTCCGATGTAAAATTCTTTCCGGTATCAGGGCTCTTCATCTTCTCTGCCCAGCCCGATGTCCAAAGCATATTGGAAATCGTCGCAGCCCAGCAAAACTTGGAATCGTACTCATTCTCAGGCAAGGCATCAGCGTCCCATTTTTCCGCATCAGGAAGCGCTTTATTCACAAACTTTAGTGTAGTATCCTCGCTCTCATTATAGTTGGCTTCTATAGCCTTCACCATTGCTTCCTTATTGCCTTCCTTTAAGCCATTTAAGATAACTCTTCTCTTTCCTGATGCCGTTGTGATCTCCTCATTAACAGAGATATATCCGGCTCCGCTTTCGGCTGTTCCGGGCACATCTATGACCTTTACAACCTCTGAATCACCTGCATATGCTGTAGTGCCCGATCCTGAAAAGGTTGCTCCTGCCATAGCTATTGCCAGCATGACACTCAATACTTTTTTTCTCATAATAACCTCCAATTTATGATAGATGTAGTAATTATATTCCCGCCTTATTAAATGGTCAACTTAAAAAAAGTTTACATTTCACCGAATACCGGACTATTTGAGCCGTATATACATTCGGGTATTGTCTATGAAAGCTTCATAAGCTAAAATAGCTGTGGCAACAGTATAGCCAATGAATTTAGAAATGGAAGTTACGATCATGGCAGACATGGTAGATATTAAGGTGGTAATCGATGAAAAGGCTGTAGATCCAAGGGTGGAGATCCATACCCAGGGTGATAGTAAGCTCGTCGACAACATCATTTATGCTATTGAAAATATTACAAGAACAAATTATCCTCCCATCACCGCTTACGATAAAGGTGTATTGAAGGTGATTTCGCAGCGAGATATCTATAGGATAAGGACAGAGGGACGAGATATCATGCTGGATACAGAAGATATGTCCTATTCCATAAAAGGAACCCTGGCAAAGCATGAAGATGTCTTAGATGATGAAAGATTCTTCAGGATATCTCAGTCCGAGATCATCAATCTCTACAAGGTGGACACATTTGATTTTAACATAACAGGAACAGTCGGAGTACTGTTTGACAACGGAGTGCGAAGCTATGTCGCCAGAAGATGTGTAAAGCCTCTTCGTGACAAGCTAAAGATGACCTACGACGGAGGAAGGAGGGATACTGATGAATCTCAAAAATAAGTTTATCTTAAAAGCATCTATCGGTTTCTCTCTCGGCATGCTGATCTCGGTAGTCATAAATATCATAGCAACCGCAGTTACCACCGGCTCCGGAGATTTCATCCTATCAAATCCTGCTGCCGCATACGACGGCAGATCCATAAAGCTCATCCTCATCGAACTATTAACCGCCGGTCTTCTTGGCATGGTAGGCAATGGTGGAGCTATAGTATATGAGATAGAGAGTTGGAGTATAGTAAAATCTACGTCCACTCATTTTGTATTCACAATGATCACATATATCATAGTCGGAAGAATAAATGGCTGGCTTACTCCGGGATTGAGTATGGTCAATCTGATACAGATAGTTTCAATGATCGTAGCCTACATTCTCATATGTCTCTTCCAATATCTGGTATACAAAAGAGAGGTTGCAGAACTAAATGACAGCATCAAAAAACTAAAGGGCAGACAGGATGCTTGATTACTCCTAATAGTAAGTATTCAGAGCTGCAATAAATGATCACTCCTGATACATGAACTCTACCTGCTCATAGATATCAGTAAAATCTATGCTACACTGTCCATCCCAGATAGCAACAGGTATCTCGTCATCAAATGAATATATGGCGGGATCCTCTGATCGGGCAAACACATAAACCATAACCGCCTTCTCTTCAGGAAAAACGATCCAGTATTCTCTGACACCAGCATGCTTATATTTTGCAAGCTTGATAACTATATTCGTAAATGTATTGCTTGGAGAAACTATCTCCACCACAAAGTCCGGCGCACCGACAACCCGGGCTTTTGTGATCTTATCCCTGTTACATACCACAAATACATCGGGCTGGAGCATAGTCTTGTTGTCCTTGTCAATCTGAACATCGGTAGGAGCTATAAAGGGGATACATTTGCCCTTGTGTTCCATAACATGATTCTTTAATAGGCGATGAATCTCTCCGCCTATCAGCTGATGAACCGTTGTAGGAGCTCCCATATTGTAAAAATATCCGTCTATAAGCTCGATCCTCGCTCCCTCCGGAAGTGCCATATAATCATCTATGGTCTTGTCACCTATAGGCTTGTTGAATGCCCATGAGACCTTGGGAGTATATTCATAAGCTGCCTGGGGCTCTGCCACAAACATCCCCATATAATCATCAACACTCTTTTCCGGCTTTATTTCATTCTCAGATGTGACAAGAGCAGCATTCAAAGCAAGAATAGTATTGTATCTTGGTGCTTCAGTCTCTCCACTCATGATCTTTTGCACAGTTCCAATGGGAACACCCGAAAGCTCCGAAAGCTTGGCATTGGATATACCGAGCTCTTTTTTCTTTTTTCTTATTTCTTCTACTATCATGCTTATACCTCCTTTAAATATTTTTCAACGTCATTCCATGGGATATTTTGTTTATTATTAAAAATTATGTTTTGAACATGTGTAAAAACCATATTACCAACTCATTTCAAATGCTTTTTTCAACCTTTAGGTGTTGTTTTACGGTTGTTATTATACCAAATCCTCACCCATTATACAACCGTTTCATAAATACACTTTCAGCCGAATAAACACCCCCATTAGCCGAATATAAAACAAGGATTGCGGGATACCCAAGGATTTGGTAGAATTATCATATCTGCTTGGTTTAACCACGGAGCAGTATGTAACAAAATGTTTTAGGGGAACGAAAGGAGAAGTCTATGACGAAGAAAACAACGATCAAGAAACTATTAACAGTGATAATGACGCTTATTATGGCGATATGCCTGATGCCTGTCGTAGGGGTAAAGGCAGATGGGGATGTGGCGAGTGTATATAACCCCTACTCAAATGAAACCACAAACTATACGACTCTACAGGATGCATTCACAAATGTACCCGAATCAGGCACAATAACTCTGCTTTCGAATGTGATAGTAGCTGAAGGAGAAACTGTTACATTAAGGGATAATGTGGGAGATTTTAATTTGGACCTTAACGGTCATTCTTTTACCGTCAATGGTACATTAACATCAAAAGATCAACCAAAAGATATGCCTACTTATCCTGGTATGCATGTAAATAGCAAAATATCAGGAACCTTCAATTCCACCGGAATTATCAATATTTCCATCCAACCTTGGACAGG
The DNA here is from genome assembly GCA_017540605.1 of Lachnospiraceae bacterium. Classification (GTDB taxonomy): domain Bacteria; phylum Bacillota; class Clostridia; order Lachnospirales; family Lachnospiraceae; genus RGIG6919. The sequence goes on along the minus strand of JAFYAS010000028.1, from coordinate 76,652 downwards.
CGACACCTATAACTTCAAGGGAGGCATAAACAAAAAATTCTTTGGTTGTGATGGAGGTACTGTCAATATCAGTTCTGGAGAATTTGTCGAAGGAGTATTTTTTAACAATGGAGGCCAAGGTGCAATAGATGCAACCATCTCAGGAAATGCTAAAATTAAGGGAATTCATTCGGAAACATTTGTCATTTACCCTCCTCGCGCTCCCTACGAAGAAGATCCAGGAACCGGCGCGCCACTTGAATGGTCAGGCATTCATTTAACATTAAAGGGAGGATATTACGATACTGATCCTAGAATTCTGTACAGAGAAAGTTCGTTTGATAATGACGAGCTCACTATTTCGAACAACTATAATTATAGATGGACGAATGAAGTAGTTACCGGTTATAAATACTACCTTAAAAATATTACTGACGGAACATTTACAGAGATTCAAGATCCTTCGACTATCACTCAGAAACAATTAGAAGATGAGCTCATTTATATCTGCTACAAAGACTTTGTAACTGTAGACGAATCCGCAATAGAAGAATACAATGGTCAAACTGACTGGGATGCAGATCCTACCATCTACAAATTCCGCATCAAAGACACCTCTTGCGCTCACTCAAATACAGAGGTAAAGAATAAGGTAGATGCTACCTGTACTTTAAAGGGCTACTCCGGTGATACAGTATGCAAGGATTGCGGAGTGGTTATCAAAGAAGGCTCAGCTATTGATCCTCTCGGTCATGAATATAGTGAACCTACCTACACCTGGAGTGGCGATGGCAAGACTTGTACAGCCACACTTGCCTGCACGAGAATGGATTGTCCTAACAAGATCACAGAGGAAGGAACGATCACAAGTGCTGTTACAACCCAACCAACATCAGATAAAAAGGGTATTACCACTTATACAGCTACATTCAAGGACAGTCACTTTAAAGCACAGACCAAAGCAGTTGAGGATATTCCTGTAGCAACAGCACAGGTTGCAACCGTTACACCCGTTGCAGATACAGCTGTTGCAGAGACACCTGTTCAAACTCCTACTAAAGTAACTACAGAAAAGAAGAAAAACACCGCAAAAATCAAATTTTATAGTAACAAAACCTTTAAGGTTAAGCAACTAAAGGCCAAAGGAAAATCATTTACCTGTGTTAAAACAACTAAACCCCAGGGAAAAGTAAAATACACCATTAAACCTAACAAACAGAAAAAATATTTTTCTCTCAGTAATGCAGGAAAACTAACAGTAAAAAAAGGACTTCCCAAGGGAGTCTACAAAATTATAATTACTGTAAAGGTTGCAGGAAACAAGGACTACAAAAACCTTACTAAAACACATACCCTTAAAGTCACGGTAAAATAATTAATAAGCGTTCATAATCTTAAAACACCTTCAATAATACATGTAATATAAAATAAAATAACACCGGAGAATTCTCAAAAAGAGAAACGCTCCGGTGTTTTTTTATCCATCAGTGCATCGATTCATTTGTTCAAAATCCAAAACACTACTCTCCCACAGCCTCTTTAAATACCTCTCCTATATTGTCGGAGATCACAAGATTCGCATACTTATCGCGAGGGCTCGGAGTCTTATTGATGATAACCAAATACTTGCCCTTGAAATAATCTATAAAACCTGCTGCCGGATATACGGCAAGGGAGGTTCCGCCAATGATCAGCATATCAGCCTTACTGATGGCTTCTACTGCACCTCTCATGGTAGCGCCGTCCAAGCCTTCCTCATAAAGTACTACATCGGGCTTGATGATCCCACCGCAATCGTCACACTTGGGGATACCATCAGACTTCACAATATAGTCAAGATCAAAGAACTTGTGGCACCTTGTGCAATAGTTTCTGTGAACCGAACCATGAAGCTCGTAAACCACCTTACTTCCCGCCTTTTGATGAAGACCATCGATATTCTGAGTAACTATCGCCTTTAGCTTTCCCTCTTTTTCAAGCTTTGCAAGACCCTTGTGGGCTGCATTGGGAGAAACCAAGGGAAAGAGCATCTTGTCCTTGTAAAACTCATAGAATTCATCCGTCCTGTTGACATAGAAGCTATGACTTACGATAGTCTCAGGTGGATACTTATATTTCATTGCATATAGCCCATCCTGACTTCTGAAATCAGGAATACCGCTCTCGGTAGAAACCCCTGCTCCACCAAAGAATACGATATTGTTACTGTCAGCTATCATTTCCTTTAGCTTCTCAATCTTCTCCATATCCATATCGCTACCTCCTTATGCTGTGAACATATTTATCCCCACACCCTTATCCGTGGCTATCACCTCTGCCATACTTCCGGCAATAAGAGGCATCGCAGGAGGAATATGCCCTATATCAAGATCCATAATGACAGGAACTGATAGATCCTTTATGGCATCAACAACAGCATTATATTGATCAAGTCCCATCATTTCCTGACCGTGAACCAACGGTCTTCCTATCAGAAAGCCCTTCACATACTTAAACCATTCCGCATTCTTCATTTGCCAGATGGCACGCCTTATTGACATCACATTGAGATCACAGGCCTCCAAAAACCAGATAAAACCGTCATCCTTGTATCTCTCCAAAAAGAGTCTGGTATTGTCAAAGCGGGTTCCAAGAAGAGTCACAAGGCAATCTAAGCAACCTCCGATAAGCCTGCCGGAAAATCTTGTGATCTCGTCATTCCTCACAAACTCAGTTTCAGCCTTAGCGATTCTATGTTGCTCAGCCATATTGATCTTATATTCATCATCTATCACTCCGCGAGGATAGACCCTGATCACATTCTCCTCCGTACAATTATAAGGCTCTAAGGGATGCTCTTCATCCTTCATACTCTCTTTCTCGAATCGGTCAAAAGGGATCACCGTAAATCTCCTGGCTCCCTCTTTGTCATCCGAGATAAGCTCATCAAAATATCCTCCAAAATATCCCCTTGAAACAGGACTTCGTCCGCACATGATATCAAAGCTGTAATCAAGAGACTTATGCCATCTTTTCTGCCCAAAGGCAGGGGCACAGGGTCCATATATTGCTGCCTTGTCACAAATAGTTTCAAGAGAATAGATCAGATTGGTATTGTCGGAATATCCGATAAACCATTTACCATCCGCCGAATTGAGCGCCTTATAATCTACACTTGGCAAGATCTCGCACATCAGCTCGCCGCCACCGCAGGAAAAAAGAACCTTGCTCTCGTCTCCGGTATAGAAAAACTCAAATTCCAGCGCGCATTTGTCGGGAGTATTGCTGATACCTACTCCTTCACCTAAAAAACAATTTGGTCCCACCGCTGTAGGGTAGCCCATATTTTCAAATGTAGTAAGCGCATTTTCAAAAGCGCTCTTATATGGTTCGATATTGCAGCCAAAGGCAGGTGCCACAAAGCCTATGGTATCTCCCTCTTCCAAATACTTTCCGTATTGCATATATTATCCTTTCAAAAACACCTATGAGTATGCCTTTTCTGCAGCCTCTATACTCTCATAGCCATAAAGCTTTACAGTATTCTCCATAATGCACCTGTTAAGATTCACACCATCCTTTGCGCACCTTACTATCATCTGTCCGTAAAGCTTCAGGGTCTTATCCGAATAGGTGAAAAGCTCACCACGAAGATAAGTCTCTGCGGAGGTATTGACGGGATTATCCTCTGATGTATGGATGGAACGACCTCTGCCTGCCACATGGGGTGCCTCAGCGGCAAAATCCTCAAGCCAGCCCACCTGTATCTTACATATCTGGTCAACCAAGGCTCTTCTTTCGGGTTCCACTGGGGGAAGTATATCCCTGATCTCCGCAAACTTTTCAGGAGTTGTTGTCTCCATCATATATCCATACTTATATGCTATGGGATTCTCGCCCACTTTTTCATACATCATAAGGTCATCGAGATAGCTTTTAAGAAGCTCATCATCCCAGGTCATATACTGACTTTTCCTCATAATAAAGAAGGTCTCCGAATCATCCTGACAGCTTGCTCTTCCACCTTCGTTTCTGGTCTTGTCAAAAAAGATCCACTCCATATTTGCGATCTTATCTATCATTTCTTCTTTAGTCAAATCCTTCACCTCCGGTTCAGAAAGAACAAAGCCCTCCGGCAGATCAGCCTTCACAGCCTCGATATTTTGAAGGGTAAGCTTGTATGCTTCATTCTCACCATACACTGCCTTTATATGCTCTGCCGCTTTTTTATAATAGTCTATAGCCTCATTGTACTTATCAAGACAATACATAGCCTCGCCCATGCCGGACAGCGCTGCCGCATAATGATATCCCGTATCACCGATACTCTCAAAAAGTCTCATAGCCTCTTTAAAGCAGGCAATACCCTCATCAAGCTTTCCAAGTCTCACCTTTGAGATACCGAGATTTGAATAGCTTGTAGCTATCTCACCCTCAGCTCCCTCATGCTTTTTTGCAACCTCAATGGCATGTGAAAGACACAGACAGGCATTCTCAAAATCCCCCATCTCCTGATAGAGAAGTCCCACATTGTTGGAGTATGAGGCGATCAAAAAATCATCAGGCTTTAAATTCTTCTCGTAAATGGGAACCATTTCCTGATAATAAGAAAGAGCCTCTTCATATCGCCCTGCTGCCCGATAAGCCGTCGCCACATTCAAAAGAGTTGTGGCATAGGACATGGTATCCTTTACCCCAAGCTCCTCCATAAGCTCTATAGCTTTTTTTGAGTACTCTATACTGTCCTCATGCCTTCCGAGAGAACGCATATGACCTATAAGCTCATTTAAAAGAAATGCCTTGGCAGCCTGATCATTTTTTTCTTCAGCTTCTGCCAGGCAATCTTCTAGGTAGGAAGCTACCTCTTCACCTTTACCGGTCGTAAAGAGCTCATCAAGTTTTTTTATGATCTCTTCTACATTCATCCGCTATCTGTTTCTCCTATTTAAGCTTGTCGATCACACCGGAAAGCTCCTCCTTGGGACTAAATCCTATTGACTCTCCGACCTTCTTTCCGTCCTTGAAAAAGAAAAGAGCAGGTATGCTCATAATACCGTATTCACCTGCAAGCTCGCCCTCGTCATCCACATTGACCTTACAGATCTTCACATCATCTCTCTCCGAATCAATAGCCTCAAGCACAGGTCCCGTCATCCTGCAGGGGCCACACCATGGTGCCCAAAAATCAACAAGCACAAGTCCCGATGCCTTCAAAACCTCTTCATCAAAGGTCGCTTTTGTTACATCAACCATTTACTATTTCCTCCTTTAATCCTCTTAATAAACTCTTTTCACTCTCTTACTTATGTCACATACAAATTCATAATTGAAGCTTCCGGCAAGATCTGCGATCTCCTCGACAGAAATGTGTTCGTTGCCATCAGTGCCGATCAAGGTAACCACATCCTCTACCTTCACCTCATCCTTTACATCACCTATATCCACCATGAACTGATCCATACACACTCTTCCGTTGATGGGGCACCTGGTACCATGTATCAGCACATAGCCCTTATTGGAAAGACTTCTTGGATAACCATCGGCATAGCCACAGGTGATAGTGGCTATCCTTGTATCCTTCTTTGTCACATAGGTTGCACCATAGCTTACTCCTACTCCCGCAGGCACTGTCTTTACATGGGCTACATGTGCATACCAGGAAAGCGCAGGCTTAAGATCAAGATTCCTCTTTATAACTTCTTCAGAAGGATATAGTCCGTAGGTGATGATACCGGAACGGACCATATCATATCTGTGATCCTCAAAATCCTCTATCTCAGCGCTGTTGGCAAGATGCTTTATAGGAATATCTATCCCTGCCTCATCAAGCATTTCCACAAAATGATCATAGCGTTCCATCTGCATCCTTGTATAGCTTTTGTCAGTCATATCAGCGCAGGACATATGTGTAAAAAGACCCTCAAGAGTGATACCGGTCAGCTCTTTGATCCTCTTAACCTCTGTAACGTTTTCTGCCACAGGCATATAACCTATACGAGTCATACCTGTATCAAGGGCGATGTGAACTCTTGCCTTTTTGCCCTGAGCTATTGCCTCCTTCGACAAAGCCAAAGCATCCTCGTAGTTATATATTGTCTGGCTCACATCATATTTCACAACATCAGGATACTTATCATGCAAGGTGTAGCCAAGTATCAATATGGGAAGCATAAGCCCTGCATCACGAAGCTCTACCGCCTCCTCGATGGTTGCAACGCCGTAAAAATCTACACTATTTCTAAGAGCTGTCCCAACCTCCACGGCGCCGTGACCGTAAGCGTCAGCCTTTATCACAGCACATATCTTCACATCCGGTGTGATCCTTTTCTTTACTTCGTTTATATTATGAACTATGGAATCAAGGTCGATCCTTGCGTATGACCTGTAGGATATAATCGACATCTTATGCCTCCATTATTTCATCTCTTCTATCATAGCAAGTACAGCCTTACCCATCTCGTCAGACAATGCGTTGGCATCCTCTAATGAACTTCCCTTGACACCATAGTAGAACTTGATCTTGGGCTCGGTTCCCGAAGGTCTTACGCAAAGCCATGCCGAATCAGAAAGGTCATAGTAAAGAACATTTGATGAGGGAAGACCTGTCTTTCCTTCCTCGCCGGTCTTTAAATTCTTCACTGTATCAGCCTTGTAATCTCTGGCCTCAACCACCTCGTACTTTCCAATCTTAGAAGGGGTCTTGGTTCTAAGGGTGTTCATGATATCCTGGATCTTCTGGAGACCCTCGATACCCTTCATAGTAACTGACTGGATAGCATCTATACAATAGCCATACTTCTCATACATATCTATCATTGCATCCCAAAGAGTCTTTCCCTGAGACTTATAAAATGCTGCTGCCTCGCATAGTGCCATCACAGCTACGATAGCATCCTTGTCCCTTGCATGGGTTCCGATAAGACAGCCATAGCTCTCCTCAAATCCAAAGAGATATGTACCCTTTCCGGAATTCTCAAAGCCCAAGATCTCCTTTCCGATCCACTTAAAGCCTGTAAGGACCTCGATAAGCTTTACTCCGTAGCCCTTTGCTATCTCATCTGCAAGGTTGGAGGTAACGATGGTCTTAATAAGTGCACCGTCCTCAGGAAGCTTGTCACCATTTAATGCTTTTCTCTGACTTATCTCATACTCGGCAAGAAGACAGCCTGACATATTTCCGGTCAAGCATCTGTATTCGCCCTCTGCATCCTTTACATATACACCAAGTCTGTCTGCATCGGGATCTGTTGCAAGAACAAGATCTGCATCCTTTTCCTTAGCAAGCTTAAGAGCAAGCTCAAATGCTTCCTTAGCCTCGGGATTGGGATATGAAACTGTGGGGAACTCACCATCGGGAAGCTCCTGCTCAGGAACTACATATACGTTCTCAAAGCCGATCTCCTTAAGTATCCTTCTTGCAGGAATATTACCTGTACCGTGAAGAGGTGTATAAACAACCTTTATATCCTTGCCATACTTATCTATGGTGTCCTGATGAAGTATCTGTTTCTTAAGCTCTGCGATGTAAGGATCATCAACATCCGCACCGATGGTCACAAGAAGTCCCTTTGCTCTCGCATCCTCCTCTGAAATAGTCTTACAGGTACTGTAATCTGTGATAGCCTTAACCTCAGCCATGATGCCTGTATCATGAGGAGGTGTGATCTGAGCGCCGTCCTCCCAGTATACCTTGTAGCCATTGTATTCAGGGGGATTGTGGCTGGCAGTTATATTGATACCTGCGATACACTTTAAATATCTTACCGCAAATGAAAGCTCAGGTGTGGGGCGAAGAGAATCAAAACGATAAGCCTTGATACCGTTTGCCGCAAGACAAAGAGCAGCCTCAAGAGAAAACTCAGGAGACATCCTTCTACAATCATAAGCAATAGCAACAGCGGGATCCTTTACACCTTGCTTTAAAATATAATTGGCAAGACCCTGTGTCGCCTTTCTTACCACATACTTGTTCATGCGATTGATGCCGGCTCCGATCACGCCACGAAGACCTGCGGTACCGAACTCCAGATCTGCATAAAACCTTTCCTTGATCTCATTCTCATCACCTTCGATAGCCTTAAGCTCTGCTTTTGTCTCCTCATCAAAGGTGTCCGATTCAAGCCACTCCTTAAATATCTCCTTGTAATCCATCGTCTTATCCTCCTCGTTTTTATTCTGTAAGTAATGAGCTTCCTATGACTTCAAGCTCTTCAAATGAATACGTATCATCCTGTCCGTTGTCTACTGCCGTAACCGTATAGCTGACCGTCATGCAGCCCGTACGCGTTAGTGTTATTATATGACTTCCAGCCGTTTTTGTAAAGCTACACGGCGTATTTCCAACATATTTTCCATCCACATAAAGTTTTGCTCCGGCAGGGGCAGAAATAGTGATAGTATGCTTTACATCACCGGTAGGCGAGCTTTCCGTGGTAGTCTCAGTGGTCTCTGTGGTTTCGGCTTCTTCCGTGGTGGCAACGCTTGTTTCGGTGGTGGATGAAGCATCACTTGTGGTCGCCTCTTCAGTGGTTGTTGCCGGAACCGTTGTTGTAGAGCTTTCCTCAGAGGAAGCTTCCTCGGCTGTAGTTGCCTCTGTAGTACCTCCCGATCCGTCAGCAGTCAATATGAACTTAAATATCTTATAGGGCTGATCCACATTGAAATAAGCCAAATAATCATCATATCCCTCACAATTAATGAATATCCTGTGCTTTCCGTAAATAAGCTCGATATCCTTCTCAAGATCAAGAAGGGAACCATCCACATAAACCTGAGGCTTTATGCCCTTTGGCGTAATATCGAAGATACACTGCCCCTTCTTATCAGGCTCTATCTGAAGAGCCTCAAGACTTACCTTCACCTCTTCATTTCTGGGTATGCTCACAAGCCTTGTACCACTATGATCATTTTTTGTGATCTTTAGCTCATAATCTCCCTCGGGAACCGTAAGTAACATCTCCTCCTCAACAGGAGCCACCATATCGCCTATCTCTATGATACCCCCAAGATAGGAATCAAAATCCTCAAGTCTCAGATAGCCATGCCCCTTTTTAAGTACAACCGAGCATAGCTTTCCATCATACTCAACCATATCGACTACATCCTGACTTACGAGCTCATCTATGGAAACAAGATCATCTCCATTTAGCACCACAACAAAATCATCAAAGCTAAGCTCCGCACTTACTGTCTTTAGTTTCTTGTCATACATATCGATCTCAAAGCCCGTGACATCTTCATATCGCATCGCCTGGGAATTCACAGCCACACTTATAAGCTTAAGGGAGGTCTCGTCATAGCGAATATCAACCACCTCGCCTACGGTCAAAGAGGTAAGTGCCATGATATCACCATATTTGTTGGTGATCCTCACACCGCCGTAGTAGATAAGCCCTACTCTCTCATCTGTCATCACATTGATAAATGTGAGCATATTGTTCTTAGTATCGATATTCTCAATAACGCCGGTAAAGCCTTTACCTTCCTCTTGGACCTGAACCTCCTCACTTATCTCCTGGGTAGTGGTGGCCCCGCCTTTTTTTCGTCTTCTCTCGCAACCCAAAAGGCCAAGACACAATATACATATCATTGAAAAAAGCAGCAATCTTTTCATACAAACATCCTTATTTAATGACAAAAAAGCCGGTCAGTTACCTTCCCGGCTTTCATATTATTCTTCCTTCTTTATCTCGTCAGCATATTTAAGCTCTCTGATCTTTTTAATGTTGGAGTTAAGCATACCTCTTCCCATCTTCTCATACATGATCTTGAACATACCCGAAAACTTTTGGGCATGTTTTTTATAAAAGGAATCCGGGGTCGAGAATTCTCCGAAATCATGGTTTACTAGCTCTTGTTGGATAAATGTATCCTCTCCGTTCCAGTCAACCTTTATCTTTCCAAAATCCTCAACAGCCACACCATATCCGCAAAACAAAAGTGTATGATTCTTGAACTTGCCTTTTAGATTCTTTAGATATCTGTCATCAAGTATAACACCCTCAAGAGATATCCATTTATCCTTGTAGGCAACCTCTACCCAGCTGTGAAGGATGGATTCAGGCATCTTACCATAAATGATATCCGGCATGATACCCTCAAAAAGCTTCTTCTGAACAGTACCGCCATGAAGCTTACAGGGAATATCAGCAGCCCTAAGAAGTGCCATAAGAAGTATGCTCTTCGTGTTGCAATGACCATAGCCATCTGTAAGAATCCTGGATGCCATAAGCCTATCATCTGAGCTATATCCGTATGCGATCTCATCTCTCACAAATGTGTAAATGGCACCGATCCTCTCATACTCGTCAAGCTTCATCCACTCTCTGCTTGCCACAAGCTTTTTAATGTTGTCGGCATCATAATCAAGCAATTCTGTTTTATCCAAACAGGCTTCCTTTTTAATCATCAGCTCTACCCCACATAATTATTTACATCCACCATTTTACCACGATTTAAGGGGTATGACAACATTATTTGTAAGCGTTCCAAGCTGTAGTGAACAGTTACATTATTTCTTTATCTTGAACTTTGTAACCTTTGTAAACTTGCCATAGTATTTCCTTACTCCCACGATCTTTACGGCTCTTGCCTTTATATAATAATATTTGCCCTTTTTAAGACCTGTCAGAGCGTATTTTCTGGAATTCACACCATATAAGTTCTTGACCTTTTTGTTCTTTGTAAACTTACTGTTGGTGGCAATCACGATCTGGTATCCGTTTCCTGACTTTACCTTCTTTAGGATCGCATTGACAGATCCCTTCTTGTCCTTTTTAAGAGTAAGCTTTGTTGCCTTGGGAACTATCTTGAAGGTCACCTTTTTAGTTCCGGTGATCTGTCCCTTACCCTTGATGGTAATAGTGGCAGTACCGATCTTTTTATTATTCTTATAGCTTACCGTATAGTCCTTGCCCTTCTTAAGCTTTGTCCCGTTTAGTGTCAGAACGGGAGCCGGTTTTTTAGCCTTTCCGCTATAAACCTTGTCAGCGATCTTTTTAACCTTGGCAGATGCGATATCAGCCTTCTTTACAGTAATGGTTGCAGTAGCAGAATATGCTCCATCCATACTGGTTGCCGTAACCTTCACAGTTCCACGATTTAGAGCTGTTACCCTGCAGATACGAGAATCCTTGGAATCGGGCTCTATTAGTACCCCATTGGAATCGCTTACAGTCCAAAGGATGCTGTTGTTGTCTGCATTCGAAGGGGACACCTCTGCTATCAGATCAACTATGCCATAGGTTGTAAGCTCTGCCTTTTCAGGCGTTACGCTGATACCGGTGACCTTAACCGCTGTGCTTGCTGTGGTAGGCTCCTCGGTGGGAGTCTGTTCTATGATCTCTTCCTTTGTCACGGTAATACCAATAGTCTTTGAAAGCTTTGAATTCACAGAAGAATAAACCTTGACCTTAGCTGTACCTTCGTTTAATGCATTAACTGTAGCCGAATAGCTTCCGTCAGCTTCTGCCTTATCGGAAGGAGTGATAGAGATAACCTTCTTTGACTCAGCACTTACTCCGGATGTATCCTTCGGAGTCTGCTCTTCTATCTCCCACTTCACAGTCCTATCGTATGCATTGGCCGTACCGATAAGAGCCGTCAATGTACCGCTTCCCTTCTCGGTCTTTTCAATCTTTTCGGGAGTGATATCCTTCTTTGTCTCCTTAATCGAAAGAGACATATTCTCCTTATTAACCGTAATGCTTTCCGGAGCATACCTAAATCTTACCGCACAGGAAACAGAAAGATTGTCGGTAACCTTTCCTTCCTTGTCCCTTACCGTAAGCTTTCCGATGATCTTCGTCTCACCGGGACCCACCGCGGTCACAAGACCTGTATTGGCGTCAACAGAGGCTACATTCGGATCCTCAGACATATATTTTACGATGTTATTGCTTGCATTTGCAGGAACCACCTGAGTATAAAGCTTTTTGGTAAAGCTCTTGTTTTCAAATTCCGCGGTAGTCAGATCCTTGTAAATAGTTGCATTGCTTATAATAAGCTTTTTAAGAGCAACATACTGAACCTTAAAACTTATCTTCTGTATAGGAACTGAAGGATCATCAGCTGAGCTTACCGTCATGCTCTCAGTGCCATCAGTGTAGCTCTTTGCCTTTACAACACCTGCCGCATCCACCTCCAAATGTCCGCTGTCAAAGGTATCCATAGTGTACTTTATATTCTGAGCACTGCCTTCAGGAAGAAGGGTAGCATATACAGGATAATCTGAAAAGCTCTTTCCATATTGCTTGATAATGGGTGAAAGAAGAATTGTCTCACCGGCCCTGTAAACATAAAGCTCAGTAGCCACAGGAACTCCAAGATCCTCTTCGGTCATGAAAAGCTCTCCGCCCTGTCTGTAGGTCAGCCTTCCGGATTCCTTGCCAAGTCCATCAAGAGAATCACCTTCAACGGTAAGAAGCACTGTAACATCTTCATCCGTAAGTGCCGCTTTAGTTTCCTCCGGTTTAGTCGCCTCATCAGCCTTTGTCTTATCTATCTTATAGATCTTGTTGTTGCTTACGGTGTACCAATAATCAACACCCTCAAGAAGTCTTCCCCGCATATTGAGGGACTTATATCCATCTATCAGCTTATCAATATCACTCTTTGAATAGCCTGCTGTATTGATAGCAATGGAATCATAGTTAAAGCTATAGATGGGCACATTCTGATCAGTTCCTGTCTGCCCTATGGGCTTCTTTACAAAAATGAAATCCGCATCGGCAGTAAGATTCTCCTCGTCTGCTCTTTCGCAATCGGGATCAGCAGGGTAAATATAATAAAGAGCGCCATTATAGCTTACCACTGGAGATGTGATGTTGATCCAGTAAGCATTCTCGTAGGTAGTCTTCATAGTAAGCTCAGCTATATATGCATCAAGAGTGAAATCATGATGTCCCGTTTCCTCGATACCCTTTTTACATCTTAAAAGATTGTTGTGCTTTACCATGCCGGGAATGCCGGTATCATCCCAGGTCGCATCCACATGATAATAATTATCTCCAAGCTTCACCAGATTCCATATATGACCGGCGTAGGTACCGTTTGAATACTTCTTGCCCATAAGCTTGCTTGATACTGAAAGACATGTGATACCGAGCTTTTGCATGATCAAGGTATAAGCTGCTGTGTAGCCCTGACATACTGCCTTTCCCTCTACTAAAGCACCATAGGCGTTGATAGAATTGCTTACCTTCTTTTGTGCATCTGTGAGTCCGTCAAATGCATCATCATACTCACAGTGCTCCACCAGATAATCATGAGCCAACAGGCATTTTTCCGAATCGATAAGCGAGATATCCTTCGCCTTAAAGGAAGCCCTTGCAACAGCAAGTGCAAGCTCGCCTCTCATTTTTTCTATATTCTCATTGGTATCTGTAAATGTAAAAATAAGTCTTTTTACAAATCCGCTCTGAGTCACATAGCTAACGGATGCCACATAGAAAAACTTGGGATTTGCCTGAAGAAAGTTGTTCACAAAGGTTGTGATCTCGCTCTTGTCGGTATAAGGAAAGCTCCAGGTAGACTCCTTATCCGTAGGAAACTCAATTATAGTCTGATAGGTATCAAGAGCTGCCGCCACAGCAGTCGATACATTGGGATATGTATTATCCACATCACTATCAGCAAATGTGGGAGTATCAACCTCCCCCTCCAATTCATAATTTGAAACGGCAAGCTCTGCTTCCTCCACATAGGCTTCATTAACCTCTACATCAAAGGCACCGGGAGTAAGGGACCCGGTCTCAGCCGTTTCATCCGAATCCTCATTAACCTCTACTACCTGCATAGTGTCGCCGGCAGTTTCCTTGTCCACAGCCTTTACTATGCCACAGGCACCTATTGATCCAAAGAAAAGGGAGCATGCAGTTAATATTCCAAACAGTCTCTTTCTCATGTTTTCACCTCTGTCTTTCATAACTTTATTTTACATCATCATAAAATCTAATAATTATATCATATCCGCTTTCAAATTCCTCACCGGGCTCCAGAGAGTTTCCAAACTCTCTGTCCTTTAACTCTCCCACAAAGTCCTCGCTGTCGCATCTGCCATTCCAGGGCTCTATACATACGAAGGGGGCATTCTTTTTTGCGGGGGACCAAAGTCCCACAAGCGGGGTATCAAACTGAACAGTAAGATAAGCCTTTCTATCAGGGCCCGCAAGTGATACAGTTTTAGTCTGCTCATCCTCAATGATAAGTGCATCATCATCAAAGAGATGCTCATCAATCTTTAGCACGCCGCCATTTGTATTAAGCTCAAGATACTTCTCAGCCAACAAGCCGTTTTCTGAAAGCTTTCCGTATTCAAGATTCTTTGGAGTATCAAAGAGAAGGTAATAATCACTTTGCTTTCCCCGATCTCCGAGAGGACACATAAATGCAGGATGACCGCCTATGGAAAAATACATAGTTTTCTTATCAACATTTACTACTCTCCAGTTCACCTTAAGCTTCGAACCCTCGAGCACATAGTCGATATAAAGCTCGAACATAAAGGGATATTTTTCAAGAGTTTCTGCATCAGCCTTCAGTACAAAGGAAAGCTTATCCTTTGCTTCACCCAAAAGTTCAAACTCCATATCCCTTGCAAATCCGTGCTGACCCATGGGATATTCCTTTCCTCCGTAAATGTATCTACCATTCTTCAGGCTTCCAACAATAGGAAAAAGCACGGGAGCATTTCTCTTCCAGTATCTTTCATCACCGTTCCAAAGATATTCCTCCTTGGTTTCGTTGTTTATGATGCTTATAAGCTCCGCACCAAAGCTCTTTACCTTTACTGTTAAAAATTCATTTTTCATCTCGTATGTACTCATAATCTCATCCTCCAAATTCCCACATCACAATAATTATATCGGCATTTTCAGCCCCTTTTCTTACTTATAAGTTTCAATATATTTATCAACAGAACGCTTGACATACTCGAACTGACAGGGTCCGCAGTCAAGCAGAGCCTGATTAAATTCCTTCTCCTGGAACTTATCTCCAAGGGCATTCTTTGCATATTCCTTCAGGTCAAAAAACTCCAAGGCACCGACTCCGTACTCAAGGTAATTGCCGGGCTCTGCCACCACATAATCATAAAGATTTTCAGCCGAAGAAGTTGAAAAACCCTGCTTTGAAAGGTAGCTCTCCACATCCTTAAGGGACCAGTTCTGATAATTCACACCTATATCTATCCTTGAGGATACCAAAAGATTCAGGCTCTTGTTAGCCTGCTCAAGCAGGGTATATGCGTCATTGTGCTCCGGAAACATATAAAATTCCGGCGCCTGAATCTCAGCATAGGTTGCCCAGCCCTCAGAATAACCAAGAAAATTCATAGTAAGTCTAAGAGGGGCTGGATTCTTTGACCGATAATAATTGTGCTGATAAAGGTGTCCGGGAAAGCCCTCATGCGCCAAGGTCGTAAAGAGGGATTCCTCCTTTGTTGAACCGCCGTTTATATAGATCACATTGGTTACAGATTCATCTATGGGAGGTATCATGTAAAATGCGGGGGAAAGAGAATCCTCAAGCTCCTTTTCCACATATTTGATGCTATAATCAGTCTTGTTTCCGACAGGATAAAGAGAAATCGACATAAGCTTAAGAGTATCCATGATCACCGAAGGATCATCATTTCCATATTTAGCTCCGTCATTAAAATACTCAGTGTAGCCCGCATAATCAATACCCGATGCCTCAACCATCATATTTACAGCATCGCTTATACCCATCTCGATAAATGTGATCATATCGGACACGCTTCTTTTTGAGCCTGTGACGCTTCGAACCACCAGCTCGTAAAGCTCCTTACCTCTATCAAATTGACAAAGACCCCCGCTTATCTTTGCTTTGCCCTTCATAGACTCTATACTTTTAGCAAGCTTTTCATATTCAGGGATAACCGTCTCAATTACAAGCTTTTTATTCTCTTCAATATATTCATTTTTCTTTGTCTCATCAAGAGCCTTTAGCTCACCTATACGATCCGTAAAGGTTGTGATCAGATAGTTTTTATCCTTTACTGAAGTAAAATCCTTGCACTGCTTTATGACTTCATCAAGCTGCTTATCCTGAAGTCCGTAGCCCTCATCAATACGCTTATTCTCAAAGCTTACCATAGCATCAAAGAGATCCGGTATCTGCTTGAGCAATGCCAGATAATCCGTCACATCCTTCTCAACATAAAAATGATATTCCGCAAGATTGATGGGAAGATTGGCAGGCACGCCCTTCACAGGACCAAGGGTAGTACTCATCATATTGAAATCAATCTTTTTTAAGTTGTCCTCAAGATAAGTCTTAAACACATCATAGTCAAGCTGCTGACTCTCGGAAAGAGTAGAGTAATCAAATTTCTTAAGATCGGCAAGATAAGTATTTATATCCCTTTCCGCTTTAGAAGTATCCGTAAAATCAAGATCTCCGAAGGTAGGTTCAAGCTCTATACCGTAGGCCTTGGGATCCTTTAAGGTATAATGAAGATTGATGGTAGAATCCGATACCTCCTTCACAAACGCTTCCTTCATCCATTTGTCAAATTCCTCATTGTCAGTTTTTGCGGGAGCTACAGCCTCGGTAGTCACCTCCTCTGTTGTGGTAGAGGTAGTAGCCTCGATATCATCGCCGGCCTTGTCAGTACCCAATATAAATCTGATAACGGGGTTACCACAACCCGTAAGAGCTATGGCAAATACCGATATCAATGCAATAAGCAAAAGCTTCTTTTTCATTTCTGTCACATCCTAATCTTTATATTTAGTAACATTATAAGCCAAAAACAAGTCTGTTCAAGTGATTTTTCGATTTTTATAGGTTCATATCATCGAAGAAGCTTCCGGAATCACTATCGTTATACCTTAGTATTCTTGTCTTAAGCTCCGGATCATCCTCAGTAAGCTTCAAAAGCTCATCTAAAACCTCATCCCTTAATAGCCCTAAATCCGTATATATATCAAACATCTCACGCTTAAAGTGATCAGCTGCTACGATAGTCGAAAAGGCTCCGAAGGGATTGTGATTGTTCAGATAATCAGTGATATATGCAGGGATATCATCCTTACTCTTATCTGATATAAGCCTTAAATACATAGCAAAGCATTTTTCTTCACTACGATTTTTCATAAAGCTTTCATGATCGTATTCGTCTCCCTCGTAGTCCTCTTCACCGCCCGCTATAAAGGGAACATAGCCTGTATCATCAGGCTCCTTGGCATATACAGACATCCTCCAGTCAAAGTGGGAGTAAAATGCATGGGGATCACCGGATAGCTCTATCCATTTCACCATATCCGTATTCCATAGCTTTATGGATGCAGCTATAAGCTCAGGAAACACAGGATGAGTTTTTTTATCCTCATCATAAACGATCACTCTTTCAAGAGCATCACATCCGTAAAAGCAGTTGGTCGAAAGCTTAGTTAAGCCTTTAGGCAAGCTTATCTCACGAAGCCTTTTGCAGTTGGCAAAAGCCCAATCGCCAATCTCTTTCACGCTCTCAGGAACAACTATAGCATCAATGTCTGCGTTCATATATTCTTTTTTGACAATCTCTTTCTTTTCTTCCATCATGACTTAACGGTTCTTATCTCTCCCGGTCCTATATCATGAACTCTCTCAAAGGCCACAAGGCGACTTCCCACAGGTATATAAAAGCCTGTTACATCACGGCCTAGTCGGTCATTACCATAGAGCAGATAATCATTCTCCGGAGTCTCATATATCTGGACCACATAGTCGGAAACCATATGCCCCACATTCTTTATTCTGATCTCATAATTTATATGATCCTTTGCCGAGGTATTCTTCGATGCAAACAAAAGCTCACTCTCAAACTCCGAATAAGAAAGTCCAAATCCGAATCGATAAAGGGGTTCATGCTTCATAAAAAGATAGGTCATACCCGTCTTTTCTATATCATAATCATTGATATCGGGAAGTCTGTCATCCCCTGTGTACCATGTCTCGCAAAGCCTTCCTGCAGGGCTCTTTCTTCCCATCAATATATCAGCGATACCATTTCCAAGCTCTTCACTGCCGTGAGCTGTCCAAAGTATGCTCTTTATGGCGAAGACCGCATCCTCCTCAGCTATAGCCAAGGGGGCGTTTGCCACAAGGATCAAAACTATATTGACGAACTCAAGTCTTAATTCCCTTAAAACTGCTCTCTGGAAGGGCGGAAGTTCAATACTTTCCCTATCCCTTTCCTCCTTGCAGTTCACTATGGGATGAAGTCCAAAGCAGGCAAGTATGGGAGTTTTATAATCAAGCGCATGCTCACTCATAGCTTTTCTAAGAATAGAGATCACATCATCCACCACCTCAAAGGAAAGCTCCATGCTGCCGTCAACATTTTTAATCCTTCTTATCCTTTCATCTGCATAGAAGGTTAGGGCATTATCTACATCGAAGCGTATCACCTCACCCCGGGCATCCAACATCTGAAAGGCCTCATTGGCAAACCAGGAAAAAGCATCATCTGCTGTAGCATAAAGCTCAAAGCTCTCCGATGGCTCCTCAACATTTACCACTCCCTTTTCAGCAGAGATGGTTGTAAGAAGCTTGCCGGTGGAAAGTGAACGAATGGTGATCCTTGATTCATCCCAAAGCATAAGCTCGAAAACTTCAGCAGAATCTTCTTCAACAGGAACAACCTTATCTCCCTTTATTCCTGCATAGCGCCCCCTATCAAGCTTTATCCTTACTCTTGGAAACAGATCATCATGTCCTATGCCCATGCCCTCGCTGATAGTCACAAAGTGGTCTGACACTCCTGAATACCAGTCAATAGGGCATCTGTTTGAAAATGGCCCGAAGGCATGAATCTTCTTCGATGTATCAAGGGGCAAAAGATCCTCGTTCTTAAGCATAACAACAGATTCATAGGCAGCCTTTCTCGAAAGGGCACGGGAGGGTGCAGTATTCACTCTGTCCTTGTTGTATATGGTCTTCGGGAATGCCTTAGAGGAACCGTCCTCTAAAAGCTCATCCTCAAAAAGGCCAAGCATTGAATAGACCGTCAATTTGTTGATCAAAATATTATCAATATCCGCCTCCGATATCATGCCCGATCTTAAGGCCTCATCCATCGCAGGTCTTAGATACGCCGGATCCTCCAAAAAGAGATCCACACCTGCCTTAACAGCCTTTGTCACGGACTCGGCTCCGCTTTCTACTACCTTCTGCATATCTTGGGCCCGCTTTATTGTATATGCATCCGATACCACAAGGGGCACACCCAAAGCCTTGATAAAGGTTGTAAGCTCCGGATTGAAGGTAGAGGTCAATCCATTTATCTTGTTGTAGGAGGACATAACCGAAAGAGGACGGGAATATTCGATAGTCTCCTTAAATACTCTCTTGTAATAATCCTCACGAAGACCTTCCGGCATCACACTGTCAGCGGTATATCTTTCCTCCTCCACATTATTTCCGTAAAAATGCTTTAAGGTAGCGCCACATCTTACATAATTCTCATCATCTCCCGCCATTCCGATGATATATTCTCCCGCCATTCTTGAGGCAAGATGAGGATCCTCACCGTAGCCCTCTTCATTCCTACCCCATCTGGGATCTCGCTCCATATCAACGGTAGGTGCAAATGGGCAGATGCCGCTATGGAGTCCTTCATTCAAAAGGCTCCTGCTCTCAACTCCCACCACATCACCGATGTCGTGCATAAGCTGCTTATCAAATGAAGATGCCATGCCGATAGGATTTGGAAAGACAGTAGTGTGTACAGGAGTTCCTTTGTCAAAGCTCTGATCATGCCTAGCCTGAACACCGTGAGCAGCCTCTCCCGAAAAATCTATATACCTTAGCTTTAGTTTCTTTTTCTCTTCAGTACTACCAAATATGACAGACATCTTTTCATCAAGACTTAATCCGGTAACAAAACCTTCAGCCCTTTCTTTATGGGGCTTTACATCTCTTATTGTCACACGATCCGTATCAAAAGACTCTCGAACACTGTTTCTCTTTTTCGCCTTTTTGATAGCATACATCTTGTTGTCTGCTTCCTTAAGGGTCTGAGTAATATCAAAATCTTCATCAAGTATTGCCTTAATATATCCTGAACTCGCAGAAACCTTGTAGGGTTTTTCCGATACACGATTATATTCTCCCAAATATCTGTGTACCCTTCCTATGATCTCCTCGGGATCACAATCTCCGAGAACCAAAGAGAATATCTCGTCACCTCCGAAACGAACTGAAAGACTTTCCTGAGGAACAGCCCTAAAAAGAGACTGAGCAACCGTATATATGGCATTGTCACCCTCTGCATGACCAAAATTGTCATTGATATACTTGAGTCCGTCAAGATCTGACATAATGACCATGATCTCCTGATTCCTATATTCAGGCATTTTTCTAAGCTTCTTGAATATATTCTGGAAGCCGATACGGTTATATAGACCGGTCAAGGGATCGTGTCGATACATACTATCCATCTTTTCAAGCAGTCTTCTCTGATATTGAAGATTCACATAACCGCCCACACCGGTGCTTACAGCATTGGTGATCCCCATAGTATTGGAATAATTGGAGATGGTATAATTACGGAAATAATAGCATGCAAAGCCAAAGGGTCTGTTCATAAAATCAAGTGAA
Source organism: Lachnospiraceae bacterium (assembly GCA_017540605.1). GTDB lineage: Bacteria > Bacillota > Clostridia > Lachnospirales > Lachnospiraceae > RGIG6919. The sequence continues at coordinate 56,090 of JAFYAS010000028.1, read as the reverse complement.
TTGAAAAGCAAAGGATAACCGCTTTCAAGAAGCTCGAACACCCTTTTCCTAATAGACGGGGATAGCACATTCTCCTTAAATCCATCCTCACCTTCGGCTATGGTAAATGTATCCCTCTTATACATTTTTTTATGATCATCATCATAAAGTATGATGAATTCTTTACTTCCTTCCGGATATTCTTCATCAGTAAAAAAATTCCTGTCCTCGTCAAATATCCTTCGATCAACAACAGCCATGAGACATTCAGTCTTGTAGGAATCCATAAAGGTGGCAAGCTCAGCGGGATCGTCACTTGTCTGCATCTGTGAGGTCATCTGCTGCAATACTCTGTTGTCATCATTGTTTCTTGCAAAGCTCTCCTTAAACCAGCTTCGAAGAAGCTTTAGATTCTCTGTATGTCCGGGACAACCACAGGATTCATTGGCAATAAATTGAGGGATGATCTCTCTACTGCGAAGCTTTTTATCTGCTATGGTTTCAAGCACTACATCAACCGTATCATCAGCCAAATGAATGATATCGCAGGAAACAGAGGTGATCTTCGGACTGGTAAAGAATATCTCATCATAGCCGTCAAAGCCCGTAACTATGATATCCTCAGGAACTCTCCTTCCACTTTCCATAAGCATATCTGATACGGTTAATGCCATATTGTCATTGGCACAGATAATAGCCTCAGGAAGCTCTTCTCTTTTTAAAAGCTCCTTCATAGCCTTTTCGCAAGGATCAGCCCAAAAATATCCGTAGCTGATCATACTCTGATCAAAGGGTATGCCATTCTCTTCTATGACCTTCTTAAATACATCTATTCTTCTGTTGGAAAACTCATTGTCCGGCTGACCTGCCATCATATGAGGTCTTTTTACACCATGATCCTCGATCACATGGCGGACTACCTTTTCAAAACCCTTCTCATAATCGAAATTTATGCAGGAAACACGGTCATACCTTCCATCGGAAACCACTACGGGAATATTCTTTGAAAGCGCTGCATCTATGATCTTACCCGATATCTTTTTACTCTTGATCTTTTCATCCATGATGATGACGGCAGATACCTCATCATAAGGGATCAGATTGAATACATAACGCTCTGCCGCCTGACGATCCTCTTCCCAGTAAATGTCAGAATTGATCGCAAAAATAAGGAGGGCGTAGCCCTCCTTTTTGAGCCTTTCGTTAAGTCTTACAATAAAGCCATGTATCTGCGGATCATACAAACGCGATGTACAAAGTGCAATGAGCTTCACATTATTCTCCATAAAAAACTCCTTTTAGTCAAATGCCGCAACTCTCTTGAATTCGTCCATAGTCGTGACACCCTTCTCCATTAGATCTATGCAGTTTTCTCTAAGGGTCTTCATACCCTGATGCTCGATAGCATATTCCTTGATCTCCTCGGTATTGGCACCGGCAGATATCATCTTCCTAAGCGGCTTATCCACCACAAGAATCTCATGAATAGAGATACGACCACTGTAGCCTGAATTGTTGCAGTGGTTACAGCCATGGGCAACCTTTACCATCTGAATATCATCTCTTCCAAGGAAATGCTTATCCTCCTCAGATAAAGGCTCCTCTGTTGCACAATAGGTGCAGACCTTTCTTACAAGTCGCTGTGCTATGATGCCGTCAAGAGCACTGCTGACCATATAAGGCTCGATACCCATATCCACAAGACGGACAACCGAAGAAGCCGCATCATTGGTATGGAGTGTAGAAAGAACTAAGTGTCCGGTGATAGCCGCTCTGATAGAGATATTGGCAGTCTCTGCGTCACGGGTCTCACCAACCATGATGATATCAGGGTCCTGACGAAGAAGTGCTCTAAGTCCCACCTCAAAGGTAAGACCTGCCACAGGATGTACCTGCATCTGATTGAGCTTCGGAAGATTCTTCTCCACGGGATCCTCAATAGTTGAAATATTAACGGGACGCTTTGAAAGCTCCGCAAGCATCATATAAAGAGTGGTTGATTTTCCGGAACCGGTGGGACCTGTCAAGTAAATGATACCATTTAGGGAGCCCATCATTTTCTGAACCTTCTTATAGTTCTCCTCTGTCATACCGAAGGTTCCCGGATAATCTATCTGTGAGTTGTTGGCAAGCATTCTAAGAACGGCCTTCTCACCGAAGGTTGTAGGAATGATGGATACACGGACATTCACTATCTGATCTCTGATCCTTACACGGAAGTGTCCGTCCTGAGGCACACGCCTCTCTGCTATATCAAGCTCGCCTATAATCTTGATACGGGCAATGAGTGAAGCATGGATGCTCTTTTGAAGAGTAACATATTCAACCATGGCTCCGTCGATACGCATACGAACCAAAGTGTTCTTTTCAAAGGGCTCGATATGGATATCGGAAACATTATCTGCATAAGCCTTATCAAGCAAGCTGTTTACAAGGTTGATGATAGGTGTATCATCTGTACCGTCAGAGGTATCGATGAGCATTTCATCAACCACATTTTCATCCTGATTCTTGTTGGCGGCTGTTACGGCTTCCTTTGCCGCAATCTCAGCATAATAGTAGTGGATCGCATTCTTAAGAGGCTCAGCCTCAGCCACGAAAAGATCGATATTCTTACCTGTGGTCTGTCTGATATCCTCGATACCGTAAAGGTTCAAGGGATCATTTACAACCAGCTGTAAATGATCTTCAGCAAGACCGATGGGAAGCATAACATAGTTGTTGGCAAGCTGCTCGGGAATAAGTGCAACAGCCTCTATATCTACCTTCGTATTGGAAATATCTATAAGCTCGATATTAAGCTTCTCAGCCAGAGCACCGATCATCTGCTTCTCGGATACGAAGCCAAGTGTAATAAGGATGGATCCGATACGCTCACCCTTGTGCTCCTTCTGGTAGGCAAGAGCTTCACCAAGCTGTCCGTCAGTAATATAACCCATCTCAATAAGGGTATCACCAAGACGGAGCTTTCTGATGGCATTGTTGTCAACTCCGGCGCCCTTTCTCTCAGGTGCGGAAGCTGTAGGTGCAGAGGGAGCAGTAGAAAGCTTAGGGCCTGTGGTGGGTGTTGTCGGTGCACCTTGTGGCGTAGCTGTCTTAGGAGCTGTATTTTGTGATAATGCTTCACTTGATGAAGGAACACCCTTGTTTACATCAGCTAAAGATGTGGCGCCAAAGCCTGCAGCTGTAGGTTCAGGTATACCAAGACCACCGGTTTCTTTAGCAGGCTGACTCAGACCGCCGGTTGAAACGCTTGAGGAGCCCAAGCCTCCGTTTGTTACCCCTGACTGGTTAAGTCCTCCGAGACCGGTCTGTGTATTTCCGCCAAGACCACCAAGTCCCACTGTAGGTATATCGGTATTGTCTGAAGCCTTTTCAGGTACAGCCTTACTCTCCTCAGGCACTGTCTTTTGATCTTTATCCTTGTTTTTGTTGGGATCACCCAATCTCAATTTCATCATAGCTTTATTCTCCCATATCCGTTTATTTCGGCAGGTTCTCTATCTCTTCCTTGATCGCTGCATTTGGATCCTCGGTGGTAGCTTCAGTACTTTCCTCAACCTGTTCATCAGATGCTTTAAGCTTATCAAATCTCTCACTGTTATACATATACATATCAAAGTCTATTATAAGCTTTTTATAATTGGCTCCGTTTACCGCTACAAGTTCACCATTTTCATAACGAACAGGAGCAGCATTGTAATCGCTCCAGACATATGCATAAACCTTCAAGGATTTATCCTTTATCAATTCGTCAAGAAGTGATTGAGCCTTTTCTTTGTCACCATACACATCAAGTGTGACTCTTGTTGCATAGACATCAGCAGGTGTGGTATCGGAAACCGTATGCATACCAAATTCGCTATTTATGGAACCAAGAGTTTCCACATCTACAAGACTTGAATCCGTGGTGGGTGTGGTAGTAACTTCAGCTCCTTTCTCCGTGGAAGCCTCAGTTGTAGCTTCGGTTGTCGCTACCTCCTTAGCCTGAAGATATTCCATAGCATCAGTGTGATCCTTAAAAGCCTGTGAGTAGCTATAGGCAAGCAACGCTACAGGATTTGATCCACTCTTGATATAAAGATTGTTAACCTTCAAGCCATAGCCCAAGGCCTTCTTTGTAAACATCCTATCGACCTCCGCAGATACCATGGGCTTATAATATCTTGCCGAAAGCTCATTTGTCTTTTGTATAGCATTCTCCTCGAACTCAGTCAGGGTATCAAGCTGAAAGAGCTTCATCTTCGCAGTATCGAATTCCACCTGAGTTACCGCTTTTTGTGTCTTAGTCTTTTTTATCTTTCTGTCAAGAGGTCTGATACCTATGATGTAAAAGAGAGCCACTATCACGATGATTCCAAGTCCATATAGGAGTTTTTTGTCTCTTGCTGTAATCTCTGTTGTCATAGCTCTCACCTCCCCGCCTTTTCAGCCAACACACATTGAAGATTAGCCATCCATTCACCCTGTTGGTTCATCTCGGAATAACCCGTATAATCAACCGCATAGAAACAATCCTCAGCATCTAACCTATCAATAAAAGTATTTACAGTATCAACCTCGGAAAAGATCGCTGTTATACCTATCACTCCCGAGCTCTCATCATACCTATCTATCCTGACGCTTCCAAGTCCGGTAGCCGCTTTCTCGATGATGTCACAAACCTCCTTGGTAGGTAAAGGGTAGCTGTCAATATTTGTTTCCATAAGTCTAAGTGCATTTACATGATCACTGAAGACCTGGGCCCTGGCAGCCGCCTCATCATAAGTGGCAAGCTTTAGCTTGTGGGCAGGATTGGCAAGATAATCCTCAAGCACCTTTAGCTCCTTCTTTTCCTTTGAATAGGTCATGACTCTCGATACCGTGATACCTGTCATAACAAGAAACGCAAGGACATAAGGCACTGCCAGCTTTATCTTTTTTATCTTCTTCGAATTGTCTATGACCTCGCCCTTACCGTACATCTTTAAGAGATTCTGATGATCGGAAAGAGTCATAAGACCTGCTGTAGGGTAGAAGAGCTCGTCAATGGAATCCTCCTTATCCCTAAACCTTACTCCCTTAAGCTCAGTCAGATTGTGAACCTTCATCTCCTCGGACTGATTCATGGATACAGCTCGCTCCACATTCACCGAATCATCAGGAGTCATGCCCGCAAGGAAAATATCCGAAATATTGTCTTCAACCTTCTCTGATTTTGAGAACTGAACGATCTGGTTTATGGTATTTGATAGCTCTCCGGCATACTCCAAGGTTCCCGGATTGTTGAAGGTTCTTGCTGTGGTGGAATAGAAATACTCACCCTTTACAAGATATATAGCGGTAACAGTCATACCGTCACGAAGCATAACAACGCTGTTGGTTTCCGAGGCGAACTTCATCTTTTTTAGGAAGTTCACGGATACTCCGATACCACTGTTTATCTCCTTTATGCTTATGCCGGCTCTTTGAAAGCTTGAGATATAATTGTCAATAAAATCCACATCAGCAAGCTCGGTGCAGACCTTCATGGTCTTCTTCTTTACATCCTTGGCTATGACATAAAAGCCAAGGAGCTTATTCTTCTCACCGCCACGCTCCTCGAACTCACGCCTTAAGTAAGTATCGGCCTTACTATGAGACATGATAGGCATATCTAGGACACGAACAGATATCTGTGTAGTATTTACCACAAGTCTGATACCCTTTTTGGGTAGCTTAAAATTGTCCCACAGATTGATAAGAGCATACTCTAGACCATCGGGGTCGGTGATGACACCGTTTAGGAAGCTGCCCTCCGGCATCTGCGTCTGATATACATGAGAAACAGATACACTCTTACCGTTTGTTTGACCGCTTACTACCTCTATATCTGTATTTGAAAGGTAAACAGTTAATCCCATTTTCTTCCTCCTTACTTCTTGCCTATCTGCGAGTATGACTGGTAGATAGGTACAATGACGGATATCATAATAAAGCCGACTATGATAGCCATGATAATGATCATCACAGGCTCAATATATGCTGTCATCTGAGCTATGGCTCTCTCGGATTCAAACTCCATATCATCAGCAATGGAGCTCAGCATGGTATCAAGGGAACCCGATTCCTCTCCGACTCTCACAGAGGATTCAAGCTTTTTCACAAATCCGTCCACTCTTCCGATGGAAACACTTAAGGGATCACCCGCAAGGGTATCCGCTATCACCTGCTTAAACTGACTTTCTATATATGTATTGCCTATGGTATGTGAGGCAATCTCAAGACATTGAATAATGGATATACCTGATGAATAGAGAGAACAGAGAGTTCTGGCAAATCTCGCAGTATATATGACCTTGAAAAGCTTTCCGATCTTCGGAAGATGGATCTGAGCCTTATCAAAATAATATTGAACCTTTGGGATCTTTTTTAAGAAATAAAAGGCGATATAGACAACTACTGCCACTATGATGATCACATACCATTTCTTCTTCACAAAATCACTTATGGCAAGCATGATCTTTGTAGCTACAGGAAGAGATTCCATAGTATCAAAAAGAGACTTAAATTGTGGCATAACAAAGCCGAAGATAACTCCTACCACCAATACGATGATGAACATAAGTATCTTCGGATATACAAGTGAGCTCTTGATCTTTGAATTCAGACGATCTTCCTTTAGGTATTGCTCCGATATCCTCATAGCTGTATCATCAAGTCCACCGCTTGATTCAGAGGCACGGAACATATTTATCATAAGGGGAGGAAATACTCCCGGCATAGATTCCATGGCAACAGAAAGAGGGACGCCCTGCATGACCTCCTTCGTAATATCTCCATATATCTTTCTCTCATAGGGTGTGACTGCTTCATCCTCCGCAGTCATCTGTAAGCATCTGACAAGCGGAATGCCCGCATGCATCAGCGTTCCGATCTGCCTTGCATATTCAGACAGAGCCTTCGCCTTTAAAGGCTTATAATGAGCCGTCTTAGTCAGATCCTTTGCCTCAAGAAGCATAAGATTTTTTTGCTTTAGGCGCTCATGAAGATCCTGTTCATCACTCGCCAAAAGCACACCATTTTGAAGCTTGCCCTCGGCATCCTGTGCCTTGTACCTGAAATTAGGCATGCTCTACTCCCTCCAACTTAAGTTTATGTTAGCTTCTTCCCATCAAGTGAGAAGCAAAGCTCAAATACCCGTTTATGATATCCATACCACAGATAAGAGCCAGCATATATCCGACTCCTAAAAATGGTCCAAAGGAAAAATGCTCTCCCTTTTTAAGCTTTTTTGAAGCCATGGTAAAGATACCATATATACCCCCGAACAAAAGTCCCAATAAAAATCCCATCAGCGAAAGCTTCCATCCAAGGAATAGTCCTGCCACCGCTGAAAGCTTGATATCTCCGCCTCCAAAGGCCCCGGGTATAACAAGTGTGATAACAAGCAATGGAAGGCTGATAACAAATGCACCTATGATATGCTCGAGAGTGCCCACACCTGACACCACAAATATCGAAGCAATGGCAAACACCAAAAGGACTATATTGAATATGTCGGGTATCTTCATTGTATCATAATCTACAAGAATTACCAAATCCATTATGCAAAAAAACGAAAAAATAATTATAATGGCAGCAATCTTTTTTATATCCATAGGGATAGTCACATCAAGGACAGATGAAAGACGGAAGCTATCACCTATGACACCCCTTTCTCCAAATCTGAAAAATACAAAGACCGCCAGTGCTCCTCCGACTATCTCATTTAGAAAATCCCGGACTTTAAGCTTCTCACCGCAATATTTGCAACGACCCTTATGTAAGGGATAGGATATCACCGGCAAAACCTCTGCGGCTTTAAGCCTGGTTTCACAGGTCTCGCACCTGAAGTGATCATTAAGCTTTAGTCCCTTTTCATATCGATATGCTATTGTACTCATAAATGAAAAGGCAGCCGTTCCAATGATCACGGAAAGCAAAACCGCCAAAACACATAACAATTCGATCATTTTCTTGCTTTAAAATTCTTTTCCCATAAATTAAAATATACCCTCCTCCATTATGGAGGAGGGTGTGATGTTAATAAAATATACTATCAGCCGCCGTTACTCTGATCACCGCCGGCATTGCTATCGCCGCCGGCATTATTGTTGCCACCGGCATTGTTATTGGTAGTTGTATCAGGAGCTACTGTCCATTCACCATCCGCTCCCAAAGTAGCAACCTGCTTTGTACCGTCCTGAGACGTGAAATTTATTGAACTTACCTTGTCTATAGTGTACTTAGCTATCGACTCGCCTATAGCTCCTGCTGTAGCAGTCTTGTATGTAATAGATGCTGAAGTAAGAACTGTAGGATAAACAAGCTCGTTAATAGAAGCAATTCCATCAGAAGTGCTTGTGAAAGTTTCAGCCAAAGGCTGAGATCCCTTCGCATATCTCTCATCATTCACAGCCTGCATAGCAGTAGTAATAGATCTTACTTCTTCAAGATACTTAGATGTTCTTGCCTTATCGATATATCCCATCAGGGCAGGTACCAAAAGAGCTGCCAAAATAGCAAGGATAACAAGAACTACGATCAACTCAACCAGTGTAAAACCACTCTGGTCATTCTTTAATGCTTTAAGTCTTTTTTTCATATCAACGTCCTCCTTTACACTATATGATCTGCTTGACTTTTACGCACGTACAATGTGCTTACATTGTACCATTTTTCGCGGGTTAAGTAAAGGCTTTTGTGCATATTTGACAGATGATTTTATGCAACTTTTTTAGCCCATCCCCGCCTCACTAATACATATATCGGCAACATATCTTTTTTTATTTACACCAATCCGAAAAAATTTATTCAACTTCATTCATCCATATGGTGTAATGGGTATATATCCATTTTCCATTGCCGTTTTCTCTGTAGCGACCAAACTTTAAATGTAGGTACACTATGGGCTCAGGATTATCAAGCTTTACCCACTTGGTATCAGCCTCAGATGAATTGCTCCAATTATGAAGAGATTCATATACCGCCACACAATCAGCAGGGAGCTCAACTGTAAGATTCTCAGATTGTGTCATATCTTCCGAATCCAGATACTTAAGTATAGCCTCCACTATCTGCTCACCGCTTGAAGATGCATTTATACCCATAGTCTTCATGGCTGCCTTCTGGAAAAGATAGAGCCTCGTATGCCTCTTATTTTCTGATGACGGAGTATATACATGAGATGATACAAATATATCGTCCAAAGAAAAATCATGAGGCAAAAGAGCTGCCGCCAAAAGCTCCTTGATACAATTATAGTTTTCATTATAGCCGTTCAGGGAATAAATGATATTGTCGGGACTGTATCCTGTGACTGTAAGCTTATCCGGTGTGTCAAAATCATTGGTAAATTCCCGTCCGCTGTCATCATTATCAAGATTATCTATCCTGCTATCATCATGAGTCTTCTGTTTTTCAATAAAGGCATAAAGAGCGATATTTCCTTTGTTAAGATCAGGATGCTCAGAAAACTTCGTGATCTTATGTTCATAGCCCTCATCATAATACCAGCCCTTGAAGGTGTATCCGTCCTTTACTCCAAGCTCCTTGATATCACCAAGGGAATCATCTCCATAAGCATATTCCTCAGGATTGTCATTGGTGCTCACATTTAAGCTGTTGTAATAATAGCTTATGCTAAAGCGTTTTCTGACATAAGTTAAGGTAATGGTAGTACCCTGATCCTTAGAGAGAGTAACATTCCCCGAATTGCCATAATAGGTAAAGCCCTCGATGGCAAGCTTTAGGGAATCGGCAACTACCGTATCACCCTCAAGTCCGGTCTTTTTCACTTGAGAGATAAGATTACCCTCTGTATCCACATACTTTACCCAATAGGAAACCGGGTCCGGATTGTAATGAATAATAGCTCCATCGGTATAAAGAGTATTCTCTGTCCTGTAATATACGGTATTCTGAAGCTCTACCCTTCTTTCCTTGGTATAAACTATGGCATCATTCTCATCAAGGACCTTGACTGTCACATCAACCGCCGATACAACGGCATTTCCAAAATCATCTGCTTTGGGCTTTACAGAAAACTCCAGACCGATCTTTAAATCCTGATATGCCGCATCAGGCAATTTTTCCTCAGCATGCCAAACCACATTCTTTCCAGTGATACCGTTAAAGGCAGTAAGCTTCGATGCCTTCGAGCCTAAGACTACATTGTTCATATAGAGCTTTTCATAGCCTGCAAGGTCTTCCTTGGGGAACTTTCTATAATACCTAAGAGTCAGATGATCCTTATTGATATGTTTAAGGTCAGTATTTACCACCTTTTCATCATCGATCATCACTGCTCCGCTTGGAAGTCCGTTGGTATCAAGAAGCACCGCATTGTCGCCGTCAGCTATATTTGATGCAACAAATTCAATGGTAGAGCCCTTATACACTCCGCCATTTTCAGCCACGGCAACCACCTGATCACTTCCCGAGGCCTTTGTCCTGATCTTCACATAGCCATTGAATTCCGAACCCTGCATGGTAGCGAGCTCGTCCTTTATCTCTGAAAAAGCAAGATCAGCAACAGAATAAGCCGCCATTGATTCTCTTTCATTGTAATAAAAGATCACCGCATGGGAAATACACATGGAAGCTGCGCCCAAAAAGATAGCCAAAAGAGCAAAGGAAACCACCAGCTCAACCAGGGTTATACCCTTATTATTCAGTTGTCCCTTTCCTCTATGCTTCATACACTCTCCTACCAGGGCTTCGTCTCAGAAAGATACGCTTGAGAATTGGCATTTACTTCGCCGCCCTCACTGTAAACATTCAATTCAAATACAAGATATACCAAAGGCTCCTCAGCTAAATTGAGCTTTTCATACTTAACGAAGTCCTTAGTCTCATATACTGCCACAGCAGACTCCGGAAGCTCTATATAGCAATGCTTACTATACTGTCCCGCATTTTGCTCATTCACATATCCGGTATAAGCATTTATGGCATCATACATTTCCTTAAGACTCATATCCGAATTAAGATTGATATTTAAACCATTCTCAGAGGTGTCAAGAATGTAAATCCTGCATCCGTCCCCCTTTTTATCAGCAGAGATAAATGCATTCTCATCGGTCTTATAACCAAAGGCCTCTAAAGCGCTCTTTAGCTTATCCGCCATGGCCACATATTTCGTATGGCCGCTACCGCCATCATTCCTATAGGGCCAACCATAGGGATTGTACCTGAAGTCGTTTATCTCCGTCAGATCAGGAACCCTGTCAGAGAACTTCTTACCGGCCTCAACAACCTCCATATTGTCAACTCCTTGAGGCGCTCCTTCAGGTAAGGTAACCTTAGCATAAAGCACCACATCATCCGTAGCTGTCTTAAATGAAGAAAAGCCATAGGCCGAAGTGCAGGCTTCGTCAGTGTACCAAGTAGGTATTGCAGTCTTGGTATCGGGATCGGCAGCTAAAAAGCCGGTCATTTCATTGCCCAGAGAATCATATCCACCATAGGTATATTCCTTCTTTTTCACACTCTTGCTACCATCGGAATATAGTATATTGTAGGTAAGATTCTTTATATTTCTCTTATAATAAAGCACCAGCTTTGAGGTACCATCAGCCTTTACCACCGCTGATTCGATATTATTGGCACCGGGATCATAGGTAAAGCCGGGGAAGGTCTTCTTATCAGTATCAGTGATGGTTACTGTTGAGTCGACAGCTACAGTTTCGACCTTCTTGCTTTCACCAATCTTAAAACCGTCAAGAGAAGGTTTCTCAAGCATATATTCAATGGTATAATCAGCAGTTGTGGATATGAGTTCAAACTCTCCGTAAATGATCACATCTGCAGTGGCATTCTTCGTAGTCTCCAAAATATCTGTAGACTCTACTGACAATGCCTCATCCTCATACCAACCACCAAAGGAATATCCATCAGGGGCTGCAGGAATATAATGTCCGGTAACACCTGTGCCCTCATTAAAAACAAAGGTATATTCCTGTCTAAATATTCCCTCATCACTCTTTTTTATCATGTATATAAGTTTATGCTTTTTTGTTGTTCCGGAGCTACCGTCTCCACCGGTAGAAAACATACGGATAGTTCTGCTGTCAGAAGTTGAAGAGTTGGTCTTTGAATATACATTGACAGCATTGGGGGTAAAGTATACATCCACAAGATAGAAGTTCGAGCTGAAGCTTCCCTTGGGATTGCCCGCTTCATCCTTTACGGTAAAGCTATAGCTGACATTTCCGCCGGTGCCAAGCTCGTAAGCGCCCTCCTTTGAAAATTCATCAGCTACGGCACTTTCATAGGCTGCATTGTCCCTGTCTATATCCGATGCTCTCATAACGAGTTTTCCGGAAAAGGTGATAGAACCGTAAAGCACAAGCATCACAACAGCAAGCACCGAAAATGCTATCACTATCTCTACCATCGTCATTCCATTGTTGTTATGCTTCACTGCCATCACCTCCTTCTTAATCATATCTCATATCTTCCGGCATCAACTGACCAATACTTAAGTGCCAAATAAAACTTAAAGCCTTTTCAATATCAATAGTATTCGTAAAACTTATAGACCACTCCCGAGCCTTCATCCTTTGCCTTGTATTTCGATCTTACGGTAGATACCACCTTGGCCCCGTCATAAAGGGTGGTTGTGATCACAAGACATCCCTTCACCTCGGCTTTATCAAGAGTCAATGTAATATCGTTGACATCACCTGTGGTCTTACCCTCCAATATGGCCTTGTCATAGCCTTCGGTAGTATCCTTTACAAAGTCATCGATATGCTCCACAAGCTCATCATGAAGTGTAGCTCTTTTATCGGGAGCCGTAACAAGCCTTGATTTAAGAACCTCAGAAAATGACATAGCCTGCTGATAATTGAGAGCATCCCGCCCCTCATCATTTACCGTGGCAAACATCTGATATGCAGCCATCAAAAGAGTAAGTGCAAGGATTGAAACTATCATCATTACACAGGTAACGACGATCATGGCAGCGCCACGATCGTCGAGTTTATGAAATTTTGAGGCTTGTTTTTTTAGCATAATCTAACCTCTCAAAATAAGGAATGATCTAATTCGGTATTGTTGCAGGATCTATCCTAAAGTGATAATATCCTCTCTTGTTACCCTTGGCAGCTTGCGTATCACCGGAAACGATATATTCGTTCGTATTGCAATAATATCTTACAAACAAATACTCTTCACTGCCCGACGACAGATCAAGAACAACTCCATCCACAGTCTTTCGATATTTCTCATAATCCGTGCTGCTAAGCTCAAACATATGATATAGCATACGGTCATCATAATCGCCATTCTGTGTCAGCCAGAAGCAAACTCTGATATTCTTATAATCAGCAAAATCCACAGAATCATCAATATCCATAGAAAGATCGACTGTTTTTAGGTCATCACCAATGGACAGCCTAAATGCATCATCCTTTCTTGCAAGGATAACAGCCTTAGTCTTATTTCCATTATCAGCGATAGGTTCTCCGGTAACTACAAAGCTAAATCCAAAGGAATCTATCTGAGGCGCTGTTTCCGTACAAATGATCTTCATGGTATTATTATACTTAACCCGAAGCTTTCCTGTCTCAGAATCTCTCTCAAAGGTAGGTCTTGCATTGGCATTGCCAAACTTATATTCAAGTCCCGAAGGAACAGGCTCAGTCTTACCCGGCATATAAACATTACCATCAAAGTCTGTAGCATTGGTATTGATAACCACATCATCCTTCTTGGCCGCTACCGTAGCAGTGATATTCACCTTTGATCCGTCTGTTTTACGATTACCTGTGTTATTCCGTTTTCTCATGATTGCGGAATAGGGAACCGCTATCTCGGTGGCTACATCATGTGTATGCGGCCATGTAGAACTATCAAAGCTTATTGTAAAAGGAGAATACTCTCTCTCCTCAACTGTTACAGTAACAGTTGTAATATCCTTATATTCAGGATACTTAACAAAGTACTCCTCGAATTCATCGTGATTTTTAAGCACTACAAAATCCTTGCCATAACCAAGTGTATATACATCTATCACAGGGTCCGGAAGAGGCAGATCAAGCATAGCCGCATCATCTGAAGCCACATAATCAGCATCATCTGATGAAGCCTGATCTCTTACCTTTATAAGAGCATAATATCTGTTATTCGCCCAATCATAGGTCTCTGTCTGCTTTCTCAAAACCTCATAGGAACCGATACCTTCAGCGGTATAGGTATATGCGGGGTCAGCAGAGATTGCCTTTATCTCCTCAGCTGTCATAGCATCCTTTGCAGATTCCTTGGGAATAGCATAAACCTCTATAATAAGATCACAAGGTGCTGCAGTGCCATAATAGCTCTTATCCATAGTCCAGTTAAAGGTATCACCCTCTACAGTGATCTTTATATTCCTGTCTACCTCATTGGAGGTGACAAGATGATAGTAATAATGTGTCTCAGCCTCGGAAATATCTGTGATAAAGCCTGACGCTCTGGCTTTACCGACAGCATTTTCTTCAGAAGTCTCAAAGAAGTAGTTGACAGTTTCATCCTTACTTGTGGATGCAGGCCAGCAAGCCACTCCAAAGCTATCGTAGTTTCTCAGATTGATATCTCTTCTGACATCATAATAACCGATACTTATATCAGTTTCCGCATCTGATATGCTGCGGTCATAATTTTTTACCGCAAGGGTCTCATAGGTCTCCTTGCCGGAACTATCCTTCTTTATACCATAAAGCTCAAGTCTGAACCTCTGATCTACAGGAGCTGTCTCTACATAAGCTGTATAGCTTAGCTTTCCTGAATAAGTAGGCTTTGTACCCTTTGAAAGCTTTCTTTCAACATCAGTTACCCCATATTCAAATTCAGGATCTGCACTTGTCGGAATATAAACAGTGAACTCATAAAGATCCGAATCAAGACAGCCGTCAGCTGTTACATAGCCATAGAGTTTAAGATTAGCCTCACCCTTTGCAAGCTTGGTGGCATCAACGGTATTGTTTAGAAGCTCGCTCTTAGCTTTTCCACCGAGGCTCTCTTCTATATTGTTAACCGTCATCCATACATTTCTATTGTTGTCAATATTCGAGCCGTTTAATGCATAAGCGCCTGCCTTGAAATTCTTAAGACCCACATAGCCTTCGAAGTCCTCGGCATTCTTTAGATGCAATACCCATTCACCCTTATAGGATACTATCTCGTACTCAGGGGTAGGAAGCTTTTTCTTAAGTGCAGTATAGCAGTTGGGATTTTCATCAATCCTACTGTAATAGGTGTCGCCCAGTCCATCGTCAATAGCCTTTGCATCACACACCTGTGCCACCACATAGTTGGTATAGCCCTCTGTCTCGGGAAGTCCCCCCGGTGTTACAAAGGTAGCGGTAGTACCGTTGGAGGTCAGTGTCTGAGGATTGGCAAGCTTATCTGATTCAGGAACAAGATAAGAGTCATAGTTATCCGTATCCGATTCGAACTTATTCTTATCAATGACCATATCAGAAGGGAAGGAATAGAACTTAAGCCTTACATAGAATCTGTTGGCCAACGAACCGGTTCCATCTATCTCCCAGGTCACGTTGTAATTGCCTGAAAGAGTACTTTCAGCAACCTTTACATTCTTTACCTTATCAGGCTGTCTATCCTTCTTAAGCTTAGTTACATAAGCAACAAATGCATTGTCAAGCTCTGTATAGTCCATATCATACTCATCTGCATAGGGAAGACGTGATTTCTTATCAGGAGCTAAAGCACCTGTCTTAAGCAGCTTATCAAATACAGTATGATTGAGATTTCCATTAGTCCCTACGGTATAGGGAGAGGCCGAGCCTTTTTCGGTAAATTTGTATATGATATCCGTTTCATATTCGCCATAGGCTGTCTTTATATGAAGCTTATTTCCTGAAACCCAGGTGTTGTGGGTATTAAGCTTATAGATGTCATACATATAGGGAACTTGAACCAAAGCAAATTTATTCTTCTCAGAACCGTAAGCAACAGAGATAACCCTCAAAGCGCCTATCCTGTAGCTCAGCTTATCTACTCTGTTTTCATCTGCCGCCACCTGAATAGCATTACGATGCTCCGTTGCTTCAAATTCCACCGGAGTGATAGAATCTGTCGGAGCTTCTGCTGCATTTTCCGCAACAAAAGCACACACTCTTCTAGCATACTTTAAATGATTAAGATCCTTTGTAGCAGAAGAGTCAAAGCCTGACTCCTTAAGCAAACCCTGATAATTATTGTATTGGAAGGAAACCTCATCAATAAAGAAATTGTTACCGCAGTATCTGTAGGTAAGAATACTTTCATCAGGAGTTTTATTTTTCTCTGCGGCTATCCTTCCGTTCTTATACTCTGTAATACCGGTCGACTTTTCTGAATTGTCCTCCGAATAACCCAATATATGTCCTATGTCACCATTATTATATTCAATAACATTCTTTAAATTATCATTCGAAAAGCCCTGCCCAAGATTCACACTGAAGCAGTTCTGAATGGTTGTATAACCGAGTCTTGGAACCTTTGTATTAGGATCGTATTTATCTCGACCTGAATAAATGCCAGCTACATTCTTTGATAGTAATTTATCATTGCCATTGATATTCTGACAATTCCAAATGTTTGACGAATAGTTTCTGCAGGTGTCAACATTTACAAAGAGGCAGTTTACCGTAAAGTTGGTACCGCCATCCACAAACTCATTGAAAAGACAACCAACCTTTCCGACTATGCCCGAATCGGTTGAATAGGCATAAACTCTTGCTTCCTTTGCATTGACACAGTCAACGATATTTACAGTATAAAGATATTTGCTTTGAGGAGCAGAAATCTCGCCAACTATACCACCGGTATCGTTGGCCATTGCCCCACCTCTCTTGCTCTTCCTTATATTGGTCTGATAATCTAACCCCTGGGCTGGAAAGCCTACGGTACCGTAGTTTATACAGTGCATTATATTGTTGGTATTGCCGGCCTTAAGATCCGTATAGTGTGATACTATTCCTCCGGCAGTTCCGCTATATCCGTTTTTATACTCCGTGGTAAAGCCTGTCATAAGCATACCGTAATTATAGCAATATTCAACATTACCGCCTGTGCCACAGACTCTTCCCACTACTCCACCTGCATTGTTGCCGTAGTAGTTTAATACTGTTCCCACATTTATACATTTATCCAGTGTCCAACCCGAACTCTTTTCAGTACTCTGCATTCCGATAACACCACCTACATAGTAGAAGCGATTGTCAAGAGAAAGATCAGCATTTGTAGCATTAGCCGTTACACGACCATAAGCATCAAGAGCATTTTCCGGAATAAAGGTAAGCTCATCTCTTACATAAGCAAGATTCATAAGCTCGGAAACATTGTTGCCCGTAGCAGTGTTGTAGCCTATAACACCACCTGTAGCTATATATCTCACTGCAGGAAGATAGTTCTCCACCACCCACCTGCCGGATGCGCAGGACTTCACGCTACCGCTTGCCGCATTGTAGCCGACTACTCCACCTATAGATCCTTTTCCTTCGCTCATAGAAAGGATAAAGCTGTTTTTCGATGCGTCATATTCTCCCTTTGGAAGAGCATATTTATAGCTTGCCTTATCATCTGTCAGATATCCGCACTGATCCTTTATGGTCTGGGAAAGCTCTCCGGTATCGGGATCTATAAAAAGCGTATAAAGATCATTTACTCCGTCTCTTGCTGTGTTTGTTGTGGTAGAAGTAACATTAGTTAAAGGCGCCTTTACCTGAAGCATGAGATTCATATCTGTAGTTATATCCTTGGTATCCTCGGTCTGTAAAAAGGTATGCTCATCAGACAGATAGAAAAGCTTGTCGGTGTAACCACAATCGGATACAGTGCCCTTGTTGACAGCGGCAATACCGCCAGCCATACCATAGCGCACCTCAAGCTTACTCTGCACCTTATTATCGGGAATGGAATTAAGGTTAGCATCCACCTTACTTCTCTCTGTAACATAACAGGTCTTTATGGTTGCACTCGATTCATTGGTTCCGCAGATACCACCCACCGCAGAGCTTTCACTGATCCTCTTTGCTTCGCTTGAGGTATCGGTATAACCGCAGACACCCTTTACCTTGAAGCTTCCGCCTATGAGGTAGCAATTCTCAATAAGTGCTTTTTTCTCTGCATCTGTAATATAAGTATTGGCGGAATCATAATAATTCCTTCCGGCTATACCACCGATCTTCATAGATTTCGACATAGCACCTGTCTGCTTGTCGATAGAGCCACCAAAATTACAGTCAGTAACAAGGCCTCTGTTCTCGCCGACTATTCCACCGATCACCTCGGCAGAACCCGAATCCACGAAATCAAAGGTAACATCAACATTTTTAACAACCGAATAATTGACACCGACTGCACCACCGATGATCATCTTGGTACGGTTAGAATCATAGCCAAGATAATCTCCGGATCTACCACCTTTCACAACACCGTAGTTATTGCCCACAAGATAACCGAAGGTATCCATATTGTCGCCAATGATGGTGATCTTGTCTGTAGAGCTAATATCCTTAAGGGCAGTACTACAATCCTCGATGACGCAATGCTCATGATTGACAGACGTGATAGCTCCGGCCACCAGCATATTTCCCTTGATCACAGGGACATAGGCCTTTCCTTCGCTGTCAGCATCAGCTTCAGCGCGGTCTATATTACAATTCTTTATAAATCCAAAGTTCTCAGATGTGATTCCCGAAGAAACTCCGCCACCGATACCGCTTCCATCGTCCTCATTTGCCGAGGGCTTTCCAAAGGACTGACAATCGTAGATATAGGAATCTACACCGTTCACTCCCACGATTCCGCCCACGAAGTCATCTCCATCAGTGTCACCGTAATTGTGACAGTTCACAAGCTGAGGCACGGCATCATCAGGGATGATATAATCGCCCTTGGTATCCACACGCTTGCTGTCGTCTATCTCAAGGCCATTTACGAAGATATTTCCAACGATACCCCCTGTAAACGATCCACCGGACACCTTTGCCTTATTGACAATGGATTCATTGTTCCAGCCTTCAAAAAGATCTTCATTGGTTTCGGTATAATCAGTAACCTTGCCATTCTCATCCGTTACAGGATCTTTTTTTGTCATGGAAATATAGCCGCCCTCTTCAACCGACTTTTCCTTGAGTCCTTCAACACTTGCAGGAACTCCGGCTTTTGCTGCTTCTTCCTTGGTCTCATATACACCTATTCCAAGATGCTTCGGAAGGCCTACATACTTTCCGAATACATAGCCAAATACACCGCCAACACCATAGGTGTACTTATCCGCATTGGTGAAGCCCGGTTCCTTTTCGGCAACATCATCAAAGATTGCAGCTCTATCGGCAGTGCTAGATACGGCAGGGGTCTCATAAACTGTCGAGCCCGGACCGTTTATATGTCCGGTAACCTGTCCAGCAGTTCTGATCCTATCAAATACAAAACCGCCCTGAAGCATAGAGGTTCCCGAAACCATACCTACTCCACAGGCATATCTCTTGTATATATCCTTCTTTTCAGAGGCCTTTGTTATATCTACCCCTGCTGCCTTTGCCTCATCTATATCGCTTGATACAGAAGCAAATACTTCAGCATTTATCCCACAATCCTTGTCAAAATAAAGCTCTCTAAGCTTTCCTTCATTTCTTCCGCTTACGATACCTGCTGCCTCAACGCTATCACCATATATAGCCTTATCAGAACTTGCCGCTGTCATGGCAGATTTAAGCTCCGCCTTGACATTTGAGAAAATGATCTCCTTTATCTCGCCTCTGTTGGTTCCGAATATACCCAGAGTTTTGGCGATATTTTTTATATCACCGGTGGTATCCACCTTGCCCTCAGCATCTCTTTCATAAGACACCGCCGAACCATTATCAAGGCTTAAGTTGGCTATCAATCTTCCGGCACCATCAAATATGCTCTTTTCATTTAACATATAGATCTCAGGGAAACCATGTTTTTCTGTCACCTTGGGATCATCCGGATCAGGAAATGCATTTAGGGTATCATAAACAATGGCATCATCATAATTGATGTCATCTATCAGTCTGTAGGTATATTGATCGCTATCCTCTACAAATTCCTCAAGGTATCTGATATTGGAAAGATGTCTGTTTTTCTCTATCTTGAAAAGGTCGGGATTGGCCCTGTCAGTATCATCATCTGCCTTTGTTGCGAACAGGGCATTCTCAACATTGGAATTATCCGAAGGTCCCGGCGCATAAGCAAGAGCTGCGCCCGTTCCCGGTACCGCAGATACCTCGGCATAGATATCCGAGGGATCACAACCTATAAGTCTTGTGATGGAATATGAGTTGGAATCCGTCTTCTTTAGCTTGTCGTCCTGCTTTTCATAGGTAGCATAGGACTGAGATGTTGTCATAGCATCAAGCATAATGCTTAGAACATCTCTTCTCTCAGCCTCGTCCTTTGAAAGCTCATCAGGTGCTTCTGACTTCTTGCAGGATACGATAAAATCCATCTCTCTTTCCTTGCTTCCGTCAGGATATGCAAAGGAATCCGCAAATGTTACCTTGAGCTTGTCAACTCTTGACTGTCCGCAGGTAAGAAGAAGCCCCTTCTCCACAGTGAAGGTACAAACCTTTACATCAGGCTCTCCCTCTGCATAGGCTGTGGGAATAAGGGAATTGAAGGCAGAACCACCGTTACCATTCCCGGAAGATGCATTGCCCTTTTTCCATATACTTATCTCAAAGGCTGTATCTGTATCATTAAGTTCTGAATCGGAATTAACGTCGAGATATAGAGTCTCCTTGTTGTGAAGTGTTTTTTCAACAACATTTAAGGGGACCCCAGTATCGAGAGTTATGACATTTACCTGATTGGAAGCATAATAGCCAACTGTACAGCTTGTTCTTTCTGCCTCTCGTCTGGCATCATGGGTTTCATTCTCATAATAGATATAAAATGGCGCGCGAACTGCACTTTCTCCACTCGTGCTATAGTCTATCTCTGTAGCCCAAGCGCTGTAAAACACGGAATAAACCTTGCCGGCGGTCAGGTCAAACTCAATGACTATCGAACCATTCAAGGCTTCTTTGTCTGTGATATAGTTATTTAAAAGACCAAAGAGAGGGGAATTCACATTACTGGCATAATCACCCTGCTTTACGGACAAATAGCCATATTCATGCTCATTGCCCTCGTTATCCTTCTCGTAGGGAATATTGAAATCTGTTTTCTTAAGATCAGGATTCTCGTTCTCGTAGGTCTTTTCAGGATCAACCTCCTTCTGGGTGAAAATAGTACTGTTCGTACCATCCCCGGCCATATCCTTCCTGAGCTTTGCTATATAATCATCAAGAGTTCCTCTGCTCTCCTCCGCAGAAAGAGCTGACTGTGCCGCAAGATAAATGGTTCTTGCCTTCTCCTCACTGCTGATATATTCAAAATGCGAAACCCAACCTGCAACACCCCAGGCAGCCGCTCCGAGAACAACAGAAATAACAGCAAGCACTACGATCATCTCCACAAGAGTGAAGCCCGCATTGTCCTTTGCTGCTTTTAAGGCGTTTTTTAATTTAGCTATCATTTTTTGTATCATCATTTTACCGCCTGTTTTACCAATAATTGTAACTGTTCAATGCTTAAGTGAATAGTTGCCATAATCTAAATAGTATATCGGTAGTCATAGTTGTTTTGATTATAACATTTTTTTTACACAAAATAAAGAAAAACGGGAGACAGGTTATTTCCTGTCTCCCGAAATATTACTGTTTTGATCCGTAAGTGTTCAGCAGCTTCGCTGCTGCCCATTACGAGCATCTCGCTCATTTAGAGACTTTGCTTCGCAAAGTGGAGCGAGATGCCTTCCTGCATAACATCTTAACACGCTCTGAACAGTTACTTTGATCCTACTTTATGGTAGGTGTTGTAAATATCTTTGACGGTGTTCCGGTGGTCACAAGACCGTTCTTTCTTCTGTAGGGTACGACCTGAAGCTTATATTTAAAGCCTATACCACCATATAGATATGCCTTATTGGCATCTACGGTATCAAGTATCTTCCAGTCCTGAGTATCGCTCTTTCCGTAAACATAATAGCCTGTGGCACCCTTTACCTTCTTCCACTTGAGGACAAATATCCTGGCATCATAGCCCTTTACCTGTATCGTCTTACCATAGGATATACCTATGATGGTGGGTTTTCCTACCTTCTTCGGCATAGTGGATACCTGCTTTACCTCAGACTTCGGGCCAACAGCCTTCTTCCCATCACCGAGATTGATATAAGCAGCAACCTTATATTTATAGGTGGTCTCAACAGCAGGAGTCTTGACCGTCACGCTGGTCTTCTTGGTATCCTTCAACATCTTATACTTCTTTGATTTCTTGTCGTACTGATATACGATATATCCGTCTGCATCCGCCATCTTATCCCAGGTAAGCTCAGCCTTTGTAAACTTTAGATTGGGATTGACTGTAATGGGATAGACAGTACCTGTTAGCTTGATATCAGTGCTTGAGACCTCAAGCTTATATGAGCCACTCCTGTTGGGCCAGGTCGCTCTGATGGCGATCAGATAATCGCCGGCCGAAAGCTTTGCTACATAGGAATAATCCTCTGATAATGCCGATTTGTCATCATATTCCTTTGTTCCGGAAAGATCCGTAATCTTGACATTCATACCGTCATATGCGGGACTCACCTTAAAGTTCACCCACATCTTCTTATCAAGCTTTACCACATAATAGTCCATATCATAGCTGTCTGCAGATCCGCTAGTATCAAGAGCAAGCTCCGTAACACCGTCAACCTTCTGATCAAGTGCGATAGGAGTCGCGGTCTCCGGTGTATCATTGTTGTCCTCAAATGCATATACCGCCGGAGCAAATGCAAATACCATAAGCATAGCAACCGCAAGGCTCAATAATAATCTTTTTTTCATATCGTAACCTCCATCTGTTTGGGCCGAAGTTTTCAAAATCCTCTTGATTATATCACGTCGCCTGTCGGCTCCGTGTGGTTTTTCGCAAAATATCGATTCGCGCAAGCGCGATCGCTACTTTGCTCATTATATCACGTCGCCTATCGGCTCCGTGTGGTTTTCGCAAAATATCGATTCGCGCAAGCGCGATCGCTACTTTGCTCATTATATCATCTCATATATGATTAGGCAAGTTCTATCTCCAACCCCGAATGTAGCTTCTCCACCCTGTCTCCAAGCTCCCGCTTTAATATTTCAAAGGCGTGATCACCGGTGCAATGACCGGTAATGATGCGCTCAACCTCTACCTCTTTAAGAGTTTCGGCAAAGCTCATGATCTCTTCATCCGAGGATACGAAAAGATGAAAGCCACCGATATAGGCATATATCTTTGAGGCACCGGTGTATTCCAAAACCTCTCTTACAATATTGGCCGCGCCCCCATGGGAGCAGCTGTTAAATATCACAACACCCTTCTTTGTATGTATGATCAGTGTCTGCTCATGAGAAAAATCATCAGGGATAAGCTCGCCATCTACCTTCTTGAAAAGTCTCGCTTTCTCTCCTATAACAGCAAGTCCTTCAGTACTGTGTGGTATCAAAACCCTGCCCCAACAACCCACAGGAGTAACCTCTTTATTCACATACTTTATCCTATCAGAGTATTTTTCAAGCATTCCCTTTTTTGGTCCGATATACTTTAATCCGTCGTCATGGTTGGAATAAAAATCTTCACCGGCCTCCTGCCTTACATAAAGCCTTGCTTTTTGATTCACTTCAAAGAACTTATCAAAACCATCCGAATGGTCATAATGGGAATGTGAAAGCACTGCGTATTTCACCCTTGAAAGATCTACGCCAAGCTTTAGTGCATTTTCATAAAAGAGCTCGCTCTTTCCCGCATCAAGCAATAGCTTTTCTCTGCCGTGACAATCTTCGATGTAAAGTGACAGCCCGTGTTCAGCCCGGAAATCATTATATGGGGTGTTATCGGCAAGCACCAACACCTTGCATGCACAGGGATTCTTTTTCTTCGCTATCGGAAATAAGATAAATTCATCCACAATAGCATATATCAGGGCCCACCAGGAAAGGTCAGTAAAAATCCCAAGGAAAAAGAACCGCCTCGTAAAAGGGCAGATAAAAAGAGCCAGACTCACAAGAATCCCGCCCAAAAAAGGAGCCATGGACACATAATAGTCTCTCTTTGCTGCGGTAAGTTGGATGTGGATATTTGTACATACTAAAATCAATCCAATACATAAAATGATTCCCGCTAATATCATATATTCCTTATCATACATAAGTTTAATCCCACCTCTGCATATATTCCTCTGTATGACCCATGATCACTTTAAAGTTATCAAAATCCTTGAATATATCCGATACCTCCAGAGAATGTGATGCATCAAGAGTGATGTGAAGGGGAAGATCAAGTCTTTTACACTCGTTTCTTACCGCCGCTGTCTCTGCCCAGGAATCGCCTGTACCATGAAATACAACTCCACTTTTTTCCCTCATAAACTGGAAGCTTTCCACAACAGGGGTGTAATAGATATGTCTTGCCCCCACACTGTATTTACCGTCATAGCTTGCAGCTACGGCAGTTCCTACACTCTTCGAGATAAAAAGTACATCCTCGTATTTAGAAAAATCTACTCCGGTCAATATCTCCTCAGCCTGAGAAAGAGCCATCACATAAGCTTCCTTCATCTTTTCTGCTGAACCCTTGACTCCCGCAGGGAATCCCCCATAATTCACCTCTATGATCTCGTAGCCCTTGCTTTTTGCAAGCTTTCTTGAAAAATACAAAAGGGGCTTATCCGTATGATATCCTATCCCCGGAAAAAGAACTGCTATCTTTGACATATTATCCTACCTTTCACCCAACAACTCTAAATCGTCTCTCTTCCTCATCTACAGGTAATGTTTTACTCTTAAACTCCTCTATGGTGATATATCTGTCACTGCAAAGATCTCCTATCATCATATCAATGTCAGCTTCATCTCCCTGAACCTCCATAGTTACGGTTCCATCATATTCATTCTTCACCCAGCCGGTGAGTCCATATCTGTCTGCCGCAAATCTCGCATGATACCGAAAGCCGACTCCCTGCACTCTTCCATAAAAGGTGATCCTTTTCCTAACCTTTTCCATTATCGCTCCTACACAAAAAAGAGTTTCACTGCGAAACTCTTTTTTATCATTACATCACTTTTGATTTTTTTTCGCTTCTTCTGCTTCTTCTGCTGTCGGATTGTGTGTCTCAAGGAAAACAATAAAATCACCAATCTCCGTATCATTCCAACCTTTACGTCTCAACATGATATAAATATTAGCAACCTCTTTTGCAGTCATAAGATCACTCCTTTCAACAAAAGCTATTCTCCGTTACATCTTCAGATTAGCATAACATCTGTCGACTGTCAAATCTATTATTTTTTCTTTTTTGACCCTTTGTCTTCCTTCTCAATCTGTTTTTCGAGATCACGCTGCTTTGCACGAAGCTTTGATGCAAGTCCCTGCTTTACATTCTTGTCATTGACTACTTTTTTGCCGCGGATATTCTTAAAGCTTGTGATATAGATACCACTGATCATAACCTTTACCTCGCCCTTAACGGGAAGGTCAGCAAATATTGAATCATCACAGATCAGATTCATGATCTGAGGTCCGATCTTTGCCTTGACAATGGGAAGCTTTGCGCCCTGCATACGCTTCGGTGTCTGCTCCATCACTACCTTCGGCAGATTGGCATCTCTCATCTTCATCATCTTCTTGTCTATGATCATAATAGTCGCAGGTTGTGCCGCAGCAAGCATCTGCTCTCTCTGGTCAGCCTGCTTCTTCTGAAGCTTCTTGCCGACAAAATACAGAACAACCATAACAATGGCTGCAACTGCCAATACTATAAGGGCAATCTGTGCACCGTTCATAAATATTCTCCTCTAAATTCTTGATCATAAGCTCTCAAGCGGATGCTCCGCCATAAGCTCTCTTACTCTTTCTTCAGCATAAGCTGCCGATCTTCTTTTGTATTCCTCAGGTAAGCTCTTGGGATCAAAGGGCTCTCCGAAAGCAATGCATATCTTTGCTTTTCTGATATCAAAGCCCGGACGACACTCAAGTATCCTATTGGTACCGACGATAGCTACGGGAACAACTCTTACTCCCGCCTTCTCTGCCATCTTGAGGCTTCCTTCCTTGAAGGTACTCATTTCATCACCCTGACTTCTTGTACCCTCAGGACAGATAAACATATCGAGCCCCTGTTCAAGATGAGCCGCACCTTCTTTGATCGCTTTTATACCCTCTCTGGGATTCTTTCGGTCAAGGAATACGCAACCGATATCTCGCATATAGTATCTGAGCAAAGGGAACTTATCCATCTCTACCTTTGCCACATAGCCAACCGGAAGTCCTATAGCCACATGACTTGAAATGATATCAAAATAGCTCTGATGATTTGATGCAAAAAGCACCGTCTCATCCTTCGGTATGTTCTCCTTACCCACAACCGTCATCTTAGTGCCGGCCATAAATAAAACCTTGGCAAATGCTTTCCTCACCGCTTTGTTGGCGCGTTCATAGCTCCTTATGGGATCCTTTTTTCTCGTAAGCACATAGGATACGTGAGCCGGAAGCATGAACACGAGGAAAAGTCCGAGATAGAAAAGGCAGAAAAAGCTTCTAAATGAAAAACCGCCCTTCATGAAAAACCATCCTTTCGTATATCCTACCTACCGTAGAGCTTCGCTGTCTCAAAGAGTCTTGCGGCAAGCTGATCATTCAGATCACCGTCGGTAAATCTCCAAGTCCAGTTGCCCTGACCCTTACCGGGCGTATTCATACGCGCCCATGAATCGAGGCAAAGTACATCCTGCATAGGCACAATAGCCATATTGGCAACCGATGAGAAGCAGGCACGGATAAGTATCCAGCATATATCATTGCCGTCAGTTGAATAATATCTTCTGAGCTTGTCCTTGGATGCCTCATAAGCATGCTTATACCAACCGAGAGTTGTATCATTGTCATGTGTACCGGTATAGCATACACAGTTTCTTGTAAAGTTGTGAGGAAGGAAATGATTCTCCTCAGGATTCTCAAAGGCAAACTGAAGTATCTTCATGCCGGGGAAGCCGAACTTGTCACGAAGCTCAACTACGGAATGATCGATCTCACCCAGATCCTCGGCTATGATAGGCATATCATATCCAAGAGTAGCTTCAAGTGTAGTGAAGAAATTGACACCGGGAGCCTCTATCCATTTACCGTTCACCGCTGTCTCCTCGCCATAGGGTACAGCCCAGAATTTGTCAAAGCCACGGAAATGGTCAATACGTACATAGTCTGTCAATGAAAGCTGATGACGAAGTCTTGTGATCCACCATGCATATCCGCTTGACTTGTGGGCAGACCACTTGTAAAGAGGATTGCCCCAAAGCTGACCTGTGGCTGAGAAATAATCAGGGGGAACTCCCGCAACAGTCTTCGGATAGCCCTTGGAATCAAGATCAAAGAGTTTCTTGTTTGCCCAAACATCTACGCTGTCCCAGCTCATAAAGATGGGAATATCGCCAACTATCTTGATACCCTTTTCATTGGCATAATCACGAAGAGCATACCAATCCCTGTGGAAAAGATACTGTATAAATTCGTAAAAGCCTGTCTCTTTTTTAAGCTTCTCAAGCCATTCCTTCTTCTCGGCAGCCGTAGGATTCTTTAAGCTGTCCTCCCACATATACCAGGGAGCACCCTCGTGATAATCCTTGCCAGCCATAAAAAGCGCATAATCTATAAGCCATGTTTTGTTGGTCTCGATAAATTCCTCGTAGCCCTTCATCAAGGTCTCATCAGTAGAGAGCCTATCCTTATGCTCCTTATCTAAAAATCTCTCATAGGCCTTATGTAAAAGTCCCATCTTAAACTCGATGAGCGCACCGTAATCCACCTCAACAGGGTTCCAGTTGGGCATCTCCGAAAAATCAGAATCCCATAAAAGTCCAAGCTCCTTCAAATGATCGAGACTTATGATCAAAGGCTGACCTGCAAAGGCCGAAAAGGGCTGATAGGGTGAATCCCCAAAGCCTGTATGTCCAAGAGGCAATACCTGCCACAGATTTAGTCCGGACTTCTTCAAAAAATCAACAAATCGATAGGCACCATATCCCAGATCTCCGATTCCGTAAGGACCGGGGAGTGATGTGGGATGAGCAAGTATTCCGGCATACTTCTCTATAGGCGTTTCTGCACCGGTAATATTAGTCATAGTTTTTTCTCCTAAAAATAAAATGAAGCGTGTGCCGCAAAAACACACACTTCATTATTGTACTAGTTATCAATATAAATTGCAAGATTTTTTTAATCCAAAACAGCCTTTGCGCAACCATAGATACCTGCATCATTTCCAAGAGTTGCAAGAGCAAACTTGGTTCCCTTGCATGCATGGAAGGCATACTGAGCAAAATACTTGCTGGTCTTGTCGATCAAGATCTCTCCTGCTCTTGACACTCCACCACCAATAACAAATACTTCAGGATCCACAACTGCCGCTATGGCTGCAAGAGCCTTTCCGAGACATTTGCCATGATCCTCAACGAGGTCACCTGCAAGCTCGTCTCCCTCCTTTGCAGCATCAAATATCTCCTTTGCAGAAATGTACTGTACACTTCTAAGCTTCGAGGGCTTGTCTGATGCCTGAAGAATCTTATTTGCAGCTCTTACTATTCCTGTTGCTGATGTGTATTGCTCAAGACATCCTGTCTTTCCGCAGCCACAGGTCTCGGTTTCGTCATCATTTACACAGATATGACCGATCTCACCGCCGGCACCATTGGTTCCTGAAAGCATCTTGCCACCAATGATGATTCCACCGCCGACACCGGTTCCAAGAGTTACCATAACCTGATTTGAGTAGCCCTTGCCACCGCCCTGCCAAGCCTCGCCAAGGGCTGCCATATTTGCATCATTTCCCGCCTTAACCGGAAGTCCGATGATCTTTGAAAGCTCTTCCTCACAGTTGAAGATTCCCCAGCCGAGGTTTACGCATTTTACAACTGTTCCATCCTCTTTTACAGGGCCGGGAACTCCCATACCTACTCCTGCCACATCATCCTTTGCTATACCCTGCTCAGAAAGTTTTTCCTCAACAGAGGCTGCAACATCGCTCAATATGTACTTTCCGCCCTCATCCTTTCTGGTGGTTATCTCCCATTTTGTGATAAGCTCACCCTCTGAGGTAAAAATACCGATCTTTACGGTGGTTCCTCCGATATCTACTCCAACAGCATACTTCTTCATGTTCATACCCTCCTAATTTATCTCATAGCGTCGTCATAACTGTTCAGCAGCTTTGCTGCTGAACAGTTACGAGCATCTCGCTCATTTAGAGACTTTGCTTCGCAAAGCGGAGCGAGATGCCTTCCTGCGTCACACCTTAACACGCTCTGAACAGCAAGTGTTCAGAGCTGTAGTGAATAGTTACCTATCATCCTCTTCTAGCTCGCCTGCTATATTCATATTTACACGTTTTAAAAGCTCCTTGGCCGCATCATAGCCCATCTTCTTTTGTCTGTGATTTACAGCTGCAGACTCAACGATAATGGCCAGGTTTCGTCCGGGTCTTATGGGGATCGAATGGCAGACTACCTTGTTGCCCAAAAACTCTGTATAATGATCCTCAAGTCCCATTCTGTCGTACTTTCTTTCCTTGTCCCACTCCTCAAGCTTTATGACAAGATCGATTGATTGTGTCATCTTAACACACTCAACTCCGAAAAGGGTCTTTACGTCTATGATTCCTATACCACGAAGTTCAATAAAATGTCTTGTGACCGCAGGTGCAGAACCAATAAGTGTCTCATCACTTACCTTCTTTATCTCCACCACATCATCCGACACAAGACGGTGTCCGCGCTTTATAAGTTCAAGAGCAGCCTCACTTTTTCCGATTCCGCTCTCGCCCATGATCAGCACGCCTTCACCGTACACATCTACAAGCACGGCATGCACAGTGATCCTTGGAGCAAGCTCTACATGGAGCCAGCGAACTATCTCAGATACAAAGCTTGCAGTTGTCATATTACTTGAAAATGCAGGAACACCATGTTTTTTTGCGATCTCCAAAATATACGGCTCCGGAGCAATATCACGACAGAAAACTATGCAAGGGAACTTGTAGCTGAAAAACTTGTCAAGGTTTTTCTTGTTCTCTTCCTCGCTCCTCATACTTGTTACAAAAGCATGCTCAACATTACCGCAGACCTGTATACGATTCGCATCAAAATGATCGAAGAAACCTCCGAACTGAACAGCAGGTCTGTTGATATCGGGATCGCTTATCAAGATATCATCAAGATTGATCTCAGGAATGAGATTTTTAAGGTTCATCTTTTTTGCAACCTTTGTAAGTGATACTGAATACATTTTATACCTCTACTTTCTATTTTTAGTCAGAAATATCATAATCCTGTGTGATATACAATCTATGATTCGGATAATTCTCCTTGATCTTGTTCTTTAAAGCTAAGAGAACTGTCTCCTTGTCCTCCGCGTCAAAATCTATAATGACATCAAAGCTGATGCTCTCTCTCTCCTTGTCCAGATAGAAGCCGTGCATCTCGGTGATATCCGTAAGGCTCTTAACAGCATTTTCCACATCAGTACGGATCCTTATGGCTTCCTCATCCTGAGTATTTACCGCATAAACAGAAATACCGGTCATCACGATACAATGCTTTTCCGTGACTGTCTTTGTGATCTTTCTTTCGAGAATATCAAGCTCTCTCGCTGTCAATGTATCGCTAACCTCAATATGTACAGATCCGATCAGTCTGTCAGGACCATAGTTGTGAATAGTAAGATCATAAGCACCTAATACCTCTTCGAATTCACAGATAGTCTCCTTCACAGCCTTAGAAAGCTCGGCCTTCACTCTCTCCCCGAGAAGCTCGCTCACAGTGCCTTTCATGATATCGACGCCGCTCTTTATGATAAATAATGCAATAACAACACCAAGCTCCGCTTCGATACCATATCCGGTTATAAGGAAAATGATCGCAGCAACAAGAGTTGACGCTGAGATCAATGCATCAAATCTCGCATCAAGCCCCGAAGCAACAAGAGCTGAAGAATCAAGCTCCTCACCGACATTCTTAACATAGTTTCCTAAGAAAAGCTTTACAGCTATTGCCACAGTAATGATCACAAGTGAGGTTGTTGAATAATCGGGAACAACCGGATTTATGATCTTCTTGATAGATTCAACCAAGGAAGTAACACCGGCATATATGATGATCACAGATATCACCATTGTGCTCAGATACTCTATCCTTCCATAACCGAGGGGGTGTTTTTTATCAGGAGCCTTTGCGCCCAGCTTTGTACCGATAATAGTAAGAAGTGAGGACATGGCATCACTTAAATTGTTTACCGCATCAAGTATCACAGCTACCGAGCTCGAAACTATTCCGACGAATACCTTGAAACCCGCTAAAAGAACATTGGCTATTATTCCGATTATGCTTGTCTTTATGATGCGCTGTTCTCTCTCCATTTAACTTTCCTCCGATTTATACATCATTTGAGAATAGTACCCCGATTTTTACAAAAAGTCAAGATTTGGCAATTATTTTATGGATATTTCCTATAAAATGTGTTATAATCATCTCATATTTTTCACGGAAGGAGAATTGCTATGAAAAGATTTGAAGACTTGGTTGATGTTTCAAAGATCAATGCTCTCTTAAAAAAAGAGGAGGAAAAGGAGAAGACCAGTAATAAAGTACTCTGGGTTCTCGCTATCATCGGATGTGTAGCTGCAGTGATCGCTATCGCCTATGCTGTTTACACATATCTTACTCCCGACTTCTATGATGACTTTGATGACTTTGATGATGACTTCGATGATGATTTCTTTGACGATGACGAGGTTGTTGCCGACAAGGATGAGGATGATCAGGCAAAGGAAGATTAAGCAGGATCATTAGCAAATAGCAAGTCTCGAGCCGCTCAAAAAGAGTGGCTCGATTTCTTTTTCAATAAAGTTTTTCAAAAAACTGTTGACAAATAGTTTTTTTTATTATAAAATCGTCTTTGCGTTGATACGAGGTGACGTGCTTACGCGTTCATGATCTCGGGGTGTGGCCCAGTTTGGCTAGGGCGCTTGATTTGGGATCAAGAGGTCGCAGGTTCGAGTCCTGTCACCCCGATTCACATCTATGCGGGTGTAGTTCAATGGTAGAACACTAGCCTTCCAAGCTAGATACGTGGGTTCGATTCCCATCACCCGCTTTTTGTATGACTTCTAAGTCATATACGTGTTCGTAGCTCAGCTGGATAGAGCAACGGCCTTCTAAGCCGTGGGTCGGGGGTTCGAATCCCTTCGAGCACGTTTATGGTGGGTATAGCGCAGTTGGTTAGCGCGCCAGATTGTGGCTCTGGAGGCCAAGGGTTCGAATCCCTTTATCCACCCTACATAGCTGCAATAACCACTATATTATTGGGCTATCGCCAAGCGGTAAGGCACAGGACTTTGACTCCTGCATTCGTTGGTTCGAATCCAACTAGCCCAGCTTGGAGTTTTCTCCTTCTGGTGTCTTATCACATCAATATGCTAGGGCCATTAGCTCAGGTGGTAGAGCACTTGGCTACGGACCAAGGTGTCGGGGGTTCGAATCCTCTCACGCACGTTGAACAACAAAGAAACCAGAGCATCAGCTCTGGTTTCTTTGTTGTTGAGCGACGCGGATGACACGAACCCGGGGTTCGGTCTCCGCTTCGCTCCGGTCGGCGCAAAACCGAGGTCCACTGGACCTCGTGCGCCCTCTCACGCACGCTTTCACTCTTTGCAAGGTCGGACTCGAACGGGTCCAAAGTCTCAGGCGATCATAGATCGCCTTCGGTCGGTTCGGCGGGAAAAAGGTCCACCGGACCTTTTTCTACTTCCGCCTCGCCCTCTCACGCACGCTTTTTGACACTTTGCACTCCGGTCGGACTCGAACGGGTTCAAAGTCTCAGGCGATCACAGATCGCCTTCGGTCGGCGCGTCCCTAAGTTACAAAAAAGGAGTTTTATCCAGCGGATTTGTGTATATTTTTGTTTCTAACGCTGAATAAACTGCTTTTTTTATCGTAACAAATCAACTAATGTAATATTATTAGAAAATACACCATCAAAAAGAAACATTCAACAACATAATATAAATCTCTCTTGTATTTTTCATTTTCTTTAAAAACAAAGAAAAAACTTATCACTTCAATAATAATGTGCTACAATTACAAAGTGTAGTTTATACAATTATTAAAGTTGAAAAAAAGTTAAAGGAGACCAACTATGAAAAAAATATTACTAATAATCGTGATAATAATGGCATATTGCATACCCTGTAATGCAAAAAAAATTGAAACGAAATATGTAGTTAAGGGGGATTGCTATTATCCAGATGGTAATTTTAAATTAGGAAAAGTGAAAAGAATTTCAAACAAAAAAGTAATCGTTTTGAAAAATGGCGTTTTAAATCCCAAAAAATGTGGTAAAACCATAGTTTACGGTTCCAAAAAAACAATTAAATTTATAGTGATGGCTCCTGAGAAAAAATATATAAGAGTTAAAGCAGGTAATAGTGTTAAATTAAAGATAAAAAATAGCGGTAAGTTAAAATTTAAATGGACAGTAGATGATAAACCGTCCTATGTAAAAATCACCCAAAAAGGAGTAATATCTAGCGATAAGAAAAAAATGGATAAAGAAGGGATTATTGACGAAAATATCGAAGTAACAGCTTATAACACCAAATATAAGTGTGCCGTTGAATTTAATGTAAGAATCACAAATAAATCGGATAATACAGAGAAAGAAAAGGATAGAAACGAAGAAGAAGAAGAAACAGAAACAGAAGAAGACGATATCCCCCAAAAAACTAAACATTATTATATTAATGGAAATGAAGTGGATGAATATATCTATATGGATGTAGATAGAATCATGAATTATCAGCCTTTCAAGTATGAAGTGAATAATCAACATATAGCTGAGATTGAAGAAGCAACAAGAGGTACTTTTCCCGAAGTATTAAATAGTAATATGTCAACACTCGAAAAATTATATAGATATCTATATGTATCATCACATATGAAAATTTTTCCATACGACGAAGGATATGATTGTATATGGGGAAATCGTATTACAGCACATCTATGTTCGGACCTTGGAATACCTGATACAGATATATTGATAGGATACGGATTAGGTATAGGCGGAGATCCATTTGGTGGGCTTGATCAGTATTCTAGATATTCTAATATGCCTATACGAGGAGGTCATAATTTCATTTGCGCAAAGATAGATGGCACTTGGTATAGAATTGATAATCAGGGCTGGGGTGCAGCTTTATATTATACAAAAGAAGTAGTGATGAAGTATCCAGTAAACGATCATGGAGTGTATATATTACCTAATATATTGAGTGATATTATGGTCGAAAAATTAAGCGATAAGGATATCACAGAATTAGGAATCAATAATTTCAATTATAAGGAATATATTGAAACTGATGCTCATATCCTTTATGCGCCAACAGATAAGTATTTATATAAAGGTTGCGTTTATATATCTTCAGAATTTCACAGAAAGATGAGTTTATATACAGGGGAAGAGTATTGTTATAGAATAATTTCATATAAAGACGCAAACGGTAATATCCAAACCGAGGATATAACTGATTTTAAGGTTTTGGAAAAGTAATGTTATTTCCTTATTTACAGTAAACAAAATTATTAATTGAGGTATT
Source organism: Lachnospiraceae bacterium (assembly GCA_017540605.1). Taxonomy (GTDB): domain Bacteria; phylum Bacillota; class Clostridia; order Lachnospirales; family Lachnospiraceae; genus RGIG6919. The sequence goes on along the minus strand of JAFYAS010000028.1, from coordinate 21,385 downwards.
TGTTACAAAAAATATCCTAAAAAGAAAAGGAGCTGTCACACTAAGGAATTAGTGTTCAGCTCCTTTTCCGCTTCGGTCGGTTCGGCGCACTATCGGCCGGGTCAGGGAGCGGGAGCAGGTACATTTCCTGCTTGCGGTTGATTCATTTCTTTATGAATCTTTGCTGCCGACTTCATTACGGAATCTACACTTGTGATTGCCAACAATTCCTTTTCTGTTCCAAGACGCCTTGCCTCCTAATGCATGATATGACTTTAGTCTACTCCTTATATAGCAACAAATGCGCAACATTTTTTATTTTCCCCTTGCCATAGGAAAAGTCTTATGATAAAATGAAAAACGCTGATTTTCCTAATCAGCGTTTTCGTGCGGGTGTGGCGGAATTGGCAGACGCGCCAGATTTAGGTTCTGGTGGTAACCCCGTGCAGGTTCAAGTCCTGTCACCCGCATTATCATGTTCTCTTCGAGATTCATTATCTTTTTCAAAGCTTACAACCTGAATATCAAAGTTTAAGCTCACGATCCCTTCGGGATCTTTTTCTTTCCATTTTGTATTGATGCGCTCAAGCACATCTCCTACATTGCTATCAGATAGCTCAGGCAAAAGTAAAAAGAACTGGTTTGCCTTGGTCTGCATCATAATGTCGCTTTTTCTAAGATTTAACTTCAAAAATCCTGCAAATTCCTCACAGATACCGTTTATAGAAGCCCTTCTTGATTTCTCATCATCAGGGTTCAAGGTGATCAATATCTTATAAGCGGTAGAGTTATAGGTCTCAATATATCTCATCATAAATCTGTAGATATTTATGAAGCTTTCTTTATTGAGCCACAGAGCACACTCATCTCCCGATCTTTCTTCAAGCAAATTTGATAATCTGTCAAGATCAGTATCAGCAACAAGTTCTGTTGAAAAATCCGCCATCTCTGCAAGGGTTTCCTTTTCACCTTCCACGGGAGGTTTCTCCTTATGGGTCAGACACTTTGAAATACTCTCCATAAGGACATCCCTGTTGAAGGGTTTCTTTATGAAGCCAGAAGCGCCCATATCAATGCACTTCTTTTCCAGAGCAGGATCATTGTCATTGTTGGTCATAAAGATCACAGGCAATGGACTTCTCTTTTCCAATGCCTCAAACTCTCTAAGTCTTTCGTATGTCTTAAAGCCATCGATCTCCGGCATGACGATATCCATCAAAACAAGATCCGGATGGTGAGTCTTCATGAGATTCAGGAATTCCCTACCGGACTTTACGGCACTTACACGCATATCCTTGTTTTTTAAAAGGATACGCGTGATCCGCAATATTGAAACATCGTCATCAACTATTATAACCCAATTTGACATGCCAATCCCCCTATGATCCACATCAACTAAGGCTTGCAAGCCTTTCCTTTACCTGAGAAAGCATATTTGCATACTTTTCACGCTTTGCCTTCTCCTCCTCTATCTTAGTCGCGGGAGCCTTTTCAACAAACTTGGGATTACCAAGCATTCCGTCTGAACGCTTTAACTCACCTTCAAGTCTCTTTAGCTCTTTATTAAGTCTTTCCTTTTCTTTTTCAATATCCACAAGCTCTGCAAGAGGAATATAAAGTGTAGCCTCGTGAATAACTGCCGATACAGCATCATCGGCTATACCCGTCTTATCGGACTGAACACTCACCTCGCTTGCATATGCAAGGGTTGCAAAGAAAAGCTTTGATCTTTCGAAAACATCTCTGATATCGCCACTTTCCGATACAAGATATACGGAAGCCTTCTTTGAAGGAGGAACGTTCATCTCTGATCTCACATTCCTTATTGCTCTTACAGCATCCTTGATGGTATCAACAGCCTTCTCTTCAGCCTCAAATACCCAATCGCTCTTGAACTCAGGCCACTTTGAGATCATAATAGATTCCTCAGCATCCTGAAGGTTCATAAATATCTCCTCTGTGATGAAAGGCATATAAGGATGCAGGAGCTTAAGCGCCTGCTTAAGTACTGTATTAAGCGTCCACAAAGCTGCGTCCTTGGTCTCATCCTCTTCGCTCCAAAGACGAGGCTTAACCATCTCGATATACCAATCACAGAACTCATCCCAAATGAAATTGTAGATCTTGTCTACAGCGATACCAAGCTCAAACTTGTCCATATTCTCGGTTACATCCTTGGCAAGAGTGTTCACCTTTGAAAGGATCCACTTATCTGCGTCAGTGAGCTTGTTAAGATCGAATGTATCTGCTTTATAGGAATCATCCTTAGCCTTCTCAAGGTTCATCATGATAAAGCGGGATGCATTCCATACCTTATTTGCAAAGTTTCTTGATGCCTCTACTCTCTCCCAATAGAAACGCATATCATTACCGGGAGCATTACCGGTGATAAGAGTAAGACGAAGGGCATCTGCACCGTATTTATCAATAACCTCCAAGGGATCGATACCGTTACCTAAAGACTTACTCATCTTTCTACCCTGATCATCCCTTACAAGACCGTGGATAAGCACATACTTAAAGGGTGACTTTCCGGTCTGCTCAAGAGCTGAGAATACCATCCTGACTACCCAGAAGAAAATGATATCATAGCCTGTTACGAGAACATCTGTAGGATAGAAATACTCAAGCTCAGGAGTCTTCTCCGGCCATCCAAGTGTTGAGAAGGGCCAGAGTGCAGATGAGAACCATGTATCAAGAGTATCCTCATCCTGAACTATATCAGCTGATCCACACTTGCAGCATGCATCGGGAGTCTCTCTGCTTACTGTGATCTCACCGCATTTCTTACAATACCATGCAGGGATCCTGTGTCCCCACCAAAGCTGTCTTGATATACACCAATCCTTGATATTGGTGAGCCAGTGCTTGTAGGTCTTATCAAAATGCTCAGGTACGAAATTCAGATTGTCTGTATCAACTTCCTTTAAGGCTGCCTCACCCATTTCCTTCATGCGGACAAACCACTGAGGCTTGATCATAGGCTCAACCGTGGTCTTACAACGGTCATGGGTTCCTACCATGTGTGTATGAGGAACAACCTTTACCAAAAGTCCCAGCTTTTCAAGATCCTCTACCATTGCCTTTCTGGCCTCATAGCGATCCATGCCGGCATACTTACCGCCACGCTCGTTGATGGTAGCGTTGTCATTCAATATATTTATCTCCTCGAGGTCATGACGCTTTCCAACCTCAAAGTCGTTGGGATCGTGAGCAGGTGTGATCTTTACGCAACCTGTTCCAAACTCCTTGTCAACATATTCATCTGCTATCACAGGGATCTCCCTGTCAGTTAAGGGAAGCATTAAAGTCTTTCCAATGATATCCTTGTATCTCTCATCATCGGGATTGACCGCAACAGCAGTATCTCCAAGCAGTGTCTCAGGTCTGGTGGTTGCTATCTCAACAAACTTGCCTTCCTCGCCTGCAACAGGATAATTGATATGCCAAAAATGACCCTCCTGCTCCTCATGTACAACCTCGGCATCAGAAATAGAAGTCTGACATACAGGGCACCAGTTGATGATCCTTGAACCCTTGTAAATGTAGCCCTTCTCATATAGTCTTACAAAGACCTCGTTGACAGCCTTTGAGCAACCCTCATCCATAGTGAATCGCTCTCTGTCCCAATCGGCTGATGAACCCATCTTCTTAAGCTGTGTAACGATCCTTCCGCCGTACTCTTCCTTCCATGCCCAGGCATGCTTAAGGAATTCCTCACGACCGATAGCCTTTTTGTCGATACCCTCGTTACGAAGCTTCTCTGTAACCTTGACCTCTGTGGATATTGCCGCATGATCCGTACCGGGCTGCCAAAGTGCCGAATAACCCTGCATACGCTTAAAACGGATCAAAATATCCTGCATAGTATTATCAAGAGCATGTCCCATATGAAGCTGTCCTGTGACATTGGGGGGCGGCATAACTATGGTGAAGGGCTTCTTGTCCTTATCTACCTCCGCATGGAAATACTTTCTCTTAAGCCATTCGCCATATACCCTCTCTTCAATCTGTTTGGGGTCATAGGTCTTTTCAAGTTCCTTTGCCATTGTCTTTACTATTCCTTCCTATCTTCCTGCATAATCAAATGCATTTTCATAATATTCTATGGTGTCGCCGCTTACTGCTGCCACATCAAAACGCACCGGCGCGAATTCGCTGATGCCGTTTGCCTTTAAGTAATGCTTTGCAACCTTGCTGATCTTCTTCTGTTTCTTCTTATCCACAGCCTCAGCTGCCGAGCCGTATTCATCTGAGGCTCTGTATTTTACCTCAACAAAAACAAGATAATCCTTGTCATGAGCAATGATATCCACCTCTCCGTTGAAGCATGAATAATTGCGCTCAACTATCTCCATTCCTCTGTCCTTTAGAAATGTTGCAACCATCTCTTCATACTGATTTCCCACGTCTCTACTGCTCATACTTTTCCCTCCTCATATTTTGGTCTTTAAAAATACACAAAACCGAATAAGCCGTCTTAACAACGGCTTATTCGAAACTTGTCCAATTATTATAACAGAAAAACTGCGATTTTTCCATAGACAACTGTATATTATCTCAACTTTTTCTTTAGCTTGTCCATCCTATCCACATAGACAAGCACCTCTGCAACCACTCCATAAAGCTCTGGAGGAATATAATCACCCACATCAAGTTTTAAAAGCGTGTCTGCCAAGCCCTTATCCACATATTGCGGAACATCAGCTTCCTTGGCCTTCTCAACTATCCTGTCTGCGATCACACCGGTACCGGAGGCTACTACCTTAGGTGCCATATCATCGGGATCGTACATCAGGGCGACCGCTTTTTTCTTTTTTTCTTCTGCCATAACCATCCCTCACTTAACTGCGAACATCAAAGGTATAACGCTTTACAGACTTCTCCGCATCCGGATCAATGATCTCCTCAACCACAGGACTCTTTTTCGGCTCAGCTCGTCTTACAACCTCGTCACTGAAGGTCAGTCCCTTTTCCTTTAGCTTATCCGAAAGTTCATTCATATTGGAGGCAACAAGCTTTACCGAACGCTGATCCTGGAGATAGAAAATAGCATGCACATTCTCTCCCGTCATAGATAAATGTACATCCGTAGGTCCGAGATTCTCCATATCAAGATGTAAAAGCACGGAAACACTGTCTCGTTTTTCGGCAAGCTTTTTCTTATCCGCATAGACATAAAGCTCACTGTTGTTCATCTGCTCATCAAGCTTTACCGGAACCTGGGTATAGATGAAATTGTTATTTAGATCCTGAACGAATTTCATCTGTTCTCTCATCTGGCCGCCTTGCTTGGAAAAGCTATCATTACCCTTCCCTTCGAAATGCTCGGCAAGCTTCTTGGTATCATCCTTAAGCTTCTCATAAAGATCATCAAGCTCCTTCGGTGACTTCATCTCTCTGGGATCAAGACTCCATGCGTCCTTTATGGAATCAGACAATATCTCCTTGTAGCCTTCGGATTTTAAAAGCTTTCTGATGCCGTCCTCACTCATGTTCATCAGGTTCTTTGAGAGATTACCTAAAAGCTCCTCGTTTGATCCGGCATTTTGGAACATATCAAAGGCTTCTTTAAGATCATAGCCCTCATCAGTGAATGTCTTTAGCATATCAAGCGCATTCTCTCCCGAAAGCTTTATATTTTCATTGGTAAACTGAAGCTTAAGTTCTTCAGAGGATATGGTTTTTGCCTCTCCTTCCGGAATAGCATTTGCTTTTGCTTCGACCTGATCATTACCGGCATCAGCCTCTAAGGCTTCAGGCCGGGCATTTTCAAGAATAGCCTTTGAGCTTGAATTCTCCAAGGCTTCCTCCGCATTTATCACATTCATAAATTCATTATTAAGAGAAATAAGATCGGCTATGCTCTCATTTTCCGCAAAGGTCGAAAGCTCAGAAACAGCTGTCTCCGTCATATTTGCCACCTGATCCGAGATCTGATGAGTATTGTCCATAAACTGCTCATAGGACCTGATATTCCCCTCGGTCACCGGAATACCCTGTTTATTCATACTCACAAGGGAATTGATATCCGCTTCCGGATACTTGTAGGACTGTTGTATAAGCTTCATGATATTTGCCTTGTCAAGAGGCTCTCCGGCATCCATCAAGGCCATAGCTATCTTTCCGTTCTTCTCAGAAAGAGAAAGTCCGTTCGCAAGCAAAGCCCGCTCTGCTATAGCGGACATCTGTCTCATTTCCTGATTTGGCATAGGGCTTATAAAAAGCTGATCTAAATTGTTTTCTTTTACCTGGAAAAATAAAGAATCTCCGATATTGATAGGCACACTCTCTCCAAGGTGCGCCTCTACCTTGCCACCACCGGCAAGCTGTATAGTGACATCCGAGTTCTTGATATCAACTATCTCACCCTTAAATACATCTCCGGGATTCAGATTGGCAAGAGATAGCTGCCTCCCATCAACAGGGCGAGAATTGACCTGTGAGGCAGCTTGCGACTCCTTGGAGCTTTGGGTTCTGTCACCCTGATAAAGTGAATTGTATATTCTGTTTATCATATCCATGGATGTCACCTGCCTTTTTTATTTATACAAAATTCCCGATAAAGCTTCTTCTGTGGATAGGACAGGGCCCAAGCTTTTTCAGCGCCTCGATATGATCAGCCGTTCCATAGCCCTTGTTCTTTGCAAATCCATAGCCCGGATATTCCTTGTCATATTCTACCATCATATGATCCCTTGTCACCTTTGCAACTATACTTGCCGCGGCAATGGATATACTCTTTGCATCTCCCTTGATAATGGGAACCTGCTCAATATCTATATCGGGTATAGTAACCGCATCATTTAATAAAATGTTCGGGCGTACCTTTAGCTTTCCTATAGCCTCTCGCATGGCTTCATAGTCAGCCTGAAGAATATTGATCTCATCTATGCGCTTGCAATCGGCAATACCTACCTGAACATCAACAGCTTCCTCTATGATGATGGAATAAAGCTCTTCTCTCTTCGCCTCCGAAAGTTTCTTGGAATCATTCAGATACAGTATCTTTGAATCTCTCGGAAGTATGACCGCTGCCGCCACAACAGGTCCTGAAAGAGGACCTCTGCCCACCTCATCAACTCCGCATATATAACCTTTGTCAGCGTACTTTTTTTCATACACCTTCATATTTTCGGTTCTTATGATCTCTGCCTCATATGCATCAAGTCTTTTTTTCGCAGCTGCAAAAGCTTTTTTTACTCCGCTTCTTTCATCATTTTCATATTCTAATATCAAAGCAGGAAGTTCCGATATGCTTGCATTTTTAAGTATCGTTCCTATCTCGCCAATAGTCATCTTATTCTACCTTTCCAAACTTGCTAAAGGGATAAAGTCTAAGTGCAACCTTTCCCGTAAATTCATATTCTATGATATTGCCCACGCTATCATCACGGCTGTCTGTGCTGTTGTTTCTGTTATCACCCAAAACAAAATACTCATCATCCGCCAAGGTGATCTCTTTTTCAAGTCTTCCGATATGCTGATAGTCAATAGCGCTCTTTGCATAGGGATCCTCGATGGCCTCTCCATTTATCAGAATATGACCGTCACCATCAAGAGAAACAGTCTCCCCTGGCAGACCAATAACCCTCTTTACATAATATACATAGTCTTCATGATATACAGGAAATACAACTATATCGTATCTCTCGGGAGAATGAAGTCTGTATGACAGCTTATCCACCCAAAGCGATTCTCCATTGATCAAAGTGTCGCTCATGGATGGTCCTTGCACTACCGTCCTCATGCCAACAAAGGTATTTATCAAAAAAATGCAAATGATAAGCACCCAGATATATAATACTATATGGAATACTTCCTTTAGTACATTTATATCCTCTACAGGTTCTAAATTGTTTGTTATCTCAGCCACTTTTCATACCTCTATTCTTCAGGTCGGTCAAGTGTAATGCGTCCTAGCTTTCCACTTCTAAAATCGTCTATCAGTATCAGGCACGCCTTGTCGATATCCGGTTCTCCGCCCTTTTTTATACACTGTCTCTTGTCCGCGATCTCAGCAAGAAGCAAAGGAGAATCAAGATCTTCATTTATTTCATACCTTTCCTTTAGTACCCCGGGATAATCACTTTTCAGCTGATCCAAAAGCCCCAAGGATAGTTCTGTGATATTAAGAATCTCATCCTTTATTGAACCGAGGATCGCAAGTCTTTTTCCAATCCTTTCATCTTCGAACTTGGGCCAAAGGATACCCGGAGTATCCAAAAGCTCAACCTCTTTATTGAGCTTTATCCACTGCTTTCCCTTGGTGACTCCGGGCTTGTTGCCTACCTTCGTGCAGGCTTTTTTCGCAAATGAATTGATGAAGGTTGATTTTCCTACATTGGGAATACCTACGATCATAGCCCTTACAGGTCTGTTTTTGATGCCGCGCTTTCTGTCACGCTCGATCTTTTCCTTGCATACCTCTTTGATAATAGGTGTGATCTGTTTAAAACCACCGGAATCTCTTGAGTTAAGATCAATGGTCTTAATATCCTTCTCTCCATAGTAGCTCTTCCATCTCGCAGTCACACTTTTATCTGCAAGATCTGCTTTATTTAGTATGATAAGCCTGAATTTATTCTTGGCCAGTTCGTCAATATCCGGATTCTTTGATGATAACGGCGCTCTGGCGTCCAATAGCTCTATCACAATATCTATAAGCTTTATGTCCTCGGCCATTGCTCTTTTTGCCTTGGTCATATGACCAGGATACCATTGAATCTCCATCTTTTTCTCCTACTCTATCTTGCCCTTTTTCTCCTCAGGGTTCATTCTATATACAACCTTTCCAAGTATCTCTGTCTTTAATATGTTACCCACATTGGAAAATCTTGAATCCTCGCTGTTATTTACATTATCTCCCAAAAGGAAATATTCATTCTCCTTTAGTGTCACTCCATCCCCCGCAACACCCGGCGTCATAATATAATCATCAAAGGGAACCCCGGAAAGCTTACTATCATTGATAAGAATCTTTCCGTTAAGTATCTTTACATTCTCTCCGGGAAGACCTATCACTCGCTTTACATTATAATACTCATCATTCTTCCTCTGCTTAAATGCAACCAGATCGAAGCGTTCAGGCTTGCCAAAAAGATATACCGCCTTGTTGACAATGACCTCGTCTCCGTTGTCAAGCACATCATTCATGGAATAGCCTATGATGCTTATAGTCTGAACGCCGAAATGAGCCACACTGTAACCCAAGGTTCCGGCAACCAATATCACAAGTATCCAGCCTCCGATACCCTTAAAGATCTTTTTTAAATCTATCTCTTTTTTTCTTCCCTTGTTTCTTTTGGCGGCACGCTTCATAGCCTGACGCCTTTTACTGTTAAGCATATGATTTAATCCTTCTACATAATTATTACGAAAAAACTATCCTTATCTTAACACAAAAAGGAGATCAGAGAAATACCCTAATCTCCTTTTTATTGTCGTAAAAGCACGAATAATGCTTATACTCTTTCCTTGACTCTTGCAGCCTTACCAATACGCTGACGGAGATAGTTGAGCTTTGCACGTCTTACCTTACCCTTACGAACAACCTCAATCTTCTCTACGATAGGTGAGTGAAGCGGCCAGGTCTTCTCAACTCCGACACCGTTTGAGATCTTTCTTACGGTGAAGGTCTCGCGGTTGCTTCCGCCCTGTCTCTTAAGTACAGTACCCTCGAAAACCTGAATTCTCTCTCTGTTACCCTCCTTAACCTTTGAGTGAACCTTTACAGTATCACCAACCCGGAAGGGAGTGATCTCAGCCTTAAGCTGCGCGTCCTCAATGCTCTTGATAATATCGTTCATAACGAACCTCCTTAAATATACAGACATTCTTACAGGGGCTTGAGCTAAGCCATCCCGCAGCGGACTATCCAAAAATATGCTGTCAAAAATGAGCAGCTCATATAATTTAACATATTCCAATAGAAAATGCAAGAAGAAAATAAGAGACCGCCAACTTGCGGTCTCTTTATGATCACTTTGCATAATATGGGTCGGGATTGGGATATAACCTAAATACAGGATCGTTCTTATTGCCAATGGTACTTTTATCACTAGAATTCCATTTACGTCCTACCCATATCTCAGGATTGCCGGTCGTATTATTCTTACATATATACCATGTATCTACGATATTTACACTCTGACCACTGGTTGATTTCTTTCCGGCCGGTACCTTATGGCTGCGAAGCTTGATATTGTTCAATTTATCGTTCTTATTCTTGGTCTGTAACAATTCAGCTACAAAGGCATCCTTAAAATCCTGCTGATAGTTTTCTACCACAACCCAGTCAAAATTGGTATTCTCCTGACGTCCGCCTACCAATCTTGTGGTACCTCTCTGCCAAAGCACAGGAGTAAGATAATAATCTTCATCTCCCTCAGTCATATGCCACATCGTAGAATACTTTTTATTGCTTCCGGATGTGTATGACTTATCGCTATCCCAGGCATCCAATATCATCTTACTGCTGGTAACGGTATCATTCTTGTCAGCCTCAAGCAATACCAAATATGTCACATTGTAAAGCTCCTCAGCTATCTCCAAATCCTTTGATCTCTTGGACTTATCAATATATTGGATCAGGACAGGCGAAACAGCTGCCACCAAGACACCCATAATACCAAGCGCGATCAAAATATCAACTAATGAAAAACCTCTGTTATCATTCCTCATATCATCACCTCCAACTTAATCTATCAATAGTACCTCCTATTATCAACTGTCTTAACAAGCCAGATGATAAAAAATGAACCCAGTTCACACAGAGCATTAATGCCAAAATTGGCTAAAAGGCTCATAGAATCGTCGGTAACACTTTTTGCCGCTTCCGGAAGGAAAGCTAAAAGAAGCATTCCTACAATACATAAAAGATATCTCATAACTCTCTTATACAGTACATATTTCTTGTTTCCGGCTATACGTCTCTTAAAGCCTCTTCTTTGCCAAAAGAATTCCTGTTTCTCTCTTGCTCTCTTCTCCCAATCGTCCATATAGCTGCAATAAAAGCCATTGAAACCTCCGAGAACAATATACATCAGCATCCTCCACATAGGGATCTCTTGAAATGTGCCATTCCCCTGATACCAACCAAGAAGGAGTATCAAAACCGTAAGGAGAAAAATGACCCACTTAACCGTCCAGATTCTCGTCTTATCTCGCATCATACTAACAATCCTCCCAACATCAAAAAAATTCACAAACGATATTGTGATATAGCAACTTTTATTTTACAGCATAATCATTATAAAAGCAACATATATTTTTTAATTTTTGAACATTTTACACAAATATTTTTGTTAGCATTTACCCAAATAAAAGAAAACGAACGAAGCAATGATCTTTTGCTTCGCCCGTTTTTTCATAAAAGACTTGTTATTTCTTTTTCACTTTACATTTTTTATTAAGTCCGGCTTTTTTCAACCAGCCTTTATATTTGTTAAGTTTGCTTCCCGGAGTCTTTACCACAAGCTTCTTGTAATTTTTAGCTCCGGCTTTGGTAAAGGCTTTAGTTTTTATCTTATTGAGTACGGTACTGTTGATTGTAACCAGATTTTGGGACTTACAATTGAAAAACGCCTTACTGTCTATCAACTCAACACCACTTCCCATTACAACCTTTTTCAGAGAAATACATCCGTTAAAAGCGTTCGCTCCTATTTTGACAATATTGTTTCCAATATTCACGGTCTCAAGCTTTTTGTCTCCCTTAAAAGTATTTGCCGCTATAGAAGTGACTTTAAGGTTTATTCCCTTGTAAGTGACCGTAGCAGGAATTGTAACGGTCTTAGCCTTTTTGCCACTGCCGATGTATGCAACTTCACCGACTCCCTTATTCGTAAACTTCGTTACCTTATATACCTTATTACCGGATCCGCTTATCTTCATACCAACCTTTATCGTTTCTTTTTCAACGACAGGCTCTTCCTTAGGTGGCGTAACAGGAGGCAGGAAGGGATCAAACTCTTCGGTAGTAGGAACCGGTGTTACTTCCGGTTGTGGTTCAACAACCGGCGTTTCTGCTGTAGTTTCCTCAACTACTTCTTTCTCAGCTTCCTTTTTCTTTAGCTCATTAAATGTGTTTTCAGCATTCTCAATAAGAGCCTTTACTTCATCACTTACCAACGCTTTTTGATCATCTGTTAGCTCAGCATATGCTTTCTTAACTTCTGCTATTTTAGCATATGTAGTCTCAGTACAATCCTTGATCTCTCCTATAGACTTCGCAAGCGTCACAAGCCTTTCCGCTGCTTCTTTATCCAATTTTGCCTTCGTCGAAGCTTCCTTCGCCTTATTGTAGTCAACTTCAGCTACCTGCAATTTTTCAAGCAGCAAAGGATCCACTTCTTCCTTTAACTCATCAGAGAGAGCATCATACGCAGCCCTTGCAGCTTTGATCCTCAATTCACAACTGTCACTATCATCGACATCTCCAATAGCGACAACAGATTTTTCAAAATCTTCGAGGGCCGCCTTATTGATCTCCTGTACCTCTTCATCACTACCCGATTCATAAGCAGCCACTGCGAGCTTAAATACAAAGCCTCCCTTGTTCGGATCATATTTTGCCCTTTCAGATCCTGACCAATTATAGTTATTCATATCATTTGGAACAAACAATACCTCATATCGTTTTTCCATTTCAATAACAGCATCAGGATCATTCCAGGTATATGTTCCCTTGTCCTCATCGGTGCTGTTATATTTCGAAAAAGGTTTCACAGTACTGATAGCATCACCAACTCTGCCCTTATTACCTATAGAACCTATTACCATGTCATCAGCCGACTTATCAATCCTATTGACATGAAGGGATACATCTATTCCGGTAACCGACACATATCCACAATCATCACAGGTGGTTGTAACAACACCCTTTACACCGCTTGTCGCCTTCTTTGTGATAACCGCTGTCGTCTTAGAATGTGCTACAGTATCTGTCCTATACCCGCAAAAGCACTCCTTCCAATGCCCCTGCTCATTACATTTAGTCTCATAGGTATGTGATTCAGAGGAAGCAGTATTCTTTTCTCCGCAACTGCATTTAAACCAGTGATTTATACTGTCATAATCTCTGATAACATAAGAGTGAGTATGCCTTTCACTGACTGTAACCGATACATCAAATTCCTCGATCTCATATCTTGTCTGATCATTGGGAGTAAAACGCATCTTAAAGGTATGTGTTCCCACAGATCCCACAGATGTAGAAGCAGAGGACACCCAAGAAAAAGCACCCGGTGTACTTCCGGAATTATCAGGAATAGTCAAGTCACCCAATGTATCTTCCGTCAATGCGGTAATAGTACCTGCAAGTCCGAAATCGGTTTTTTCGATATCCTCAGTAGCTATCACATATCCGCAGGCATCGCAGGTGGTAGTAATGGTTCCTTTTCTTGTGCTGCTTGCCTTCCTTGTAATAGCAGCAGTAGTATTGCTATGACTTGATACTGAGGTTTTATATCCGCACTCACACTCATTCCAGTGTCCATAGGAATTCTTATTCATAATATAAGAATGTACCGAAAATGTGCTACTGTCTTTCTCTCCACATTCACATTCATACCAATGCCCGGAGGCGTCCTTGTTCCTTACAGAATAATCATGAGTATGCGCTTTAGTGACAACAACAGCCACCTCAAAATCTTCAGGAGCATATTTAACAGTATCTGTAGGAGTAAATCTAATACTGAATACATGGGTCCCCTCTGTACCTACAGATGTTGAATTGCCCAATACCCAGGAATATGTTCCGGGTGTGGATCCTCCATTTACAGGTAAAGAAAGATTACCTAATACTTGACCCTCAACTGCATCCATCGTTGTTACCTTGGTAAAGCTGGTTCTTGAAATACTTTCGGTACTCACGATCCCGTCACACACGGTACAGCTTCTTTGGATAGATCCAAGAGTGGTTGATGTGGCTCTTTGAGTAACAGTGGAAGTCAATGTGTGTCCAGTCTTTTCCGTAGCCTGACCGCAGTTGGTACAAACCTGCCAATGACCTGTTGAATCCGATTCATAGGCACTACCATAAGTATGAGTCGTACAGGTATTGGTAGCCGCAGCCACTGTCACTGATACATCAAAGGTTTTTGTATTATATAAATTAGGATTATCGGGAACAAATTTCATCTGAAATGCCTTTGTTCCAACAGCACCAACAGATGTGGTAGGTACCGGAACCCAGTTGAATGTTCCCGGAGTACCATTTAAATTCAAGGTTCCGTTTGGATAAATGTCACCCAAGGTCTGACCTTCAACTGCATTAAGAGATATGGGTGCGCTTCCAAGTATTGGATCCTGTTTTGCCACCGGGTCTGACAGGGATACATAAAGAGTTGCCGGTTCACTTGGCATTGTTCCTCTAAAACCACCTGTTATTTTTTCCAGATCCGTCTTTGTTGTAGAGCTATCGCCGGTGCAATAAAACTGATTAATCTTATCATTCGTATAATTATATTCATTTGATGCAACACTTGCAGTAAATTGACTTCCTGCCTTGACATAAAAAGAAGGTTTGGTAAGTTTTGCCCACTCACCTGCCGCAACAGACTCAGGATTTGCTGTAACCGTTAGGAGCTGACACAATCCATTTGCATCAGACGCATTTGTCATTGTAAGAGGAAAGCATATAGAATTCCCTGATGTGCTGATATACGAAGAAATATCTCCCTCCAAGGTAGGAAGGTTCTTAAACCATATCTGACCCAAAGCTTTATTGCTTCCGGTCTTGGTAAATGAACCCTCACACTTGATCACACCACTATTGGCAATCACTCCACCGGTGGTGAAGCTTTTTCCTGATGGGATCTTCATAGTTGAGTCACTGGTGACTGTAAGCTTTTTCGAAATAGTCATGTTTTTCTTCATGACATAATTACCGCTCACTGTGATTCCGGAGCTAAGCTCATTCATGTAGCTACAATGCGAAGTTCCATTGATCGTCCTACCTGTTTCGTTGTTGATATATATACTAAAAACAGAAGGATCCTCAGTATTAGGCGAAGCCAAATTAAAATTCGTTATTGTTCCTCCTTTTAGGTTTATGGTTATATCATTATCGCTATTGTTATTATTAGGACTTCCATTGTTGTAAATTGCATAAAAAGTCGATATCGTTCCTCCGTTAATATCTAAACTTACAGGACCGCAACCACTAACCGCATTTTCTCCCATAACAGTTCCAATATTTCCACCATTAACTGTTATCCTATACGATGGAGTCGAATCTGAAGCAAGGTCTGCTCCTACAATATAGCCACCTGAAAGATCTTTGTTTGACAGATTTGAACTGATAGGACTGTTGCTATCTTTTACTCCGTCCTTGTCATCATCAGCATAGAAGGATACCCTTCCTCCTCCAACATCCTCTATAACAACAGAGTGACCTCTCAAAAATACAGTGTTTCCACTGACACTTATATCCGCCGCCTTTACCTCTCTTTGGCCAACGCCGGTAAATGCAGTAGATAAGGCAATCATACATGCAGCTATCCCCGATGCTATTCTTCTTTTACCCGTTCTCATCCTCTTATCCTCCGGAAGTTATTTCTTGATCTTTGCTTTTTTTGAAAGTCCTGCTGATTTCAACAGCTTTTTGTATTTCGTAATTTTTGCTTTTGGAACCTTGATCACAAGCTTTTTATAATTCTTACTTCCTGCTTTTTTGAACGCCTGCTTTCCAATAGATTTCAATTTTGTTGAGGTGATGGTCATTGAAGTGAGAGCCTTGCATCCGGAAAAAGCATTCTTTCCGATAGTCTCAAGCTTCGAACCCTTTTTAAAGCTCACTGTCTTCAAAGCAGTGCACCCCGAAAATGCAGAATTGCCGATCTTTTTTATTCCTGCAGCGATGGTTATCTTTTTAAGCTTTTTATTATTCTTGAAGGCCCCAGCCTTTATCGCAACCACTTTTACTTTCTTTCCCGCTATGGTAACGCTTTCAGGAACCTTTACATCAGCTTCCTTACTACTTTCAAACTCAAGTACAGGTGTTTTACTTCCGTCATCAGATGTTGTGATCCTATACTCAGCCTTTCCCGAATCAGCCTCTATGACAGTTCCCTCATCCTTTGTTGTTATGGGCTCCTTAACATCTTCCGCTTTTTTTACATCCTCGGAGGCAGTTGTTGTTTCTTCTTCCGTTTTCTCCTCGGATTTATCATCCTTTGTCTTTTCCTCTACAGTTGTGTTTTCCTCTGTGATTTCATCCTTTTTTTCTTCGGTTGTTCCTTCTTTTGTGGATACAAATATATTTCCAGGTTTATTGAGCATAACTCCGGAAAAACCAGTGGTTCCTTTTTTCAACTCCACCTTTGTTCCGTCAGAGGTCTCTATATAAAACTGCTTGATAGAGTTATTCGAATAAGAAAAATCATTTTTTACAACATTTGCAACAACAGTACTTCCTGCCTTAACATAGAACGAAGGCTTGGTAAGTTTTGCCCATCCTCCGGCAGCAACCGATTCAGGTGTAGCAGTAACAGCTATCAACTGACTGACCGCATTGGCATCAGCGCTGTTTTTCATAGTCAAAGGAAAACAGAGGGCGTTACCAGCTACAGCAACATATTGATCAACACCACCTGCAAGATCCGGAGTATCAATAAACCATGCTTCTCCTATATTCTTGTCGGAATCCGTCTTTTTAAAGCTGCCCTCACATTTTATGATACCACTGTTTTGTATTGCGGCAGAGGTGGAAAAGCTTTTTCCGGAAGGAATATTAAAAACCGATCCACTTGATATGGTCAATCCCTTTGATATACTCATATTTCTTTTCATGAAATAATTTCCGCATACAGCAACCCCTGTAGCTGTATCATTCATAAAGGCACATCCATCTGTTTTTGACAATACCTGACCTTTTATATTGTTAACATAAACGCTGAAGCCTGTACTGCCTGACGATACCAGATTGCAATTAGTGATTGTCCCACCATTAAGATTCAATGTTATATCATTATCTGTATTAGCCGGATTCGGGTTTCCCTGATTGACCACATTCAATGAACCTATGGTTCCCCCGTTAATACTTATCGTCACTGTTCCACACTCCGAAACAGCATTCTCTCCATATAATGATCCTATATTACCACCATTGACCGTAATGCTATAAGAGGGCGACACTCCGGAAAGAGTATCGGCTCCAACTATATATCCCGAACTCAGATCAGTAGCAGCCACTAAAGGTGTATCACTATCCTTTACACCATTCTTATCTGCATCTAAGTAGATGGCAGTCAATCCATTATCAGCTGCCTCTATGGTAACGGAATTCCCCCTCAAAAAAACAGTAGATTTATCTACATAAATATCCGCTGCCTTTGCCTGTTCACACGGACCAAAAACAGCAGAAAAAAACAAAACTCCCATTGTTATTGTGGAAGTTATTATCTTAACACTTTTTTTCATTGCAAAACCTCCAAATATTGACAATCTATAGCACGAAACACCCTGTTATCATCAACCTCCATTTATTACGTTCAAATACACCCTCACTTATTCATAATTATATCAAAAAATTTTTTCTATCACAACTCAAAAAAAAGAACAGATTTACAGCAATTTCACCAAAATAAAACATTTGCAAAAATACTCCAAATGCATTAAAATAGGAATAATTACTGTATTTTTGCGAAAGGAAGAAGAGCAATGAAAGGTATTATACTCGCAGGAGGTTCAGGCACACGCCTTTATCCTCTTACCATGGTCACTTCGAAACAACTTTTACCTATCTATGACAAGCCCATGATCTATTACCCTATGTCAGTTTTGATGAATGCGGGCATCAGGGACATTCTGATCATTTCAACACCACAGGATACACCTAGATTTGAGGAGCTCCTTGGAGACGGACACCAGTTTGGCGTCAATCTGTCATACAAGGTTCAGCCAAGCCCCGACGGACTTGCTCAGGCCTTTATCATCGGCGAGGAATTCGTAGGTGATGATCCTGTTGCCATGGTGCTTGGTGACAATATATTTGCAGGACACGGACTTAAGAAACGTTTAAAGGCCGCTGTGGAGAACGCAGAAACAGGAAAGGGTGCTACGGTATTTGGCTACTATGTTGATGATCCCGAGAGATTTGGTATCGTCGAATTCAATGCCGAGGGAAAAGCAGTTTCCATCGAAGAAAAGCCTGAAAATCCCAAGAGTAATTACTGTGTCACCGGTCTTTATTTCTACGACAACAAGGTAGTAGAATATGCAAAGAACCTTAAGCCCTCAAAAAGAGGAGAGCTTGAGATCACAGATCTTAACAGGATCTATCTTGAGGACAATGCATTAAATGTCGAGCTTTTAGGTCAGGGCTTTACCTGGCTCGATACAGGAACTCACGAGAGTCTTGTTGAAGCAACCAATTTCGTGAAGACTGTAGAGCAGCACCAGCACAGAAAGATTGCCTGTCTCGAGGAGATCGCATACCTTAATGGCTGGATCTCAAAGGAGGATGTGCTTAAGGTCTACGAGGTGCTCAAAAAGAACCAGTACGGCCAGTATTTAAAGGATGTGCTTGACGGCAAATACCTTGATATATTACATTTTTAATCACACGGAGGATTTATTTTATGACCATCATAGTAACCGGCGGTGCCGGCTTTATCGGAAGCAACTTTGTATTTCACATGCTTGATACCTATCCCGACTACAGGATCATCTGTCTTGACTGTCTGACCTACGCAGGCAACCTTTCAACTCTTGAGCCAGTTATGGACAATCCCAATTTCCGCTTTGTTAAAGAGGATATCACAGACAGAGAGGCTGTATATAAGCTCTTTGAAGAGGAGCATCCCGATATCGTGGTGAATTTCGCAGCAGAAAGCCATGTAGATCGTTCCATCGAAAATCCCGAGGTATTCTTAAGAACCAATATCCTTGGAACCGCTGTACTTATGGATGCCTGCAGAAAATACGGCATCACCAGATATCATCAGGTATCAACAGATGAGGTGTACGGAGATCTTCCCCTTGACAGACCCGACCTCTTCTTTACCGAGGAAACTCCCATCCATACTTCAAGCCCTTACAGCTCATCAAAGGCATCAGCTGACCTTTTAGTTTTAGCATATCACAGAACCTATGGGCTTCCCGTTACCATCAGTCGTTGCTCCAACAACTACGGCCCCTATCATTTCCCGGAGAAGCTTATTCCCCTGATGATAGCAAATGCTTTAAATGACAAGCCCCTTCCTGTATACGGCGAAGGCTTAAATGTCCGTGATTGGCTCTATGTAGAGGATCACTGCCGTGCCATTGATCTGATCATCCACAAGGGCAAGGTTGGCGAGGTTTACAATGTAGGCGGACACAACGAAATGAAGAATATCGATATCGTTAAGATCATCTGCAAGGAGCTTGGAAAGCCTGAAAGCCTGATCACCTATGTTACCGATAGAAAGGGACACGATATGCGCTACGCTATCGATCCCACAAAGATACACAATGACCTTGGTTGGCTTCCCGAGACCAAATTCGAGGACGGTATCAAGAAGACTATCAAATGGTACCTTGACAACAAGACCTGGTGGGAGACCATCATCTCAGGCGAGTACCAGAATTACTATGAGAAAATGTACAGCAATAGATAGGAGGCACCATGGGACAGATAACAGTTGATAAGAATGTAGGCGGTATTGAGGGACTTACAGTCATTACACCCGCCGTTCACGGCGACAGTCGTGGATATTTTATGGAAACCTACAATCTGAATGACATGAAGGAGAACGGTCTTGATATGGTATTCGTTCAAGACAACCAGTCATGCTCCACCAAAGGCGTCCTTCGTGGTCTCCACTTTCAAAAGCAATATCCCCAAGGAAAGCTGGTAAGAGTTATCAAGGGATCAGTATTCGATGTTGCCGTTGATCTTAGAAAAAGCTCTGATACCTATGGCAAATGGTACGGTGTAGAGCTTACCGAGGAAAACAAAAAACAATTCTATATTCCAGAAGGCTTTGCTCACGGCTTTTTAGTTCTTTCAGACATCGCCGAGTTCTGCTATAAATGTACAGATTTCTATCGTCCCGGAGACGAAGGCGGTATGGCATGGAACGATCCGGATATCGGCATAGAGTGGCCTGAGTTAGTAGGTGAATATAAAGGATCTGCTTCAGCAGAGGGCTATACCCTTTCGGATGGTACAGCACTTAACTTAAGTGAAAAAGATCAAAAGTGGCTTGGTATAAAGGATACATTTTCGTTTTGATCGATAGATAATAAAAAGCCGGTGGGTTCGTATATAAGAACCCACCGGCTTTTTATAATTTCCAATAACTATGCTATGTTCTTGAAAGCACATTCTTTTTACGACACTATATTATGCTTCTTCCTGGCCATAATTTCCATAATCACCATAGCTTCCGTAAGCGCCGTATTTGCCGTAATACTTTCCATAGTACTTGCCGTAATACTTACCATAAGCCTTACTTACAACCTCTACCTTGTTCATAATAGTACCGAGTATCCTAACTCCGGATTTTTCAAGCTGAGCTTTTACCTTTTGCTCAAGCTTGTAGCTTATAGCCTCAGCTGCTATGACAATAACTGCACCATCACACTGTTTTGCCACAATAGCAGCATCAATAACAGCTCCAAGGGGTGGACAATCTATAAAAACATAATCATAATGCTCTCTTCCATAAGCAAGGAGCTCCGCAAATCTCGCATTTCCTAAAAGCTCCGTGGGATTGGGAGCTGATTGTCCGGTAAATATAACATCAAGATTATCTATATTTGTGTTATATAAAATATCATCAAGAACCTTCTGACCGGTCAAAAAATGAGTTAGTCCAACAACCTCATCGTCTATACTTCTTCTTGATATAAGAACCGATTTTCTGATATCCGCATCAATATACAATATTTTTTTATCATCATCCGCAAATGTTTTCGCGAGCTCAAAGGATACCGTGGACTTTCCCTCATTGGGAGATGCACTGGTAAAAGAAACCACCTTTATGTCATCACCTAAAAACTGTATATTTGTTCTCAATGCTTTATAGGATTCTCTGGCTCTGTAATCAAGCTCATCCAATTTTTCAAATGTAATCTTTTTCATGTTATCTTTTAAAGCCTTTCTGCATTATATCTTGACACGCTTTGAACAACAAGTGTTCAGAGCCGTAGTGAACAATTATGTATCTTTTAAAACTGTTCAGCAGCTTCGCTGCTTTCAAGGATACTATAAATCAAAGCAAAATCACCGGTTTACTTTACTTCGAATTCAGGGATGGGTTATATTTTAGCGCTCCCCCCCCCCCAGACCGTCCGAAAACCCGCTGTTTTAGCGGTCTGTAGGCTATTTTCTGCATTATTTTTGAGCATATTAAAAGCTCGATTTTCTATCGTCTTTGAAAACTGAATAAAACACACATTTAAATAGATAATCGAG
>JAFYAS010000027.1 GCA_017540605.1 Lachnospiraceae bacterium | reverse complement strand
GACCTTTTGGACGTGATCTCATCGTCTGTCGGTTCTCTTACCAATCCTTTAAAGTTGTCAAACACCTTTGCGAGCGTAAAAAAGATGAGTATCACCGACGATACCATTGCAAAATATCTCGATTACTTCATAGATGCTTTTCTACTATATAAGGCACGGAGGTTTGACGTAAAGGGCAGAAAGTATATCGGTTCACCGCTCAAATACTACTTCTCCGACATCGGACTGCGTAATGCAAGACTCAACTTCCGACAGCAGGAAGAAAACCACATAATGGAGAATATTATTTACAACGAGCTTCGTTATCGTGATTATAGTGTAGACATCGGAATGGTTGAGTATAATCACAAGAATGCAGAACGAAAAAGCGTCCGTACGCAACTTGAAATAGACTTTGTTGCAAACAACGGAAGTGACAAGCTTTATATCCAGTCTGCATTTAATGTATCGGATGAGGAAAAACGTAGGCAGGAGGTCAATTCCCTGAAACGCGTCAATGACTCCTTCCGCAAGATAGTTGTTATAAAGGATAATATTATACCGTGGCACGATGATGATGGGATATACTATATCGGCATTGAAAAGTTCCTGCTTGGAGAAGAAACAGGTCGATGAGAGTGCATGTAAAATTTGTTGCGTAGCACCCGTACAGCACCCAAAGTAAAATAGTAGTGCCTATTTACGGGGCTTAGCGTTATGCAAACGTTAACAAAGAGATAATCAAAAAACCCCCGATTTTTCGGGGGTTTTTCGATATTCAGATAATCGGAGGTCCTATGACGCCCATAGAGGAATATTACAACAAATTCAATGAAGACAAGCGCCTTTTAAGCCGGCACGGTCAGGTGGAATATACAGTCACCATGCATTATATCCACGAAGTGCTGGAAAGCATAAAGGCTGAAAGAGGAATAGAAGCATCGGATATAAGCCTGATCGACATAGGCGCAGGCACAGGGCGATACAGTGTGGCCTTGTCTTCGGAAGGCTATGATGTAACTGCAGTTGAGCTTGTTAAATACAACCTGGGGATACTAAAGAAAAAGGGCAGCAGCGTAAAAGCCTATCAGGGCAATGCCATGAAACTTAAGCGGTTTGAGGATGAGAGCTTTGATGTGGCTCTTCTTATGGGGCCTATGTATCATTTGATCTCAGAGGAAGACAAGTTAAAGGCGCTTCTTGAAGCCAAGAGGGTGGTAAAGAAGGGTGGCTTTATCTTTGTTGCCTATTGCATGAATGAATATAGCATACTAAGCTATGGCTTTAGAGAAGGTCACATAAAGGAGCTTTTGGAAAGCGGAAGGATAGACGAGGATTTCCGGGTAAGACCTAAAGAGGATGAGCTTTACGATTATGTAAGGCTTGAGGAGATCGATGCATTGAATAAAAAGACAGACCTTACCCGCATAAAGATATTCTCGCCTGAAGGTCCCACCGATCATATGAGAAATGTGATAAATGCTATGGATGACGAGTGCTTTGAGCTCTTTATAAAATACCAGCTTTCCGTGTGCGAAAGGAGCGAGCTTCTCGGCGCGGGAAGCCATGTGGTTGATTTGCTAAAAAAATAATCCCAATCGACATAAAATTATCACATTTTTTTCATACACAAAATCATAAAACTGTGATAAAATGTCTTTGTTTTCTAACTGACAATAATAAGGAGGATCATAAATCATGAAAAAGATGTTATGCTATTTAGCCGTTGCGGCTTTATCGGTATCGCTTTTTACCGGTTGCGCAAAGAAGAAGGATGAGCCCGGTACAAGTGCTGATACTAAAAAAGAGGTAGAGAACAATCCTGTTATGGAGATACTTGCGAAGGCCCAGGAGAGATATGCAGAGGTTTCAAAGAACTTCGAGGGTAATCTTAATCTCGACTTGAAGCTCGCTGATATGGCTTTGGTATCTGATACTGCAGTAAAGGTGAATGCGGAGCCTGACAAGATCGCAAGCAGCGAGTCAAAGGTTACGATAGATGGTAATGAGGAATATGCACAGAATGTATATCTCGTAAAAGAGGAAGGCGCATATCAGGCATACTTGAATACCGACAATGAATGGTACAAGTCGCCTGTTGAGGATGCTGAGCTTGAGGAAACCTTTGCTTCATATACCGCACAGCTTGACTATAGCTCTGTTATCAAGCTTTTAGAGGACTTCACCATGAAGAGTGAAGAGGGAGACACCTACGAGATCGAAGGCGAGCTTAAGGGTGAGAATACCTTGGAGTTCCTTTCAGCAAGCGAGGCAGCAGATTATGCCGCTCTTGATTATGAGGATGTTGAGGTCAAGGATTTCCCTGCTATGAAGGTGAATATCTCTCTTGACAAGAAGTCTTATGATCTTAAGAGCATGACGGTTGATATGACAGACTTCTTAAAGTCTCTCGCAAAGCAGAATGAGACAGCAGCAAGTGATGCTGCAGCCAACGAGTCATTTGCTGAAACTGATGATGATGACGAGGATGTTGAAGCAGAAGACAACACAGTTGAAGTAGATGATCCTGCAGAAGCAGGTGACGCATCTGATGCGGATGACGAGGAAGAGGGCGAGGTACAGATCGACAATTTCGAGACCGCTCCCGCAGATGATGAGGTTGAGGATCCCGACGACGTTGAAGACCCCGATGATGATGAAGATGTTGTTGAGGTTGAAGAGGATGATGACGATGCTGATGCTGTAGAGGTTGAAGCAGATGACGAGGAAGATCCTGCAGGTGTAGGAGCCGGCAATGAAGAAGATGCTGAAGACGAGGAAGAGGAAGGCGACGAGGAAGGCGAGGATGTTGAAGTAGAAGAAGCATACGAGCCCGTTGAGGTAACCTCTTGCGTTGTGACCGTGACCATTACCAATATCGGTGGTGTAGAGTCTATCGTACTTCCCGAGGAATCAAAGAATGCAACCTTAGTAGAGGATGAATCAGATGCAGCAGATGACGCCGATGATTCGGATAATGAGGCTGATGTTATAGAGCTCGAGGGTGAAGAAGAGGATGGCGGTGTTGCAGGAGCCGGCAATGAAGAAGATGGCGGTGCTGCAGGTGCCGACGATGAGGAAGAAGATGCAGGCGAAAACGCTGAATAGTAAGATCATTTTCATAATGCTTTTTATGCTGATATTTATGACCGGTTGTACGAAGGCAAGCTTTGAGGCCGTGACCATAGGAAGCGACTTTGGAGTAGCACCGAAGGAAAGCCTTGTGGCAGCGAAGGATGCTATGTATGAGGGTTTTATCAACCGTCGTTTTTTGAAGATCGGTGATGAGCTTGTTCCCATCGAGAGTGCCGTAGGAAGAAATGGCTACAAGGCCTCAGGCTTTGTAAAGAACGAGACTAGCGGCTATCTAAACTATGCTCCCGATGGTGAGAAAAAATGTAAGATAGGCATAGATGTTTCAAGACATAACGGCGAGATCGATTGGGCGACTGTGAAGAGCTCAGGCATATCATTTGCATTTATCAGACTTGGTTATCGTGGATACGGTACAGGCAAGATCGACAAGGATGCAAGCTATGATATCAATATGGCAGGAGCCATAGCAAATGAGATGCCCAAGGGAGTTTATTTTTACTCTCAGGCCATGAACTACGAGGAGGGAGTAGAGGAAGCGAATTTTGTCCTCGCCAATCTCGATGGCTACAGCCTTCAGTATCCTGTGGTATATGATACTGAGGATGCGGAGAATGCCGATGCCAGAACCGCCGGTATGACTGCAATGGAGCATACAGACGCTGCAAAGGGCTTTTGCGACACCATTCAGGCAGCAGGCTATGAGGTTATGATCTACGCCAACAAGAACTGGTTCGTGAAGAATCTCGATGTTGTAGCTTTGAAGGATTATCCCTGGTGGCTTGCCCAATATGCGGATCAGCCAAGCTTTCCCTACAAGTTCAAGATATGGCAGTATACAGCCAAGGGAAAGGTTCCCGGTATAAAGGAAAAGACAGATATAGACATAGAATTTACGGATGACCTTGAAGAGGTGCTTCCCATCACAGAAACGGAATAAACAAAAGACTTCTGAGTACGATGTGCTCAGAAGTCTTTTTCTTATTTGATAAATATTTGATTATTCAACCGCGTATGGCGAAAGATTTTTTAAGCGTAACCTTTAGTGTATCTTCCAAAAAGCGGCTGAATAAGGCTTAAGCTCAGAGCCGCCTCCAAAGTCATGGCGCTCTCCGGTGATGAGATCATAAGCCTCGCCGGCATTTGCATTGAAATGTGCGGTGTAGGGCTGATCTGAAGCGTTGATGGCAACCATCACACGCTCATCCTCAAAGGCACGCTCGAAGATGCATTGATGATTGGTGAGAACAAGTGACTTGAAATCACCGTGGCAGAGAGCCTTTGAGCTCTTTTTTGCCTCGGCAAGCTTGCTGATAAAATCAGTTAGCTCGTTCCACTCAGGCTTTTCAAAGGAAGCTCGAAGTGCGGGATCACCCTCACTCTTGTTGGCCTTTGTTCCCCACTCACTTCCGTAGTACACGCAGGGAATACCGGGCATACCGAAGGCCATGGCGTATATGAGAGGAAGATGTCTCTCATTTGAAAGCACGCTTGCGATCCTTGAAACATCGTGATTATCCACGAATGAAAGAAGATGCTTTCCGCGGTAGAGAGTCCAGTTCTCAGGACCGAACTGACGAAGGAGTGAATGCACGATCTCGAAGAGATTCATGCTGTTAAAGCTTGAATAAAGTCCCTTGTAGCATTCGTAGTTTGTAGCACTGTGGCACATCTCGTCATTTACCCATTGATTGTAATCGCCGTGTAAAAGCTCACCGATCAAGACGAACTCAGGCTTTATCTCATTGGCGAGACCACGGAGTCTCTTTAAGAAATCTCTGTCAAGGCAATAAGCCACATCAAGTCTCAAGCCGTCGATATCGAACTCATTTACCCAGCCTCTTACTGCATCGAAGATATGATTGATCACTTCTTCATTTCTAAGATTCAACTTTACCAGGTCATAATTGCCTTCCCAACCTTCATACCACAATCCGTCGTTGTAGTTTGAATTGCCGTCGAAGCTGATATGGAACCAATCCTTGTAGCGAGATTCCCATCTGTGCTGTAAAACATCCTGGAATGCGAAAAAGCCTCTTCCCACATGATTGAAGACTCCGTCAAGAACTACCTTGATGCCCTCAGCGTGGAGTGCATCCACCACTTTCTTGAAATCCGCGTTGGTACCGAGTCTTGTGTCGATCTTTGTATAATCTCTGGTATTGTAGCCATGAGTATCTGACTCGAATACAGGTGAAAAGTAAATGGCATTGGCGCCCAGCTTTTTGATATGAGGTATCCAATCGATGACCTTCAATATCCTTGATGCGGGAACTCCGTCATTTTCAAAGGGTGCTCCGCAAAAACCCAAAGGGTATATCTGATAAAATACACTGTCATAAGCCCACATAGTTTTTTCCTCCTTTAACTATCAGTGATAAATGCGTAAAAAAGCGCATCACAAGGGATATTATATCGGAATATAGAGAAAAAGTCAAAACAGCACTATAAAGTTTACCGGTTTTGTGGTACAATAGGTTGATTTATTGCGAGCACAAATAGTGCTTGTCAAACCGATATGAAAGAGGATATGCTTATGACTTCTTCATTTGTCGATATTATGAACATACAAAGGCAGATGCAATACATTTTTCAGGCGAAGCCCGCTATCAATATGCCTGCCATCTTTAGCGACGGAACCGAGTTTTACAGAAGCCCGGCTCAGCCTACGGCTGCGGACGATATCAGGGTCAGGATCCGTACCGCCACCTCTAATGTGGATATGGTATTTGTCATCGTGAATGGCCAGAGGGTGGATATGGAGCTTGAAAAGAGCGACAAGGCCTTTGATTATTTTGTGGCTGTTCTACCTCATTCCGATCAGGGAAAGTACGAGTACTTTTTTGAGATCCATGGTGGTAGGGTGGTCTGCTATTACAACAAGCTTGGAGTGGTAAGGGATCTGAATCCCGATTACAATTTCGAGATCTGCTGTGATTTCTTCACGCCTGAGTGGGCAAGGGGCGCTGTCATTTACCAGATATTTGTGGATCGCTTTGCAAATGGTGATCTTACAAATGATGTAAAGGACAACGAATACTATTATCTCGGATCCGGATCAAGGAATGTGAAGGATTGGGGCGCTTATCCCGAATCCATGGATGTTAGTCGTTTTTACGGTGGCGACCTTTTGGGCGTATGGAACAAGCTTGACTATCTTCAGGAGCTTGGAGTGGATGTGATCTATTTCAATCCGTTGTTTGTTTCGCCTTCAAATCATAAATACGACATACAGGATTATGATTATATCGATCCCCATTATGGAAGGATAGTGGTGGATGAGGGCGAATGCCTAAAGGACGGTGATACCGTCAACAAGCATTCGGAAAGATACATTTCAAGAGTAACCGACAAGAGGAATCTTGAGGCCAGCAACAAATTCTTTGCAGATCTGGTTGCTGAGATACATAGAAGGGGCATGAAGGTCATACTCGACGGAGTGTTCAACCACTGTGGCTCCTTCAACAAATGGCTCGACAAGGAATGTATTTACGAGGGTCAGGAGGGCTATCAGCCCGGTGCCTATGTGAGTGCGGATAGCCCCTATAGGAGCTTCTTCCGTTTCCACAACGAATACGAGTGGCCCTACAACAATTCCTATGACGGCTGGTGGGGACATGACACCCTGCCAAAGCTTAATTACGAGGACTCACCGAAGCTATATGAATATATTATGAGGATAGCGAGAAAATGGGTCTCACCCCCTTATAACTGTGACGGTTGGCGACTTGATGTGGCGGCGGATCTCGGATATTCGGCGGAATTCAATCACAGGTTTTGGAAGGATTTCAGGAAGAATGTAAAAGAGGCGAATCCCAATGCCATAGTACTGGCAGAGCATTACGGGGATCCGAAGGAATGGCTTCGCGGTGATGAATGGGATACCGTCATGAACTATGACGCATTCATGGAGCCTATCACTTGGTTTTTGACCGGTGTGGAAAAGCACAGTGACGAGTTTAGAGGAGATCTTCTAGGTAATCCCGACGCATTCTTTGGAGCTATCAGACATCATATGTCGAGATTCCATCAGCAGTCCCTGGAGATATCCATGAATGAGCTGTCGAACCACGATCATTCGAGGTTTTTAACCAGAACAAATCGTCGTGTGGGACGAACACATACATTAGGCCCCCATGCAGCAGAGGAGAATGTAAACAAGGGCGTATTCAGAGAGGCAGTAGTCTTTCAGATGACCTGGCCCGGAGCGCCAACCATTTACTATGGTGACGAGGCAGGACTTTGCGGTTGGACGGATCCCGACAACAGAAGAACCTATCCCTGGGGACATGAGGATCAAGAGCTTATTGCATTTCACAGGGATATCATAAAGATACATAAGTCATACGATGCCTTGATGAGAGGCTCGGTGAGGAAACTTTACGGCGATCACAAGATCATCTGCTATGGACGATTTACGGACAGGCAGAGAGTGGTAGTCATCATCAACAGCAATTACGAGGAGAAGGGGATAGCCATCCCCGTTGCCATCATCGGTGTGCCCAACGGAGGCTTTATGCGACAGATCATGCTGACCACCGAGGACGGATATTTTATGGAGCAGAGAAATCATCTTGTAAAGGATGATATGTTAAAAATACAGGTACCAAAGATTTCTGCGATGGTACTGGTTGAGGAGGATTAAGAAAATGGCAGAATCAATGAGAGGGCTTAAGCGCACACACAGATGTGGAACCTTAAGCAAGGCAAATGTAGGAGAAACAGTTACGGTGATGGGTTGGATACAAAAGACCAGAAACACCGGTGGATTGATATTTGCTGACCTTAGGGATAGAACAGGACTTTTGCAGATAGCCTTCAATGAAGAGAAGATAGGAAAGGAAGGCTTCGACAAGGCATATAAGCTTAGAAGCGAATTTGTCGTAGCGGTAGTCGGAGAGGTAGTAGAGCGCGAGGGCGGTGTGAACAAGAACCTTGCAACAGGCGAGATCGAGGTTACAGCCAAGGAGCTTCGTGTGCTTTCAGAATCAGAGACACCTCCCTTTCCCATAGAAGAGGATTCAAAGACCAAGGAGGATATCAGACTGAAGTACAGATATCTTGACCTTAGAAGACCTGACATCCAGAGAAATCTTATGATGAGAAGTAGGGTGACTACCATCACCAGACAGTTTTTAGCAGAGGAAGGCTTTTTGGAGATCGAGACTCCCATGCTTTGCAAGTCAACACCTGAGGGAGCAAGAGATTATCTTGTGCCCAGCCGTGTACACCCCGGCAATTTCTATGCACTTCCCCAGTCGCCTCAGCTTTTCAAGCAGCTTTTGATGTGCTCAGGCTATGACCGTTATATGCAGATCGCAAAGTGCTTCAGAGACGAGGATCTTCGTGCCGACAGACAGCCTGAGTTCACACAGATCGATATGGAGCTTTCCTTCGTTGATGAGGATGATGTTATGGATGTAAATGAAAGGCTTGTAGCAAAGCTTTTCAAAGAGATACTGGATGTGGATATTCCCCTTCCCCTTCCCCGTATGAGCTGGCAGGAGGCTATGGATCGTTTCGGTTCAGACAAGCCTGATCTTCGTTTCGGTATGGAGCTTAAGAATGTAACAGATGTAGTAAAGGGCTGCGGCTTTGGAGTATTTACCGGAGCAATCGAGGCAGGCGGATCCGTTCGTGGTATAAATGTCAAGGGACAGGGTGCTATGCCCAGAAAGAAGATAGATGCACTTGTAGAATTTGCAAAGGGCTACGGTGCCAAGGGACTTGCATATCTTTGTGTAAATGAAGACGGAACATTTAAGAGCTCCTTTGCCAAATTTATGTCAGAGGATGAGCTTAAAGCACTTGTAGATGCAATGGAGGGCGAGCCGGGAGATCTTCTCCTTTTTGCGGCAGACCGCGACAAGATAGTATTTTCAGTGCTCGGTGCATTGAGATGCGAATTGGCAGAACAGCTTGGAATGCTTGACAAATCAGACTATAGATTTTTGTGGGTAACCGATTTCCCTCTTCTTGAGTGGAGTGACGAGGAGAACCGCTTTACGGCTATGCATCATCCATTCACCATGCCTAAGGAAGAGGATTGGTCAATGATTGATTCCGATCCCGGCAAGGTAAGAGCAAGAGCATACGATATAGTGCTTAACGGCTGCGAGGTAGGCGGCGGATCAGTCCGTATCCATCAGGATGATATACAGGAGAAGATGTTTGAGGTTCTTGGCTTTACCAAGGAGGATGCCTATGACAGATTCGGATTCCTTTTAAATGCATTCAAGTATGGAGTACCCCCTCACGCAGGACTTGCCTTCGGTCTCGACAGACTTGTGATGCTTATGGCAAAGGTAGATTCCATCCGAGATGTCATCGCCTTCCCGAAGATCAAGGATGCATCGGATCTTATGTCAGATGCCCCCAACGTGGTAGATGACAAGCAGCTTTCAGAGCTTGCAATTTCTATCGTAGAGGCAGAGAATGAATAAATATTGTTGAATATACAATGCCCCGAGGTGAAAAAAAACTCACCTTGGGGTTTTTCTTGTAAGCACACTACTTCAATCGAGTTGTATAAATATACAAGTGTGAGTGAAACGATAAAAACTGTTGAAATATACAGCTTTCGGTGATAGAATAAGTCCAGCATGTTTTCTATATAATTCAATTTAATCCAAAGGTTCCTATGAGATCACATATTTAACTAAAGTATTATTATGATCTGCGGGTAAGTACTGTGCGTATTATTTCGTTTTACGATTGATACATGGTTATCTCGCAGGTGTTATTGTGATGACTATCAGGAGGATTTTTATTGTGAGTATAAGGAAAAAAATGCTATGTTTTTGCACTATGTTCTTGGCTTTTCATCTGATATTCGGCCTATTTTTCACAGATGCAGTTTATGCCTATGAGGAAGAGGAGGAAGGAGAGGTTGAGCTTGATACCTATAGTGCCAAGTTTTCGGGAAGCAGCGGAATGTGCAGTCTTCAGGTGGTGGATTATGATACGGGAGCAGTGCTTGATTCGGTGACATTGTCGGTCTCCGGTATCGACACGTCCCTTGATCAGAGTACTCAGCAAAAGAATATGGACTGGAGCAGATCTACCAGATATATCTCAGGCTACGGCGGAGTTTCCGAGAGCAAGACCTTCAAAAAGGATACAGTGGATAAGTATTATCTGGGTGTTGTCGGAACCTATATCAAAAAGCCCGCCGGATATTATATCTGTGGCTTTAGAAAGATAGATCTCAACGATTCACTTTGCACACCCTTTAAGCCGGGTACAGAATTCACTATCAGCAAGGGTGTGGTCACCATCCTCACAAGCGACGGAAGTAACAAGGTAACCGCCTGGGATGAGGCAAAAAGACTTGATGCATGCGATGTTTATTTTTCAATGATCATCAATATCAATTCAGCGATGATCAGTTCCAATGCTGTATCACAGATACTTGTAAAGCGTATACCCTATAGCGTGACCTACAATACGGCAGGTCACAACGGCAATGCTACACACGGCAATGCATCAAGACAGGATTATAGCTATGGTACCGGAGCAACCGTTCCTTCAGCTGATGCCCTTGGTATCGAGCGATATGTCACGCAGACCTATCGTTATAACAATACAGGTATGGGTGACGGATCTGAGACAGTGAAGCTTCCCTTTTCACATTGGTCTTCGGCGGACAATTCCTTAGTAGGCGGTACAGGCAATGGAACGGACGGCCTATGCCTTTCCTATGGAAGCAATGTTGATCTTTATACCAACTGGGGTAGCAGAAATGTCACCCTGCCTTCACCAAAGGGACATACCTACAAGGTGACGTATGATTCCAAGAGAGGATCCGCCGTATCCGACAGCAGCGGAACTCAAAGCTTTGGAGGCTGGGTAAAAACAACGGGTGGCACATTCTCTGCCGGACAGACCGTGACGGTGACAACTGACAATACCTTTGTAGGCCAGTGGACGAATCCCACGGTAAATCTAAAGGCAGCTCCAAGTAGGACAGGCTACAGCTTCAAGGGCTGGACTATAGGAGGTAGAACCTATGCCGCCGGAGAAGCCGTGACCTTAGGCTCTGACCTTACAGCTGTCGCCAACTGGGAGCCCAAAAGCTATACCATCAATTATGACACAGACGGTGGAGAGGGAAGGTTTGAAGCGAGTCAGACTATCTCCTATGATACAGAGGCCACCATCATAAATGATGTGCCGGAAAAGACTGACTATGAGTTTTTAGGTTGGTCTGAAAAGAAGGGAGATGATACTCCTACCTATCTTTCTGGACAGACCATAAAGAATCTTATGGAGGAGGGCACACTTACCCTCTATGCAGTATGGAAGGAGATACCAAAGCCCGTCATAGTAGTTGAGGAGACGGCTAATAAGGATACCGGAGATGGAAATAATCAAGAAACTACCAAGATCACGGAGGTTACTGTTATCACTGAGAAGGTCATAGATGAGGCAAAGACAGATGGGACAAAGACAGACGAGGTAAAGATTGATGAGGCGAAGATTAATGATATCATGAAAAGACTTGAGACAGTTCTTTCTATCGGAGAACTCAATCAGAACGAGCTAAAGGAGCTTGTGGATCAGATATCGGTATCTTCAGGTATGAACTCCGAGTATGTAAAGACTCTTATCGACCTTATAAATAATTCAAACCTCACCGAAGAAGAGAAGTTAAATCTTATCAAGCACCTTACAAGCGGTTATCTGACTGATGTTGACAGAGCACTTTTAAATAGAGTCATTTCTACTTCAGTGCTTTCAGAATCGGAGAAAAAGGCTCTTTACGAGGTGGTTAACCAGGTATCAACCGTAACTCTTGAAACACAGAAGGAGATAATAAGTGCCCTTAACAGTGGTTCTCAGGCAGTATATACCACAGCGGACGGAGTAACCTACGTGCTTACGAAGAATTCGGACGGAAGCCTTTCAGTGGCACTAAAGAGTCTTTCGGGAGTAAGAGATCTTGTGATCCCCAATCAGCTTTCATTTGCGGGTATAACATATCCTGTGACTGCTATCGCAAAGGAAAGCTTCAAGGACAACAAGGAATTAAGATCAGTCACTATACCATCCAATGTTACAACTATTGGAGATTCGGCCTTTGAAAATTGCAGCCTTCTTTCAAGGGTCAATACGGTAGAGGGGCTTGTAACCATAGGCAATAAAGCCTTTTCAGGCTGTAGGGAGCTTCTGGAGTTTAACTGTCCTGCGACATTAAAGTCTATCGGAAGCAGCGCATTTTCCGGATGTGTGGCGCTTAAGAAGGTAAGCTTTAACAGTGGACTTTTGCAGATCGGAAGCAAAGCCTTTAAGGGTTGTAAGGCCTTGACCGCCATCACACTTCCAAAGTCGATATTAAAGCTTGGAGCATCAGCCTTTGCAAACTGTACCTCGCTAAAGAAGGTGACCTTTAAGGGTGGAAAGAACTCTTCCCTTGTAACTATGGGTAGTGGTGTCTTTTCAGGCTGTAAGGCACTTACAAAGATACTTATTCCCTCAAAGGTGGCAGTGATCCCGAAGAACGCATTTAAGGGTTGTGTAAAGCTTAAATCAGTGACAGGTATGAAGAAGGTTGGAGAGATAGGAGCGTCAGCATTTGAGGGCTGTGTGAAGCTTTCAAGCTTTACCCTGGAGAGCAGAGTGGCAAAGCTTGGTAAGCAGTGCTTTTTCGGATGCCACGCACTTAAAAAGGTCAAGATAAAGACTAAAACACTTCAATCTGTTGGAGCAAAGGCCTTCTATTATTGTCACAGGAAGCTTGCCTTCACCTATCCGAAGAATAAAAAGGCGCATTATAAGAAACTCTTAAAGAATAAAAAATAGGAAAAATGGCTTATTTACGAGCTTTTTCGGCGAAAAGTAACTTTTGTGTAATCTGTCGGTTTTGCTTGTGCTTTAGAGATTTTTATTGTATAATGTACCCATGTACGCCGTAAACGGGGGCGTGAATTACAAATTAAGGAAGGTAGGTATTTTATTCATGAAGTTTGGTTACTTTGATGATGCCAACAAAGAGTATGTCATCACTTCTCCGAGAACTCCATATCCCTGGATCAATTATCTCGGTACACAGGCATTTTTCTCTTTGATCTCTAACACAGCAGGAGGTTACAGCTTTTATAAGGATGCTCGTATGAGAAGAATTACGAGATATCGTTACAACAATGTGCCTGTAGATATGGGTGGACGTTATTTCTATATCAACGAGGCAGGAACAGTTTGGAATCCCGGTTGGTCTCCCGTAAAGACGGAGCTTGACGAGTATGAGTGCCGTCACGGTATGGGCTATACTGTTATAAAGGGTAAGAAGAACGATCTCGAGGCAGAGGTTACCTTCTTTGTACCTCAGGACTTCAATGGCGAGGTTCAGAAGGTAGTATTAAAGAACACAGGCTCTTCAGAGAAGAAGTTCACATTCTTCTCATTCCTTGAGTGGTGTTTATGGAACGCTGAGGATGATTCAACAAACTTCCAGCGTAATTTCAATACAGGTGAGGTTGAGGTAGAGGGCTCTACACTCTTCCACAAGACAGAGTACAAGGAGCGTCGTGATCACTTCGCATTCTACACTGTCAATGCAGATGTAACAGGTTATGATTGTGATAGAGAAAGCTTTATGGGCCTTTACAACGGCTTCGGCAATCCCGATGTTGTAATGGCAGGTAAGAGCAAGAACTCAAAGGCAGACGGATGGTCTCCCATAGCTTCTCACAGCCTTGATATCACACTTGGGGCAGGTGAGACAAAGGAGCTTGTATTCGTACTCGGTTATGTTGAGAACGGTGACAACAAGTGGAACGCAGACGGTTCTATGAACAAGTCCACCGCTTATGAGATGATCAAGCAGTTCGATACAGCTGAGAAGGCAGATGCTGCACTTGCTGCACTCAAGACCTACTGGAATGAATTGTTATCTAAGTACACTGTTAAGACTCCCGATGAGAAGGTTGATCGTATGGTCAATATCTGGAATCAGTATCAGTGTATGGTTACCTTCAATATGTCACGTTCCGCTTCATACTTCGAGAGCGGTATCGGACGTGGTATGGGCTTTAGAGATTCAAATCAGGATCTTCTTGGTTTCGTACATCAGATCCCTGACAGAGCTCGTGAGAGAATCCTTGATCTTGCAGCTACCCAGTTTGAGGATGGCGGTTGCTTCCATCAGTATCAGCCTCTTACAAAGAAGGGTAACGATGCAGTGGGCGGAGACTTCTCAGATGATCCTTTGTGGATGATCCTTTCAACAGCAGCTTATATCAAGGAGACAGGAGATTACTCTATCCTTGACGAGAACGTTCCTTACAGGAAT
Source organism: Lachnospiraceae bacterium (assembly GCA_017540605.1). Taxonomy (GTDB): domain Bacteria; phylum Bacillota; class Clostridia; order Lachnospirales; family Lachnospiraceae; genus RGIG6919. The sequence goes on along the minus strand of JAFYAS010000027.1, from coordinate 17,748 downwards.
GACGAGAAGCTTGCTAAGCCTATGATGGACCACTTAAAGCAGTCATTTTACAGAGTAGTCAATAATGTGGGTCCTCACGGACTTCCTCTCTCTATGAGAGCTGACTGGAATGATTGTCTGAATCTTTCATGCTTCTCAAGCACTCCCGGTGAGAGCTTCCAGACTTATACTTCACCTAAGTATGGTGATGATAAGTACTCAAAGATCGCTGAGTCACTCTTTGTTGCAACTCTGTTCTGCTACTCAGGTCCTGAGTATGTAGCACTTTGCAGGAAGAAGGGACTTGATGATGAGGCAGCTAAGGCTCAGGCTGAGATCGACAAGATGAAGCAGAACATCATCGATCATGGTTATGACGGAGAGTGGTTCCTTCGTGCTTATGATGACTTCGGCAAGAAGGTTGGTTCTAAGGAGTGCGAGGAAGGTAAGATATTCATTGAGCCTCAGGGCTTCGCTGTTATGGCTGAGATTGGTAAGGATAAGGGCTATGATATCCAGACTCTTGACAGCATTGACAAGTATCTTAATTGTGAGCACGGACTTGTTCTCAACAATCCCGCATTCACAAAGTATTATATCCAGTACGGCGAGATTTCTACATATCCCGCAGGCTACAAGGAGAACGCAGGTATCTTCTGTCACAACAATGCATGGATCATCTGTGCAGAGGCTTATGCAGGCAGAGGAGACAAGGCATTTGAGTATTACTCAAAGATCGCTCCCGCATTCCGTGAGGAGAAGTATTCAGACCTTCACAGAACTGAGCCCTATGTATATGCTCAGATGATAGCAGGTAAGGATGCAGGTCGTTTCGGTGAGGCAAAGAACTCTTGGCTTACAGGTACAGCTGCATGGAACTTCGTAGCTATTTCTCAGTACATCCTTGGTATCAAGGCTGACTATGACGGACTGAAGGTTGATCCTTCAATTCCTTCAGCTTGGGATGGCTTTACAGCTTCAAGAACCTTCAGAGGTGACACATACGAGATCGAGATCAAGAATCCCGACCATGTATGCAAGGGAGTAAAGAGCATGACCGTAGACGGCAAGCCTGTTGAGGGCAATGTGATCCCTGTAGTGGGAGATGGCGCTACTCATAAGGTAGAGGTTGTACTCGGCTAATTAAAAACATTAAAGATCAAGGGCTGTGTGTGAATCGCACAGCCCTTTTTATTTGAAACGCTTTTCTACAAAAAAAACGCTCTGTGAGAAAGTACACTCCCGGGTTTGGAGGGAAAAAACAGACTTGTATTATTTACAGTCTTGCGCTATAATGTCGGTTGTCAATTTTATATATTCCATCGGTGCCTGTGGCGGACGAGCAAAAAGCGCGCTATAGGTTAAAAGGGAAATGAGTTTGAGTCTCATGCGATCTCGTCACCGTGAAGGACAAGCTTAAAGAGCCACTGGGTATATCACCGGGAAGGTAAGAAAAGCGTGTAGCGATACGAAGTCCGAAGCCGGGAAACCTGCCGATAGGAATGGTACTATAGGTCACGAGGCATTGACCGTACCGGGCGTGTAAGCTGATATAGGCTTAGGCGATTTTTTGTGCGTATTTGCCTGTGCAAATATTCATCTAAGGAGGAATTTCAAAATGAGAAAGAAACTATTGTTTGGAGCACTTGCTATGTTTATGCTTGGAGCACTCTGCAGCTGTGGTGATGAGAAGGGTAGTGTTGATTACGAGACTACCGCTGCTTCTTCAGAGGAGAAGTCAGAAGAGGCCGCATCAGTAGATGAGGACAAGACAGTAGAGGATGCATCAGAGACAGAGGAAGCTTCTGAGGCAGAGGAAGAGGGAGAAGACGAGGAGAACTACGAGACAGGTGATGCTTCACTCGATGATCCCAGAAATGGCGACGAGATCGGCGAGAAGGAGCTTTTGGTAGTAAGCTTCGGTACAAGCTTCAATGACAGCAGACGCTTGACCATCGGTGGAATAGAGGCAGCTTTAGAGAAGGCATATCCTGAGTTCAGCACAAGAAGAGCATTCACAAGCCAGATCATCATCGACCATGTAAAGAAGCGTGACAACGAGGTGATCGACAATGTTAAGGAAGCTCTTGACAGAGCAGTAGCCAACGGAGTAAAGACACTTGTAGTAGTACCCACACATCTTATGAACGGACTTGAGTACAATGATGTAGTAAATGAGATCGCAGATTATGCAGATGCTTTTGAAAAACTTGAGATATCTGAGCCCCTTCTTACAAGTGATGATGATTACAAGGCTGTTGCAGAGGCTATCACAGCTGATACAAAGTCTTATGATGACGGTGAGACCGCTATCTGCTTTATGGGTCACGGAACAGAGGCTGAGTCCAACGGCGTATATGCAAAGATGCAGCAGGTACTTACCGACAACGGTTATGAGAACTATTTTGTGGGAACAGTAGAGGCAACACCTTCGCTTGATGATGTGATCGCCAAGGTAAAGGAATCAGGCAAGTACAAGAAGGTAGTTCTTGAGCCCCTTATGGTAGTTGCAGGTGATCATGCCAACAACGATATGGCAGGTGACGAGGATGATTCATGGAAGTCAGCATTCACCAAGGAAGGCTTTACAGTAGAGTGCATTCTTGAAGGTCTCGGACAGAAGGAAGCTATCCAGAAGATGTATGTAGATCACGCTGCAAAGGCAGTTGAAAAGGTAAAATAATAAAGGAAAAACAAAATGCTAAAGAAATTTAGAATAATAGCTGCAGGCTTAGCACTTTCCGTAATGTTTGCAGCCTGTGGTGCCAAGGAAGAAGTAACGACAACAGAGGTTATAGAAGAAACAAGTAAGGAAGAAGTAAGCGAGACAGAAGCAAGTAAGGACGATAAGGTAGCGGATCAGTCAGATACAGTGGAAGCTGGTGATGTGACTGAGGAGGGTATGACACCTATCGGGGTTTCCGACATAAAAGAGGGAACCTATCAGGTAGAGGTCAATTCAAGCTCCTCTATGTTCAAGATCACAGCCTGCACCTTGACTGTAGCCGATGGCAAGATGACAGCCGATATGACTATGAGTGGGACAGGTTATCTCTATCTCTTTATGGGAACCGGCGAGGAGGCAGCAGCTAAGTCCGAGGATAGCTACATTCCTTTTGTTGAGGATGAAAGCGGAGCTTATCATTTTACCATTCCTGTAGAGTCACTTGATTCAGCCTTTGATTGTGCTGCCTTCAGCAAGAAGAAGGAAAAGTGGTATGACAGAAAGCTCTGCGTGAAGTCATCATCTCTTCCGGTCGACGCAGTATCAGCTGAGGCTAAGGGAGAGGGAGATAAGAAGGAAGCATCATCATTTCCCGATGGCGACTATACCGTAGAGGTAAGCCTTGAGGGAGGATCAGGAAAGGCGTCTGTCACTTCGCCCTGCAAGGTCACTATAAAGGATGGCAAGGCAACAGCCTTCATCGAGTGGAGCAGTCCCAACTATGACTATATGCTTGTAAACGACGTAAAGTACGAGCAGACCAATACAGAGGGCAATTCGACCTTTGAGATACCTGTGGATGCTTTTGATTACAAGATGCCGGTTGTGGCTGATACAACAGCCATGAGCAAGCCCCACGAGATTGAATACACCTTGTATTTTGACTCCAAGGGCATAGGGGGCGATACTTCAAAAAACACAGAGCTTAAATATGCTACACAGTTTAGCATAGAGAATTATTCTGAAGATATCAAGGTTCTTACCGTAGCTGATACGGATAAGTTCGTGATAGCAAGAGGGGACAGCAATGTCCCCTCTGACCTTTTAGTGGGAGCAACACTTATAAGAGATCCTGAGAAGAATATCTATGTCGCATCCTCTTCATCCATGGATTATTTCAGAGAACTGAAAAAGCTTGATACAGTAACTATGACCAGCACCAAGAGGGAAGATTGGAGTCTTACCGATGTGCAGGATTTGTTTGCGAGTGGAGCTATAAGCTACATTGGCAAATATTCTGCACCCGACTATGAAAAGCTTGTGAAGGACGGTACAAGCCTTGCCATAGAAAACACCATGATCTACCACAATCCCGAGGTAAAGGAAAAGCTTGAAGAGCTGGGTATTCCCGTGATAGTGGAGCATTCAAGCTACGAAAAGCATCCCCTTGGACGGCTTGAGTGGATCAAGTTTTACGGCGCACTTTTAGGGTGTGAAAAGGAAGCGGATGCCTTCTTTGAAGAGCAGGTAGGTAAGATCACGGAAAAGGAAAAAATATCAAAAAAGGTCGCATATTTTTATATCACACCCAAGGGCGTTGCCAATGTAAGAAAACCGGGAGATTATATAGCAAAGCTTGTTGAGATGGCAGGTGGAGACTATGTACCCGATATGGGAGAGACTGAAGAGGACAACGCCCTATCCACTATGAACATGCAGTTTGAGGACTTTTATAAAAATGTTGTGGATGCGGATATCCTGATATATAATTCAACTATATACGGAGGCATAAAGGATACCTCCGAGCTCATAGAAAAGAACAAGCTCTTTGCAGGCTTTAAGGCGGTCAAGGAAAAGAGAGTATATTGTACCGACCTTGATGTATTTCAGCGACCTACGGGAATATGTGAGCTTTTAAAGGAGATAAGCGATATCATAGAGGATGAAAAAAACGAGGGTGGGGAATATATCTACAGGGTGAAGTAATAAAGAGACAGAGTATAAAAGAGAAGATATAAAGAATATGAAGACATTTAGATATACAACCGTATATATAGTTCTTGCGACTCTTTTGGTCGTTCTCTTTTTGTGCAATATCATAGCGGGAAGCGCGGGACTTACGGTAGGTGAGGTGCTCTCTGCATTTACCGGAGGGGCGGATGAAGCGGTAAGTGCCATAGTTCTTGATATCAGACTTCCGAGAGCCTTAGCAGCTCTGATACTTGGCGGCATACTTGCGGTATCCGGCTTTTTACTTCAGACCTTCTTTGACAATCCCATAGCGGGCCCCTATGTCCTCGGTATATCCTCAGGTGCGAAGCTTATGGTAGCCATAGCCATGATCACGGCACTTTCAAGGGGCATTTATATGAATTCATTTTTCATGATCCTTGCAGCCTTTATAGGCTCCCTTCTTACTATGGCGATAGTTCTTTTGGTATCACTTCGGGTAAAGAATATGGCTCTTTTGGTGGTATGCGGAGTTATGATAGGCTATATCTGCTCGGCGATCACAGAGTTTATGGTGACATTTGCTGACGATTCCAATATAGTCAATCTCCACAACTGGTCTTTAGGAAGCTTTTCCGGCATCAATGATGACAATGTAAAGGTTATGGCAGTGATAGCCGGGATAGCGCTAATAGCCACGCTATTCTTATCAAAACCCATAGGCGCATATCAGGCGGGAGAGCTTTATGCAAAGAATGTGGGTGTAAATGTAAAGCTATTGAGGTTCCTTTTGATCATATTTTCAAGTCTTATGTCAGCTGTGGTTACTGCATTTGCGGGACCGGTATCATTTGTGGGAATAGCAGTCCCCCATATAGTAAAAAGGCTGTTAAAGACTGTGAATCCCTTTGTGATGATCACGGCCTGCTTTCTTGGAGGAGCGGTATTCTGTCTCTTTTCGGACCTTTTCGCAAGGCTTGTCTTTGCGCCTACAGAGGTATCCATAAGCTCTGTGACCTCGGTATTCGGTGCTCCTGTGGTGCTTTTTGTGATGCTTGAGAGGAGGAGATCCTATGAGTAACCCAAAAGGAATATCCATAGAGGGTTTAAGCGCAGGCTACGGAAAAAAGACCATCATAAAAGATATAGACCTTTCGGTAGCGACCGGTGAGATCGTAGTGCTTGCCGGTCCCAACGGCTCGGGAAAGTCCACCCTTATAAAAGCCATCGCAAGGGAGATAGCATATTCAGGGAAGATATCATTAGGAGATAAGGATTTACAGGATATAGGAAGAGAAGAGCTTTCAAGAAGGTTATCCATTATGATGACGGAAAGAAGAAGTCCCGAATATATGACGGTAAAAGAGATAGTAGCTATGGGAAGATATCCCTATACAGGAAGCTTTGGAAGACTTCGTGACGAGGATAAAAAGGTGATCGGTGAGGCCATAGACCTAACTGAGATCTCTGATATAGCGGATAGTGAATTCGCCTGCCTCTCTGACGGACAAAAGCAGAGGGTGTTGCTTGCCAGAGCCATAGCCCAGGAGCCTGAGGTACTGGTGCTTGATGAACCGGCATCCTATCTTGATATCAAGTATAGACTCCTGTTGATATCGGCTCTAAAGCGCATAGCAAAGGAGAAAAAGCCGGCTATCCTTGTATCCATGCACGAGCTATCCGATGTGAAGATACTTGCAGATAAGGTGTGCACAATAGGAGACGGAAGAATACAAAAGACCGGAAGGCCGAACGAGGTCCTAACCGATGATTATGTAAAGGAATTATATGATATAAGTGAAGAATTGTGGGGGCAGACTCTTATATGATCTGCTATTGCCAAGCTTTGTCAATGCCTGTCGCTTGCGACAGGTATTTCTTATTGAAATGTGTTTGATAAAGTGGTAAAATTCTTTTTATCTATGGTTTATTTTTAGGAGGATAAGACCGTGAAGTACAATTTTAAGAAAATCGAACCCAAATGGCAACTTAAATGGGAAGAGGACAAGCTCTTTCAGGCAAAGGATAAAAGTGACAAGCCCAAGTTCTACGGACTTGTGGAATTCCCCTATCCTTCAGGTGCGGGCATGCATGTGGGTCATATCAAAGCGTATTCAAGTATAGAGGTAGTTGCAAGAAAGCGTCGTATGGAGGGCTACAATGTACTCTTTCCTATTGGATTTGACGCCTTTGGACTTCCTGCTGAGAACTATGCGATAAAGACAGGTGTACATCCAAGAGTTGTAACCGATCAGAATATAAAGCATTTTTCAGATCAAATGAGACAGGTAGGCTTTTCATTTGACTGGGACAGAGTGATAGATACCACAGAGGTTGATTATTATAAGTGGACTCAGTGGATATTTTTAAAGATGTTTGAGAAGGGACTTGCTTATCGTGACAAGACTCTGGTCAACTATTGCCCTTCATGTAAGGTAGTCCTTTCCAATGAGGACAGCCAGGGCGGCAAGTGTGATGTCTGCCACAGTGATGTAGTACAGAAGTCAAAGGATGTGTGGTATCTTCGTATCACCGAGTATGCAGACAAGCTCCTTGAGGGACTTGAGACAGTTGACTATCCCGAGAATATCAAGCAGCAGCAGGTGAACTGGATTGGAAAGAGCAAGGGTGCATTTGTAGACTTTACTCTTGACGGCATAGACGAGAAGCTTAAGATCTATACCACAAGACCTGACACCCTCTTTGGTGTTACATTTATGGTTATAGCTCCTGAGCATCCCTTGATCGAGAAATACGCAGACAAGCTAAAAAACCTTGATGCGATAAACGCATACAAGGCAGAGTGCGCAAAGAAGACAGAGTTCGAGAGAACCCAGCTGGTAAAGGACAAGACAGGTGTGAAGCTCGAGGGCATCGAGGCTGTCAATCCTGTAAACGGAAAGAAGATCCCCATCTTCATAGCTGACTATGTCATGATGGGTTATGGTACAGGTGCTATCATGGCGGTTCCCGCACATGATCAGAGAGACTATGATTTTGCCAAGGCATTTGGCGTAGATATCATCGAGGTAATCAAGGGTGGCGACATCAGCCAAGAGGCCTATACAGGCGACGGCGAGATGGTCAATTCGGATTTCCTCAACGGATATGACAACAAGAAGGATTCTATCCAGAGAATGATAGAAGAGCTTGAGAAGAAGGGCATCGGAACCGGCGGTGTTCAGTACAAGATGAAGGATTGGGCTTTCAACAGACAGCGTTATTGGGGCGAGCCTATTCCCATTGTACATTGCGAAACCTGCGGCAATGTGGCAGTACCTTTCGAGGAGCTTCCTCTTAGACTTCCCGAGCTTGAGAACTTTGAGCCCGGTACAGACGGAGAGTCACCTCTTGCACGTATTGAGAGCTTTGTAAACTGCAAGTGCCCTAAGTGTGGCAGGGATGCGAAGAGAGAGACAGATACCATGCCTCAGTGGGCAGGATCATCCTGGTATTTCCTCCGCTACATTGATCCCCACAATGACGATGAGCTCTGCGCAAAGGAAAAACTTAACTACTGGATGCCTGTAGATTGGTACAACGGTGGTATGGAGCATGTCACAAGACATATGATCTATTCACGTTTCTGGCATCGTTTCCTTTATGATATCGGAGTAGTAAATACACCCGAGCCCTACAAGAAGCGTTCGGCACAGGGACTTATCCTTGGCCCTGACGGAGACAAGATGAGTAAGTCAAAGGGTAACGTAGTAGATCCCCTTGATATCGTAGAAGAGTACGGCGCAGATACCCTTAGAACCTATGTCCTCTTCATGGGAGACTACGGTGCAGCAACACCCTGGAATGACAATTCCGTAAAGGGATGTAAGAGATTCCTCGATAGAGTTGCTACAATGTCAGAGATGATAAAGAATGAGCCTATCAGCGCAGAGCTTGAGAGCAAGCTCCACAAGACCATCAAGAAGGTAAGCTCAGACATCGAGGAGATGAAATTTAATACTGCCATTGCAGCTTTGATGACACTTGTAAATGACATCTATGCAGAGGGAGCTATAGATAAGGATAACTACATCACCTTCTTAAAGCTTTTATCACCCTTCGCACCTCATATCACAGAGGAGCTCTATGAGAGTCTTGGAGGAGAAGGATATCTCTCAGTAGCAGAGTGGCCCAAGTTTGACGAGGCCAAGACCGTAGATGCTACCAAGGAGATCGGTGTACAGGTAAACGGCAAGGTACGTGGAACCATCGTGATCCCTGCAGATGGCGAAAAGGACGAGGTACTCTCCATCGCCAAGGCAGACGAGAAGATAGCGTCATTCCTTGACGGAAAGACATTAGTTAAGGAGATCTACGTTCCCGGTAAGATATTGAATTTTGTGGTGAAATGATTTGATCATTTCAAAGCACAGCTCCATGAGCTTGACACAAAAGAATCGAGGACTATCATTTTACGCCGGTACTTAGCGACTGTATTTTAGTCGCTTATGTACCGTTGCGTAAAATGCTAAGCGGGAGCGATGTCCGAGATTTTTGTGACAAGTTCATGGTGCGTCGGGAGGATTAATACATATGGTATATAAATGTAAGGGTTGCGGCGGCAATGTAGTCTATAGTCCTAAGGTAGGGCGCATGGTCTGCGAAAGCTGTGGCACCGAAGACAATGAAGAAATATTAAAAACAGAGGACGCCTTCAAGTGCCCCTCCTGCGGATCAAGCATAGAGGTAGGGGAATACGATTCGTCCTGCAAATGCGAGGCCTGTGGCGCTCCTATTATCCTTGATCCGAGAATAGAGTACCCTTATGGCCCTGATCTTGCACTTCCCTTTATGGTAGATAAGTATGACGCCATAGAAGCGCTTCGTGCATACGCCAAGGACAAGCTATTTATCCCCGGCAATTTCATCAATGCCCATATGGAGGACAAGCTTGAAGGAATCTATGTACCCTTTTGGCTCTATGACTTCGATACAGATGTGCATTACAACGCCATAGGTGTGAAGATCAGAACCTGGACATCGGGAGATACAGAGTACACCGAGACCAGTAAGTATGCGGTGGCAAGAGAGCTTGAGATCGACTACAGCGGATATCCCGCCGACGCCTCTATCAAGATGCCTGATGATATGATGGATCTTGTGGAGCCCTATGATTACGGCAGGATGGGTAAGTTCGACTCAAGACTATTATCGGGCTTTTCCGCTGAGCGCTACAACTTTGATCCAAACCAGCTTGAGCCCAGAGTAAAGGCCAGGATGGCGAAGGATACAGATGCTTGGATCAATTCCACCATATCGGGCTACAACCATATGGAGGGCGTTCAAAAGCATGTGAACGATCAGAGGAAGGCGACAAATTTTGCCCTTCTTCCCGTGTGGGATTACAAATATCATTACAAGGGAAAAGAGTATCATTTCTATCTGAACGGACAGTCGGGAAAGATAGTAGGAAAGTCACCGGTGAGCCCATCAAGGGTAGTGGGACTTACAGCTACGCTTTTCGCTACACTTGCTATTTTCATCCAGGGGCTTGAGCAGCTCCTTGAGATGCTGTAGGAGGTGGAAGTATGGCAAAGTTTAGAAAATTCATCATTATCATGCTCATTATCGGAGCAGTCTTCTGGGGCATATCTATAGCTTTAAGAGGTGTGTCTGTAGGAACTGTCAGTGATAGAAACAATGATGTTTATACAGATGAAAGCAGGATATTATTCATTGAGGCAGATGCTGACGAGGTGCGTTCCATCAATCCTGAATATCAGCTCAGGGATGTGAGCACCCTTTTAAGCGCTACCGAGAAGGAAGAGCTTCAGACCTATATAGAAAAATGTGAGGCAAAGATTGGTTGCGATATATTCCTGATCATAGGAAACAGTCCATATTTTACCAAGACCAATGACAACGACTTTGACAAGCAGGCTACATGGATAGAGAACTGGGTAAAGGAAAACAAGCCCGGTTGGGATCAGCCGGACGGCAATGTCGTAGTCTACTTTGATAACTGGTCAGCTTATTCGGGCGATTCCCATTGCTATCTCTATCCCTTTGGAAAATATGCAGACAAGCTTCCTGCCCACGAGAGAGAGTCTATCATAGACAGCGTCAATGAGGATGTCAATGACGATCCCGCAGGAGCCTACAAGCGTATGGCAAGAAAGGTTACACTGAAGATGATAGGTATGGGTATGATAGGAGCCTATTGGCCCATAGGTATCAGTATCGCCATAGCCCTTATCATTGCTATCATATTTATGATCGTGCAGTTATGCGTAAATGCGGGCAAGGTGACAGTAGACAAAGCCACTTATGTAAAGGGTGGAAAAGCCAAGGTAAAGCTTTCCCATGATACCTTCATCAGCAAGCATACCACCAGCCGTCATATCGAGAGAAGCTCCGGCGGCGGAGGCGGTGGCGGAGGAGGCCACGGCGGAAGCGGCGGAAGTCATTGATGTAAAAGATTATTGAAAGGTTTTAGAATAAACAGATGGAAGAGACAAAGAGTAGAAATTTTATAGAGCAGGCAATAGACGAGGATCTGAAGGAAGGCAAATACGACAAGATCGTAACCCGTTTTCCTCCGGAGCCCAACGGATACCTTCACATCGGACATGCGAAGTCCATACTTCTTAACTATGGTATAGCGAAGGAGTACGGCGGACAGTTCAATTTCAGATTTGACGATACCAATCCCACCAAGGAGAGGACAGAGTTCGTTCAGTCCATCCTTGAGGATGTAAAGTGGCTTGGAGCTGATTTTGAGGGCAGGATGTTCTATGCATCGGATTATTTTGATCAGATGTATGAGATAGCGGTAAAGCTTATAAAGAAGGGCAAGGCATACGTCTGCGATCTCACAGCAGATGAGATCAGAGAATACAGAGGAACACTTACCGAGCCGGGTAAGGAGAGCCCCTATAGGAACCGTTCCGTAGAGGAGAATCTTGACTTATTCGAGAGAATGAAGAACGGCGAGTTCGAGGACGGAGCCAAGGTACTTCGTGCCAAGATAGATATGGCATCAGGTAATATCAATATGCGTGATCCCATCATTTACCGTGTGGCAAGGATGACACATCATAACACAGGCGACAAGTGGTGCATCTATCCCATGTATGATTTTGCACATCCTATCGAGGATGCGCTTGAGGGCATCAGCCACTCTCTTTGTACTCTTGAGTTCGAGGATCACAGACCTCTTTATGACTGGGTAGTAAGGGAAGCAGAATTCCCCCATCCCCCCAGGCAGATCGAGTTTGCAAAGCTTTACCTTAAGAATATCATCACAGGAAAGAGATATATCAAGAAGCTTGTAGAGGACGGTATAGTAGACGGTTGGGACGATCCCAGACTTGTGTCAATAAGCGGACTCAGACGCCGTGGCTTTACACCGGAATCCATCAAGATGTTCGTAGAGCTTTCGGGAATTTCAAAGAGTCAGGCAACCTCTGATTATGCCATGCTTGAGTATTGCATCAGAGAGGATCTTAAGATGAAGTGTGATCGTATGATGGCAGTTCTTGATCCTGTGAAGCTTGTGATAGACAATTACCCCGAGGATCAGGTTGAGTACCTGGATGTGTATAACAACCAGGAGAATCCTGAGCTTGGAAGCAGGAAGGTAGCGTTTACCAAGGAGCTTTATATCGAGAGAGAGGACTTCATGGAGGAGCCTCCCAAGAAGTATTTCAGACTCTTCCCCGGCAACGAGGTAAGACTTAAGAATGCATATTTTGTAAAGTGTACTGACTTTATAAAAGACGAGAACGGCAAGGTAATAGAGGTACACTGTACCTACGATCCCGAGACCAAGAGCGGTTCAGGCTTTGAGGGCAGAAAGGTCAAGGGAACCATACATTGGGTATCTGCAAAGGAATGCGTGGATGCTACAGTAAGGCTTTATGAGAACATAGTTCTTGAAGAAGAGGACGGTTACTTAAACGAAGACGGAAGCTTAAAGCTCAACCCCAATTCCCTTGTAACCCTTGAGGGCTGCAAGCTTGAGAAGGCATTTGCCGATGCAAAGCCCGGGGAGTCCTTCCAGTTCTTCAGACACGGATACTTTACAGTTGATACCAAGGATAGCAAAGAGGACGCTTTGGTATTCAACAGGATAGTGTCCCTTAAGAGTTCGTATAAGCCGGCGTAGAATATAGCGCGATTAGAAGAGTAGATGCAGCTTCCCCTGCATATGCTTTTCTGTATCGGGCACAATATTGGATCGTAAGTGAGAGTTTATGGAGAATGTGTAAAAATTATACATTTTTGGGCTCTTGATTGACATTTTTGTTTATTGACTATAAGTGCTTTCGGTGATACATTTTATTGGTTAGATATCGAATGAGGGGTATGCTTGATCATCATGGGCAGAACTCCTTTGTGATACAACAAGAAGCGGTTCATAGCCGTCTGTATACGCAGCTTCTGTGAGCACCTTCGGGCATAAGATATGAGTGGTTGGAAGACAGAGATTTTCCGGCTATGGCGAAGCTATGCCATATTGAAGGATAACAAGGCAGATCGGAGAGGGATATGTGGTACGTGATTCATACAACAACGGGAAGAGAGCATGAGGTGTGTCTGTGGATCAATACATTTGTTCACAGAAAGCATTATAGTAGATGCTTTGTGCCGCTATATGAAGATGTATGGAAGAAGCAGGGCATAGGCCATATCAGTGCAAAAAAACTGTTCCCCGGGTATTTATTTATCGAATCCGATGAGCCGGAGGAGCTTTATGAGGATCTAAAGGAGCTTGGCGAGTTATCCATGCTATTATCTTCAAGGAGCAAGGGTGATGTATCATTCTTGACACTGAATCAAGATGAGAGCAGGTTTTTTGAGAATGTTCTGCGCGAAGGGATCATGAGAGTCAGTTATGTGCATATGGGAAAATCGGGAAAGCCTGACAAGATCATAGGCCCACTTGAATATTACAGGGACGATATCGTAAAGCTTGACATCTCACACAGAAGAGCCATGGTAGAGCTTTTGATGCTCGGAGAGACAAAGAGAATGAAATTCGGAGTCTGGACTGACGCAGACCCGAAGATAGATTGGATTGAAAAAGAAAAGTCAGATAAAACAGAGATATCCATAGATCATGACGTCATCGGATACAAGGTGGGTGATAAGGTGATCAATACCACCGGGATATATGGAGACGAGCCTTTGGAGATTATAAAGGTGGATCCGGTGAAGGGATGTGTGAGTGTCGGCGTGATGTTATTTGGAAGCATTACGGCAGTGGAGATGGCTATGGAGGATCTGATGCCCGTGGCGACCGGGGAAGGATCTGAACAGGTCTGAAGGAGAGATCGTTAAATGAAAAAATTCAATACAACAGCAGTTTGTATTCCATCAAAACACTATATGGTAGATATCTCCGAAAGAGTAAAAGAGATAAAAGTATTGGTTGATGCAGGCGAGTACTTTGCAATAAATCGTGCAAGGCAATATGGAAAGACGACGACCCTGACGGCACTTAAAAGTGTTCTTAGAAAGGAATACACAGTATTATCCCTGGATTTTCAGAGATTAGATAATGATGTGTTTGCAAGTGGTGCAAGTTTTGCTCAAGCGATGGCGCGTATAATAATTGATGCCTATGAGTTTGAGAGTGTTTCGATCCCGAAAGATACAATAGATGCACTTCAAAAGCTGAACGATGAAGATGAGAAAAAAGTTAAAATGGACGATCTGTTCAGGACTCTGAGAAGATGGATAGTTAGATCTGAAGCCGGTATTGTTTTAATGATCGATGAAGTAGACAGTGCCACAAACAACCAGGTATTTTTAGATTTTCTGGCACAGCTCAGAGATGGATATATCAGCCGTGATGCTGATGGTATCCCGACTTTCCAGTCTGTCATCCTTGCCGGAGTGACTGATGTTAAGCATCTGAAGTCAAAGATACGACTTGAGGATAATAGCAGGGAAAACAGCCCATGGAATATAGCAGCTGACTTCAATATCGATATGAGCCTTTCTGAAACAGGTATCAAGGGAATGCTTGATGAATATGAGGCGGATCATCATACCGGAATGGATACGGGAGCGATCGCAAAATCTATCAGGGAATATACCAACGGATATCCTTTTTTAGTCAGCAGGATCTGTCAGTTGATCGATGAACGTATATGTAAAGGCATGAGCCCTTCTAAGGCGTGGACAAGGATAGGGATCGATGAAGCGATCAAACTGATACTTGCTGAAAGCAATACGCTGTTTCAGTCACTTACCAAGAATCTGAACAACTATCCGGAGCTTAAGAGATCGATACGAAGTATTCTGATGGAGGGAACAAGGCTTACCTGGAATCATCAACAGGATGCCATAACTCAGCTACAGATGTACGGTTTGATCAGAAATGATCACAATACAGTAAAAATAGCTAATCGTATATTTGAGATAATGTTGTACAACCTCTTCATATCCGATGAGGAACTGAAAAGTAATGTCTTCTCAAGAGAAGGCGAACTTGCAAAGAACCAATTTGTAACAGACGGAAAGCTGAATATGCGGTTGATCCTTGAACGGTTTATCGAGACATATACACAAGTATGCGGTCCTCTCGTGGACAGATTCAAGGAAAAGGATGGAAGAGAGCTGTTCCTTCTGTATCTGAAACCGATCATCAACGGTACCGGCAATTACTACATCGAAGCACAGACAAGAGACCAGACAAGAACAGATGTGATAGTGGATTATCTCGGAGAGCAGTATATCATTGAGCTTAAGATATGGAGGGGACCAAGATATAATGCGGATGGAGAGAAACAGATAAAAGAGTATCTCGATCATTGGAATCTGGATACAGGATATATGTTGAGCTTCAACTTCAACAAGAACAAGGAACCGGGCGTTCGTCAGGTTCGTATAGATGATAAAATACTGTATGAGGGGACGGTTTAGGTTATGAACACTGGTAATATAGACAGTGAAACTAATAATAAGGAGTTTGGAACACATACTAAAAATTCAATAAGCTTAAGCACCAAGCTAAAGATGTACCTTGTAAATACTACGCTGGTCATTTATGACCTCTTCGCAGTAGTTTTATCGTATTTTTTGGCGCTGTGGTTTAGATTTGACGGCGAGTTTTCACATATACCCAGATCATATCTGGATGCATATCTTGAGTTTATTCCATTTTATGCTGTCGGATGTATCGTTATTTTTACAGCCCTAAAGCTATATAAGAGTATATGGAAATATGCGAGTGTGATCGAAGCTGTCAGAGTCGCTATAGCTACTGTTGTAACCGGCATATGTCATATCGTATTTATAACCGTGTTTATTCTAAGAATGCCGCTTTCATACTATTTCTTTGGACCGGTATTTCAATTTATATTGGTGATATCCGCAAGATATGGTTACAGGTTTTATTTAATATTAAAAAGAAGATATACCAGAGATGTGAGCTCTCTAAAGAGGGTCATGATCATTGGAGCAGGAGAGGCCGGCAGGAATATCATCAGGGAAATACAGCGTTCGGAAGAGATGAACGAGGTTCCGGTATGTGTAATGGACGGAGATCAGACGAAGTGGAACAAGCAGATAGAAGGAGTGCCCGTAGTAGGAGGCAGAGAGGCGATACTTCTGAGTGCGGAAAAGTATAAGGTGGAAAAAATATACTTCGCCATTCCGTCTGCAAGTAAAAAAGATCAGAGAGATATCCTGACCATATGCAATGAGACAAAGTGCGAACTGAAAACTCTTCCCGGAATATATCAGCTTGCCAACGGTGAAGTAGATATAAAAGCTATCCGGGATGTCAATATAGAAGATCTGCTTGGACGAGAGCAGGTAGATGTTGACATGGATGAGATATATGATCAGTTATCGGGACAGGTTGTTCTTATAACCGGAGGCGGAGGATCTATCGGCAGCGAGATAGCACTTCAGGTTTCAAGACACAATCCCAAGAAGCTCATCATATTTGATATATATGAGAATAATGCATATTCAATACAGCATAAGATACTGAGAGAAAAACCGGACTGTCCGTTAGAGGTGCTTATCGGTTCTGTAAGAGACAGCAGAAGAGTAAATGAGGTATTTCGCAGATTCAGACCTGATATCGTATATCACGCAGCAGCACATAAGCATGTTCCGCTTATGGAGGATAGTCCATGTGAAGCCATCAAGAACAATGTCATAGGAACATACAAGGTGGCGTATGCCGCCATGATGTATGGTACTAAGAATTTTGTGCTCGTAAGTACGGATAAGGCAGTGAATCCGACCAATATAATGGGAGCCTCAAAGCGCCTGTGCGAGCTTGTGATCCAGTCATTCAATAAAATGATCAGTGAACACAGAGAAGATGAGATACCGGTGCTTCATGTCCATCAGGAGGATGAAGACGGGAGCATGTATCCATTTGCCGAAAGTGCCAAAGAGCTTGACGATAAGGATCATAAAAAAGTTCAGACTAAGTTCAGTGCGACAAGATTTGGCGCTGATGTAGTTTTAAGAACAAGTGCCTCAACACCGCATAAACGGTGGGTTTCTTGTTTGTTTAATAATGTAATCGTTCTTATAAATAGTATTAACTATAGTTCTGTATGTTTAACTGTCATGACAGTTTAACATGTATATAATAGTCCACGGAGATAAAACATTGAGTAAATCAAACCATAAAAATATCATATATAAGATGCATTCACTATCTATTCCTTCTATTGATAGAATAGTTAGTCATATCATCTTGGTTGATAAAATAGTTTTATTTAGGTTTCTGAAACTTGCTAGACTGCAGTCAAATGTTTGCAGGTTCTTTTCGTGTGATATATTTGGATTGATCAATAATTCTAAATATATTCAGGAACCTAGTGCTTGCCTTTTATTTTTACAAATCTGATATCATATCGTTATCTAATCTGATATCTTGCGTTACAAATCGGACGAAATATGTTATAATGTGAGTTCGATTATCTATTGTTTTTGAAATTCACATTTAAATATGTAGGTTTTCATCCCGTTACATAGTCTTAAAAAAGTCTTTGATATGCTTAAAAGTAGCTAAAACAAAGACTTTCTGGGGTATGTGAGGGGGAGACTGTCCGAAAACTAGATAGGTTTGATATATAGGAGATGGGATTTATTATAGCCCACCCGGCACCTTGGGTGCCGGTTCCCACCCAACAAGGATGCTTCTGCTGACGCAGAAGCCAGGATGATTTTACATTTGT
>JAFYAS010000026.1 GCA_017540605.1 Lachnospiraceae bacterium | reverse complement strand
TTCACTACAGCTCTGAACACTTGCTGTTCAGAGCGTGTTAAGATGTGGCGCAGGAAGGCATCTCGCTCCACTTTGCGAAGCAAAGTCTCTAAATGAGCGAGATGCTCGTAACTGGCAGCAGCGAAGCTGCTGAACAGTTACAGATTTTTATAAAGGGGAAAAGGCAAAATCGGAAGCGGCGAAGTTGCCGAACGGTTAAGAATAAAAATGCCACCATAGACGCCACTTGTTAAGAGCTATATCATTGTTGTAAAATGGATTTCAGTGATCCCGGCCTGTGGTCTAAAGAAGATGACTGCAGGTGGGGAGGGGATCTGATAATACCGTTATCAAGCACCATTATCGGTGCTTTTTTACTTTCATTTGCGTTTGAAAAATGGTAGAATGGATATGGCTGTTTAGTAGCCTGATATTTTCTAAATCATTATTTTTTTGAGGTAAATATGAGTTATTTTGAAACATTAAGCAGATATGTCGACAGACAGACAATTTCAAAGAATTCTCTTGTGGAGGCCACAAATATCGATCGTTCCACATTCTTTCAGATCCTTTCAGGAAAGAGATTTCCAACAAAGGAGCAGGCTGATCTGATAGAGAAGCATCTTGAGCTTGCCACATTAGAAAGGAAGGAACTGAAAACTCTATATGAAAGGGAACGAATAGGTGAGAAGGCCTGGATGGAGAGGGAATTTGTATCCCGTGCGCTTAGAATGATCGCAGAAGCAAGAGAACAAAGCATAGATATAGAGATCAATTTTACTCCTGAGAAGATCCCGAGGGTAGGTAATATTGACGGCATATACAATATTGGTGATTATATTAAACGTATTCTCCTTACAGAGCTTTACGCCGAGAATAAAGAGGGGATTGATTGTTTTGTTTCCTTGGAAATTCTTCAAAAATATGGTTTTTTTGATATACTGAAGGTTATTGGAGCTGATCAAAGATCACGAAATAATAGGATAAGGCAGCTTGTGGAATTTCCTGTTGGAGAGCTTGTCTTTGATCAAAAAAATATTGAAGTCATTATAAACTATCTGTTTTTCCTTATTACACAGAAGCTTAATTATGAAACCTATTGCTATTATAGCAATAGTCCTGCAAGAGATCATTTTGGAGTTCTATTTCCCTATTATTTTGTGTTTTCGGATAAGGCTATATTAATAAACGCAGAGGGTGATGAGGCTGTCATAGTGGATGATCCTGATATACTAAACAAATGCAGAGAGTTGATCGAGAAAACAATAAAGCTATCAAAGATTATTGTAAGTGGTTTTGAGAATAAAGAGAAGTATGTAAAGCTTATCGGTGAGAATAAGGATGTGCCTCTTTATATCTTTGAAAAGAAACCGGGTATCAGCTTTTTATGTACAGATGAGTTTATAAATAAATTCGTTCCAGAAGATATGCATGAATGGGCGAGATGGCATTGCAATGCTCTGACTGAAAGAGAATCTTATGTGGAATTCATTACTGTGGAGGGGCTAAAGGATCTAATGGAAACAGGTGCTGTAAACGAGGCTGGTTTCACATTGAACGCTGATCTGGATGACATAGAGATGGCAAAGAAACAGATGGTAAAAAGGCTTGGAAAAAGCTTGTTTATTCTCAATTCCTCGGTTATACCTTTATCTGATAATTGGTCTATCACAGTTGTTAAGGATAGATTTTTGCTTTTAGTTCCATATCTTACAAATGATAGGATAATATATCTGACTGAGAGAAACATTGTCAGGGCATTTTCTGAATTTTGTGAGAATATTGATGGCTATGGTGGATTGATGGATATTAAAGATATTCAAAATCTGTTTTAATTAATGGAGGTTATATTTATGAAACATAGATTTTTAAGAAGATTTACTGCGATTGTAATGGCTTTTATCATGGTTATGGGATTGATCATTCCCACCGAGGTATATGCAAAGAAAAAAGCGCCAAAGCTTGATTGCAAGATCAATGATTCCAATATGCTAAAGCTTGTGAAGGCGTATAATAGCGACGCATATCACATTTTGAAAAAACAAAAGGACAACGGTGATAGCTTTGCTTCATGGATGAACTATGGGGACAAGCTTTCTGATATGGTGGATACCACTGTTCACGAGGAGTTTCATGCTTACATCATCAAGCAGGGCAAATTCTCTTGGGGCAAGCAGGAGTGGGCATTCTATACAGGAAAGGGCAAGACGATCTATGTGCCCATTACAAAGGTATTTAAAACAAGTGATGCCACAAAGAGTATTGCTAAAAAATATAGAACCTTCCGCTATGATACTTACGCAAGCACAGGCTCCAATCTTTCCTCAAATCTCAATGGCGTGTACGGACTTATGAATGAGTTTTCGGCATACTATTGGGGGTGCAATGCCAACAATTCGATGTATGAATATCTGAAGTATTATTCAAAGGGTGCTTCAGCTTGGAACAGGTATATTAACAGCTACTTAAACAACCGAAACGCTTACGCTGAATTTTACTACTGGACACTTACATATCTTGAGTATGCCAGAACAAAAAAGCCCAAGGTATATAAGGAAATCATGGCGAATAAAAACTACGTGATCTGCTTTGATACTATGCAGAAGAATTTTGAGAAGCTTTTAAAGAGCTGTGAGAAGAATCTCGATAAGGTATGCAAAAAATACAATGGCAAAAGCTTCAAGGATTCCTTTAATGAAGAGAGCGGTATGGTTTACTTAGATGGCAGATGGAGCGGAGCCGGCGCCAATGATTACAGAACTCTGATGAAACAGATCAATTCAAAGAGCCTAAAGAAGGTTAAGAAGGCTTTAAGTGATAATGCGAAGAAGTATAAGAAATGAAAAAATATTGACTATTCCTCCAATTATTGTTATTATTTAGTCTGTTGTTTTAATGAATAATAGGAGGAAGAAAACTATGATCAAAAAGATTTTAACTATGGCGCTTGCCATGACTATGTGTTTTTCACTTGCTGCATGCGGTGGAAGTGATGCACCTGCAACTGTAGCTACATCTGAGGGACAGGTCGAAGATACTCAGGCTTCAGCTGAGAGCGACAAGGCAAAGATCGTTGAGAAAGGTGAGCTGGTGATAGGTATCACAGATTTTGAGCCTATGGATTATAAGGATGCAGATGGCAACTGGATTGGTTTTGATGCTGATATGGCAAAGGCATTTGCTGAGAGCCTTGGCGTAACTGCAAAGTTCGTAGAGATCGAGTGGGACAACAAAGCACTTGAGCTTTCATCAGGAAGTATTGATTGCGTATGGAACGGTATGACACTTACAGATGAAGTCCTTTCAGCTATGGATTGTTCAAATCCTTATTGTAACAACGCTCAGATCGTTATTGTACCTAAGGATAAGGCTGACGCATATCAGACAGTTGAAAGTCTTGCAGATCTCAATTTCGCTGTTGAGCAGGGTAGTGCAGGTAAGGAGCAGGCAGAGGCTCATTCGCTTAAGTTCACAGAGGTTACCAATCAGGCCAATGCTTTGATGGAGGTTGCTGCCGGAACATCTGACGCAGCTATCATTGATTCACTTATGGCAGCTGCAATGGTAGGTGAGGGCACAAGCTATGACAATCTTACATATACTGTAGGCCTCAATGAAGAGAAATATGGCGTTGGTTTCAGAAAGGGTTCTGATCTTGTAGGTGAACTCAATGCTTTCTTCAAGAAGAGCTATGAAGACGGTTCTATGGTAAAGTCAGCAGAGACCTATAAGGTTCAGGCTGCTCTTATCCCTCAGTAAAATATGACGTATCATAAGCCTATGTCTTTTTGACGTAGGCTTTTTACCCTTATAATGGAGTTTTATATGCAAACATTTTCTGAACAGCTTCCGATAGTTTTACATTCTCTAAATATCGGTTTTTTACAGACATTGAAGCTTTTCTTTGTCACTCTTATCGGTGCTCTTCCTTTAGGACTATTGATATCTCTTGGAACAGGCTCAAAGATCACACCCTTAAGGATCACATTGAAGATCTTTATCTGGATCATCAGAGGAACCCCCCTTATGATCCAGCTTCTTATCATCTATTATTTTCCGGGACTTGTACTTAAAAATGCAATATGGGGTGGAGACGAGGCAGGACGCTTTGCTGCATCTGCGGTAGCCTTTATTATCAACTATGCCTGCTATTTCTCTGAGATATTCAGAGGCGGTATAAGCTCGATTCCTATAGGTCAGGACGAGGCAGGCCTTGTTCTTGGTATGTCAAAGAGTCAGATTTTCTTCAAGGTAAAGCTTTTGCAAATGATCAAGAGAATAGTTCCTCCTATGTCCAATGAGATACTTACTCTTGTAAAGGATACCTCTCTTGCCAGGATCATAGCATTGCAGGAGGTCATCTGGGCAGGTCAGGCGTTTATGAAGGGCTCACAGGGAATATCAGGAGCTATATGGCCTCTATTCTTTACGGCTATCTATTACCTGATCTGTAACGGACTTTTGACACTTCTTCTCGGCGGACTTGAGAAGAAGCTTGAATATTTTAGATGATGGGAGGATAGGACATGGGAATACTTAATGTTGAACATATAGTTAAATCCTTTGACAAAACAGAAGTGTTAAAGGATATCTGCTTTTCCATGGAGGAAAGCGAGGTTCTCTCCATCATTGGCTCTTCAGGAAGCGGTAAGACGACACTTCTTAGATGCTTAAATTTTCTTGAAAGACCGGATAAGGGTATTATAAAGGTTAATGATAATATAGTTTTTGATGGAAATGATAAAAGCTATCTGAAGGAATCTGTGATCAGGAAGAATCGTATGCATTTTGGAATGGTCTTTCAGTCATTCAATCTGTTTCCCCAGTATACAGCCATAGAAAATGTAATGCTTGCCAGAAGGCTTCAGGCAGAAAAGCTTCCTGATTTTAAGGCTAAGAAAAAGGAGATCCTTGAGGAAATACGAAGTGAAGCTGAATTTCTGATCGCTCAGATGGGACTTACCGAGAGGAAAGATAACTATCCTCATCAGCTTTCAGGTGGTCAGTGTCAGCGTGTTGCTATAGCGAGAGCATTGGCTATGAAGCCAGATATACTTTGCTTTGATGAGCCAACCTCAGCTCTTGATCCTGAGCTTACAGGAGAGGTTTTAAGAGTTATCAAGGAGCTTGCAGAGACCAGGATGACCATGATCATTGTGACTCATGAGATGGCATTTGCCAGAGATGTGGCTGACAAGGTAATATTCATGGACAACGGCTATGTGCTTGAAAGTGGAACGTCGGACGAGGTCTTCAATCATCCGAAGGAAGACAGAACAAAGCAGTTCCTCGGAAGATTTAATAATGGATAAATGGTAACTGGAAACAACGAAGCTGCTGATCAGTTACGGATAAATACGGAGGATTGATATGAGTAAAAAGGATAAAGATGCAGATATCGTAATAGATGAAGCGAAGGAAAAGGTGAAGGAAGCAGGAAAGAAATCATTAAAGGTTATACGCTTTTTTGTGATCTTCGTTGTTGCATTTATGCTTATAAATGGTTGCTATTATTATGTAAATGAGCAGGAAAATGCAGTAGTAACCATGTTCGGAGATGTGGTAAAGACCAATACAGCAGGACTTTATTTTAAGATTCCTTTTATCCATAAGGTTCAAAAGGTGGATGTGACTACCCACGGAACAGGCATAGGTTATAGCGTTTCCAATGAGGGTCAGAATATCACAGATGAGATGAACGGTATCATGATAACCTCTGATTTCAATCTCTTAAACATTGATTTTTATTTGGAATACAAGGTTTCAGATCCTGTTGCATATCTATACAATTCCAACAATCCCGAAGAGATACTTAAAAATATCGCTCTTTCAAGCATTCGCTCTATAGTTTCCAATTATACTGTAGATGAAGCTATGACTACAGGTAAGGGCCTTATCCAGGCTGCAGTAAAGGAGGATATGGTAAGAGAGCTTGAGGAACACGATGTTGGCCTTCAGGTTATCAATATCACTGTTCAGGATTCAGAGCCGCCTACACAAGAGATAGTTGCTGCATTTAAGTCTGTTGAGACCGCTAAACAGGGAGCAGATACTGCAAAGAATAACGCACTTAAGTATCAGAATGAAAAGCTTCCTGAGGCTACTGCAAAGGCTGATAAGATCAGAAAGGATGCTGAGGCAAAGAAGGAAGCAAGAATAGCCGAGGGCAAGGGTCAGGTTGCAAGACTTGATAAGATCTTTGATGAGTACAAGAAATACCCTTTGATCACCAAAAAGCGTATGTTCTTTGAGTCTATGGAGGAACTCCTTCCCGGACTTAAGATCGTGGTTACAGACGGAAAGACTCAGAACATATATCCTGTGGAAAGCTTTATGGATTCTAATACAAATTCAACAGAAACTCAAGCCCCTACTGCACCGGCTGTAGAGAATAATTCAGAGGAGGGAACTGCAAATGAAGAAGAAAATTAAGATAAGTGCTGGCGTGATCATTTTGGTTGCCGCCATAATAGTTCTCTTTTCCTCACTTTATATGGTCAACTACAACAATTACGGTATAGTAAAGCAATTTGGAAAGATAGTAAGGATAAGTGAAAAAGCAGGACTTCATATAAAGACTCCTTTTATTGAGGATGTTCAGCTCGTCTATGCAGGAAGAAGGATTTACGATATTCCTGCCAGTGATGTTATCACAAAGGACAAAAAGTCTATGATAGCTGATGATTATGTAATTTGGCAGGTTGTGGAGCCTACAAAGTATTATAAGACCTTGGGTGCTGTTGATGCCAGAGCAGAAGAGCGTATAGATGCCGCTGTTTACAACGCAACCAAGAATACCATTTCCTCAATGACTCAGGATGAGGTGATAGCCGCTCGTGGTCAGCAGCTTACAGAGACTATCACAAAGGCTGCCAATTCAGATATAGCTGAATATGGCGTATCTATATTGACTGCAGAGATCAAGGCTCTTGATCTTCCGGATGACAACAAGAATGCTGTATATGAGCGTATGATATCTGAGCGCCAGAATATAGCCGCAAGCTACAAGGCAAAGGGTGATTCGGATGCTCAGATCATAAAGAATGAGACTGATAAGGAAGTAACCATTTCCATAGCTGAAGCTGAAAAGGATGCGGAGCAGACTGTAGCTGAGGGCGAAGCGGAATATATGCGTATTCTCTCAGAGGCCTACAACAATGAGGAAAAGGCAGAGTTTTACAATTATATCCGTGGACTTGATGCTCTTAAGCTCTCATTAAAGGGCAATAACAATACCTTGATACTTGATAAGGATTCAGAGCTTGTAAGGATACTTTACGGACAGTAGGATAGAACGCTTTTTTTCTTGAAAAACTTTGCCAAATAGTCTATACTTACATCTGACTATGCGTTTTTTGGAGATCATATGATTGCATTTATAAAAGGCGAGGTCGCCGATATGGGCGACGGATATGTGGTAATAGAGAATAACGGAATGGGCTATATGGTAAATGTACCGGGCTCTGTTCTTGCAAAGATAAATGGAATGGGCGAGACCATAAAGCTTTATACTTATATGTATATTCGAGAGGATGAGCTATCCCTTTATGGTTTCAACAGCAAGGATGAGCTTTCGATATTCAAGCTTTTGATTTCTATATCGGGAGTTGGGCCCAAGGCAGCGAGCTCTATACTTACTGTACTTGATGCCAATTCATTTCGTATGGCAGTGCTTTCAGGTGATGAGAAAGCAATCACCAAGGCCAATGGTGTAGGTGCCAAGGGTGCAAAGCGTATCATTATGGAGCTAAAGGATAAGATCAGCCTTGATGATATGGAAAATGACGGTCAATCCCTTGATACCACGGTTGGCTCTGATGACAGCAATATCACAGAGGCTGTTATGGCGTTGGTTTCTCTTGGTTATGGCAATTCAGAAGCTATGACAGCTGTAAGGAAGGTTGCCGATGCAGGAAGTATGGATTCCGGTGAGATCGTTAAAAAGGCGTTAAAAAATCTGATCTGATATGAACAATAGGATTATTACAACAGAGATAACAACTGAAGATATAAAGACAGAGTCAAGACTAAGACCTCAGAGATTTACTGATTATATCGGTCAAAGGAAGGTCAAGGAGAATCTTATGATCTTCATAGAGGCTGCTAAAAAAAGAGGAGAGCCTCTTGATCATGTTCTTCTTTACGGACCTCCGGGACTTGGCAAGACAACACTTTCACAGATAGTAGCCAATGAGATGGGTGTGAATTTAAAGATCACTTCGGGACCGGCTATAGAAAAGCCCGGAGAGCTTGCAGCAATACTTAACGGCCTTTCGGAGAATGATGTTCTGTTTATCGACGAGATACACAGACTAAACCGTCAGGTTGAAGAGGTGCTTTATCCGGCTATGGAGGATTATGCCATAGATATCATGCTCGGTAAGGGTGCCACAGCGAAGTCCATAAGGCTTGATCTTCCTAAGTTTACACTGGTTGGAGCAACAACGAGAGCCGGAATGCTTTCAGCGCCTTTAAGGGATCGCTTTGGTGTAGTCAACAGATTGGAGTTTTATGATATTGATGAGCTATCAACCATTGTTGAGAGATCGGCTGATGTCCTCGGTGTCGATATTGATGAAGATGGAGCAAGAGAGATTGCCAGAAGATCGAGGGGGACACCAAGACTTGCCAACAGACTACTAAAGCGAGTAAGAGATTTTGCAGAGGTAGAACATCATGGCTTTATAAATGGCGATGTTGCCCTTGATGCCCTTGACAGGCTTGAGGTCGATAGGATGGGACTTGATAATATGGATAGGAATATTCTTGAGACTATGATATATAAATTTGGTGGAAAGCCTGTGGGTCTTGATACCTTGGCTGCAGCGATAGGCGAAGATTCCGGAACCATTGAGGACGTATATGAACCCTACCTCATAAAAAATGGCTTTATCAATAGAACACCTAAAGGTCGTATGGTGACAGATATGTGTTATTCACATCTAGGTATTTCAGTATAGTGATTATTATTTAAGGAGATATAAAATGGCTGAGAAACATGATATTCCCGTAGTACTTAATGACAGAGTCTATACATTAAGTGGTTATGACAATGATGAGTATATTCAGAGTGTAGTAAATTACATCAATGGCAAGCTTTCTGAGTGTAAGACCAATGAATCCTTCAGAAGACTTTCAAAGGAGCATCAGAATATGCTTGTTGCATTAAATGTTGCTGATGATTATTTCAAGGCAAAGAATCAGGCAAGCAATCTGTCAGAGGAAGACAATGAAAAGGAAAAGCAGCTTTATGATCTCCGTCATGAGATGATCGAGGCTCAGATAAAGCACGAATCGGATATGCGTCTTGTAGAGGAATACAAGGAACAGGTCAACGCACTTCAGAGAAAGCTTATACAGCTTGAAGCAGAGAAGACGAGAAATGAGAAGAATTGAACTGCTGGCTCCGGCCGGTGATATGGATGCACTTAAAACCGCTGTCAAGGCGGGTGCAGATGCAATCTATTTTGGCGGAACTTCATTTGGAGCAAGAGCCTATGCCTCCAATTTTGATAACGATCAGATAAAAGAGGCGTGTGACTATGCGCATTTTCATGGACGAAAGCTCTATATGACAGTGAATACATTGTTTAAGGATCATGAACTTAACCGGTTATATGATTTTCTTAAGGTACCCTATGAGGCTTCATTGGATGCTGTGATCGTGCAGGACATTGGTGCAGCCTCTTTTATTGTGCGTCAGTTTCCGGAAATGGAGGTTCACGCCAGTACACAGATGACTATATCAAATGTTTATGGGGCAAGGCTTTGTAAGGATATGGGGATGACTAGGGTTGTTCCTGCCAGAGAGCTTTCTATATCAGAGCTTAAGTCTATAAAGGATGATACAGGACTTGAGCTTGAGGTTTTTATACACGGGGCTCTTTGTTATTCTTATTCGGGGCAGTGCCTTTTAAGCAGTATCATAGGCGGAAGAAGCGGTAACAGAGGAAGATGTGCCGGTCCCTGCAGGCTTCCATATAAAGCACTCAATGTATCACAAAATGGTGATTATCTGTTGAGTCCCAAGGATCTTTGCGGTTTGAATTCACTAAAAGTATTATATGATATTGGTGTGGATTCTCTTAAAATAGAGGGGCGTATGAAGAATCCTTCTTATGTGGCATCCACTGTAGCTTCGTATAGAGAGGCCCTTGATGCTTTATATGATGGATCACTTGACCATAAGCTTATCCAAAGACTCACAGAAAATATGAGCGAGATATACAATCGCGGGGGATTTACTGATGGGTATTTTTCTAAAAAAAATGGAAAGAATATGATGTCCCTTAAAAGACCCAATCACAATGGTGTAGAGATAGGTGTTGTAGAAAGGGTTGGCAAGGGAACGATAGATATCAAGCTAAGTAAAGCGATAAATAAAGGCGATGTTTTATCCTTGAGACTTAAGGAGGATGAGATAGAGCTTACGGTTTCAAAAAATCAGGAATCAGGATCAAAGGTATCATTGAATTCTCCGAAGACTAAAATCTTAAGATCCGGCTTGAGGGTTTTCAGAACAAAAAATAAAGCTCTTATCGACAGCCTTCAGTCAAGGTACATAGATGGTACTTTGAAAGAGAGAATTAAGCTTTCAATAAGTATAAAGAAAGGAAAGCCTGTTAAACTTACAGGTAGTGTAAATGGTATTTCTCACTCTGTTATGGGAGAGATTGTAGCTGATGCCCAAAATAAGGCACTTACAGCTGACGATGTGATGGAAAAGCTCGTAAAGCTTGGTAATACTGAATGGTTTGCAGAAGCCTCTGACATAACGATTGATATTGATGATAATGTGTTCGTGCCTATCAGCGAGGTGAACAGATTAAGACGAGAGGTTTGTGATGAATTAAGGAAAAAGCTATCGGATGCGAAGAAAAGGATTATTCCGGATTGGATGGATCCTATTGAATTCATAAAAGTGACAGCAAATTATGAAAGAAATGATCTGCCGGATATGATCGTCTATCCAACAAATATGGAACAGATGAAGATTGCGGCAGTTCATGATCAGGTCGATATGATCATACTTGATCCTGCATTTATATCCAATGATGAGATGCAAAAAGCTATTAGTCTTTTAAGAGAAAACAAAAAGAATATCATCCTTAGTATGCCTCATATTTTCAGAAATGATTGTGAAAAGACCTTTGAAGGGTTTATTAAGAGTATTAATGACTACGATGCTTTACTGATAAAAAATATTGATGAATATGAATATATTAAAGAGTTGAATATTGATAAGTCCTTGATATTTGAACACAGCTTATATACCTACAATAAGCTGTCAGAAGCATATTATAGAGATGCTGATACAAAAGCAAGCTTTATCATGCCGAGAGAATTGTCCATAGACGAGCTTGGTAAGCTACATTTACAGCCTGTGATCGCAGATGTTTACGGCAACATTCCTGTTATGGTATCAGCCCAATGTACAGTTAAAAATACCAAGGGTTGTACGGCTTGTAATGAAGTGGTCAGACTAAAGGACAGAAAGAATATTGAATATGATATGCGTTCTGTTTGCAGATATTGCTACAATTTGTTGTATAATAATGTTACCTATTCCCTTCACGGTATGTCGGATGATATAAAAAAGCTTCATCCTACGGCTATAAGACTATGTTTTACTGACGAAAATGCTGATGAAACATTAAATATTATAGAATCCTTTGCCGGGGAATATAAAAGCGGTAAACCTTTTTCGTTTGAGGGACCTTCCGTTTACACCAGAGGACATTTAAAGAGAGGAATTGAATAGTAGTGGTTACTATTATTACAGAAATATCCAAGTTCATAATCATAATATTGATGATATGCTATACCATGAATTGTTTTACGGTCTTCAGACCTCAAAACATTGACAGACGGGATGAGCTTTTAAATAAGCAGATCATTTATGTATTTGGTATACATTTTCTTTCGTATCTCACATTCTATCTAAAGATGGAAAAAATCGAGATATTGATATTTTACGGTTTGCAGATCACGGTGGCGGCTGTATATATGGTGCTTTATCATCACATTTATCCTGAATCATCGAGGCTGATCACCAACAATATGTCATTTCTTATGCTCATAGGTTATACCATGCTTACAAGACTGGATCTTTCATCAGCTAAAAAGCAGTTTATGATCGGAACCTGTATGCTTGTACTTGCAACGATCATTCCCTTTGTAGTCATTAGAATGAAAAGTCTAAAGTCAATGTGGCGATTTTATGCCGTAACCGGTATCATTTTCCTCTTTACAGTGTTTATACC
The DNA here is from genome assembly GCA_017540605.1 of Lachnospiraceae bacterium. Taxonomy (GTDB): domain Bacteria; phylum Bacillota; class Clostridia; order Lachnospirales; family Lachnospiraceae; genus RGIG6919. The sequence goes on along the minus strand of JAFYAS010000026.1, from coordinate 167,425 downwards.
GGGAATAGGCAAGAAGATAAACGGTTCGAGAAACTGGATTAAGGTAGGTCCTATACAGTTTCAACCAATGGAATTTGTAAAGATCATTTTTGTATTCTTCCTGGCAAGTATTTTGGCTGAAAGCGCTGAATTTCAAAATATTGTAAAGACAACCATGATCGCAGCACTTTATGTTGGGGTTTTGGTACTTGAAAAGGATCTGGGTGGAGCGACAATTTTCTTCGTAACCTATGCAGTTATGATATATATTGCATCCGGAAAGCTTATTTATCTCATACTGCTTTTTGGCGGTGGAGGCGGATTTGCGACTGTTGCTTATATTATGTTTAAGAATAGTTTGTTTAGTCATGTGTCTACGAGAATACTTGCGTGGTCTGATCCATGGGCTTATATTAACAATGAAGGTTATCAGGTGGCTCAATCCTTGTTTGCCATCGGTACAGGAGGTTTTTTTGGATCAGGATTAACGGAGGGAAGTCCCAATCTTATTCCGGTAGCCTCCAGTGATTTTATCTTTTCGGCTATTGGAGAAGAATATGGTATGATATTTGCCATAGCGCTGATACTTATGTGTGTAAGCTGTTTTGTGACCTTTATGAATGCGGCAATGAAATGCAAGAGGCGGTTTTTTAAATATCTTGTAGCCGGCTTTGCCGTATGTTATATATTCCAGGTATTTTTAAATATTGGCGGTGCTACGAAATTCATTCCCTCAACAGGTGTGACACTTCCTTTGGTAAGCTATGGCTTGAGCTCCATGCTCAGTACTATCATTATTTTCAGTCTGGTGCAAACAGTTTTTATCATAGAGAATAAAGAGGCGATAAAGATCGATGAAGCGAGAAAAGAACTTGAAGAAATCGAAGGGCAGGAATCCGGAGGAGTTGAGAAGCCTTCTGGAAAAAGAGGAAAAAAGAATAGAAAATAACAACATGATGAATAAATCTGTTGTCAATGTGACCTATATCATAGCAGCAGTTTTTTTATTCATGGTGGGATACATCATCTATTTTATGTTGGTGGAATCAACAGCGGTTATTGCAAATTCTGCAAACAGAAGAGCTGACAAATTTGCAGATAAGATTGTACGCGGAAGTATTTTGACTTCAGATGGCAAGGTGGTTGCAGAGACAAAGGTGGACAAATCAGGCAAAGAAAAGAGAAACTATCCCGAGGGGAAGATGTTTTCTCATGTAGTAGGCTATGATTCCTACGGAAGATCGGGACTTGAGCTTGACACCAATTTTTACCTCCTTACTTCAAATGCCAACATTTTTGAGAGAACCTACAATACTCTGCGTGAAAAAAAGAATAAAGGCGATAATGTTGTATCAACTTTGGATTACAATATGCAGCAGACCGCATATAAGGCTCTTTCCGGGGTACAGGGTGCTATTATGGTTATGGAGCCTGCCACCGGCAAGGTTCTTGCCATGGTCTCAAAGCCTGATTTTGATCCAAATGATATAGATAATGTATGGAAGAAGGCTACAGCCGAGGACTCAAAGGAGACCATGCTCCTAAACCGAGCAACACAAGGTCTTTACGCACCGGGCTCTACCTTTAAGATACTTACGGCACTAGAATATATCAATGAATATGGGAACGCATACAAAAAATATTCTTATGAATGTGAGGGAAAGTCTACATTCGATGATGTGTCTATTAAGTGTGCTCACAACGAAAAACACGGAAAGGTCGATCTGGCGAGTACTTTGGCTCATTCATGTAATACCTCAGTGGCTAATATTGGAACAAAGATCAGTGCAGGCGGATTAAAGACTCTTTGTGAAGGCTTTTTATATAACTCAGATCTTCCCTATAGTGGAGTGTATTCTAAAAGCCGTTTTAAGCTTGATACCCATTCCAGCAGAAAAGAGATACCGCAAACAGTAATTGGACAGGGCGAAACACTTATCACACCCCTACACAACCTAATGATCATAAGCGCCATAGCCAACGGTGGAGTTCTGATGAAGCCTTATCTTATCGATTCTGTTGAAAACTATGCCGGTGTGAGAGTAAAAAAATTCACAGGTAGCTCTTATGGAAGTCTTCTTTCAGCTGATAAGGCCTCATTGATCTCAAAGATGCTTGAAGGTGTCATCAATGACGGAACAGCAACCAAGTATCTAAAGGATGCCAAATATTCCGTAGCGGGAAAGACTGGTACAGCCGAGTACGGCTCAGATGGCAATGTAAATTCATGGTTTATAGGGTACTCCAATGTAGATGATCCCGATATTGCTGTAAGCATCGTAATAGAAGATGCTGATACGGCAGGAGTAAAGGCTGCGGCTGTTGCTAGAAAGCTGTTTGATACATATTATAAAAATGCAAAGGATTAATGAATTTAAAGCATCTAACAGTTGTTAGGTGCTTTTTGCCACTATGTGTGCCACTTCTATAAAAAACAACATAATGATATAATTTTGAAGGTTGATTATTGTTGTGCAATATAGGAATTATTTGGATTTATTGATTTTAACCATTCTTTTGGAGTAAAAATATGATAGTAACATTACTTAGACATGAAGGGATGAGAAGCGTGTCTCTTCCTGAACAGATAAAGGGACAATATTGGATAAAGGATCTTGCGTTATCAGGTGACGAATCTGATTTTATGTGTGTTGAAGCGATTAATAATCAATGGATTGTTAAGTCTAACAATAAGGCATTTCTCATAGGAAAAAATAAAGAGAAGGTAAAAGAGGCTGTTTTGTTACCTTTTAATCTTTATGCCGGATATCATAAAAAAACAGAAGAGCCATTTTATCTTTTTGTAGAACCTGTTACTGAAGATAGAAAAACCTATACAAAATATCTTATAGCTTCTGTAAATGAGATCAGTATAGGTAGAAAGCCTGAAAATCTTATTTGTTTTAAAAATCATACTGTATCATCAGAACATGCTAAACTTATTAGTCAAGGAGATGGTTGGAAGATAATAGATCTTGACAGCACAAATGGAACCTTTATAAACGGCTACAGAATAAAGGGTGAATGCGAACTTAATCCCGGGGATATGATATATATCATGGGAATGAAGATCATTATTGGAAAGGGCTTTATTTCTATAAACAATCCTGATGGCTTGGTTTCACTTGCACAGGGTATTTTTACTCCTTATGTTCCACAAATGATGTCTAATGAGATATCGGATGATGAATATGAGGATGATTTCTTTTACAGGTCTCCGCGATTCAAACGTGATTTTAGCACGAAGGAAATAGATATTGATTCTCCTCCTGCAACTCAATCAGGCAATGAAACGCCTGTTATTCTTGCAATCGGTCCCTCAATTACAATGGGATTAACGTCGGTGATCTCTGCTTTTTATGCTGTAAGCAGCGCTATGGAAAGCGGAAGGATTGAATCAGCTATACCATCTATCGCTATGTCCGGTAGTATGTTTATAGGTACTGTATTATGGCCGATCATTTCAAGGCGTTATGAAAAGAAAAGAAGACTCGAGCGAGAAAGTCTTAGACAGTTTAGATATAAGAATTATCTTGAGTCTATATCAGCTGAAATCACCAAAGAAAAGGACAGACAAAAAGAAATCCTCAACGAAAACTATCTTTCGGTTGACCAATGTAAAGATATTATTCTAAATAAAAAAAGCATGCTTTGGGAGCGAGAGTTTGGTCAAAACGACTTTTTGAAACTTCGAATTGGAGTAGGAAGTAAAAAAGCAGCAATAAACTACAACTATTCAGGACGAAGATTTGTTATGTCTGATGATAATCTTCAGGAAGAAATGCTTGCTTTGTGTGAAAAACCTTGTCTTATTGATAACGTTCCTATAGAAATATCTCTCTTTGATGATTATATTTCGGGAGTGGTTGGAGATAATGATAAAGTATTTAATTTTGCAAAAGGTATAATTTTGCAGTTGAGTACTTATTATAGCTATGATGAATTCAAGCTTGTATTTCTTATAAATGACAAGCAACTTAAAAAAATGAATACTATTAAATGGATTCCTCATGTATGGAGTGATGACAGAAGTATTCGTTTTATAGCGACAGACACAAGTGAGATGAAAGATATTTCTCTTTGCCTTGAAAATGAATTGAAAAAAAGACAGAATTCTGACGAGAAAAACAGGAAAAGAGAGACCTATTATTTAGTGTTGGCTTTTGATAGAAATCTTGCTTTAAAATCTGATGTTGTAAAAATGATTTTGAGTCAGGATGAAAATCTTAATTTTGGTATGATATGCTTCTATGATTCTGTAAAAGATCTACCAAAGGAATGCTCTACTGTAGTTGAGTTAAAGAATAATTCAGGTTGTATTTATAATAAGCTTGATATGACCGGCGAAAAAGTAATATTTAATCCGGATATCTTTGTTGTTGACGATCTTAAAAAAGTTAATATAAGTCTTGCAAATACTATACTTGATAATAAGATACAATCATATAATTTACCTAAAGTACTTACTTTTTTGGAAATGTATGGAGTTGGAAAGGTTGAGCATCTTAATGCATTAACAAGATGGAAGGAAAACAACCCTGTTGAGTCACTTGGGGTACCTGTGGGTGTAGATGTTTTCGGGGATATATTTACACTTGATCTACATGAAAAATATCAAGGCCCTCATGGACTTATTGCCGGAATGACCGGTTCCGGAAAATCAGAGTTTATAATGACTTTTATTCTATCGCTTGCATTAAATTACCATCCTTATGAGGTGGCATTTATTCTTATTGACTATAAGGGTGGAGGTATGGCTAAAGCCTTTGAAAAATTGCCACATACTGCAGGAATCATTACAAACCTGGATGGGTCGGCAGTTAACAGGTCTCTTGCATCTATTGAGAGTGAATTGAGCAGAAGACAGGAATTGTTTTTACAACTTGCTTCAAAACTTGGAGAAAGTAATATAGATATTTATAAATATCAAAAATTATACAGAGATGGTGTTGTCGATGAACCTTTGCAGCATCTTTTTATCATATCAGATGAGTTTGCGGAATTAAAAAGTCAAAGACCGGAATTTATGTCTCAATTGATTTCTGCGGCCAGAATCGGAAGAAGTCTTGGAGTTCATCTTATTTTGGCAACACAGAAACCAAGCGGAGTTGTAGATGATCAGATCTGGTCTAATTCAAAGTTTAAAGTTTGTTTAAAGGTTCAAGATCGATCTGATAGTATGGAAATGATCAAACGTCCGGACGCTGCTGAATTATCCGATACAGGTAGATTTTATTTGCAGGTTGGTTATAATGAAATGTTTGAATTAGGACAATCTGCATGGTCGGGAGCTTCATATTATCCTAATGATCAATATATAAAGGACAAGGATGATTCTGTAGAGATAATATCATTGAACGGACATGTTCTTAAAACAGCGAAGCATACTGTGAAAAATCTTAGCGTTAAAACCACCAAGCAGTTAGATGCAGTTACTGAATATCTTGCCAGGACAGCTTTAAATGAGAATATACATATAAGGCAGTTGTGGTTGGATCCTATTGAACCGATTATTATTATGAATGAGCTGAAAGGAAAATATAAGATCGCTCATGTTCCTTATGTTTTGAATCCTTTGATCGGTGAATATGATGATCCTTCTATGCAGAGAAGATGCCCTCTTACATTGCCTATTTCTGAGGAAGGTAACACGATTGTATATGGATCTGCCGGAAACGGAAAGACTACATTTATTAATGCTCTCTGTTATTCTCTTATTACTGAGTATTCACCTTCAGAAGTGTCTATGTACATTATGGATTATTCATCTGAAACACTAAAAGCCTTTGAAAAAGCGCCTCATGTTGGAGATGTTATTCTTCCGGGTGAAAATGAAAAGGTAGTGAATCTTATAAGGATGATCGGTAAGGAATATAAAAGCAGGAAGAAGAGATTTTCCGATTATGGTGGCGATTACAAGTCATTCATTAGTAGATCGGGTGAGCATATACCAAATATAGTTATTATAATAAATAATTATTCTTCTTTTATTGAAGATAATGAGGGTATAGAAGATTCCATAACCCTGCTCTCAAGAGAAGGAGTGAAATATGGTATTTATCTTGTTATATCTACCATTGGAGTTGGAAGTGTAAGACTCAGAATACTTCAGAATTTTAAACAGCTTTTTGCACTTCGATTGAATGACCAAAGCGATTATTCATCTGTTGTGGGAAGAACAGGTGGACTATATCCTGCGGAGTATAAGGGAAGAGGTTTGTTTAGGATGAGTGATAACATTTATGAATTCCAAACTGCCCATATTTGCTCGGACGACAATACATTCTCTTTTATTGAAAATACATGTAAGAATGTGTTGGGTGATTGGAAAGGTGAAAAAGCAAAAAGAATTCCCGTTCTTCCTGAGATGGTTGATAGTGATTATCTTAAAGAGTATTACATTTCGGATAACAAATTAAACATTCCTGTAGGAGTTTCCAGTTCAGAAATGAATGTTATTACCTATCCGTTTGGTGCTGAATATATCACAAGATTATTGTCAGAGAGTGATGAGTATTTAGGCTTTATGGTTGAACTTACATCGTTGATCAGTGATTTTTATGAGGGAGAGATGTATATACTTGATCCTTCAGATAATATAAAAGTAAATACTGATAATATTTCAACGATGACAAGTGCCAAGGATATTGGCAATATCATTTCAAGATTGTTTGATGAAGTTGTCTACAGAAATAACACATATAAGGATTGTCTTGAGGTTGGGGAGAAACCACCCAAATATAGACATATGATCATTATGATCAATTCTCTCTTTGAAGTGAGACATATTATTCCTAAAGAGGAAACGGAAAAATTGTTGTTGATTCTTGAAAAGGGTAGTATCAATTATAATATGACAGTTATTATTGGAGAACAGGTAAAACAGGTATCTACTGCGTCATACGAAAAGTGGTATACTAAAAATATAACTCCAAATAACGGAATATGGATAGGAAATGGAATCACGGATCAATATGTATTAAAGGTAGGTAAAAATACAGCTGAGATGCATGAGGATATTACTGATAACTTTGGTTTTTATGTGTATGGTGGCAAATCACAAAAAATGAAAGTTATGAAAAATGTAGATTCAATTCTTATGAATGAGTTTTGAATTTATATAAAAAAATTTCTTGTTGAATTACAAGAATATGAAAAAAGGAGGTTTTTCATTAATGGGAAAGCAAATTAAAGTTACATCTTTTGAGGAGATGGGAAAGGCAGTGACTTCTTTGAGAACTTCTGCAACAACATACAGAAAGTTGTACAAAGAACTTCTTGATTGTGCCAAGACTATGGGTGAAGCCTGGACCGGTGCAGATAATCAGGCTTTTGTATCTCAGATCTTGGGATGCGCTGATGAATTGGAAGGAATGGCTATTAGGCTTGATAATGCAGCTGAAGCGCTGGATACTCAGAAGGGTAATTATGAAGTGCGTCAGGAAGTAAATGTGGAAGATGTTAAAAAATTACAGAATTAGGAGGATTGAGAAATGGCTGTAGGGAATAGCATTACAGTAAATACCGATCAGGTAAAAAGTATAGCTGATAAGATGGATGAGATTAATAAAAAGCTCAGAGAAGAGCTTGATAAGACTAAGGTTACTATTGACGGGCTTGCGAATATTTGGCAAAGCGAGGCTGCAAGGGCTACCATAGATTCCTATGATAAGTTTGCTCAGAATTATTTTCAGTTATATGAGGATGTTATGAAGCAATATTCAAATTTTTTACGAACAAACGTCCAGCAGGGATACGAGAGTATTGAAAATGACAATATAAGACTTGCTGATGTTTTTAAGGGTTAATGAGTTATTTTATGTGATGTGCATTTATGTTGCGCTCGTCTATATAGTTTTTTAAATATGGGCGGGCGTAATATATTGCTTTATTGTTAAGAGGTGATTATTTGATCGATTATTCACTTGAAGCAGCAGTTTTAGCAAGGCTTGCTTATAAAGATTGTAAAAAAGATATTAACGAACTGATTAGAAAGTATCATGGTAAGATTCCACTTAAGGAATTCTTATCCGAAGAGGATTATAATGATCTTTTATCAACCGGCGTTCCTAAATCTGAATTGGATAACTGGAAGATTGTTGGAGTATATGATAAAAATCAAATTCTTGATGTGGGAATGTATGCCTGTATTGTTGAAACAGAGCCCGGACGTGCTTTGGTTGGCTTTAGAGGAAGCGAATTGGGGGAAGGTGCGAGAAAAGCCGAGGATCTAGTGAAGGATTGGGGCTTGGCGGATTTTGGATTGTTGAATTCTACCTGTACCACGCAACAGCTTGAGGTAGATAAGTTTCTGGATCGATATAGAGATTTATTAAGCCAATACGATAGGATTACTTTTGCCGGACATTCTTTGGGTGGTAATCTTGCTGAATATGCCACTATTATGTCTTCTTATTATGGAATAGATGATTGTATTGAACGATGTGTTAGTATAGACGGTCCCGGCTTTTCTAATGAGTTTTTACTTGAAAATGAAGCGCTCATACAGAAGATGAAGTCGAGGATGTATCATTACAAATGCAGTCTTGTTGGGAATCTGCTTAATGTAGTAAGTGGGCATATATTAATTGCTGATGTTGCTGCAGATCCTAATGGAAACTACAATGGTAGAGATAAAGATGGTGATTTTTCCGCAGTTCCGGGTTCAGTATATCATTCGTTAGAATATTTGAATCTCAGCGGTGGAAAAATAAATATCAATAGTGAAAGATTTGATGAAGCATCAGGTGTTGTCGGAATTTCTTCAAAAGGACTTGATAATACAGGATTTAATATTTTCCAAAACCCCTTTAGAAGCGTTACCAAGAATTATTTACATCTTAAAAATCAAATCATTAATTATCAGGCGACCACAAAAAAAGTGAAGAGCGTAAAAAAAATACGTATAGACAGAAGATTACAATACGAAAGATATGAAGTTCTTAAGATAGATATAGATAAACTATATGAATACGCATCTAGAATTGATAAGGTGAATATCAGGATTGTTGAGCTCGATAAAAGAATGGATAAACTGTATTATAAGGTTGGATGGCTTGATCTATATAATTTGATAACTGCAGATATTTTAGTGGGTTATAGCACCTTGTTAAAAAGGTGTTCTGAATATCTAAAGAATACGGCTGAGGATTTTTCTAATGTTGAGAATTGTATAAATCAAAAGTTTTATGAGGTATGATATGACTGCATCAGAACGTGAATTAAAGGATATAAAAGAAGAATTAAAATCAATAATAGAAGAGTTGTGTGAAATATCAATAGGTGTAAGAACCGACTTTTCCGGAATAGGTAACAGAAAATGCAGTGAATGTATAGAAAAGGTTATTAATAAATATAATTCAGCTCAGTTGAAGCTGAATAGAATAGATATTAGTAAACTGGTTTCCGGATTTGAAAGTATTACAGGTAATAATTAGGGGGTATAGTATGCGTGTATCTTCGAAAAATGATTTGATGGTTGATACTGAACGTATTGCAACTTGCGCACACACCATAGATACGGTTAATAAGTCTGTTGCTGAATGTTGTAAAAATGAACCATCACAAATAAAAGCGATACTTTCATCATGGAGCGGTCCATCAGCTCAAAATGCCAAAAATTCGATAGAAAGAATAATTGGTGTTTTTGAACCGGATAGATATGATTCGTTAAATGATAAGGTTTTGTTATTGTTGAATCAGATCGGTGAGGGATATGAAAAGAATGAGGATATAAATAAAAGGCTTGCGGATAATTTTAAATAGGGGTATTTTATAACTATGAGAAATAATGTGATTATTAATGTTGAAACCAAGAATCTGACCAAGGCTTCAAAGCATATTGAAACCTTGATCGACTTGATCAAAACTAAATATAATGTTGCAAATTCTGATGTTGAGATGCTTAAGAATAGTTGGGTTGGCAAAGATGCTACTCTTTTTTTTCAAAATTGGCAAGAAATTGATGATAGCGATTCTCGGTGTGATAGATTAATACAAGCTCTTTCTACATACTCATCTATTTTGAACTTTGCTTCAAATGAATATGAAGCTGCCCGAGAACGAGCTCTTGAAAGAGCCGCTATGTTATCAAGATTATAAAGTTGTTATGGAGTGATTTTTTGCTACAACTCTTAACACTTACCTTATAGTTTTAAAGGAGTAGCTTGCTATGAATAAAATAATTGTAAATGTATATTTGCCAATGGCTGAAAAAAGTTACGATATTAAAATTCCTGTCAATGTAAAAATTGGAGATATTGTTTCACTGGTTGATCATTGTTTTAATGATCTTGAAAGTGGATATTATATTTCTTCTGCTGATGCTGTCTTATGTATGAGGGAAACAGGAACTGTTTTAGATATAGATAAGACCCCTCGTCAATTAATGTTAAATAATGGTGAGGAATTGATGCTTTTGTAGGCGGTTTTAAATATGAGATACAGGATAAATGATATTATAGATAAATATAAGTTAATAAAAATCATTGGAAAAGGTAGTTTTGGTACTGTATTTGAAGCTGTCAGAACGGAAGGAAGATACGAATATCGTGCTGCTATTAAAATAATAGAATTATCTAAAAATGATGATGTTGATAATGATATCCTTTTTGATACTATGTCTGATGATAGTGTTTCTGACTATTACGAGAGTATGGTTGAGGAGCTTGTTGCTGAATGCGCTCTTATGGAAAGTATGAAGGGGGACAGCCATATTGTATCATACGAGGATCATCAGGTTATTGTTAGTGATTCCGAAGATGAGTGGACTATAATCATCAGAATGGAACTTTTAGCACCTTTTTCTTTAGGATTAAAAAAACTGACTAAGCTTGATCATTATATGACCGAGAAAGATGTTATTAAGCTTGGCATAGATATTTGCAGAGCATTAGAAACCTGTGAAAAAAAGAACAATGTTATACACCGAGATATAAAACCTGAAAACATTTTTGTTACTAATACCGGTAATTATAAACTTGGAGATTTTGGTATAGCAAAGGTTCTTGGAGTGAAGGAATTGGCTTCATCCAGAAAAGGTACCGAAAGTTACATGGCTCCTGAGGTGTATATTGGTTCTAAATATGATAACACCGCAGATATTTTCTCCCTTGGAATGGTTATGTATAGGTTGCTCAATAAGAGTAGACCGCCATTTTATCCGCCGGCTCCGTTAAGTTTTACTCATGAAGATAGGATTAAAGCGTTTGAATCTAGGATGAAAAGGGAAAAAACTTGGAACAAACCTATTGATGCTTCTGAAGGACTATCAAATATTATTTTGAAAGCGTGCTCGTATGATCCAAATGATCGTTTTCATAATCCTCGAGATATGCGTATAGAATTGGAAAATTTGATAGGAAGGGATTTGGATTCGAATTATACTGACTTGCTGTGGAAAGCTTTTTTTGATGATGATATATTAGATGAAAGTGTTGAGGAAAAAACAGTATCTGCTAAAGAACTAGCTGAAAAATCAATAGATAAGGTTGACACCGAAACGGATAGAGCTGTTGATCTGTATGAAGAAGAGTATGGTACTGTCGGTTTTGAACAATTAAGTGGCGGTTTTATCTCACTTTCCGAAGCAGAAGAAAGACAGCGGGAAATTGAAAGAGAAAAAAGACTTAAAGAACAACAAAAAAGAATCGAGGAAGAAAAAAGAAGAATAGAGGAAGAGAACAGAAAAAAGGTTGAAGAAGAGAATAGGCGTAGAATCGAGGAAGAAAAAAGAAGAATAGAAGAAGAGAACAGGAGAAAGCTTGAGGAAGAGAATAGGCGTAGAATCGAGGAAGAGAACAAGAGAATAGAAGAAGAGAATAGAAGAAAGCTTGAGGAAGAGAACAGAAAGAGAATTGAGGAGGAAAAAAAGAGAAAACTAGAAGAAGAACAAAAATCCAGAGAGATAAATACTATAAATGATTTAGCTATAGGTTTAAATTCCGATATCTCTGAACCTTATGAATCAAACTTATCACAAAAAAACAAAAAGAAAAAACCAGGATATCTTTATTGTTTATTCTTTGTTATCGTTGTTGGAACAGTTGTGGTAGCTTTACTGAACAATAAAACAATAGATAGTGTAGAAAACTCTTCGGAGACTGCAACAGAAATAACAATTGATAATTTGACTTCGGCAGAAGAAAATGCTTTTAATGAAGGCTTTGAACCTGAAATATCAAAAATTATAGTACCCAATTTAGTTGGAGAAAAAATTGAAAATGCAGAAATGATACTAGAGCATTGTGAATTGAATATTATTAAAAATACTGCTGGTCAGATACCGGAAGATAAGATTGGAGAGTATAACCATGGAGATGTGATTTCGCAGGATATTGAACCCGATTCAGAAGTTGATAGAAATACTACCATTACTGTTATTTATATTGATGGTTATGTAGTTCCAAAGCTGGAAGGTATGTCTTTGGATAATGCAAAACAAGCAATTGAGAAGGCTGGGTTATCCGAGGAGGTTTTGAGTATTTCTGAAGCTGATTATAAGGATTATCAGATTTCAGATCACACACCAAAGGTTAACGAGGTTATTAAACAGGAGATTAAGGAAGGTAATGTGATTACCCAAAATGAGAAAATTAAAATTGTTGTTCAGAAGGAAGAACAAACTACTGCTTCGAGCAACTCAAATAAAAACAATAACAAGAATACAACAAGCTCAAAAAAGAATAGTAGTAGTACTAAAAAAAGCAATAAGAAAACAACCAAGAAGAAATCAAACAAAGATAGTGGATTTCAGTGGGAAATAGGAGATTAAGAGGATGAAAAAATATTTTTTAAAACCATTTGTTATAATATTCGGGGTGTTAATATTCTGTTTTATGTGTTCCACTGAGGTTTTCGCGTATACTTTTGCTGATAATAATGACACTTTAGAAACAGCGTTTGGCATTGATCTTAATAATACAATTGAAGGTGAAATATCGGAGAGTGTTGTAGATTTTAGTGAAGATGCATACTATAACAATCATGATTATGATTATTATAGGATTTATGTTCCTAAAAAACAGATCATAAGATTCCAATATACCGGATATTTCTATGGCTTGCATATTAATGTGTATAGTGATAAAAATATTAATATAGAGTACAGTTCCCCTGTGTTTTCAACATATTCAAGCGATTTCTATAATGCCGGCGCTGATAGTGGAAAAACAAATGAGCAGTACTCAATTCTTGATGCCGGAACATATATTGTTAAAGTGTATTCAGGTAATTCAAACTTCGGACATTATAAGTTCTGTTTGACAAATAAAGGAATAAAGCCAACAAGGAGTGTAAGGGCTTATGCTACAAGCGGAGATAAAAATACTCAAATAAAACTTAGTTGGGGACAACTTACAAATGTAAGTGGATATCGAGTTTTTATATATGATAAAGGAACTAAAAAATACAAGAAATATAAAGATTTAAATTCAGGTAGTCTTGTGATAAAAAAATTGAAACCTGAAAAAAAATACAAATTTAAAGTCGCTCCATATTATAAAAGTCCGGATGGAGAATTGAATCTGGGGCCTAAATCAAATGTGGCTTCTGCATATACCAAGCCTAAAAGTTTAAAAACACCCAAGATCACGAAAGCTGTAAAGAAGGGAATAGCCTACTATAACGGAAGAAAATCAAGAATGTTTGATATTAAATGGAATAAGGTTAAGGGTGCTACAGGATACTATCTTTATTCCAGTAGTGATGGTGGGAAGAATTTTTATTTTTCCGGAAATATAATTGATGGTACTACAGCAAATATGATTGCAGTGATGGGACAAAAATATCAGTTTTATGTAGTTGCATATAGGAACAAGCACAATCTTACGACTTTATCAAAAAAATCTAAAAAGTTAAAATTTACTCGTCCTATTAAATAAATATCGTTTAATATCCAATATGTGAATAATTTGTGGATAATGTTGTAAAAAATACCCTCCTCTGTTATAATATAAAAGATTAACAGGAGGGTATTACAATGGTAGAAGCGGTTAGTTGTGGCGGCGTTGTAATATTCCGTGGCAAGGTTTTGTTGCTATACAAGAACTACAAAAACAAGTATGAAGGCTGGGTACTTCCCAAAGGAACTGTCGAGGAAGGCGAAGAGTATAAGGAGACTGCTCTTCGTGAAGTGCGTGAGGAGACAGGCGTAAAAGCCCAGATAATAAAGTATGTAGGCAAGAGCAATTATACCTTCAATACAGCCACCGATGTTGTGAACAAGGATGTTCACTGGTATCTTATGATGGCTGACAGCTATTACAGTAAGCCGCAAAGAGAAGAATTCTTTATGGACTCAGGTTACTATAAGTTCCATGAGGCCTATCATTTGCTTAAGTTTCCCAACGAAAAGCAGATACTTGAGCAGGCATATGGCGAATATCAGGATTTAAAGCACAGTAACCTATGGGGCAATAAGAAGTACTTCTGATCTGATCAGATGATGTCATCGGGATTTCCCGATGACATCAGATCATTTCGCTTTTTGTAATATTCCTTTAGGAGATGCTATGAACAGATACATAAGAAGGATATTGATGGTGGTATTAGCCTTCATTATCATCGGTTGTGCCGTCTGGCTTTTTATCTATTATGGCGGAAGCTATAAATCTGAAAAAGAAAAGGATAATGTCAGAGAGCTTATTGATGAAGATGCCCGGATTCCAGAGGATATTGAGATAAAGGATGGAGTCACGATAGACAAAAAGACAGGGGAACCCACAGTCAATCCGAAATTTGATTCTTTACTTAAGCAGTATCCAAAGTTTGTTGGCTGGCTTACAATAGGCGGAACAAAGGTTGATTATCCTGTAGTTCAAACTCCTGAGGATGAAGAGTATTATCTGAGACGGGATATAAACGGTAAGGATGATAAAGCCGGAACACTTTTTGTTGATACGGATTCGGATCTTAAAAGACCAAGCACGAATATCATCATTTATGGTCATAATATGCATGCCGGAACTATGTTTCATGACATATTAAAGTATGCTGATGAAGATTTTTATAAGGAACACAAATATATTACCTTTGATTCAATATTTAGACGCGGAACATATGAGGTCATAGCGGCATTTTATACGAAGATCGGATATGAGGATTCAGGTGATTTTAAGTATTATCGATTCTTTGATGCTGCTACCGTTTCGGAATTCGATGATTATGTGAATAATTGTAAGAAGCTTACTTCTTATGAGACAGGTGAGGCAAGCTTCGGCGATGAGCTTTTGACACTTTCGACCTGTTCATATCATACAGACAATGGAAGATATGTTGTGGTCGCTAAAAAAATAGACAAGGAGTGATTTATTATGTCAAACAATCCATTTAGTAACAACCAATATAACGGAGAGGATAATATGTCTTTCGGGACATCCTCAAGCGAAGATCTGAATTCTTATTATTCAAGTAATATCGCTGATGGAGTGGGCAATATGGCGGGACTTAACAAAGCGACCTTTGATTCTGCATCAAGTACGCTTAGGTCTACCGGTATCAGAGAGCAGTCGGTTCTTGTAAAGAGTCTCTTCTTTATGTGCGCTGCATTGGTTATATCTGCGATATCTGCGTATTTCGGTCTCAAAATGATATATTCCAATCCTGAAGGCTTTTTATCTCTTATGATCCCTATGATCATAGGTGAGCTTGTATTGGTTTTTGTAGCGGGTTCGTTTATGAGCAAAGGAAACGTAATCGGTTCAGCTGTTACATTTTTCCTTTATTCAGTAGTAAACGGAATTGTTTTATCAGTTGTATTTATTGCATATTCGTTGGGATCCATAGTTACGATCTTCTTGATCACAGCTGCTTTGTTCGCTGCACTTGCGGTTTACGGGTCAGTGACAAAGACTGATCTTACACCCTTAAGGTCCTTCTTCTTTATGTCGCTTTTGGGAATCATAATCGGCGGTGTTGTCAATATGTTCCTTAACAACTCTATGTTCGATACCTTGTTATGTGTATTTGGAGTTGTGATATTTGCCGGTATTACTGCCTATGATATTCAAAAGATCAAGAATATCAATATGGAAAATCCCGGGGCAAATGAGCTTACCGTGGCTATGTATGGCGGATTGCAGTTATATCTTGACTTTGTCAATATATTCCTTAAGCTTTTAAGACTCTTTGGTAAAAGCAGAAACTAATAAGATGTTTACACTGTATCAAATTTAAAAGAAACTATTATTACTATTTATGCCCCGAGCTACTTTGCCCGGGGTGTAAATGTATTTTGAGAGGTATCATTAACTTGAACGAAGAGAATTTCTTTATCGAGGGTTTTGTCTTTGACAATGAAGAGGACTTTGCCCAAGCAAAAAAAGAATATCAATATATCAATAAGATCAAAGCAAAGCTTGGTTCAGTAGGGGGGAAACAGCTTGCGGATTTTTACGAAAAGCTTTTAGAGAGAAGAATTTTTACCACTCAGATCGGATATACATTTCTATATGAGATCAGAAGTACTCTTGTGGATACCTATGGCTATGCTACGGAAGAGCTTCCTGTCATCGAGCTACCGTCTACCGTTTCAGCAAAGACCGATGAGCCCAAGGAGATAGGTTCTCCAAGACTTGAAGATCTGAAGGAAGAGGTTTGGTCACTAAAAAGAACAAGAGCTATACTCCTTTCTTTGGTTATAGTTCTTTTGATAGTGATAGGTGGTTTTTTTACCATTATCGCAACCAATGACAATGTAGGCTATATCAACACCGAGAATAAGATACTCAATAAATATTCTCAATGGGAAGAGGATTTAAAGGCTAAGGAGCAGGAGTTAAATCAAAGAGAAGAAGACTTAAAGAACGGTATCATCAAGGAAAAAAGTGTAGAATAGTGAAATGAGGAATGTATTATGGATAATATGACAATATTGGTTGTTGATGACGAGAGCAGGATGAGGAAACTTTTGAATGACTTTCTCTCTAAATCCGGCTATCGCGTGATCGAGGCAGGGGATGGAGAACAGGCATTAACTGTGTTTTACGACAACAAGGATATAGATCTCATTGTTTTAGATGTTATGATGCCAAAGCTTGATGGCTGGGAGGTTCTAAAGGAGATCAGGAAAAACTCGAAGGTGCCTGTTATTATGCTTACAGCCAGAGGTGATGAGAGAGATGAGCTTTTGGGCTTTGAGCTTGGTGTTGATGAATATGTTACCAAGCCCTTCAGCCCCAAGGTTTTGGTTGCCAGGATAGAGGCAATACTAAGAAGATCAGGCGCTTTGGATACAGAGGTTAAGCTTACTGCCGGCGCTATTGTTATGGATATATCTGCCCATGATGTGAAGGTTGATGGAAAGTCTATCGAACTTTCTTATAAAGAATTTGAGCTGTTGGAATATTTCATGAATAACCAGGGTAAAGCTTTATCCAGAGAAAAGATATTAAACAGTGTGTGGAATTATGATTATTTCGGAGATGCAAGAACTATAGACACTCATGTGAAGAAGCTTCGGAGCAAGCTGGGAGACAGAGGGGAATATATAGTAACAATATGGGGTATGGGCTACAAATTCGAGGTGAAATGATCCTATGCGACATTCAATAAGACTAAAGCTTACTCTTTTGTTGGTCATACTTATGATAGCTGTTTTTGGTGTGACTGTCATATTTTCTAACCTGTATATTGAGACGTATTTTGAAAAAAGAGTTGAACGATCTCTTGCCAATACCTTCGATGAATTGAATAATAAACTTCCCGATGTAGAGCATTCCGACCCGGAAGCATCAAAAAATACCATATCTGAGATTGTTACATCTGCAGGGGCAAATGCCAATGATGCACGTATATTTGTTTATGACAACACAGGCGAGAATATTTATTCAAATATGGTCATGAATGAAAAGGATGCAAGAACCTTTATGTATCTTGCCGGTCTCTTTTGGGGGCAGCAAAACTCTGATGAATATAGTGAGACCATGATAAGTGGTGAATCCTATATCATCCAAAAGGATTATGTGAACAGTGTCGGAGCTTATTATTATGATCTTATCGGCAAGGTAGGCGATAGGTATTATATTGTGATCAGAAAATCAGTGGCAGCCGTAAAGGAAAGTGAAAGCGCTGCTGTTGAGCTTTTCACCATTATTGGTATTGCCATGACTTTAATAGGCTCCATATGTATGATGATAGTTGCATCCAGGTTTTCCAATCCAATTCATCGTATGGCGGAGGTTGCCGAAAGGATGAAGGAGCTAGACTTTGATGCAAGAGTCGGTGTGAAAGGCAAGGATGAGGTGGCCGTACTTGGAAATACCATCAATGATCTTTCGGATAAGCTTAAGCATACCATTGAAGAGCTAAAAAGTGCCAATGTGGAGCTTTCAAAGGATATTGAGAAAAAAGAGGAGATTGATGAGATGCGTAAGGAATTTTTATCTCATGTATCTCATGAATTAAAAACTCCAATAGCCCTTATTCAAGGATATGCAGAGGGCTTAAGAGACAATATTTCCGATGATATCGAAAGCCGTGAATTTTACTGTGATGTAATAGTAGATGAAGCTGGCAAGATGAATACAATGGTCAAAAAGCTGTTATCTTTGAATGAGTTAGAGTTTGGTAACAATAAGCTTGATGTGGAAAGATTTGATATAACTGATCTTGTTAACAATATCATTCAGTCTTCATCAATTTTGCTTTCTGATTTTGACGGCAAGCTGTCAGTAGAAGAGACAGGCCCGATATATTGCTGGGCTGACGCTTATAGGATAAGTGAGGTTATCACCAATTATCTGACCAATGCAATTCATTATGTCAATCCGGGTGGTGAGATCAGGGTCAACTACACCATGGAAGATAAAGAGGTCAAGGTATCTGTTTATAACTCCGGAAGTCATTTATCTGAGGAAGAGCTAAAGAAGATATGGGTGAAGTTTTATAAGGTTGATAAAGCGAGAACCCGTGAATATGGCGGAAGTGGTATAGGCCTTTCAATAGTAGCTGCCACAATGGAGGCTCATGACAAGCGATATGGAGCAAGAAATATAGACGACGGAATTGAATTTTATTTTTATCTGGATACAGATATAGGTTGCTGATTTGATGATTTTTTGGTAAAATGGGAGTAGTATTTGGAGAAAAAGGCTATGAAGAGAATCAAGGGTTTACTCATTTTCATATCTGTTTCGTTGTTGCTTACAGCGTGCTCAAGTGTGATCGACTTAAATGACAGCGAATCCGAGGCTATTGCTGAGTACTGCGCTGAGTTGCTTTTAAAATATGATAAAGCTTTTGTAACAAAGTATAGCAATGGTGAGCTTGATGAGGTTGAAATAAAAAAAGAAGCCGATGCTACAGAGGATACATCACCGAATTTCACTGTAGAACCGACTACTGAAACTCCTTCATCTACAGAGGCTGCATCTTCTACGGAAGTGACGACTACCAAGGAGGTTTCAACCGAAGCTGCTACCACAACTGAAGCTGTTTCTTCATCTGAGGAACAACCGACAAGTGAGACTACTTCCACTGAAACTACTGAAGCAACTGATACAACAGAAGAAAAAAGTACAGAGAAGTCCGGTGATGATAATAAATCGGAATCACCTAAGAAGATGGGCTCTGAACAGGATATAGCAAAGATTGCAGGTATTGATGATGTATCAATACTATTCAATAATCATCAGATAGTTGACAGATATCCGTCTCAGGATAAGGATGGCAATTTCATTTACTTAGAGTCATCTGAGGGTATGAAGCTTATTGTTTTAGAGTTTGATGTGGTCAATAAAAAGGATAGCGAAACAACGGTTGATCTGATGAATATCCCTCTTGAGTATAGGATAGTGATGAACAACCAAAAGGCGGCAAAGCCTATGCTGACCATCCTTATGGATGATCTTACAACCTATCAGGCAACGCTTGCTCCTTCATCAAAGGGTAAGGCAGTAGTTGTTTTTCAGATTGCAAACAATCTGGTGGATCAGATCGAGACCCTTGATCTGAGAGTTACCTACAATGATGTGACCAATGTTATCATGGTAAAATAAACGGCTGTGGGGTTTATGTATAGCCGGTTTATCATAGACGAAATATATTATAGGGAGGTTACTTATGGATACTAACATCTTACTGGAAAGTGGAACCAATGAATTGGAGGTTCTTGAGTTTATTGTCGGTGGCAATCACTATGGCATCAATGTTGCAAAGGTAAAGGAGATACTTCCACTTGCGGAGATCACTCCGGTTCCCAATTCACATCCTTCCATAGAGGGTATATTTATGCCCAGAGATATCATTATCACTGTTATCAATCTGGTTAATGTGTTGGGTATAGCAGAGGATCCGGACAATCCTGCATCGATGCTCATAGTAACCAATTTCAATAGCTTAAATATAGCATTTATTGTCAATCAGGTTGTGGGCATTCACAGGGTATCCTGGGAGGATATCGTAAAGCCTGATTCAACCGTCAATACTCCGGGATCTGCTATTGCAACCGGTATCATAAAGAGACTTGATAAGCTTGTTATCATCCTTGATTTTGAGAAGATCGTTGAGGATATCTGTCCTGAGACAAGTCTTAAGATGCATCAGATCGAAGAGCTGGGTGAAAGAGATAGAAACAATGTTCCTATTCTTATCGCAGAGGATTCGCCTCTTCTTACAAAGCTCATACATGATGCACTCACGAAGGCCGGATATGTCAACCTTACTATGAAGGCCAATGGTCAGGAGGCTTGG
Organism: Lachnospiraceae bacterium; assembly: GCA_017540605.1. Lineage (GTDB taxonomy): Bacteria > Bacillota > Clostridia > Lachnospirales > Lachnospiraceae > RGIG6919. The sequence continues at coordinate 146,758 of JAFYAS010000026.1, read as the reverse complement.
GACAGACTTATGGAGCTTAAGCGTACCAATGGTGTTGATTATGGAGCAAAGATATTGATCACAGATATAGAGATGCCTATGATGGATGGACACAGACTGATAAAGCTTGTGCGTGAGGATAATGCCCTTTGTCATATTCCCATCGTTGTATTCTCTTCATTGATCAATGATGATATGAGAAGAAAGGGAGAAAAGCTTGGAGCTGACCGTCAGATCTCTAAGCCTGAAATAGGACAGCTTGTTTCTATCATAGACGAGCTTGTAGCAAATGGAACGGACAACAGATAAGTGGATGAGAATTATCTTGACAGCCTGTTAAATGAGCTGGCTTTAGACAATGAAATAGATGAGAGCGTTGAGAGACAGCTTGATGAGGGCATCAGAGGAAGAAAGGTAGAGTTAAAAGAGGATACCTTTGATGATCTTGTGAATAGGGATTCCAAGACTCGACTTTCAGGAGATGATGATCTTCTCGACTCCGGTGATTTCGATGATCTTGACGAGCTTGATAAGCTCGCTGATTTTGATATGGATGGACTTGACTTTGATGATATGGACTTCGATGATGTGGATATACTTGACACAAAGGGTAAGAAGTCTGCTGTAAAGGAAAGTCATGCACCTGAGGAGGTAGAAGAAAAGAAAAAGCCTCTGACAGCTGATTCGGATATTTCAGATCTTTCGATATCTGAGAATTTCTATGAAGATGAAAATGCAAATTACGGTGAAGCCTTAGGCGGATCGTCTCCTTTGAAGAAAGAAGATGATACCGCTTCTTTGGCGTCTCAACCTACGGATGATGATTTTGTTAATACATTTGATGAGGCGTCGGAAAAATCAGAAGAAAAGGCAGAACCTGAACCTGAAAAGGTATCTGAGCCTGAAGAGATAAAGTTTGCTGAGTCTGAAGATGAACCTAAGCCTGAACCTGAATCAGAAACTGATGATAAGTCAGAAGATAAAGGCGAGTCGGATGGAAATGAAGATGAGTCTGATGAGGGAGAAAAGGAATCCTCAGAGATCGATGACCTTCTTGATATGCTTGGACTTGAGGAGGAGAATGACGGTACTGTAAGAACTGCGGCAGACAAGGAAGAGGAAGAAGGAACCGAAGGAGATATAGGAGCCGATCCCGATACTCTTGGTTTTGGAGATGATGGAGAGACCAAGGATCTTGAAGGTATCATCACAGAAACTGTAAACGAGGTGGAAGCAGAGGAACCACCGAAGAAAAAGAAAAAGAGCTTAAAGGAGATCATTTTCGGAGAAGATGACGAAGAAGATGAGGAGGATGTAGGTCCATCTCCGGAGGAAATAGCTGCAAAAAAAGCAGCAAAGGCTGCGAAAAAAGCAGAAAAGGAAGCAGCTAAGAAGGCGAAAGCCGAGGAAGCAAAGGCTGCGAAGGCTGCAAAAAAAGCAGCTGATGCGGCTGATAAAGCGGCAAAAAAAGCCGTAAAGGAAGCGCAGAGAAAAAAAGAAGAGGCTGAGGCTGAGCCGGAAAAGAAACTCAATCCAAAGCTCGTTGCTTTGATCATATTTTTCTTCGCTGCTATAGGTGTATTTGTGGTTGTGGGAACTAAGAGCTTTTCTTATTCTCTTGTTATTCAAAAGGCTACAGATTATTTCAACAGACAGAAGTATAGACTTGCTTACAACGAGATACTCGGTGTAGAGGTCAAGGAAAAGGATAAGGATCTGGAATCCAGAATATATACTGTTATGTATGTAGAACGTCTTTACGAGTCCTATGAGACCAATATCAGTCTGAAACGCTATGACAAGGCTTTGGATTCACTTCTTCGGGGGCTCAAGAAATATGACGAGAGACTTCAGGAGGCGATTGATCTTGGTATAGAGGCTGACATTAATGATGCTAAGACTCACATTCTTACCGGTCTTATGTCTACCTATGGGTTGACTGAAGAAGGAGCAAGAGAGATACTTGAGCTTAGTAATTATGATTATAAGCAAAAAATTGATTCATTTGCGGTAGACCTTGATGATGAAAAGATCAGCTTAAAGAGCAGTGAAGAATCTACTGATGAGGAAACCGAACCTACAACGGAGGCAATTCCATCTACCGAAGCATCAACTGAAGCATCAGAGGAAACATCTTCCGCTGAGGAAATACCACAGGAGAATGGAGCATAGTATGGTTGCGGTAATAGATTATGATGCAGGCAATATTATGAGTGTCTGTAAAGCAGTTGAATATCTTGGCGAAGAGGTAAAGCTTACCTCGGATTACGACGAGATCATGAATGCCGATAAGGTCATCCTTCCGGGAGTTGGAAGCTTTGGCGACGCTATGGAAAAGCTGAGAGCAAGAAAGCTTGATATCGCCATAAAGGATGTTGTAAAAAAAGGAACTCCATTTTTGGGTATCTGTCTTGGACTTCAGTTGCTTTTTAAATATAGTGATGAAAGTCCGGATGCTGTTGGGCTGGATATTATTCCCGGAAGGGTAGTTCGTATTCCTGACAAGGAAGGACTTAAGATCCCTCATATGGGTTGGAATTCATTAAAGATCATGCCCGATAAAAAGCTTTTTAAGGGGATAGATGGTGAGCCCTTTGTATATTTTGTTCATTCATATTATCTTGAGGCTGAGGATAAAGCTGATGTAGCGGCAACCACCGAATATTCAACACTTATTCATGCTTCCGTTGAACATGACAACGTGTTTGCCTGCCAGTTTCATCCTGAAAAAAGTGGTGAAATAGGTCTTAAGATACTTGATAATTTCCTAAAGCTTTAAAAGGAGTTATATATGCTTACAAAGAGGATCATTCCCTGTCTTGATGTGAATAACGGTCGAGTAGTTAAGGGTGTCAATTTTGTCAATTTAAAGGATGCAGGCGATCCGGTGGAGGTTGGAAAGGCTTATGATAAGGCCGGAGCAGACGAGCTTGTTTTCTTGGATATCACTGCTTCATCAGATCACAGACAGACTGTAGCTGATATGGTAAGAAGAGTTGCTGAGACGATATTTATACCATTTACGGTAGGTGGTGGTATAAGAACCGTTGATGATTTCAAAGCCATCTTAAGAGAAGGAGCAGATAAGATATCGGTCAATTCTGCTGCTATTGACAATCCTACGCTTATAGCCGATGCTGCCGATAAGTTTGGTAGTCAGTGCGTAGTCGTTGCAATAGATGCAAAAAGAAGACCCGATGGTGGCTGGAATATCTATAAACACGGCGGTAGGATCGACTGCGGTATAGATGCGATAGAATGGGCTATAAAAGCAGCTGAGCTTGGTGCGGGTGAGATACTGCTTACCAGTATGGATTGTGACGGAACAAAGAATGGTTATGATATAGAGCTAACTAAAACCGTATCTGAGAATGTACCTATACCTGTTATTGCCTCAGGTGGAGCAGGTACTATGGAGCACTTTAAGGATGCACTTTGTGAGGGAAAGGCTGATGCTGCATTGGCTGCTTCACTTTTTCACTACAAGGAGCTTGAGATAAATAAGCTCAAGGAATATTTAAGAAATGAAGGCGTTGCCGTCAGAATGTAGATGGCTGCTAGAGGAATATATTTATGTTGTCGCTGGAAGTAAATACTTTGGATGTTGATGAATATCTGGAGCTTAGAAGTAAGGTTGGCTGGAAGAAACTAAGTAAGGATCAGGCAGAAAAAGCCCTTGAGAACAGTTTATATATAGTTACTGCAAGGCTTGATGGAGTTCTTTGCGGAATGGGGCGTATAGTAGGAGATGGTGCCGTGATCTGCTATGTTCAGGATCTTATAGTTATTCCTGAAGCTCAGGGAAAAAAGGTTGGCTCTGCTATTTTATCAAAGCTAAAGGATTATGTTGAAGGCTTAAGGATAGAGGATACACAGATGATGTTTTGTCTGATGTGTGCAAAGGGCAGAGAAAGCTTTTATAAAAAACATGGTTTTATCGCAAGACCCACCGAGAATCTCGGACCGGGTATGATCATGTACCTAAGGGGATAGACATCGTGAGTAGCTTTTCAAAAAAAGATACTATAGTGATAATAGCAGGACTGTGTTTTTTAGTCCTGCTTTTCTTAATTCTATCTTTTAGAACAAAGGAATATCAAAGATATGGTGTACATATGGGTACAACTACATCTGTAACGGTATATGGGAAGAATGAAAGGGATATTGCTGAGATTGAAGATCTGATCGATAAGCTTGACAGGGAAAAGCTTTCTTGGAGACAGGAGGGTTCTTTGACAGCAAAGCTTAATAATGGTGAGAAGGTAGATGATGAAGTATATCTTAACTGGATCAGAAAAAGTGTTGATATCTCAAAAAGCACTGATGGAGCATATGATATAACTCTTAGACCGCTAATAGAGCTTTGGGGAATTGAAACGGCTTCTCCAAAGGTGCCTGAAGATGAAGAGCTAAAGTCAGTTCTTGAGAATATAGGCTATGAAGCTCTTTTGCTTGATTCTGAGTTTTTTTGTGTTACTGATAGAAAGCTTGATCTTGGTGCCTGTGGCAAGGGAATTGCCCTTAATTGTATCAGAGATTATTTGAATGATCACTCTGTAAAGGCTTCCTGTGTAGCTGTTGGGGGTAGTGTTTTAACCTATGGTGACAGACCTGACAATAAAGCATGGACTGTAGGAATTAACGATCCAAAGGAACCTAATAAAAGACTGTATGGGACGCTTAAACTAAAAGGTACACACTGTATCTCTACATCGGGTAATTATGAGAAATATTTCGAAAAGGATGGAAAAAGATATCATCATATTTTTGATCCGACAACCGGTTATCCGGCAGAGAGTGGGCTTTCTTCCGTGACTGTTATCTGTGATGACGGATTGGTAAGTGATGCTTTATCAACTGCCTGTTTTGTACTTGGATATGAAAAAAGTATTCCTATACTTAAAGAATATGATGCTCATGGAGTATTTATAACTGATGATTATGAGATGAAGACCACGCCTGATTTTCCTTATGAGATTGTAAATAATGAAAAAAGCTGATATCATCCTATTGACTGTATTGCTTTTTGTTACATGTCTAGCCTTTATAGTGATCAGTCATTTTAAAAAATCAAATATCGGAAGAACGGTTGTTATCGAAATTGATGGACGGGAATATGAGAGAGTTTCGTTAAGTGATGATAAGGTCATCAGGATCCCGACGGATAGCAATGACAGTGTTCTTGTGATAAACAAAAGCTCCTGTTATATGGAAAGCGCCGATTGTCCTGATAAGATATGTGTAAGACGCGGAGCTATTGAAAAAGTAGGAGAGAGCATTATTTGTGTTCCTAAAAAAATAGTGGTGTATATCGAATAATGTATAATGAGAATAACATTTCAAAATCAAAAAGGGTCGCACTTACCGGAGTGATGGTAGCGCTTTCTATGCTACTTAGTTATTTGGAGACTTTGATCCCTTTAAATATTGGTATTCCGGGTGTGAAGCTGGGTCTTGCTAATGTTGTGGTGATCGCACTTATTGAAAAGCTTCCCTTTGGAAATCTTTTTTTGATCTCTACCATAAGAGTATTGCTTTCTGCGCTTTTGTTTGGAAACTCTGCAACACTTTTGTTTTCTGTTTCAGGAGCGGTGCTTAGCCTTATTGTTATGTTTGTGCTAAAGAGATCAGAGAAGTTCAGCTCAGTCGGGATCAGTATCGCCGGTGGAGTGTCACATAATATCGGGCAGCTTTTGGTTGCGGCTTTTCTTTCAGGATCTATGAGAATTGTATATTATATACCGGCCTTACTATTAAGTGGCATAATAACAGGGCTTATCATAGGCATATTTGGAGCGTACATTGGAAAAAGACTCAAGGAAGTGTAGCTATGTCTGTACCTATTACTGACAAAAATAATATCAAGGATAAGGGAAAGCGGATAGTTGGAAATATCATTTTCAAACGATCTATGCTAACTGTTTTTTTGGTGCTTTTACAATTTGGCCTGATGATATATGTCTCATATTCTTTGTCTCAGGGTCACAGGCGTATTGCTGAGATCCTCTATCTGTTATCTGTGATCCTTGTGATCATTATTATCAATACAAATACAAAAGAAGAATTTAAAATGGCTTGGATCATACCTATGTGCGTGATCCCTGTTTTCGGTGTTATGATGTTTCTTTTTGTAAAACTCAATCCCGGATCCATCAGACTTCGTCATACGATAAAGAAAAGAGGCAGGGATATCATTCCTTTCATGAATGAGAATAAAGAAAGGACCGATTGGATCGCAAGGAATGATGAGCAGGTGGGCTCTCTTGTACATTATCTTTTTTACACCAGCGGATTTCCTGTATATACCGGTACGGAGGTATCATATTTTCCTATCGGTGAAGCATTTTTTGATGATATAAAAAAGACTCTGAAAAAAGCAAAACATTTTATCTTTATGGAATACTTTATCGTCAATGAAGGTGAGATGTGGGATTCAGTGCTGGAGATTCTTAAAGAGAAGGTAAAGGAAGGTGTAGAAGTAAGGTTTATGTATGACGGCACCTGTTCCGTCATGACTCTGCCCTATAGGTATGATAAGACTTTATGTGAATATGGGATCAAGGCAAAGCAGTTTTCTCCGATAGTACCTTTTATTTCCACCCATCAGAATAACCGAGATCATAGGAAGATATTGGTCATAGATGGTCAGATAGCTTATACCGGAGGCTTGAATCTTGCGGATGAATATATCAATAAAAAAGAACGTTTCGGGCATTGGAAGGATACTGCAGTAAGACTTGACGGTCCGGGTGTTCAGGGCTTTACAGCCATGTTTTTACATCTTTGGAATGTTACCGAGCATAATCCCGGAGATCTGGCAAGATATATTGATGTTCCGGTTGATTCAACTACGGCTGAAGGCTATGTGATACCTTATGGAGATGATGCACTAAATGACGAGGACATAGCTGAGAATGTCTATATGGATATTCTTAATAAAGCACATAGATATGTGTATATCATGACTCCTTATTTTATAGTTGACAGCGAGATGCTTTCTTGTATTACCTTTGCGGCAAAAAGAGGTATAGATGTGAGAATGATACTTCCTCACATACCGGATAAGAAGATTCCTTTTGCTATAGCAAGAACTTATTATAAGACATTGTTAAAAGCTGGAGTGAAGATCTTTGAATATGAGCCCGGCTTTGTTCATGCAAAGCAGTTTGTATCGGATGATATGAAGGCCTGCGTAGGTTCTATAAATCTTGATTACAGGAGCCTTTATCATCATTTTGAATGTGGCGTGTTTATATACAACAATCCAGTTATAGGCGATATAAAAAAGGATTTTCTTGCAACACAAAAGAAGTGTATTTGTGTTGATGAAAACTATTGCGACAGTCTCAATCTTTTCGGTAGGTTGATTGGCGGATTGTTTAGAATATTTGCTCCGTTATTGTAGTAAAAAATCAACAAAATATTGGCTGATTTTCTGAAATAATTGTTGATATTTTATGCAAAAAATAGTAAAATAGTCCTATGTGTTATGCAAAAATAATATGGAGGTATTTTTATAATGGACAAGGAACAAATAAAGGGCAAGGTGCTTGATGTGGCACATGAGGTTATGCCCGGACTCAACTCAGACGTTGACACTGAAGCATCACTCACAGACGGATATGATGTTGATTCGGTTTCAATGATCAGGATGCTTGTAGGTATTGAGAAAGAATTCGGTGTGTCTTATGATGACAGCGAGCTTGCTCTTTATAAGTACAACAACTTCGATGATGTTATCGAGTCGGTTGAGAAAAAATTATCGTAATGGAGGAGTTACAAGATGGCTAACGAGAAGATATTAGAGGTACATTATCCTGCCATTACATCATGGCAGTGGCATGCAACATTATTTTCTATTTTAGGTGATGATGACAATGCAAAGCGTTGGATCTACAGCAACTATATTCAGTTGAGATGCTACGGCATCAATGAGATCTTTACAGGCAATGATATGCTTTTTGCTGATATCATGCCCGGATCAAGCTCACTGCAGCATTGTCCTTATCTTATCACATCTCTTATGACAAAGCAGCAGATCGAAAGCTATACCAGCGGAGTTATTGATTTCATTATCAAGACTATCGATCTTGATGGATATGTATACGGAGTATTTGATGAAGCTAAGATCCTCTGTGATGTGAATGTTGATTACAAGTTCCCTCATGAGCTCTTTATCTACGGATACAATATTGACAAAGAGATATTCTATGTAGGTGACTTTACATTTACAGATCATTATTCGTATTCTACCGTATCATTTGCTGATGTGGAAAGAGGATATTCTGTTATCACAGCAAGTGATGATCATATGTTTAAGGATGACTACAAGGGTACAAGAGGTCTTTATGTCATCTTAAAGAATACCAATACCAGATACTATGATCTTGATATCAACTTTATCAGAGATACTTTGGGTGAATATCTTGAGTGCAAGGATACCAAGAATCACCTTAGAATGTACAGGAATCGTTTCAACGATACCACTTTCGGTGTCAATGTATACGATCGCCTGATCGAGACTATTGAGAAGCAGCTTTCAGGAGATGAGCCTGACTATGATATCAGAGCTCTCCACATCATGTATGATCACAAGGTGTTGATGTATGAGAGACTCAAGTATTTGATGGGCAATGATTATCTGCCTATGGATCAGGCGCTTCTTGACGAGTACTTGAAGGTCGTTGACAGATGCTTAACAGCAAGGAATCTCCTGGTTCGTATCTCTATCACGGATGAGATCGACAGAGTTGACCGCTTCGGAAAGTACTTAAACGAAGCTAAGGAGATCGAGATCAAGGTTCTTACAAAGGTAAGAGAGCTCTTGGGTTCTTATGAGGGCCAGGAATTCAGATAATAAAAGGGGAATTATTGATGTTTGAGATATTTTTTACACATCTCGATATTGATATTTCCGATGAACAGAAAGACCTGTATATGCAGTATATGACAGCTGACAGAAAGGCAAGGATAGAACGCCTTAAAAGAAGAGAGGCTGTTGTTAAGAATCTGCTGGCAGGTCTTTTTGTAGCAAGGGGGATAGAAGCAGCCGGTTTTCACTATGATCCTTGTGATATCTACATCGGAGAGCACGGAAAGCCTTTGGTTTTAGAGGATAAGTATTATTTCAATCTATCTCACAGCCATGGTCTGGGAGGACTGGTAGTAGGGGATAAAAACTGTGGTTTTGATGTTCAAAAGGATATTGAGAAATATGAGAAAATAGAAAAAAGAGTTTCATGTGAGAATGAATTGAAGGTTTTGGAAAGTGTTGATCCCGGTAAGAAGAGCAGGCTGTTTACTCTTTTATGGAGTGCCAAGGAAGCTTATTTAAAATATACAGGAGACGGTATCAGAAAGGAACTGACTATTATTGATACTTCGCCGTTACTAAAAGAAGCGGTAAATCATTTGCTTGAAAAGAATAATGAAAATGATCGAATAAATACTGAGATTGTTGTTGGTGGGGAGAGGCTGCATTTTACAGGTGGTCTGATCCCCGAATATAATGATCATACATTTTGTCTATGTACAGAGGAAGAAACTAAAGAAATAAAGGTAACAATGTGGAGGGCGAAGGAATTATGCCAAAAAAAGGAGAAGTGAATTTTAGTCCCGAAGAGATAAAAAGGGAAAAAATTAAAAAACTTAACGATGCACTTGTCTTGGAAGCAAACAGAGCTGATCAACTCAAGAAAAAATACAATGCTCAGAAAAAATATGATCCCTACGACGTATTGAAGAAAGAAGTTGACGCTTTTAAAACTGATCCAAGGTCAGTCAAGATAATGGATCATGCAAAAAACACAAAGATCGAGATAGATGACTCTAAGAAGGTCTTTGGTGGCACTATGTCATTTGAGGAATTCGGTAAATTCTTGGATAAGATCAATATTGGCTTTAACGGTATAGATCAAAAGGATAATAATATCGTGAGGGCTCTTTTTACTTTGCTTTTGGCAGATGAAGACGGAGCTGCCAATGACATCATAAAGAATTGTGCGGCCTGCAGGAATTTCGTTCAGATACAGAGAGTATATAGGGGAGCCTTGCTTGCAGTAGAGGGTAGAGAGGGTGAGCTTACCGGCGAGCTTAAGAAGGCCTACGATCTCATAAAGGATTGTCAGGCTAATTCCTATGAATTGGTTGATGTCCACATGTCTTATTCAATGGCATATATGTACGTTAAACAATTTGAAAAGAATAAGGAAACCAATTCCTTTAGGGATGGGATACTGTCCTCTGACAAGAAGGCCAGGGATGATTTTAAGAAACAGGCAGCTGAGTATAAACCGGGAGATCCTCTTTCAGTCAAGGTTTTTACAACTGATTTTATAGAGCTTGTAGATGCATTGACAGTAAGCAGATGGAAGGAATATGGCGTAGATGAGAGGTCTGTCCTTGAACATGTATCAAAGCTTAAAACCGACGAGGAGAGGATGGAATATTTCCAACAGCTTCTTGATATGGGTTCGCATCCTATGTGTTGGGAGTATAGTCCCGGACTTATCGATGTTTTGACTCCGGAGATCAGGAATTCGGGTAATCTCGAGGAAGTTAAAACCTATTATATGAAGAATCATGAAAAGCTTGATATCAGAACAAAGGCCATTGTATTAAAAAGAATATATGCACTTCAAAAATCCAAAAAGCTTTTGGAGAGCAAGGAGCTTCCTGATAACAAGGATTTTGTCATCAATGAGAACGGAACTACCGTCATAGGTCAAAAGTTTCAAAAAGCTCAGAGCTCGGGAAATGGTTGCTGGTCTTGCGGTATTTTACTTCAGCTAAAAACTCATGGTATAGACGTGGATGAGGAGGATATACGTGCCTTTAGACCGGATCTCAATTCTGAACTTAAAAATAATTTCCTTATTGACAATTATTATTCTGAAGATCATCCCAAGGATATAACTGAGATGGCAGATAGTGTTCTTGCCTTTGCTCCCAACAGAATGCTCAGATATTTCGAGATCACAAAGCCGGGTACTGCTCAGCCTTATTTTGGCGCCATGGAAAGGATCAACTATGATAAATATTTAAAGGCTGCAACAAAGGCGGCGGCTAAAAAGATAAAGCAGATCATAGAGGATGAAAAGACTGTCGCTTCATTTACAACAGGAGGTCATTATTATACCATCGCTGCTATTGAAGGCGACTACATTCTGTGTCGTGATTCCGCTACCGGTGGAAAAGTTACCAGAAAGCTTGAAAGTATCCTTGATACAGTGTTTTCGGGTAAAGCCTCAGAGTATGGACCTATTGATTTTAGAATTTCATGGCTTTCAAAGATGGAGCTTGCCTCTGACAATAAGACATTGTTAAATGTACCAAGTCATTACCTTTCCGTAAATGAAGACGGAACCTACAATATGCCGCCTGATCTGGTTCAAAAAGAGAATGATCAGGAGAAGACCAAATTTGAGCAGAACGGTTTCCGTGTAAAGCTTATAGGTGGAGTAGATGATATCGCATATGACAGGATCAAGAGAAATCCCCTGGACAAGGACAATCTTTTGATATATGAATATGCCTATATGCCTAAAAAGTTCGATATAGAGGTATTAAAAAAGAGAGCAAAGGATAGAGATAAGAACTATACCAAGCTTTTGGAAAAAAGGAGAGAGGAGCTTCTTGGTAAGAACTTTAAGCCGCCTGTTCATAATCTTTCTGAGAAAGATATGGATATTGCTGTAAAGGATCATGATGTGGGCAAGCGTTGCTTTGATCTTACAATGGAGTTTATGGATAGCATAGGTCTATACAACCTGAATCCCAAGGATTTGAAAAATTCAAAGGGGAAAGAATTCCTTTACTACAAGCCGGGTGCCATTGTTGCTTACAGATTGGAAAAAGCATATAAAGCTATAGAAGCCTTAGCGCCCTATATGATAGAGCATTTACAGGATCAACAATATAAGGACAAATGGATACAAGGTATCGATGACTTCAAAAAAGACTATGCCAAGCTGATGAAAAAGATCAGTTTGCCCGAGAATGCCATAACAAGTGAGATTAAGCCGGATATATATACACTTCCGGGATATTTCAAAAATGAAAGAGATATAGGAGAAGCTTTGATGCTCCTTTATCACATAAGTGACAGGATAAATCTTGAGGAGTTTGATGCGAAAAGATATAAGTTTGTCAAGGGTATGGATTACGATCCTTCAATATTGTCGAGATTTGGTGAGAATATAAAGGAATTTGCCGATGCGAATCAGAAATGCAATATTTTAAAGCTTGCATCAGAGAATAAGATGATCGCAAACAGTGTTGATTATATGCTTACTATGCCTTCAACGAATCCGGAATTGTTAAACCAGAAATTGCTTAACAATAAGGATCAAAAGCTAAGGGATTATATCAATTTCTCATGTGATATGACGGATGTGATCATGAATGGAGACTCATCAAAGCTTATGGGCCTTAAGATCCCTGCTCCTATTGGTAATATCAAGCCCGTATCAAAGAGTGAGACAAAATTCAAGGGTAAGATCACAAATGAATTTAATAATGCACCTGTTAATGATATAGATGTTGATAACATAAATGAGATCATAGAACAACTACAGCTAGAGGCCAATGAAGAAAACAATACAAAGATAAGTGAAGAAGGTAAAAAAGAGATAAAGGATGATAAGGATATCAAGCCTCAAAAGAGCAATTCTATCACCAGAAGCATTAAGAGAAGAGATCAGTATGAGGCTTTCTTGGCGAGCGTAAAGGGTCAGGATATGAATAATCGTGACAAGGGGCTATTCAAGGATTTTACAAAGCTTCTTGATGATATCACTCCTTACCTTGAACCAGGCCAAAATAAGAAGATGTCATATGATCAATTAAGCTCTATAGTAGACCGCTATAAGAAGCTTGAGGTTAGCTTTGATAATAATGTAAACAGTGTCTTTTTCAGATCTGAGCTTTATAAGAAGTTCCGCCTGGTTATGAGCAAGGATTTTAAGACATTTTTAGATGTTCTTAAAAAGAATGAGAAGCTTTCTGCCGATGAGAAAAAGAAAGCCCGCTTTAGTCTTGTTGATATCTTCGAGGAATCACGCTCTATCACTATATCTATGGATGAAGATAAGCTTGAAAAGAGCGGAGGTAATCTTAGTCAGAGGATTCGTATCAATACAACTGATTCTGATGGCAAAAAGCTTGATGGATACTTTACAATACATGAAGAACCTTTTGATAGGGATAAGAGTCTTCATGAGCTTGCCGAGAAATTTGCCGGAGGCGATGATTCTCTCCTTATCTACTTTGGAGAATATCTTCTTAGAGATTGGGGTAAGGACGTCTCACAGACCAAAAAACTGCAGGCATCTTTGTCTTATCCTGCAAAGAAAAATGACATTCATGCAAAGTATGATTCCCCGGAAAAGCTTTTAGAAGCATTTACCGGAGCCTTTGATGAAGATATAAAGACCTTTGCCGAAAGAAGGGAATATGGTGAAGATTCGCCTGAGATGAAAAAGCTTTTGGCATTTAAGGCTAAATATACTGCTGATCATGATGCCTGTGAAAATCTTCTCGATTATTTGAGAGGCTCTTACCTTATAAGATCCAGAGATATTATCAATCATAATATGGGAATAAATGGTTTCTCAAAGGTTGATAAGAGAAACTCTGCCATGTCTGCTGTTGCTGAATTATTAGGTATCGGTGATTGCATAGCAAGTTCAAAAAATATGCGTCTTAAGCTCGGTGATAAGATCTATAAAGGTACCTTCATGGAGAATGCCAAGGGAGCACCTCTTCATCAGGTGGGTATAGACACAGATTATTTCAGGATCACTGATGAGCAGTTGGAGGGGTCACCTGAGCTTATAAAGAGTATCGCCAATCTGCAGATACTTGATCTTCTTTGTGGAAATCCGGACAGACATTCGGGTAACTACTCTTATATCATAGGAGACAAGGTTGATAAGAACGGAAGGGCAGTTAAGAAGCTTTTGGGTATCCAGGGCTATGATAATGATACAAGCTTTGGATATAATTATAATTATCTTCAGTATGATAGGATGTCAGCTATTCCCTTTGATCACATGAGGATCATTCCTGAAGAAACAGCGAAAAGGATTTTGGCTCTTGATAAGGATACCTTGCGCACTATACTCATTGGCTATGATCTTTCTTCTCATGAGATAGATGTTACTATTGATAGGTTAACCTCTATACAGACAAAGATAACTGAAAGCTATGATTATTATAAGAAAAAACCTGCTGCTACACTTTCAAATAATGTTGTAAAGATAGTTACAGATGATGAGATAGGCAAGCTGTCCTTTAAGAAAGATCTCTGTGTTGAAAAGGAAGAAAACCAAAAGGATTATAATCTTTTCTCGAGAGTATATAATGTGTTTGCTTTCCAGAATGGTGTGGATCCTGCAAGAACATTAAATGAAAAAAAGCTCTTGAAGGATGAAAAGCTTATTGGATACGATATCATCTTAAACAGAGATATGGCTTTGATAGATATTGTTGATATTAAAAAGGCCGGATTTGATTCTGACAAGGATATTAAAGAGGTTCTTGATCTGTCTGCTGAGCCTTTAAAAATGCGTGATGCTGCCGAATACAAGGTTTTCTCAGGAGATTTATTTGTCGAGAAGCCTACCTACAATGACAATATAAAGACTTTTTGTGATAACTCTAAGACTCTTCTTGATAAGTGTAAGCTATTGGTCGAGAAGAAGGAGAAAGCGCTTTCAGGACTTGATAAAACAAGTGAAGCCTATAAAAAAGCTGATAATGAGCTTTTACTTATCAAGAGTCTTTATGGTCATCTTGAAAAGCTTGATAAGACCTATGAAAAGAGAGGCGAGCTGATAGAATATCATGGAAAGGTTCTAAAGCTTGTTGAAGACAGAAGAAACATTTACGAAGGCAAGAATATAGAGAAGGTTGATAAGAGCAAGGATATTAAGCCTGAGATCAAGGAAGTGAAAAAAGGCATCCCCGAGATCAAAGAGCCTAAAAAAGAAGAGCCTCCTGTTAAGGAAGAAAAGAAAAAAGACACTGAAGAGATCAATACAAGCAAAAAGGATGACGATGGTGTTGATTTTGACGAGGAGGACAGAGTTTTTGAGAATTATAGAGCTGAAAGGCTGATAGAGGAAGTTGACAATCTTGAAGACTGCCAAAAGGGTATTTGTGAAAAACTAAAAGCTATCAGAGCTCATTTAAAAACAAAAGGTCAAAAGACTGATGGAATCCTAGACTACAGGAAGGATGGTACTGATAAGTATAAGAATATGGCTTATGCTCTTGAGGATGTGATAAATGCTCTTTCTGAAGGGGGGTATAATATTCAGCCCGTAGAGATTATGCGTAAGATCAAGACACTGGAGAAAGCATCGGTGGAGTATTACGATAGTCATTATGGTGTATTTGGCGTTCCGGGGCATGGTTACGGCAGAGCAAGACTTGAGGACTCACTTAAGCTGTGTGAGGAAGTGTCTGCTGCAAAGCTTACATATGTCAGAGTTAGAACCAGACTCAATAACCTTGAACTTGGTTATAAGTATGGAGATGAATCTCTTACCAAGCTAAGGCTTCGGAAAACAAAGCTTGTAAAAAAGCTTGGGATCAACGAAGATAAGCTTCTCATGAAAGGCTATCAATACGAGAAACGTATTTCCGATGCTCAGGTGAATGCATATAGAAAGCTTAAGCGTACCAATGATAAAATATATAAGCTCTACAACAGAAAGAATCCTGATGCTTGCTTAGATATCATTAAAAACAAAAAGAAAACACTGGCGAAGAGTACCAGAGCACAGATATATGTACTCCATAACTTTATAGAAAGCATGTTCAAAAATGACATTACACCTGAGCAGGCAGAAGAGACCTTAAATAAATTTACTACTTCAAAATGCAAGGATCTCACAAGCCAGCTTGCAGATTCCTCGCTCTTTGATAATGTTCAAAAAGTATGCTACAAAAAAGAGCCTGATATGGGTATAACTGTATGGTCAATGATCGAGAAGAAGGCTGATACCCTGAAGAGAGAAATAAAAGACGAGCTTACTAAGCTGGGAGGCTTTGACAGACGCATACAGAATATGGTAGATAAGTATAAGCCTGCAAACGATACCGAAGAGGCCAAGGATGCGGCTATGCGTGAGGTATGCAAGGAGGGTGCTAAGATCCTTGTGAGGGAGGCACTTCTTTCAGAATCAGGAAGAAGGATACTTCGTATGATGGCTATAGAAGACAGCAGGGATAAGCTTGACGCTATGACAGAACGGGCTACGGAATATCTCCTTAGAAAGAAGTCATTTGTTCCCGGCAAGAATGAAACCATGTTTAATAAGATCGACAGCGTGCTTGGTCAAAAGCTTGCTGCAGATGTTCTTCAGGATTTCAAGAAGAGCGGTCCAAAGCTTGATATGACTAAGTTCAATGTAAACATTCCTGAGGATCCGGCAAAGACAACTAGTGTTAAAAAACAGGCAAAGACCGTTGATCCGGGCATGGGACCTAAGTAAAAGCAAAGCATTTGATAATAAAATGGATTTGTGTTATACTATCCGACGGTGTTATCTAGATTACAGATTAGGAAGTAAAATGATATGATACAATACCACAACAACAGAAAAGGCGAACTTATCATAGTCAATAACAATATGGTTGAACGCAAGAAGAGGATCAACAAGATCAAACGAAATATTCTTCTTATATTCTTTGGTTTGCTTTTCTTTTCGTTCATACTGAATATCGTTTTGCTTGTTAAGGTATGTAGCCTGGATAAAAAGATAAAGCAGTTGTCTGCCGGGGAAACCTATGTTTCTTCTGAATATGAGGCATAGAGGGTAAGACAACGGGAGGATTTTATGAGTTTTTTTAAGGATTTTAAGGCTGATTTTGCTCAGGCTGTCAATGAGCTGATCCCTGATTCAGAGGAAGTAAATGGCGGCTATGATGACGAGGATATGGTCAATACCTTCGATGATGATGAGAAAACGGAGATATTGTCTAAAACCGAGGAAAAGATTTTCGGAAAGACTGAGTCATCTGATGAAAAACCTCAAAAGAAGGAAAGAGCTAAGAAAACAAGGCAGCCTAAGGATAAGTCAAAGGATAAAGAGCAGACAGGTTCAAAGAAGAAAAAGGGCGGTTTCTTTGATGCATTTACCCCTGAGGGCGAAGGCAAAAAGACAGAAGAGATCAAGGATGATACCGATATTGAGATTGCCGAGGAGGATCTATTTGACGATATTGATGATGCGGAAAAT
The DNA here is from genome assembly GCA_017540605.1 of Lachnospiraceae bacterium. Classification (GTDB taxonomy): domain Bacteria; phylum Bacillota; class Clostridia; order Lachnospirales; family Lachnospiraceae; genus RGIG6919. Next base: position 129,533 of record JAFYAS010000026.1, on the reverse strand, counting down.
GGTATTGGTGACACCAATGATCTTGCGAAAAAGACCTTTGAAGGCGGAGTAACAGAGCCTGAAGAAGTAAATGAGCCCGAAGAAGTGAAGGAGCCTGAAGATGAAAAGGAGCCTGAAGAGATCAAAGAGGATTCTGGTATCAACGAGCTTTTGGATGCTTTGAATCTATCAGGAGACGATGGTAAAACCGCTGACTTTGGTGATAACAAAAAACAGGATGAAGAAGCTGAGGAAAAGGAAGAAGAGGATGTCAGGAATGAAGATGCTGATCCTGTTCCTTCCGATGTTGAAAAAGAAGATGATCAGGTAGCAGATGATCTTGAAGCTAAAGATGAGTCGGTATCAGAAACTGAAGATCCCATTGATATAGATTCAGAAGCAGTTGATTCTGTTGAAGAAGAGGAGAAGACTGAAGAAGCTAAGGCTGATCAGGATAACTCTGAAGAAGATAAAGCTGAGCCTTCAGAACAGCAATTAGAATTTGACTTTATGAAGAACTTCGAGGCTATGACAGTCGCTGATGTAGCCGATGAAGATATCGCTCCAAAGGAAGAAACAGAGTCAGAGGATAGCAAGCCTAAGGAAGAAACAGCATCAGAGGATGCCAAGCCTGAGGAAGAAATAGTATCAGAGGATGTCAAGTCTGAGGAAGAAATGGTATCAGAGGATGTCAAGCCTGAGGAAGTAAAAACTCCTGATGCTGCAGATGTCATTCAAGAAAGCTCTGAAGCAAAAGAAGAAACAACAGCAAAAGATGACTTTGATGTTCTGTTAGATGATAAGTCTGAAACTGACAAAGTTGTTGATTTCAAGGAAGAAAACAAAAATACGGAGAGTGAAAAGAAGATGGATAAAAATATTTCCGTAAAGATTGATAAAGAAAACAACGAGGAGGAAACTCCAATCGATGATTCCACCACATTTATCACCAAGGGTACTGTTATAAAGGGTGATATTGAAACCGAGGGATCACTTGATATCATAGGCACTGTAAAGGGCAATATCAAATGCCGTGGTAAGCTTGTTGTAGGTGGCTCCATCGAAGGAAATATCGAGGTAGGTGAGGTATATGCCAATGCCTCAAGGATCACCGGTGATATCACATGTGAAGGAAGCGCGAAGATCGGTGTTGGTACTGTTGTTGTAGGTAAGATTGAGGGAACATCAGCAGTTATCGCAGGTGCTGTAAATGGTGATATAGATGTTCACGGTCCTGTGATCGTAGATTCAACAGCTGTGATCATGGGCAATATCAAGTCCCGTTCAGTACAGATCAACAATGGTGCTGTCATTGAAGGTTTCTGTTCACAGTGCTACTCTGAGATTGATGTTAAGAGCTTTTTCGCATAAATATTTCGAAAGGATAATGATATGAAGACAGACAGAATATTACTAAAGCTTTCCGGTGAGGCTCTTTCAGGTGGCAAGGGAACCGGATTTGACGAAGCTACGGTTATGGAGGTAGCTGAACAGATAAAGAAGGTAGTTGATGCAGGAAAGCAGGTATCCATAGTTATCGGCGGTGGTAACTTCTGGAGAGGAAGAACCTCCGGAGATATGGACAGGGTTAAGGCTGATTCCATCGGTATGTTGGCTACGGTTATGAACTGTATCTATACATCAGATGCACTTAGACGAGTAGGTCTTGAGACAGTGATCATGACTCCCTTTCAGGTGGGAGGATTTACCCAGTTATTCAACAAGGATAAAGCAATCAAGTCACTTAATAAGGGCAAGGTGGTATTCTTTGCAGGAGGCACAGGACATCCTTATTTCTCAACTGATATGTCAACTGTGCTGATGGCTATAGAGACGGAGAGCGATGTGATCCTTTCTGCCAAGTCCATTGATGGTGTATATGATTCGGATCCCGCAACCAATCCCGATGCAAAGAAGTATGACGAGCTTCCTATGCAGAAGATCGTGGATGATCGCCTTGGTGTTATAGATCTTGCATCGGCAGTTCTTGCTCTTGAGAATAAGATGCCCATGATGCTATTTGGATTGAATGAAAAGGACAGCATTGTAAATGCATTAACAGGTAAATTTACAGGAACTACTATTACAGTTTAAGGAGGAATATAAAGATGTTAAAGGAATTTGAAGACAAGATGCAGAAATCATTTGATAATCTGCTTAATGATTTTGCAAGTATCAGGGCGGGTAGAGCCAATCCCCATATCCTTGATAAGATTAAGGTGGAGTACTATGGCGTTCCCACACCCTTACAGCAGGTAGGTAATGTGTCTGTACCCGAGGCAAGAACACTTATGATCACCCCTTGGGATTCATCAGTTATGAAGGAGATTGAAAAGGCTATTCTTAACAGTGATGTAGGAATCACCCCCAACAACGATGGAAAGAGCATTATCCTTAAATTTCCTGAGCTTACCGAGGAAAGACGTAAGGAGCTTGTGAAGGACATCAAGAAAAAGGGAGAGGCAGCAAAGGTTGCTGTAAGAAATATCCGTCGCGACGCCAATGACGCTATGAAGAAGAAGGAAAAGGCAGGTGAGATGTCAGAGGACGAGCTTAAGAATAAGGAAGATGATATCCAGAAGCTTACTGACAAGTTCGTAGCTGAGATCGACAAGGCTATAGATACCAAGTCGAAAGAAGTAATGACTGTGTAATATTCAGGAGATAGAATCGTGAAGAGAGAGATAGAAGGCGAGATGCTTGAAGTACCCCGCCACGTTGCTATTATCTTGGATGGCAACGGCCGCTGGGCAAAGAAGCGTGGACTTCCCAGAAATATGGGACACAAGGAAGGTGCGAAGGTTGTAGAGCAAATCTGCGAGGATGCTTATGACCTTGGTATTGAGTACCTGACTGTGTACGCATTTTCTACTGAGAATTGGAAAAGACCGGCAGAAGAGGTGACAGGACTTATGACACTTCTTCGTGCCTATCTTAAAAGCTGGGAAAAGAAGGCCAAGAAGGAAAAATTGAAGATCAAGGTGATCGGTGATAAGACCGGTCTCGATCCCGATATAGTTGAGAGCATCAATCGTCTTGAGGAGCTTTCAAAGGATTATGACGGACTTCATTTCAATATTGCTATCAACTATGGTGGCCGTGACGAGATCGTCAGAGCAGTAAAAAAGATAGGCCTTGATCTGGCTTCCGGAAGTATGGATGTATGTGATATTACTGAGGATACCATATCCTCTCATCTTGATACTAAGGATATGCCTGATCCCGAGCTTATGATCAGAACAAGCGGAGAGATGAGACTTTCCAATTATCTGTTGTGGCAGCTTGGTTATGCGGAGTTTTATTTTACGGATGTTTTGTGGCCAGATTTTACAAAAAAGGATCTTATAGATGCCATCAGATATTACAATGGCGTAGATAGAAGATTCGGCGGAGTATAAGGAGTTAATTATGTTTTGGACCAGAGTAGCCAGCTCAGTAGTTTTAGTGATACTTATTGTCGGTATATTCTTCGCCGGTCCCATGGCAACAGGAATAGCCATGGGGGTTGTATCTTTGATCGGTATCAACGAATTGTTGAAGGTATATAAACTCGAGAATACTGTTCTCGGTTATTTTTCGTACATCATCAATATTGTTTATTATTGTTTGCTGTTATTTGTGGAGGGAGATCATACGGTGCTTTGTATTACCGTATATCTTCTTTTTCTGCTTTCAGCTTATGTACTTACATATCCGAAATTCAAGGATTTTGATATGATGGGAGCGTTCCTTCCCTTTATCTATGTAGGCATCATGCTTTCTTATATTTACAGGATAAGAGCCCTTGAGAACGGACTTGTTTTGGTATTCCTTGTATTCGTTTCATCATGGGTAAATGATGTATTTGCTTATCTTGTAGGAAGAACCATAGGAAAGCATAAGCTAAGTCCTATCCTTTCTCCTAAAAAGAGTATAGAAGGCTTTTTTGGTGGAATAGCTGGGGCGGCACTTTTCGGTTGTATATTCGGTGCGGTATTCAATAAATTTGTGGCTGAGACCGACCTTGCAATTCTAAAGTTTGCGGTGATAGGTGCAGTTGGTGCATTACCTGCTGTTATCGGAGATCTCGCTGCGTCAGCCATTAAGAGAAATCATGATATCAAGGACTATGGCAAGCTTATCCCCGGACACGGTGGTATCATGGACAGATTCGACAGTGTAATATTTACAGCTCCTATAGTATATTATCTTTTGACCCTTGCTTGGGGATTTTAGAAGGTGTATTGAATGGAAGAAAAGAACAAGACCATTAAAGAGCAGATAGAAGAGCTTGAAAGAAGACAGGAGCAATTCTACAACAAGTTAAATGCCCTTTGTTTGGAGATGGATTCCATAAAGGGACAGCTTGAGATGCTTAAGACAATGGATTCAGATGAAACTGTTTCTATAAAATCCGAGTCTTTAGCTACTCCCGAAGCGCAGCCTGAAGTAATAAAGGAAGCTGAAGCTGTCATGCCTGAGGTAAACAAAAAAGAGGATTTCATTACTGAGGTACCTCCTTATGTTGTTTCTGAAGCAGTTTTAAGCAATACATATGCCAATATTCCCAAAGCTAAAAAATCTGTATCGGGATCAAAGGATTCAGAGGTATCCTTTGGAAAGAATTTCATGGGAATCGCTGCGGCGGTTCTTATCTTTATAAGCTTTATCCTATTTGCAACATTGATCATACCTATGCTTTCAGACGGTATGAAGCTCGGACTTATGTATCTTGTGAGTGTCGCATTTGTTTCAGTGGGACTATTAAAGCTTGAGAGTGAATCGAAGAATACTTTCTTTATGTCTATTCTTGCGATAGGTGTCGGAGGTATATATATTTCCCTGTTTTTAACAAATACATATTTTCACCTGATCGGAAAACTGACCTTGTATGTATTGCTGCTTTTATGGGCTGCATTTGTTTTGATGCTTTCTAAAAAGCAACAGATTCTATTTACATTTATAGGTGGAGTCGGACTCTTTATCTCAGTTTGCTTTGGAGCCGGTTTATGTGTTTCTGAGAAATCTTCATCTACAATGCTTATCCTTACAGGATATTTTATCACAGGCAGCCTTTCATTTATCATTAAGAATTTTCGTGATGAAAAAGAGCATGATATCATAAGCTTTTTTAATTGCTGTTCACTTATTGTGATGACAATTTCCACAGCAGTCATACATAATTTTTCTTTGGATCGTTTAAACGTATTAGATCATACTATACTTATAGTGGCGATTATCTTATTTGTTTATCTATTGGTTTTGACATTTATAAGCTTGACTAGACTTGATAACAGTAAAAAGACTCTTCCGGCTTTTTGGGGAACTCTTTATAGTGCGACCTCTGCGGTGCTTTTGATGCTGGTTATTAAAAATCAGATCACCGGGGCAGCAACAATACTTATCGTTGCTGTTTTGACATTTATCGCTGTTGATCATGTAGTATATAAGGTTGGCTATACCCTTACTGAAGCCTATATCATGCCGGGGCTTTGGCAGGTGATATTGATCATCACCGCCGCCTTTGGAGTAATCTGCCTGCCTTTTATAAGCACACAGGTAGGTTTAATGGCTATTGCCATCCCCCTTGTTATAGCAGGATTTCTTCGTGAGAACAGAATGTATAAGATGGTATCCCTTGGCTTTGCATTTTTAACCTGCTATATGCAGACTATATATTGGGATACACCTAAAGGAGATGTTGGATCTCTTTATGTAAGGCCCTTAAATATCATAATACTTATGTTGATCTTTGCTGTTGCATCAACATTTTTTATGTACAATAATGAGAAGAAATATGACAAGATATTTAAGATAGCCCTTTATTATGTATTGATGGTAGTGATCTCCATAGCGATTGACAGATTTCCTGATATATCCTATAAGGAGACTCAGTTTATCACTTTTTTGGCTCTGACGGGAGTTCAACTTATCGTCGTATTTTCGCCTTTTTCAAGAGGAATAAATGGAGAGGAAGAGAAGGAATTTGAGATCAATTCAAGTATTATAAATATCGTCTTAATGTATCTGGCTATTGATGGTATGAACTCATTATCGCTTTCACCCGGTAGGAAAGCAATATATGTGCTTTTAGCCATTATACTATTTATGCTACGTGCTAAAAAGCAGCTTGAAGCAGATGTTGAATTATTCAATATCTATGTGGGAGTTAAGTTCACCATACTTTTATGGAGTATTCTGAATGCTTTTGATTTCCCTGCATTTGCCTTTAGCTTGGGTGCTTTGATACTTGCTATTGTTCTTATAGGTATCGGCTTTAAGCTAAAGCTACGCGCACTTAGAATATATGGGCTTATCCTCACTATGATATGCGTAGTAAAATTTGTTATGATCGATATCACATATTCAAATACACTTGGACATGCATTGAGCTTTTTCGTAAGTGGATTGTTGTGCCTTGCAATAAGTGCTATCTACAATCATATGGAAAAGCAGAACAGACAATAGGAGATTATTATGAAAAAGATAGCTGTACTTGGTTCTACCGGATCTATAGGTACCCAGACCCTTGAGATAGTTAGAGAGAATAAAGATATAGAGGTTGTAGCCTTATCTGCCGGAAAAAATGTAAAGCTTTTAGCGGAGCAGATAAAGGAATTCAAGCCTTCATTGGCTGTCATAGGTGATGAGAAGCTTATTCCTGAACTCAAATCTCTGATCGGAGATCTCAAGGTAGATATCATGTGTGGTATGGAAGGGCTTATTGCTTTAGCTACTCATCCTGATAGCGAGATACTTGTGACTGCTATAGTTGGAATGATCGGCATCAGACCAACTATTGAAGGAATAAAAGCAGGAAAGGATATAGCTCTTGCCAACAAGGAAACTCTTGTTACGGCAGGGCATATCATTATGCCTTTGGCTAAGGAGCATAATGTATCTATTCTTCCCGTTGATAGTGAGCATTCTGCGATATTCCAATGTATCAGAGGAACAGAGCATAAGGAGATAGCGAAGCTCTTGATCACTGCATCGGGAGGACCCTTTAGGCACAAAAAGACAGAGGATCTGAGGTCGGTTACAGTAGAGGATGCACTAAAGCATCCCAACTGGGCTATGGGAGCAAAGATAACCATAGATTCATCAACCCTTGTAAATAAGGGACTTGAGGTGATGGAGGCAAGATGGCTTTTTGATGTTGATTTTGATGATATCCAGGTGGTTGTTCAGCCGAAGAGCATCATTCATTCCATGGTGGAATTCAAGGATGGAGCAGTGCTTGCCCAGCTTGGAACTCCCGATATGAAGCTTCCTATCCAGTATGCGCTTTATTATCCTGAGAGAAGATTCCTTCCCGGTGACAGGCTTGATTTCAAAACCCTTTCGTCTATTGAATTCGAGCAGCCTGATATGGATACCTTCAAAGGACTTCCACTTGCCATAATGGCAGGTCGTACCGGAGGCAGTATGCCTACTGTGTTCAATGCAGCAAATGAATTTGCCGTTGCGAAGTTCTTAAGGAAAGAGATACATTTTCTTGACATATATTCCATGATTGAAAAAGCCATGGATAGTCACGAGGTAATAAAGAATCCTTCGTTATCAGATATACTTGAAACAGAAAAGTGGGTATATGACTTACTTTCAAAATAAATTAATTTTAGAAAGAGGAATTAACAATGAGTTTAGCGATCAATCTTATTATGATCATCTTTGTGTTTGGAGTATGTATCACAATACATGAATTCGGACATTTTATCACTGCTAAGAAAAGCGGTATCGGAGTTATTGAGTTTTCCATAGGTATGGGACCTTTACTTTGGCATACCGACAAAAACGGCACACAGTATTCGCTTAGAGCACTTCCTATCGGTGGCTATTGCGCTATGGTAGGTGAGGACGAGGCTTCGGATGAACCGGATGCCTTTGGTAATGCTCCTCTTTTACGCAGGATCATCGTAGTGGTAGCCGGTGTATTTATGAACTTTGTACTGGCGCTTATCATGTCTGTTGTCTTTGTTTGTCTTGTAGGCTATACACCCAATGAAATAAGCTTTGTTTCAGAGAATTCTGCTGCCGAAGAGGCAGGAATACTTGCGGGAGACAGGGTTGAACGTTTTGACGGAAGTCGTGTCTACAATTTCAAGGAGATCACCGTAAGCATGCAGTTTTATAAGGGTGATGGTCCCATTGAGCTTACCCTGAACAGAAACGGAGAGAGGATCAAGCTTTCAGTGACACCCAAAAAGCTTGAGACAGGAGCTTATCAGCTTGGTATTGCGGGAAAAGGGCAAAAAACCTCCAATCCTTTAACTGTAGTCGGTTATGCTGCCGTAGAGGTAAGATATTGGATAAAGACAACTATACAAAGCCTTTACCAGCTTATTACCGGTGGAGTTAGCATAAAGCAGCTTTCAGGTCCTGTTGGCATATCCGCAACCATGAATACAGTGATCGAGGAAGCAAAGGAAACAGGAAACAATCTCAACGTTGTTGTTAATCTCATCAATTTCTGCATACTTCTTTCAGCTAACTTAGGTGTTATGAATCTTTTACCAATACCGGCTCTTGACGGTGGTAGGTTGTTCTTTCTTCTTATTGAGCTGATCTTTAAGAAGAAGCTTTCTGATGAGGTTGAAGGAAAGATCAATCAGGCAGGTATGGCTTTCCTTTACGGACTCATGGCGCTTGTTTTGGTGATGGATGTTTCAAGACTTGTTTTCAAAAAGTAGTTTTTCAAGGAGAAGGATCATGGGAGATTATCGCAATAATACGAGAGTAATTAAAATTGGTGACAGAGTGATAGGCGGTGGCAATCCCATCCTTATCCAGTCTATGACAAATACAAAGACTGCTGATGTTGATGCTACGGTAAAGCAGATACTTGAGCTTGAAAAAGCCGGCTGTGAGATCATCAGATGTACAGCCAATACCTCTGAGGCAGCAAGGGCTATAAAGGATATTAAGTCTCAGATACATATTCCTTTGGTGGCTGATATTCATTTTGATTATAAGCTTGCAATAGAAGCTATAGAGAATGGCGCGGACAAGATCAGGATCAATCCCGGCAATATCGGTGGTGAGGATAGAGTGAAGGCTGTAGTTGATTGCGCAAGGGCTCACAAGGTTCCTATAAGAGTTGGTGTCAATTCAGGCTCTCTTGAAAAGGAGCTTGTAGCAAAATATGATGGTGTTACAGCAGAAGGCCTTGTTGAGAGCGCTCTTGACAAGGTGAATATGATAGAAAAGCTTGGCTATGATCAGATGGTGATCAGCATAAAATCCTCCGATGTTCTTATGTGCGTAAAGGCTCATGAGCTTATCGTAAAGGAGACTGATTATCCTCTTCATGTGGGTATTACTGAGGCCGGAACTCTTCTTCGAGGAAATATCAAATCATCAGTTGGTCTTGGTATGATCCTTGGTCAGGGAATAGGAGATACGATCAGAGTATCGTTAACAGGTGATCCTGTAAATGAGATCATTTCAGCAAAGCTTATTCTTAAAACTCTCGGCCTTCGTACAGGAGGTGTTGAAGTAGTAAGCTGTCCTACCTGTGGAAGAACTGAAATAGACCTTATCGGACTTGCCAACAGGGTAGAGGAGCTGGTTGCCGACTACGAGGATCTAAATATCAAGGTAGCCGTAATGGGCTGTGTAGTAAATGGTCCCGGTGAAGCAAAGGAAGCAGACCTTGGTATTGCAGGCGGAAAGGGAGAGGGCCTTCTTATCAAAAAGGGTGAGATAGTAAAGAAACTTCCGGAATCAGAGCTTTTAAATGCATTAAAGTCTGAGCTTGATGCTCTCAGAGTATGATTTATTTTACGTGAATTTTAGGAGTTGATCATTTGGACGATAATAAATTGTTTTTCAAGGTGTTTGACGGTTTCACCGCTACGGATAAGATAGCGGATTTTTATAAGAATGTATTTGTGGAAAGGGCAGTCTTAAAGCGCTCTCAGAGGGCTTTGACTGTCTATATTGTTTCGCAGTCCATTATTCCAAAGTGGGCTGTATTTAAAATGGAAGAGGAGCTTAAGGAAAGATTTTTCAAAGCTCAGAGAATATCTGTCATCATTTATGAGCGCTTTGTTCTTACTGATATCTACAACGAGCAAGCTATTGTTGATGCATATAAGGATAGTATGCTTTTAGAGCTTCGTGAGACCAGTATGATCGATTATCAGCTTGTTGAGGATTCAGAGTGGTTTGTGAATGATAATATCGTGACCCTTACCATGAATGATGATTTTTTGAGTAAGGGCAGATCCGTAAATATCAAGGATTATATCGAGGGTGTATTTAAGACGCGCTTTGCCAAGGAGATAAAGGTCGGCTTTGATTATACCGAGGAGCAAAAGCAGGCACTTCGTGATGCCAAGGAATATAAGCTGAAGCTTGAGACCTCAAAGACTATGGATGAATTGTCTAAAGCCGTAGCCGAGGAAAATGCAAACAATGAGGTTTCGGTAAATGAAAACGGTGAGATAAGTGTTGAGAAAAAGGATAAGAAGCTTACCAAGAATCAGCAGATGGTTGCCGATACCGAAGCCAAGGTTGTTGAAGCAGCCAAGAACAGAAGCGAACAGGGAAATGAAGGCAATGGAAACGGATATAGGAACAACGGTTACGGCCAAAAGAGATCATTTTCTAAACGCGGTATTTCCGTTGATCCTGAGGTGTTCTTTGGTAAGAATGTAGAGGGAACTTTGGCTGATATCTGTGATATACAGGCAGGAATAGGCGAGTGCGTCATAAAGGGTATGATCAGAACAATGGACGAGCATACCACAAAAACCGGTAAGGTGATCATGGAATTTACTCTGACTGACTTTACCGATACCATCATGTGTAAGATATTCGTTTCTCCTGAGGATTCTGTGGCTATCAAGTCCGATCTTTTTGTCGGAGGTTTTTATAAGATAAAGGGTATTCCCGAATATGATGATTTTGCCCATGATGTTACCTTTGGTCGTATAGACGGTATAAAGAAGATCAGTGATTTTAGATCAAAGAGATCCGATGACAGCTTTGAAAAGCGTGTAGAGCTTCATATGCATACCGGCTATTCTGATATGGATAGTGTTGTAGATGTGGGCGAGATCATAAAAAGAGCAAAGAGCTGGGGGCACAAGGCAATAGCCATTACAGATCATGGAGTATGTCAGGCGTTCCCTGTTGCTAATCATTGTGTAAAGCCCGGTGATCCCTTCAAGATCATATATGGACTTGAGGGCTATTTTGTAGATGATCTCAATGATCTGGTAACAAAGCCAATGGGGCAGACCTTTGATGACAGCTATGTGGTATTCGATATCGAGACCACCGGATTCAAGCCAAGATTTAATAAGATCATTGAGATTGGTGCCGTAAAGATATCAGGTGGGGAGATAGTAGATAGATTCTCGACCTTTATCAATCCCGAAAGACCTATACCATACAATATCACAAAGCTCACAAGTATTACTGACACTATGGTTGCGAATGCTGATACAGTTGATATAGTCCTTCCAAAGTTTTTGGAGTTTTGTAAGGGCTCTGTTTTGGTAGCGCATAATGCCAAGTTTGATACAGGCTTTATTAAATATAACTGCAAGGAGCTTGATCTTCCGTATGATTTTACAGTCTGCGATACTATGACTATGGCGCAGGTTTTGGTACACAACCTTGGAAAATATACACTGGACAGATTGTGTAAATTCTTTGCCGTTGATCCCGGCTTTCATCACAGAGCAGTTGATGATGCTGAGGCGACAGCACACATTTTCTTAAAGCTACTTGATATACTTAAAAATCAGGAGATATTCGACCTGGACGGACTCAACAAAATGGGTAATGCGTCACCTGAAAAGATAAAAAAAGCCAGGATGTATCACGGTATTATCTTAGCTAAAAATGATACCGGAAGATACAATCTTTATAGACTTGTTTCGGAATCACATATTAATTATTTTAATACTACGAGGAAACGTCCTGTTATACCCAAGAGCTTGATCAACAAGTATCGGGAGGGACTTATACTCGGTTCTGCCTGTGAGGCAGGAGAGCTTTTTCAGGCGCTGCTTAATGGTGCCGCTGATGAAGAGGTATCAAGGATTGTTGACTTTTATGATTATCTTGAGATACAGCCGGTTGGCAACAACGCATTTATGATAAAATCCGATAAATACTCGGATATAAAAAGCGAGGATGATATAAGAGAGATCAATAAAGAGATCATAAGGCTTGCTGATGATAGCGGAAAGATGTGTGTTGCAACCTGTGACGTGCATTTTATAGATCCTGAGGATGAGATATACAGAAAGATCATTATGACCGGTAACGGCTTCAAGCAAAAAGAAGTGGATGAGCAGAGTCCACTGTATTTTAGGACTACAGAAGAGATGCTTCAGGAATTTGATTACCTTGGGGCAAAGAAGGCAAAGGAGGTTGTTATAGACAACACCAATGCCATTGCTGATATGATCGAATATACTTCACCTGTAAGACCCGACAAATGCCCGCCTGTCATAGAGAATTCAGACGAGGAGCTTCGAAGAATATGCTATGACAAGGCTCACGAGATATATGGACCGAATCTTCCGGAAATCGTTGAGAACCGACTTGAAAAGGAACTCAATTCCATCATCAGCAACGGTTTTGCGGTGCTTTATATCATTGCACAAAAACTTGTTTGGAAGTCCAATGCCGATGGATATATGGTAGGATCAAGAGGTTCGGTGGGTTCTTCCTTTGTGGCTTGTATGGCAGGTATTACTGAGGTTAATTCCCTCCATGCTCATTATATATGTCCTGAGTGTCATTATGTGGACTTTGATTCCGAATATGTAAAGAATCATGCATCAAACGGTAACTCAGGCTGTGATATGGAGGATAAGAATTGTCCCAATTGCGGTCATAAGCTTATAAAGGAAGGGCATGATATTCCCTTTGAAACCTTCCTAGGATTTAATGGAGATAAGGAGCCTGATATAGACTTGAATTTCTCAAGTGAGGATCAGCCTCATGCACATGCCTATACGGAAGAGCTTTTTGGAAAGGGGCATGCATTCAGAGCCGGAACCATAGGTACTGTGGCAGAAAAGACAGCCTATGGCTTCACCTTAAAATATCTTGAGCAAAGAGAGATCACAAAGAGAAGATGTGAGGTGGAAAGACTCTCGGCGGGCTGTCTCTTTACCAAGAGAACCACAGGTCAGCATCCCGGTGGTATGATCGTGCTTCCCAGAAATGAAGAGATATATCCCTTTACCCCTATCCAGCATCCTGCAAATGATGTGGATTGTGGTATCATTACCACACATTTTGAGTATCACTCCATTGACCACAATCTGTTAAAGCTTGATATTCTCGGCCATGCAGATCCTACCATGATCAGAAGGCTTGAGGATCTTACGGGAGTGGATGCAAAGACCATTCCACTTGATGACAAGAAGGTTATGGCATTGTTTCACAATACAGAATCACTTGGTATAACCCCCGATGATATAGGAGGAACCAAGCTCGGCTGTCTTGGAGTTCCGGAGTTCGGTACAGATTTCGCTATGCAGATGCTTATCGATACCAACCCAAAGAATTTTTCCGACCTTGCCAGAATAGCAGGTCTTGCCCATGGTACAGATGTATGGCTAGGCAATGCAGAAACCCTTATCAAGGAAGGTAAGACAGAGCTTTCCGGGGCTATCTGCTGCCGTGATGATATCATGGTATATCTGATAAACAAGGGCCTTGAAGCCAATATGGCCTTCAAGATCATGGAGGCAGTGAGAAAGGGTATGGTAGCCAAGGGAAAATGCGACAAATGGCCTGAGTGGCGAGCCGAGATGGAAAAACATGATGTTCCCGACTGGTACATTTGGTCCTGTGAGAAGATAAAATACATGTTCCCCAAAGCACATGCTGTAGCCTATGTTATGATGGCTTGGAGAGTTGCCTGGTTCAAGGTATATCATCCTTTAGCATATTATACGGCATTTTTCAGTATCAGAGCCAAGGCCTTCAACTACGAGAAAATGTGTTTAGGACCTGAGATAGCAGCGGAAGAGATAAAAAAGATCAGAGAGATGGAAAAGCCTGCGGCTGTTGATCTTGATACCCTTCGTGATCTTCGTATAGTTCAGGAGATGTATGCCAGAGGAATAGAATTTATGCCCATAGATATTTATAGAGCTGATGCTGAGAGATTCCTTATCATAGACGGTAAGATCATGCCGGCTCTTTCCACCGTAGAGGGTCTTGGAGGCAAGGCTGCCGAGCAGCTTATGGCTGCAGCAAAGGAAGGAGAGTTCTATTGTAAGGAGGAACTGAATACCAGAGCAAAGCTTGGAAATACCACTATCAAAAAGCTTGATGAGCTTGGGCTTCTTGGTGATATGCAGGATACTCCGCAATATGATTTCTTTGCTCTTTTAAATGGGCAGTAATATTGAATAAAATATAGATGAATTTATGTGCAAAGTGTCGGTTGGTAATACCAATCGGCATTTTGCATTATTAAAATTGAAAAAATTTGGTTATTTTTCATAGATAAATTTGTTGATATTAATTGTTATATAAGATACAATTATAATATGGATTTGTGGGTGGGGAATAGGCGAACACATTGTGTAAAAGGATTTATCAACCGTTTTTTTAGGAGTGTTTATTATGACGGGCAATGTTATCAATTATTTCGATAATTATTCACCTGTTGCAGATATCGTCGTTATGGCGTGCTGCTTTGTGTTTTTTATACTCATAAAGTTCGCTTATATCAGAAAGACTAAGTCCTTCAATATCTTTTTTACTATGCTGATACTTCTTCTTATTTCAGCAGCAACCAATATTATCTTCCATATTTCCATCAATCAAAAGGGCATATTGAACAATATAGTTATTTATCTGTTTTATGATGTATATCTGCTTTCTATTTTTGCAAACATTTATTGTTTCGTGCGTTATGTAAGTTGTTCTCTGTATATCGATGACGAATTCAGTGAGAGATATTCTCGTATTACCTCGTGTGTATATTTTATATTGTCTGTGCTTGTGATAGTGGGGCATTATGCCCATTTTGGATTCTATATTGATGAGGAGCTTTCTGTTCATAGCGGTATTCCGTTCTTTATCATTTTCTATTTTTTGTTTGTCGGATTTGCTATGCTTTTGCTCTATAAATATCGCGACAGAGTATTCGGACAGGTGACAAAGGGTTTGGTATCTTCGATCGTAGTTTCTGCAATGATGCTTGTCATACAGGTGATAAATGACAATACAACCTATACCTGTGCATCTGTCTTGTTTCCTGCCTATGCTATTATGTATCTTCTTCATTCAAGTCCCTATGATATGGAGACCGGTGCTGTCAATGAAGCTTCCTTCAACGATATGATCGAATACAGCTACGGTCACGATACAAAGCTTGTGATAATGAGTCTCAATCTTATTGATTTTGATAATAATAATAAGCTTCCTCGTGAGGTTCAGTATCTGGTTAAGCATTTCTATACCAGATTTTTAAAGAATGCCGTGTTGTTTAGGCCAAGTAACGGAAGATTGATCGTTACCTTTGATGTTGAAAAGAATCCCAATAAGGATGAATGCATAAAGAATATGCTTAACAGCTTTCACGAGTCTTATCCCAAGTATAAGCTTGATTATAAGATAGTCATTATGGAATCAACTGATGCTATCAGCAGGAACAATGAGTACATAAGGTTGATAAAGTATATTGAGAAGATGAAGCTTCATAAGAATCAAGTGCGTATTGTAAATGGAGATGATATCAAGGCTTATCTTGAGCATAGATATATTCTATCCGAGCTTGAGGATATTAACAGAAGGTTTGATCTTGATGATTCAAGAATTGAGGTTTTCTGTCAACCTGTACTCAATACCACTACAGGTAAATATGATACAGCAGAGGCTTTGATGCGATTAAGACTTAAAGAGGTTGGTATGGTATTTCCTGATCAGTTCATACCTCTTGCAGAGAATTACAATCTGATCCATGTGCTTTCCCTTATCATCCTCAATAAAACCTGCAAGAAGATAAAGGAGCTTATGGATGAGGGCTATGAGCTCAATCGTATATCTGTGAACTTCTCAGTAATAGATGTCAGAGATGATAATTTCTGCGGCGATATCATGAGGATAGTAAAGAACTGTGGTATTCCCTACGATAAGATCGCTATTGAGATCACAGAGAGTCGCAATGAAAATGATTTTGAGATCGTTAAAGAGAAGATTTATGAATTGAAGGACAATGGAATAAAGTTCTATCTAGATGATTTTGGAACCGGATATTCCAACTTTGAACGTATTATCGAGCTTCCCTTTGATATTATCAAGTTTGATCGTTCACTTGTTATTGCTTCGGGAAAAAGCGAGAGATCAGGTACCATGGTTAACAGTCTTGCCAGTATGTTTGATACTATGAATTATTCCGTGCTTTACGAGGGAGTAGAGGACGAGAAGGATGAAGATATGTGTAAGAGTATGTATGCAAAATATCTTCAGGGATATAAATATTCAAAGCCGATTCCTATTGATAAATTGAAAGAGTACTTTAAAAAGAGTGCTTAAGATTATATAGACATCCCTTCTTGCGAGTTTCGTAAGGGGGGATGAATTTTATATAGGTGATTTAGATTCTATAAGAAAATGAAAAAAGCTCCGGATAAATCCGAAGCTTTCGCAGTCGATAGGGGAATCGAACCCCTGTTTTCGCCGTGAGAGGGCGACGTCTTAACCGCTTGACCAATCGACCGTATGTCCTTGCGACTTGACTAATATACCATACTTAAATAGATAATGCAAGCACTTTTTTAAATTTTTTTGTAGAATTATTTTTGATTCTTTGGTATCCTTATAATATGGTTGTTTGTGAGGTGAAGCTTATGAATGAATTGATAGAAAAAGCAAGAGAGGCACTTCAGTTTTCATACTCTCCGTATTCGGATTTTTCAGTTGGCGCCGCTGTGCTTTGCAGTGATGGAAGTGTATTTACCGGATGCAATATAGAAAATGCTTCCTATGGAGCTACAGTATGTGCAGAGAGAGTTGCTATGTGGAAGGCTGTATCGGAGGGCCGCAGAGATATGAAGGCTATTGCTATAGTCTGTAAGGCAGATCAATTTCCTATGCCCTGTGGTATGTGCAGACAGGTGATGGCCGAATTTATGCCGGATGGAGATGTTTACGTGGCTCGAAATGATGAAGTGAAAAGCTTTAAGGTATGTGAGCTTATCCCTCATTCCTTTGAATTGGAGAATTGACTATGATATATGATGTTGTGATAATCGGAGCATCTGCTTCGGGTATGTCTGCTGCAGTTGCTGCTGCAAGAAAAAAACATACTGTTCTTTTACTTGAAGCCAACGAAGAGCTTGGTAAAAAAATAAAGGTGACAGGAAATGGACGGTGCAATCTTGCCAATTCATATTTTGATAGGGATTGTGTGAGAAGTGACAACAGAGCTTTTCTTGATAGATTCTTCCATGAGGGAAGCTATACAAGAGTTCTTGATTTCTTTTTATCCCTTGGGCTTTCCTGCGTAGAAAAGAATGGTTATTATTATCCCCATTCTCTTGAGGCTACAAGTGTCATCAGAGCCTTTGATGCGGCACTTTTTTCTTTGGGCGTTGAAGTTCTTTACAAGAGAAAGGTAAAAAGTGTTGTAAAGGAAGATACCAAGTTTATAGTAGATTGTGATGATCAAAGCTACGAGGGAAGAAATGTGATCCTTGCTACCGGAGGTCTTGCTTACCCTAAGGGTGGTTCTGACGGAAGTGGATATGCATTAGCGGAGAGCTTTGGAATAGATCTTGTAGAAACCAAACCTGCGCTTGTACCTCTTCTAAGCGATGCGAGTATATGTAATACTTTGGCCGGCGTAAGATATCCTGCGAAGGCCACATTAAAGGTTAAAGGTATGGATATTGCCTCTGAAGAGGGAGAGGTTCAGTTTACTGATTACGGTCTTTCTGGTATAGTGATCTTCAATCTTAGCCGTATGGTAAATCGGGCTTTGGAAAAATCAATGGGTGATGCAGTCATTAGTCTTGATCTGATGCCTGATTATTCCTTCGATGAGCTTGTAAGCCATTTTGATTATCTTATTATGAATGCGGGGCATATTAAGACAGGAGATTTTCTTGAATGTCTTTATCCCAAAAAACTTGCAGGTGTCTTACTTGAAAAATGTGGTTTCAGATACGGTATAAAAGCCAAGAGTCTTGGCGTCGATGACATCAGAAAGCTTGCTAGGGTTTCAAAGGAGCTTGAATTCCACATTACCGGAAGCAAGGGATATGATATGGCTCAGACAACCGCCGGTGGTATTTCACTTGATGAGATGAATGACGATTTTTCATGTAAGAAGGTACAAGGTCTTTATGCTGTTGGAGAGCTATTGGATGTGGATGGTAAATGCGGTGGCTACAATCTGACCTTTGCAATACTTTCAGGTATCAAGGCAGGAGAAAACATTTCATAGGAGTTTATTATGCTGGAGATCAGACAGTTAAAGCTTAATATAGATCACAATGAAAAGGATATAGAGAATGCCCTTAAAAAGAGACTTAAGGGCATTCCTTTTTCTGATGTAAGAATCATAAGAAGATCTATCGATTCAAGAAAAAAGGATTCTCTTAAATATGTTTTGACGGTAGTGGTTACTGTCGACAACGAAAAAAAGGCTTTGGGAAGACTTAAATCTGATAGAGATATAAGTATATATAAGCCTGTATCATATAAGCCCTTGGTAAATGGTGCTAGGCCTTTAAACTATCGCCCTGTTGTCGTGGGCTTTGGCCCCGGAGGGATATTTGCGGCTTTACTTCTTGCTAAAAATGGTTTTAAGCCCATTGTTCTTGAGAGAGGTAAGGATGTTGATTCAAGAACCTCTGATATTGAAAATTTTTGGAAGACAGGAGTACTTGATACAGAGAGTAATGTACAGTTCGGTGAGGGTGGAGCCGGTGCATTTTCCGACGGAAAGCTAAATACACAGGTGAACGACAAATACGGAAGACAGACATTTATGCTTGAAACCTTTGTAAAGCATGGAGCACCCTCTGAGATACTTATCGATGCAAAGCCTCATATTGGTACTGATAAGCTAAAGGGTGTGATCCAGGGTATCCGAGAAGAGATTGTTAAGCTTGGGGGAGAGGTGAGATTCGGTCATAAGCTTGTGGGGATAGACCTTGATAAAAACAGGGCTGTTAAGGGTGTCAGAGTTTCTTCTTCGGATGGCGAATATTGTCTCGATACTTCGGTTTTGATACTCGCTATCGGTCATTCCGCAAGAGATACATTTGTTATGCTAAGAGACAGCGGCTTTGCTATGGAACCTAAGGCCTTTGCTGTGGGACTTCGTATCGAGCATGACAGAGAGTTCATAAATCGTTCCCAATATGGTGACAGCAAGGAGGCAAAGCTTCTTCCTACAGCCTCCTATAAGCTTACACATCAGGCAAAGGATGGCAGAGGGGTATTCTCATTTTGTATGTGTCCCGGCGGATTTGT
Source organism: Lachnospiraceae bacterium (assembly GCA_017540605.1). Lineage (GTDB taxonomy): Bacteria > Bacillota > Clostridia > Lachnospirales > Lachnospiraceae > RGIG6919. The sequence continues at coordinate 110,105 of JAFYAS010000026.1, read as the reverse complement.
TGTGAATAGCTCTTCTGAGGATGGAATGCTTGTGGTAAATGGAATGAGTAACCATGACCGTATGGGAGCAAATTCCAATTCTGCCATAGTTGTAACAGTTGATCCTTCTGATTTAGAAGGTGATGATGTTTTTGCGGGAGTAGAATTCCAAAGATCACTTGAGAAAAACGCTTATGAGCTTGGTTCAGGCAAGGTGCCGGTACAGAGCTTTGGGGATTTTGAGAAGAGCTTTTGTGAGAGATATGGAAGAGATGAATTTGGTAGCTTTGATGTTGATCAATCTGCGGAAATTACTCCGAATATAAAGGGTGAATATGCCAAGGCAGACCTGACAGCAATTCTTCCTGAATATGTATCGGGGGATATCATAGAGGGAGTACATGCATTTGATAAAAGGATACATGGTTTTGCTGATCCTAATGCTATGCTTTCGGGTGTGGAAAGTAGGACATCCTCGCCGGTGAGGATACTTCGAAAGGACGATTATGAAAGCGTGGATATAAAGGGCGTTTATCCCTGTGGCGAGGGCTGTGGTTATGCCGGAGGAATAAGCTCGGCAGCTATGGATGGACTGAAGGTAGCAGAGGCCATCATGGGAGTGTTTAGACCTGCTCTTTAGTGGCAAAAATCCTTTGTTTTTTTATTTGTTTTAGTTGCGATAAGAGCTTTATTTGATGTATAATCAATGTATGTTATTTGAAACCTTATGCAAGTTACGAAAGGAGAGATATTATGGGTAAGAAGATGTTGAAAAGATTTACTGCCTGGCTTATTACCTTGGCTATGGTAGTAGCGCTGGTTCCTGTGCCAAAGGTAGAGGCGAACGGCGGTCCTGCGCAGAATGCAATACTTAGGATACACGGGAATCCGAGTTATTGTGATACTGGTCGAGTTTTCTTTGGTGATTCTCAGGAAAATACGGGATATGTTGTAGTTTGGTATACAACCACTGATACTGAAAAAACACAACCATATGTAGTCAATAGTTTTACACAACACGATATGGAAGATTCTACCACTGGGGAAAAATATTTTTCTGCAGATATACCTTCCAATGCCACTGAGGTTGAGATCAGGTTTTTCCCTTATACGGGATATAATGAAAGCTGTCGTATGTTTACGGAATACGCTCAGGGCTCAGGTAAAACTAATGTGAATGGAGCTGATCTTCAGCTGGCAGCTGAAAATGGTTATCATAGCTACAAGCTATATGCTGATGATCTTTCAGGTCTTCAAAAGCTTGTTTTTGCGCCGGAATTTTCGCAGAATAATGTTGAAGGAGGAGATCAGCCTCAGCCTGCGGAAAAGGGATTTTTCTCATTTTTCTGTCGTGAAAATAAAGGTAAAGCAAAGATTAGCTATGAACTAAATGATGAACCTTCTACAGCATCCGGTGATGTGGAAGTATCAACAGAACAAGAATATGAACCTATAGATGTAAGTAGTTATAGCAATAATGCAAAGCTGAATATAACTATCGATCCTTATGAAGGCTATGAAATTGACCAGGTTAGAGGTGTTAGCCTCAGAGTAGATGGTAATGAAAAGGTTAAAACTGCAGGTGATGATCTGACTCTTAATGATAATGGTTCATTCACAAAGGAATATGCACTTAAGTATGATGGCTTTTCTGAGAACGAGACACCGGCAGACCACAGCTATCAGCTTGAATTTGAGCTTAAAAGAGTGCAGACATTAATTATCGGTACAGAAACTGTTATACGCGGTAATAAGAAGGTTAATGACAATGAAAAATATTCAGGTATTACTGTGGATCCTGAAAGCGGTAATATCTGTATGGAGGATTGCATCTTCCCTGAGGATAAGCTTTACATCTATTCAAGGGGCTCTATCGAGATGAAGGGTGACCTGTCTTTCAATAGGATGGACCTTGGTGAAAATAGTGCTATTGAGATATGGGGCCGCGGAAAAGGAAGTGTGGAAACGTATGATGGATTTGCACATCTTTATCTGAATGATGGTATTGTCGGTGAAGGGGATGGAGCGGAACGCATTTGCTTTAGAGATGCATTGATGCTCAATATCGGACAAACACTTAACGAAGATAAAACAGTTTCTCATTCAAATGCCTTAGCTGCATTTAGCGAGATCAAAAATGTTGATCTCTGGAATTATGAATTCCATAATAGAGACCCCTACACTGTAGATATCGCTGCAGTTACAGCTTTTGAAAATGTTGATAAAGTTGAATTAACAAGTGCAAAGGTTAATCTTTACGCTCGTACAATGTTTGATAGAAGAGATGAAAAAAAAACTGATATGCTGATTTTCCAGGAAGGCGTATTGGATTATTATGTTGAAAATATCGGCGATGGTAAACTCATAAGTAAATATTATTCTTCATATCCTGAGGGCGGCTTTATAGCTGACATGGATAATGCAGGCGATGCAGGCGGAGAATTTGTTTCTAATGTGGAAGTTGATTTAACTAAGACTGAAGATGAATCAAACCAGTACGGCTATTTAGTGAAAAATCATAGTAAAAATGAACTTGATTATACAATAATAGAATCAACAGATCCCATCCTTTATTCTGTGGCTTACACCATTGATGAGGATATAGAGTTTACCAATGCTGATAAAGGTACTATAGAAATGAGCGGTTTCAACAAGGGTTATTATACTGTAGATAAGAAAACCGGTCGTTTTGAGGCGTGGATAGCCGAGGGAGAAACGGTCAATGTAAAGATCCTTCCTGATCAGGGTTATCAATATGTTAAGGATACTCTTAATATTAACGGAGATATCATTTCCACTAAAGCAGGTGATACTGATGTAGTTGGTCAGTACACATTTACCATGCCTGCCAATGCAGGTCATATGAGTGCTGATTTCATAAAGACTGAGGATGTGGTAAAGGTCAGTTCTGATGCTACCAAGGTTAAGACTGCAGATATCGAAATGAATGGCAATCCTATAGGCTTTGGTAATGCAAAGCTGATAGTAGATATGGCAGAGCCTGATGATGCAACCAAGAACGCTATAGCTTCTGTGGTAGGAACAGGTGAAAAGACTGAATTAAGCTTTGAATATGTCGACCTTACACTATTGCAATCTGTAGTTAAAAATTATGATAAGAGCAAGGATATGGAGTCTCAGGAAGCTTGGGATACTCAGCTTACCGATCTTAACAGTACAGTTACGATAAAGCTTGATCTGAATGATACACTTTCAGCTTATGATGAGGGAGTTTCTGTGGTAAGAGTACATGATGGAAAAGCAGAGACCCTCGATGCGACTGTTGATGGCAATAGTGTAGCATTTTCAACAGATAGGTTCTCTACCTATGCGATCGTTGGTAAGAAGAAGATAATGTCAGAAAAGAAGATAAAGCCTGCAGTTGTAGTTGATCCTACTGATCCTCCGGCATCTACAGTTATAACTGATAAGGATACCCAGATAGAAGAGAAAAAGGATGCTAAAAAAGAGGATACAACCAATGCGAAAAAGAAAGCCACTTCTCTTAAGAAAGGCAGTAAATTCTCAGTCACAAAAAACAGTGTAAAAATTAACTACATAGTTACTGCTAATCTACAGGTTCAGGTAATATCGGTAAGTAATAAGAAAACAGTAACTATTCCTGCAACTGTAAAATATGATGGTTTTACTTATAAGGTTACTTCAATCGGTGCCGAAGCATTTGCATCAAAGAAAAAGATCGCTCAGGTTACTATTGGATCGAATATCAGGAGAATTGGTTCCGCTGCATTTTATAATTGCAAAAAACTTAAAAAGATTACCTTTAAAGGTAAATATAAAAAATTGACTATAGGTAAATATGCATTCAAAGGAATACATTCCGGTGCAAGAATCTATATTATAAAAGATGTGTTTGCCAAGTATAAGAAGGCAATTAAAAATTCTGTAACTTCTAAAATAAAATATTATAAAACTAAATAATGACGCTTCGTAAATGTTCAGTAGCTTAGCTACTTCCATTTAAGCACACCAATAAAAATAATCTCGTTATCATTATAAAATGGTATCGGGATTATTTTTTGTAAGATTTTATTATGAAGTAATGATTTATGATATATAGATGCTATATTTATGATATTTTATTGACTGTTTAATGCGTTTATGCTATTATTATGATAGAAATATGCTATATATTTGAAAGGGGGCTTGTTTATGTACAAGATATCAGACATGATTAAGTTAAAAAAGATATACGGTCTGTCTTACGAGGATATAAGCAAAGAATCAGGCATTTCCTTAAGCAGCGTACAAAAGATATTTGGCGGTGTGATCAAGGCGCCGAGGAGAGGTACACTTTTAGCTCTTTCAAGAGTATTTGAAAGCTACGAGAAGGAGGATGGTATTGGCCTTTATGATCACGATCCTTATGATGATGGTCCATTTGTAGCGGAATCAATTACCCCCTACACTGCCGGCGGCTCTAAGCCCTATTATTCTTCAGGTTCATCAGCTATAGATGTGAGTGACGGAAGATCAGGAGGAGATATCTATAGCCAGACCGGCTACACCTATGAAGATTATAATAAGCTTGAGCTTCCTGCAGGAAAAAGGGTTGAAGTTATAGATGGTGTACTCTATGATATGTCTTCGCCCAGATACAATCATCAACGTATTATTATGAGACTTTATGTATTGATAGACAGCTTTATTCGTGAGAACAAGGGTAAGTGCGAAGCCATAGTTGCTCCGGCTGACGTTCGCCTTGAATACGATAAAGGTGATATGACAGTCGTTCAACCGGATCTTTTTGTAGTATGTGACAGAAAGAAGCTTGAAGATGATAGAGCCATGAAAGGTGTTCCGGATTTCATTATCGAGGTGGTTTCTCCTGCATCCAGAAAGATTGATATGGAGATCAAGCTTGAGAAATACAAAGAGAACGGAGTCAGAGAATATTGGATAGTGGATTACGAGAAGGGCAAGGTGATCAAGAACTACTTTGAGGGGGATATAGTATCCATCCATTCCTTTGATGACAAGGTTGGCGTGTCGATTTATGATGAGAAGCTTGTGATAGATTTTTCTGAAGTTAAAAAATATATAGAACAATAGTGTTTGTTGATACCGCCCTGAACAATAAGTGCTCAGAGCGGTATTTTATATTCTCAAAAATCTTTTTGAAAAGAATCTATATATATGTTAAAATATTATGGATTATAGGGTCTTAAAGGAGGCGCATTTGAGGGATGTTCAGAGCTTCCGGCTATAGATGGTATTTGGGAGGATAGCCTTGGGAATAGTTCGTCTGAAATGCGTTGATTTTGTAATGATAGGAATGTATAATGATCGTGATATTTATGAAACCAAGTTGTGTTTGCTGTGAGGGGACGGCAAAGGTTTGAGTCTTATGAAAAAGGAGAGAATGTATGGGAAGAGAGAAGTTTAGTAAAAAACTAATGTCATGGCTCTTGGCAGTGGCGATGGTGATTACTTTGGTGCCGGTTGTGCCGGTTAAGGCGGATGGATGTTTTAAGCTTGATATTGAAGGCGCTCCGAAATCTGTAACGGAAGCAAATAATAGGATAATATGGGATAACGGTCAAGCTGAGATCTGGGTAGATGGCACGAAATTAACCTGTGATGAATATGTGGATGATAGCGGATATGAAGGCGGAACAATTAAATATACAGCAACTATTCCCAAAACTGCGAACTGTGTTGAGATAAGACTTTATCCGGACGAAGATTATAGTGCAAATCTTAGTGTATATAAAGCTGATTCCACGAATGCGGCAACATCTGAAGAAAAGACGGTAAGTTTAGCCAGAGAAACCACTTATATGTCATTTAAGGCAAACAATACTACTACAGGAAGCGGTGATGGTGATTTTGACTTTTCTGAATTAGAAAAACTTGTGTTCTGGCCTTCATTTACTGAGAACAGCGGCGGTGGTGGAGATAACCCTCCTGAACCCATTGTTGATTCATCCGTTAATGTAAAGCTTGGTGACACATATCTGATACAGAATGATGTGGTTGTCGAAGGTGCTTCTATATCCGGAATCACAGCTTCAATGAATGACAAAAAGGAAGTTACGGTCGAGCTTAATGATTGTAATAAAACTAACAAGGATCTTGTTATTACCGGTAACAGCATTACCGTAGAGTCTGTTGGTACTAATTCTTTTAAGTCAATTAAATTCAATAAGAATGTCAGGGCAGAATTCAGACCCGGTGAAAGTAATCATGAGCCTACAGAGAATGCTCCTGCCACAATAATCAATCTGGCTCAGGGTATCAGCTGCAATGATACAGATGGCAGGATCGGCAGTATAGGATTGAGAGATGACGTAGGTATATATATCGGAACTTCAAGCTCAAAGGCCACCTATGGATATAAGGATGTAAAAAAGGTTGAGCTTTATAACTATGATTTTCACGAAAGAAACAGAGATAATAATAAGATATATGCTACTACTGCATTCTATAATGTTGATCTTGTTCAGGTGTACTACACAAAGCTTTATGTAGATGCTACAAAGCTTGCATATTCACCTTTGTCTGGCGACGTATTAATCTGTGATATAGAAGTGTTTCAGGAGGGACAGATATCCTGGAATAATACAATTGATCTAGGTTTGGGTCAAATTAGTCTAAGATACTATGATTCTTATCCCGATAATACAAAGCCATATGATGGTAATACAGTCAACGCCGGAATTCTTGAGCAAGGAGTCTATGTTAAGTGTAGTCCGATTGCAAGAAATGATCTGTATCAGGGTGTTAACAAGGATAAATTCCATTATGAGATAAATAATGTAAACTACAGATTCACTCTGACCTCCACCGATCCCATTCTTTACTCTGTGATGAATAAGGCGGATGATGGGGCTGTGCTTGACAACGGTAAGACCGTTACCAATCCCGATAACGGATAGCTCCTGATGACAGGCTTTACCAAGGGTTATTACATTACCAATGGAACAGACGGAAAGTTCGAGGCGTGGATAGCCGAGGGAGAGACTGTTGATGTAACCATAATGCCGGATGCCGGTTATCAGTTTATAGGTGATACTCTCAATATCAGTGGTACTTCAATTAAGACTGCCGCAAGTGACAAGGCTGATGAGGTTGGGCGCTACTCCTTTGTGATGCCTAAGAGTGCCGGACATATAAGTGCCGGATTTATTAAGACCGAGGATGTAGTCGAGCTTGATGACAAGAATACTGCAATATCCGAGGCTTCTATGAAGGTAGACGATACGGTCATCAAGAATGGAAATGCCAAGCTTGATATCGGTTCGGTTGAAGTGAAGGATGAAGAGAGGAAGAGTATAGAGGCTGTTGTTGCCGATGCAGAGAATGAGGAGAAGTACGAATATGTAGATCTCACTTTGACTGAGTCTGTTGCAAAGAACTATGACGCGAGTAAGACGGTTCAGGATACCTGGGAGACGAAGATTGCTGAGCCAGATGGAAATGTAGCAGTAAGCCTAAAGCTTAAGGATACTTTCAAGGGCTTTGATTCACTTACTGTTGTCAGGGTTCATGACGGAAAGTCCGAAGTCCTTAAGTCCACATATGATTCAGCTACCAATTCTCTTGCTTTTAGCACAAATAAATTCTCCACCTATGCCATAGTTGGTAAGACGAAAACAGAAGCACCCAAGGTTGAACCTACGACTGCTGAGTCTGCACCCAAGGTTGAACCTACGACTGCTGAGTCTGCCACCGAGGGGACCACTGCCAAGGAGGATGATACTGAGACTAAAGAGAAGCAATATCCTGCCAATGGTGAAGCTGTAGGAACAAAGCTTTCAAGCGGTAAGGGCGCAAAGAAGATAGATTTTGTCGTAAATGCAAAGAAGCAGGTGACAGTAAAAGCTGTGGCCAAATCTGCAAAGACTGTGACCATACCGAATACCTTAAAGTATAAGGGAGTCACTTACAAGGTTACCGAGATCAAGGCCAATGCATTTAAGAATAACAAGAAGCTAAAAAAGATCGTGATCGGCAAGAACATAAAGAAGATTGGAAAGAATGCATTTAGTGGTTGTATAAATTTAAAGACTATAACCATAAAGACCACAAAGCTGACCAAGAAGAATGTAGGCAAAGATGCATTTAAGAATATCAACAAGAAAGCGACAGTCACAGTTCCAAAGAGTAAGCTTAAGGATTACACCAAGATCCTTAATGCGGTTGGAGTAAACGGCAAAAAGCAGAAAATAAAGAAATGCAAATAAAGGAAGAGTTATGGATAATATCAGACAAAAATTAAAGGACAAAAAAAGGATCGTTATAAAGCTGGGAACATCTACTATAGTGCATCCCGAGACAGGAGATATAAACTATATCAAGCTTGAGAAGCTTGTGAGATTTGTATGTGACTTAAAGAATCAGGACAAGGAGGTTGTCTTGGTTTCTTCGGGCGCCATTGGAGTGGGAGTGAATGCCATAGGTCTTTCAAAAAAGCCAAAGACCACATCACTTAGGCAGGCCTGTGCAGCTATAGGTCAGGGACAGTTGATGATGGTTTATCAGAAGCTCTTTTCCGAGTACCACAAGACCTCAGCACAGGTGCTTCTTACATTTGATGTTATAACCAATCCGGTAAGAAGACAGAATTCCATAAATACATTTAACGAGCTCTTGCAGCTTGATGTTATCCCTATTGTAAATGAGAATGATACTGTGGCAACAGAGGAGATCGAATTTGGCGATAACGATGTGATGAGTGCTATAGTTGCTTCGCTGATTAAAGCAGACCTCGTTGTATTACTTTCCGATATCGAGGGACTTTTTACGGATGATCCCAGAACCAATCCCGATGCAAAAAAGATCGATACTGTTGATGAGATCACTCCTGAGCTAATGAGCATGGGCAAGGGTAGTGGTACCAACTACGGAACCGGAGGAATGGCATCGAAGCTTGTGGCAGCGACCATTGCTTGTGATTCCGGTGCCGATATGGCTATCATCAATGGTGCTACTATCGACAATCTTATCTCGCTTTTTGACGGGGAAGTTATCGGAACTGTGTTTAGGGCTCATAAACAGAAGGACTTTGATCTGATCACGTATTTAAGAGATAAGACTTATTTAAATGTTTAGTGGAGAATATATCAGCATGAGGCTGTTCCAGTATTATAGGAGATCAACATGGCAGATAAAAAACTTACAGAAGAGATAAATAAGCGCCGTACCTTTGCGATAATCTCGCATCCGGATGCAGGAAAGACCACATTGACAGAGAAATTCCTGCTATTTGGCGGCGCCATTAACACAGCCGGTTCCGTAAAGGGAAAGGCAAACTCAAAGTATGCGGTATCCGACTGGATGGATATCGAGAAGGAGAGAGGTATCTCAGTAACCTCTTCGGTGCTCCAGTTCAATTATGACGGATATTGTATTAATATCCTCGATACTCCCGGACATCAGGATTTCTCAGAGGATACCTATAGAACCTTGATGGCAGCGGATTCAGCCGTCATGGTCATAGATGCATCCAAGGGTGTTGAGGCACAGACTATCAAGCTTTTCAAGGTTTGTGTTATGCGCCATATTCCCATTTTTACATTCATCAACAAGATGGATAGAGATGCAAGAGATACATTTGAGCTTCTTGATGATATAGAGACTGTTCTTGGTATCAAGACCTGTCCCATGAACTGGCCCATAGGCTCCGGCAAGGAATTTAAGGGTGTATATGACAGAAGAACAAAGAAGCTTTCTACCTTTGAGGCAATATCTACAGGTGGTGCGAAGAAGGCTTTAGAGACAGAATATCACATTGAGGATGAAGGCTTCAAGGAGCTTTGTGGTGAATATCTTTACAAGCAGTTCGAGGAAGAGATAGAGCTTGTTGAGGGCGCTATGGACGAGATAGATGTAGAAGCGGTAAGAAAGGGTGAGCTTTCCCCCGTATTCTTTGGTTCGGCCCTCAACACCTTCGGTATCGATATGTTCCTTAACTACTTCTTGGAAATGACTACACCACCTCTCGGTCGTGAGTCGGATCAGGGAGTGATAGATCCCATAGAGGATGAATTCTCAGCCTTTGTATTCAAGATTCAGGCCAATATGAACAAGGCTCACCGCGACAGGATTGCATTTATGCGTATTTGTTCAGGCCGTTTTGACGCCAACAAGGATATCTACCATGTGCGAAGCGGCAGGAAGATGAAGCTTTCTCAGCCTCAGCAGCTTATGGCCAAGGACAGAAAGATTGTGGAAGAGGCCTATGCAGGTGACGTGATCGGTGTATTTGATCCTGATCTTTTCTCTATTGGTGATACAATTACCCTTGGCAAGAAGTTCAACTACGAGGCTATCCCTACATTTGCACCGGAGCATTTCTGCAGACTTGTTCAGCTAAATACCATGAAGAGAAAGCAGTTCGTAAAGGGTGTCACAGAGATAGCGGAAGAGGGCGCTATTCAGATATTCCAGGAATTTACTGCCGGTATGTCTGAGATCATAGTAGGCGTTGTTGGTGTACTTCAGTTCGATGTGCTCAAATACCGTCTTGAGAATGAATACGGTTGCGAGGTAAGACTTGAGCCCATTCCTTATAGCTTTATCAGATGGGTCAAGGATCCTTCAACTGATGTTACCAAGCTTAAGAGGGTAAATGATGTCAAGAAGGTAAAGGACATGAAGGGCAATCCACTGTTGTTATTTAACAGCGAGTGGGCTATTAGAAATGTATTGGAGAATAATGAGGGACTTGAATTGGTAGACTTCAGGAAAAACTAATAAGGAGTATGTATGCTTACTGAAGATCTTAAAAAGATTTGGGAAATAATATATGGCAATCCCTTTGTATTTGCAGCTTTTGTATCTGTAGTGCTACCATTTGCCGTGATACTTGCGGGTTATGCCATCAATCTCTTTGGAGAGGCCTTTGCCACCTTGGTATCATTTTTCGTTGATCCCTGGCTGGTGTATGTGATCGTCAATTATCTGTTCTTTCCGGGAGTTATGCTTCACGAGCTGGCACACGCATTATTTGCGGTACTCACGGGAGCCAAGGTCACTGAGCTTGCATTGTTTAAGCGTGAAGGCGATACCCTGGGACATGTGAATGCATCTATGCGCGGGAATATGTTCATGATCGCTATACAGAGGATATTTATATCATCTGCGCCAATGTTTGTGGGAACGGGAGTAGTGCTCCTTTGCAGATATCTGATCCTCACACTTACCATACCTCTTTGGGGAAAGATACTTATCGGATATATCGGAGTGGCCATGTTCTTCCATATGACCATGAGCGTTGAGGATATCAAGATCTATGTGAAGGGTATTCCGATATTCATGGGTATTGTGTTCGTGGTTTCTCTGATCGTGAAATTGTTTGTTCTAAAGTAAAAAACAGGAGCTGTCATTTCTGGCAGCTCCTGTTTTTTTATTTTGCAAGTATTCCAAGAATCTCATTACTTCTCTTGATAAACTTCGTCATTGCCTCAGGCTTAAGTGGTCTGTTGGCAAGGTATGCCAGATCATAAAGCTGACAGCAGATGGTTGCTGTATTCTCTGACTCGGGATTGTCAAGAATGTACTTAACAAGGTTGTTCTTTGAGTTAAGTACAAGCTCTAAGCCCTCACCACCGAACATTGAAGGATCGAAGCCTGCACCGCCCATGCTGTACATTTCCATCATATCCTGCATACGTCTGGTCTCCTCAGACTGAGTCATCATAGAAGAGATGTTCTCGTCCTTAAGGGCCTTTACCTTGATGGTGATATTCTCAACACCCAGTGCCTTCTTGAAGCTTTCAGTTAGTTTTTCGGTAAGCTCCTTAGCCTCATCCTCTGTGAGAGCGTCAGCCTCAACTGCATTGGCCTCAATATCGGAATCGATACGCATGAATTTAACATCCTGATTCTTTGATTCAAGGTGAGTGATGAAAGGTGTGTCGATATTGTGAGTAAGGATGATGGCATCAAGCTCATTCTCCTTGAACATATTGATGTATTGGCTTTGTTCCTTTTCATCAGTTACATAGTAAACCTTGTTCTCATGCTTTTCCTTGGCAGCTTCAAGATATTCGGGAAGAGTAACATACTTGCCCTCAAGATTCTTGAAGATGATATAGTCAGTCATCTTTTCGTTGAACTTGTCATCTCTCAAGCAACCATACTTGATAAAGGGAGATATATCATCCCAATACTTCTCATAATTTTCTTTGTTGGTCTTGCACATGCCTGAAAGCTTGTCAGCTACCTTCTTGGTGATGTAGTCTGAGATCTTCTTGACAAAGCCGTCATTCTGAAGAGCAGAACGTGAAACATTGAGTGGAAGATCGGGACAGTCGATGACACCCTTTAAGAGCATCAAGAACTCAGGGATAACTTCCTTGATATTGTCAGCGATAAATACCTGGGTATTGTAAAGCTTAATGGTTCCTTCTAGCTGATCGAACTTGGGATTGATCTTGGGGAAGTAGAGGATACCCTTTAAGTTAAATGGATAATCCATATTCAAATGGATCCAGAAAAGAGGCTCCTTGTAATCGTTAAATACCTTTCTGTAGAATTCCTTGTACTCATCGTCTGTACAATCCTTGGGCATCTTGTTCCAAAGAGGATTGGTATTGTTGATGGGTTTGGGAACCTCGGGTTCTTTCTTTTCTTCATTTTCTTCGCCCTCAGCCTCAGCTTCCTGTGCTTTTTCTGAAGCCCCATTTGCAGGAGTTCCGTCCTCGTTCTCTACCTCAACCTCTTCCTCGATATCTTCATTGGTATAGTAGATCTCGATAGGCATAAATGAGCAGTATTTCTCAAGAACTTCCTTACAACGATACTCGTTGGCAAATTCATAGCTGTCCTCGTTGAGATAAAGGGTGATCTCGGTTCCATGAGTCTCCATGTCACCTTCCTCCATCTCGTACTCGGTACCGCCATCACACTCCCAGTGAACAGGCTTTGAGCCTTCCTTGTATGAGAGAGTGTCGATAGTTACCTTGTCAGCAACCATAAATGCGGAATAAAAGCCCAGACCGAAATGACCGATGATCTGGTCGCCTGCACCCTTATCCTTATATTTCTCAATAAATTCGGTAGCACCTGAAAAAGCAATCTGGTTGATGTATTCCTCAACCTCTTTGTCCGTCATACCTATACCATTGTCGATAACTGTGATAGTCTTGTTCTCGGAACTTGTGATGACATCAATCTTGTAGGTCTCACCTTCGGGAGCTTTGTATTCACCCAAAGAAGAAAGCTTTTTAAGCTTTGTGATAGCGTCGCAACCGTTACTTACAAGCTCTCTGTAGAAAATATCGTGGTCTGAATAGAGCCACTTTTTGATGATAGGGAAAATGTTTTCGCTGTTAATCGATAAACTTCCTTTGTTTGCCATGATATTACATCTCCTTTTTAAAAACTATAAAGTATAATACACCCTCAGAAAATGAAAGTCAATAAAAAATTAGCACTCGATAAAATTGAGTGCTAACAAAACTGTTTCCGGTAGAATTCAAGAGTTGACAGAAATGCAAAAAGTGAATAAAATGAATAAAAAGAATAAGAATAGATAAAAAGAATAAGAGAGGAATGATAATAATGATAGATAATGTATTTGTTCCATCGTTTGGCAATAAACCTAAGAATCTTGTTGGTCGTGAAGCTATTTTGAACAGACTATACAATGGTATAAATAGTGTACCCGGTAGCAGAGAAAAAGCTCAGCTTATACTTGGTCAAAGAGGTCTCGGGAAAACCGTACTTTTGTTAATGCTTGCAGAAGAAGCCAGAAAACAAGGCATGATTGTTGCTTCTCCAACAGTGGTTTCAGGAAATATGATCGATAGGATTATTGAAAAGCTTAATGATGAAGGTGGAAAGTTTATTGATAAGAAGTCTAAAATATCGGGTGGCAATGTAAGTGTATTGGGCTTTGGTGCAGGAATACAGGTGAGTGAGGAAACTTCATTTCCAAAATCATCTGAACAAAGACTGGTTGAGTTATGTAGATTGTTTAACAGCAAGGGACATTCTGTATTATTGTTAGTAGACGAGGTTCAAGCTAATCAGGAATCTCTTAAACAGCTCATAGTAACATATCAGGAATTAGTTGGAGAGGGCGCTGATATCTCGTTGGTTATGGCAGGCTTACCCGGCTCTGTATCTGCTGTGCTTAATGATCATGTGCTTACATTTTTGAATCGTGCATCTAAACTTGAACTCGAACCACTCAATCTAAATGATATCAATATATATTACAGAAAGGTTTTTAAAGAACTCGGAATAGAATTGACCGATAAAATGATAGATGATGCAACAAGTATGACAGGCGGATCACCTTATCTAATGCAATTGATAGGTCATTATATAACTATAGCTGCAAATGACAAGGGAAAGCTTGATAAAACGGATTATCAAAAATCTCTTGACAACGCGCTGGATGATTATAAAAATGATATTTGTCAAACATCTATTGCTCCGTTATCAGATCGTGATATTGAATTTTTAACTGCTATGGCAGAGGACGAAAACGAAAGCGAGATATCTGAGATAGCTGAAAGACTCGGATGTACAAGCTCATTTGCACAAACATATAAGAGGAGATTGCTTCAGGCAGGCCTAATAGAGCAGCATCGTCGGGGAAAGGTAAGATTTGCTGTACCTTATCTGGCGGAATATATTAATTCCGGAAAAATCTGATAACAACATAGGTAAATGTTTACAAAATTGAACATATGTTGTAAAATTATTTATTGAGTGGGCTACCACGAAACAAAAAAAAGGAGGCGCATATTTAATGAGAAGATTCAAGAGAGTTGTTGCTATCGCACTTTGTGCAGCTATGGCAGCAAGTACAGTTGTGACAAAGCCTGTAAGCGTTGACGCTGCAGCAAAGATCAAGCTGTCAAAGACAAAGGTTACGCTTGACAAGGGCAAGACACTTACTCTTACACTGAAGAAGGGTAAGAAGAAGATCACAAAGAAGATCACCTGGTCTACAACAAACAAGAAGGTTGTAACAGTAACCAAGGCAGGAAAGATTACCGCCAAGAAAAAAGGAACAGCTACAATCAAGGTTAAGTACAACAAGAAGACTTATTCTTGCAAGGTAACTGTAACTGACAAGAAGGGTGATGCAGCTGCAGCGGCAGCAAAGAAGAAAGCAGCGGAAGATGCTGCAAAGCAGGCTGAAGAGGATGCAGCAAAGAAGGTTGCTGCAGAGAATCAGGCAGCAGCTGACAAGGTTATCGCAGCTATCAACGCTATCGGAACCGTAACAGTTGATTCTGAGAAAGCTATTAATGATGCCAAGACTGCATACAATGCTTTAACAGAGGATCAGAAGAAGCTTGTAACAAACTATGCTACACTTACAGCTGCAGAGACAGCACTTGCAGCTGCAAAGAATCAGGCTGCAGCAAAAACAGTTATTGATGCTATAAATTCACTTGGTACTATTACCGAGCAATCAGAAGCAGCTATACAGGCAGCTAGAAAAGCTTATGATGCACTTACGGAGGATCAAAAGAAATTGGTTACAAATCTTTCAACACTTACTGACAGCGAAACAGAGCTTGTTAGACAGAAAGGCTTTATTTTCGAGAGAGATGTTACTATTGAGTATGGATTCAAGGATAAATATATTGAATTTACTCTTAAGAAAGATGAGAAAACCGGTGAGTATGATCCTGATGAAATTGCAGATTTAAGAGATCAGGGATGTACTGTGGATGAGGAAAGTGGAACAGTAACAAAGAATCAGAGATGTGAAACAGCTAAATACACATTCAAAAAGCTTCCCTCTACTCTGGATGATATCAAGCAATTTTTCGCAAATCCTGAGAAGAATGACACATCAGATATTAGGGTAGCCGGTGCTGATCCCAATTATGGTGGTTTCAATGCTATGGCTGCAACTATTTGTGCGGCTTGTACGTTTACAGGTGGTGCTAATCCAAGCGATCCCTTCCTTTCAAATGATCCTGTAAGACAGATGTTTGAGTATATAAATGGTCCTGCAGAGTCTATGAACATTTACAAGGGAGATATGGACAACTCAATACTTAGCATGAAAGAAGCATTAAAGATCAGCCCTAATATTTACAAGAGCTATTTCAACGGTTCTTCACCTGCAAACAATTATACACCTTCTGAGCCTTATGTTCTTGAAATGTATAAGGGACCTTACTTTATAGATGAGAAGTGGACTATTACAGGAAAAAGACCTACAACATATATGATTCTTGTAAAGTCAAGTGGCTCTGATGCTGAAAGATACATTGATGTATATTATTCAACAAAAGAAAAGCGTTGGTTCTCATATCAAACACAGTTTAGACATATCATTGCAAATGATTTCAAACCTGTAGAAGAAGAACTGTAAGCTATATTAAGAAAAATGGCACCGCAGACCTCGGTCTGCGGTGTTTAATTATATACGAATGTTTTTATCGTTCTTTATCATATGCAAATTCTTTTATCATTCTTTATCATTAAAAAAATCTTTTATCTTTCTTTATCTTCTTTTATCTTTTGAAACGATTATAGCCTTTTTTCTATTCTCAGTCAATTCTTTTTGCGTTGACAAAAGCCGGTAATATGCAATAAAATGTTGAGTAGTTATATAAAAAATAGTCCTAATCAGGAGGTTTTTATGATTAGATCCACTATAAAAAGACTTTCCGCATATTTACTTTGTGGCGCTATGCTTTTTGGTTCAGAACCGATTATAAAAAAAGTTAATGCAGCCCCAAGCATGATGGACACAGAGGTTACAAGCGAAAACATCCTAGCTGTCGAGAAAAAATACGATCCTGATGGTGCACATGTTCTTGAAACCACAGTAGCTAGGGGAAATGATTTTATGGTCTGGTTTGGGAAGGATAAGAACATCCTTCGCAATATGAACAGTGCTGTACACGAATCGTTTCACCAGATATCAAATGTGGTGGGTGAATATGATTGCGAGAATTATTATATAGGCGGTGGAAGAGCTGATATCAAGGTTGCATTTACCGAGACATTTACCAGTGACGCCATATATCCAAGCATTCCCCAGGAGCTAAAGGATATATCCCATGCAAAAAGAGGCAGAAAATACCTCGGCGAGGGCAGCGAGCCCAATATGAGCTCTATAAAACGCGGAGCCTACGGCATCCTTCAGGAATATGCCGCTTATGTGAGAGGTGCAAGAACAGACGTGAATCTCATAACCTATGTTGAAACACAGAAGGCTGATTGGGAGACTATTGAGGATTACATAGGAGAGATAGCCAATGATGTAGAATCCGAGGCAGAATTCACATACTTCCTGTTACATTATTTGGCATACGCCAAAACAAACAATCCTTCAGTTTATGCCGGCATTATGGCGAATGAAAGCTTCAAGCAAGCTGTAAAGGCTGTAGCCGATATGGCACATGAGAATCAGGTAGCCATCGGCACGGACATCCTTCCCCGTATGGTTAAGTTCTTTGAGAAATCAGGCTACAAAGCCTATTATAATGATGAATATTTTGGAATAATGTATCCAAAGCTCATAAAAAATGCTGACGGAACCAATACCTCAGGCGGATCCATTGGTTTATACTATGATAGCTATTACAGATATATGGAAGAGGTCAACAAGGAGCCTTATGTAAGTCTCGCAAAAGAGCTGGGAATGGACATAACCTACTCAAGGATCAAGCAAATGGAGGATATTCATAATCTATATATGTATGATGCCGATGGCAATATCATCACCAAAGAAGAGTATCAAAAGCAACTAAAGGAACAGAACGAAAGCAGTACATTTACACTAAGTGGTCCCAAGAAGATAACCGCGAAGAATGTATCAAAGGGTATAAAGGTCACTTGGCAGACAGTGAAAAATGCCGAGCGATATGAGATTCATCGTTTTGATGAGAAGCTTAAAAATGAAAAGGTTGTGGGAACGGTTAAAGATCCAAAAGCAACGACATTTATTGATACATCAGCAAAGGCTGGAAAAGGCTATACCTATCAGATATTTGTATATGCAACTCCACCATTTAAGAATGCAAAAGAGGTTCACGCTTCGGGAGCCAATTCAGAGCTTATAGTAAGACTTAAGGCACCTACACTAAAATCCCTAAAGGCAGCAAAGAAAAAGCTGACAGTAAAATATGCAAAGGTGACGGGAGCCACAGGCTACAATATCCAATATTCGACAGATAAGAATTTCAAGAACAAAAAATCTGTAAATGTAAACAAGGCGACCACACTTAAAAAAGCTCTCACAAACCTCGCGTCAAAGAAGAAATATTATGTGAGAGTAAGAGCGATAAACAAGACATACGTAGGATATACATTTTATTCGGTGTGGAGCAGTGTAAAGAATATAAAGGTAAAATAAGAGAGGTCAACGATGAAAAAATCATTAAATAAACTAATCGCAATAACATTATCTGCGGCACTTGCCTTCGGTATTTCTCCGGTCACAAGACTGAATGAAACCGAGGTCATTGCAAAGGAGTATTATACATTTGATGGATCAACTACGTTTGATGAAAAATCTGTAGACTCTATGGATGATCTTAAGAAATACTTGGAGATGAGTGGAAATTACAGGATCACTTTGACTAAGGATGTATATACAAGAATCGGAAAAGAGGGAGTCTATAAGGTAACTGATAGCAATCCGTATGTGAAATATTATATCACTGTTGGAACCGGTACCAAGGTCATTGAGCTTGATGGTCATGATATCGACGCAAGCTATGATATAGGCTTTGATGCAGGTTATTCCACTTTGATCAAGGTTCCTACCGGTGCCGAGCTTGTGATAAATGATAAAAAGGACAGCGGCGAGATCAATTACAACGGATCCCTTTCCAATGATTGCAGTCCATTTTTGGTACAGAGAGATTTGATCTTGGTTGATGGCGGAGAGCTTCGTGTGAACGGAGGAAAGCTCTATGCGGGAAGATCTTCAAGATTTTATAGCGCTTCAAAGGCCAAGTATTATTATAAACAGATCAACGGAACTGCTATTGATGTCCAGGCAGGAACCTGTACAATAAATGGTGGATTGATACAGGGACGTGGTTTCTTTTTGCATGAAAAGGCCGGATACAATACTACAGCAGGAGAAGGAGCCATAGAGGTTGGTGCAAAGGGAACTCTTTATGTAAATGACGGTGAGATCATCGGTGCAGGCTGCGCTCATGCTATAAGCGCGTCAAACAGTGCAACTATTAGAGTTATGGGCGGATATTTTAATACAGAAAAGCAGGATAATGATCTTGTATTTACAAGCAGTGTAAGCTCAGCATGGTCAACAGCCTATGGAAATATAGGCTTCAGCTTTGATGATGTTTATTCAGGTTCTGTGATAAGCGAGAAGAAAAGAGGGAAGCTGGACAGAAGCAAGCTGGAGCTTTATGAGGATTTTGAGAATACCGACAGCAGAATAAATGTAACTCTTCCGGAAGAGTGGGGAACCAAGGTAAAATGTCAAGGAAAGGCCGGAAACGGAGCTATCAACTGGGACAAAAACGAGGAGCTTACATTTGAAGCGAAACTTGATGATTCTGATGCATGGTCGGGTATAAGCGATTCATGGTTTATGAATGGTCTTAAGTCTTATGATGAGATAAAGGAGCACTATAGGATTTTTAATTTCTCGATATGTACATACGAGAAAGGTAAGTACAATAGAATTATCACAAAGGAATCCGCAAGCAATAAATTAACAATTCCGAAAAATCTTACAACTGACGAACTTAATAAGCTTCAGGCAAATAAAAGATATTATGTGATCGCCGAGGGTAAAGAATATTGGAAGAATAAGAGAACATATGAGGTGGAGTATAACTGTATTAGTGATCAGGCAATTGATATTATCGATCCCTTTGAGCTTGATGGTAAGCTTACTTTTTCTGAAACAGAGAGCGGAATCGCTTTAATGCCCACAGATAGTTTTAGTGAAAGTGGTCTAAATGATTTTATCAAAAATGGTAAGGCAGATTACTACACTGTCAAAATCACTTATACCGATGAAAATGGTAACGATAAAGACCTGTATTTTATGAATACAGGTGTCTCTGCGTTGCCCAAAACCATATATATTGATGATATAAAGAAGGGTACATCCGAGGTGAGCTATGAAGTTAATTTTATAAAGGGCTCAGACTATGTTCCATGCAAAAAGAATTCTACTACCATAACAGTATTTAGTATGCCTAAACTTTCGGTAAGCTATGCTCTGAATGGAGAAACTATTGAAAAATACAATGGTACTATTATTATTCCTAACATTTCAAATGGAAAAGGCAAGATAAGGCTTTCTACACCGCTTACTGATGATCCGTCTAAGATAAAATGGGGATATTTCAAGGTAGATTCAAATGGTGAATATGTCTTTTATGAGGATACTTCTTCAACAGGACAGACTTACCAGGGTAAAACATATTATGATATAAATCTTTCAGCTGATGGCAAGAATAACAAGATCTACGGTATGAAATACACATGGATGAAAGGATATCAAGGAGTAACGACATTCTCAGAAAAGCTTTATGTGGGATATGAACCGGGAAGTGTTACGGCACATGTATCAAGTTTTTTTAATGAAGCTGTAACCAACAATGCTGCTGCTATTAAAATCACAGAAGGTAATAAGACTTCAGCTAAAAAGATACAGGTTAGTGTAAGCGGATTTCCTACTGTTAGTGAGATGCAGTTAAGTCTTGCTTTGGAATCCTATCCTAAAAATTGTAATCTTAGGAAGGAAACTCAAACTATCCGTGTGAATTCTCCATCATCTTCAACATATTCAAATTCTTTTGATTTTAGAGATTTCATAATTGATGATACCAAGCAAGATTGTTATGACATTCCGGCCGGTGATTATGTCTTTTCAGGTGCGGTTGAATATAAAAATGGTAGTGATGAATATACAATTCCCATTGATAGATTCACCTTGACAGTAAGTCATGAATTTAAAGAGATGAGATTATACTATGGAGAGAAGAATATCACAGGAAAATATATGATCAATGGAAAGCAGGGGGGAAAAATGAAGCTTTCTGCGACTCCATATCCTCAGTATTCTACTTATAATGATGCTATATCGTGGTCATCATCAGATACCAATGTCGCAACTGTTGATCAGAATGGTGAGATCACTTGTCTTAAGCCCGGAACCTCTGTTATAAAATGCTCAAGAGTTACAGGAGGCATTAAGCTTTGTGAGGTTACATTATCAATTCCTGAAACAGAGTTTGTAGTAGATTTTGACGAGCCGGTGATAGGAGCAGATATTCCTCAAAATGAAGCTATCAGGGTGCCGGAAGGAGCTGATTATACTGCAACTATAAGCTATGGTACATTATCTGAAACTAAATTTAAAGCAAATACTGCATATACTCCGACTATAAAAATCAAACCTAAAAAGGGAAATACATTTCCTGTTGAAATGACAAACTATAATCAGGTGTATTATGATGATTATGATACCGATAAGGATTATCTCTATGCTGTTGATATAGACCAAATAAACGTAAAGGTAAACGGAAAGTCTTATACCGGAAAAGCCTTCTGGATGGGACCGGCTTATAATGCTCCTTACTATGGAAATAATTCTACTTCAGAAGTATATAACAATCCTTCCAATAATGAGTACTATACCATTATGTTAAGCGGTTATACCGAGCTTATGGATGAAAACAGCGACTACATCAATCAGCTTGATATGGTTATGAACATCCCCGAGCCGGGTGATAAAAAGGGTGAGATCAAGGATCTAAAGGATGAGCTATTAAATGTACAGGCTTCAAATGCCGGAGTATTCACCAAGGTATTTAATTCTCCTGTTTTGGTAAAGGGTGATATATTCAATGATGACCTTACTGATGACAATGCAGATTCTACCTTTACAACCTACGAAGAGGGTGAAATATATAGAGTTGATGTAGATGTCGAAGATGCGTTCAACAACGAAGGTTTATATACCAACTATCGCGGCGGTCATACATATTTTGAAAAGAATATTAATGCTGCAGGAGAGGAAATGCTTATCTTGATTCAGCCTCTTAATGGAACCAAGCATTACAGAACACTTTCAATTTATTTCACACCTATAAAAAAAGAGGTAATAAACGAGGAATTTGTTCCTGATCCACTTCCTATTCCTGAGCCAGTGCCTCAACCTGAGCCGGAGCCTCAACCCGAACCCACCACTGTAAGTGTAGTAGAGCCAACTACGGAAGCAACAACTACAACTACCACTACCGAAGAGTTTAAGGAAGAGCCTTCAACGGATGACAAGGGACTTGCCAATCCCAATGCTCCTGCACAGGTAGGTGATGTACAGGCGGTAGGAAAGGGCTACTATGTCATCATTTCTATCGATGGCACGGCTACAGTTCAATACGGTGCCAGTGTCAACAAAAAAGCTACAACCGTCACAGTACCTGAGACTGTCGTTATCAAGAAGAAAAAATACAAGGTAACAGAGATTGCAAAGGACGCATTCAAATACAACACCAAGCTTAAAAAGATCACTATACCGAAGACGGTAAAGAAGATCGGAAAAAACGCATTTTTCGGTTGTTCAAATCTAAAGACAGTGATCATAAAGTCAAGCTCATTGACACTAAAGAAGATCGGAGCAAAGGCCTTTAGCGGAATACACAAAAAGGCCACCATCAAGGTTCCGAAAAAGAAGCTTAAGCTTTATAAGACTATCCTTAAAAAGCGTGGTATCACAGGTAAAAAACAGAAGATAAAGAAGCTTTAAATCTATTTCTTTCAATCAAACATTAAGGATTGAAACAAGGCTCTCTCAATGGTACAATGTAAAAACATCTTAACCATTGAGAGGGCTTATTTATGTATCTCAAAGTATTAAAAATCGTACTTATCATCCAGACTATTTTTGTCATGGGTTTTATATTCCGTATGTCAGCCATGAACGCCAAGAAGTCTTCAGACCTTTCAGACTCTGTAGGCTACAAGGTAGGAGAGCTTACGGTAAAGAATTTCAAAAAGCTTCCAAAGAAGAAAAAGAAGGCATATGTAAAAAAGATACAGTATCCCCTTAGAAAGCTGGCTCATTTTACCGAATTTGCAGCATTGGGATTTCTGTTTTTACTTGATGTCAGAGTGTTTCTTGGCTTTAATGGAATAAAGAATTTTATTACAGCACTTTTATCAGGTCTTTTTTACGCAGGTACTGATGAGATACATCAGCTTGTTGTATGTGGCAGAAGCGGAGAGTTTCTTGATGTAATGATAGACTTTTCAGGTGTACTGTTGGGGTGTCTTATCGCAACGCTATGCCTATTTGTATTTAGTCATATAAAAGTCAATGAAAATGAATCAATTGTCAGCAAAATGTTCAGTATATGATATGTTTTTCTGTACATTTTGTTGAAAATGTGGTAAAATCTCACATAGACATACTTTTTTTAGTGCATTTTGAGGAAAATTATTTTAACACGGAGGTATGCTTATGGAGAGAAGGAAAGGAAGAAGGCCATTTGGCCTAAGATTACTTGCGATTTTGCTTACGTTTGCAATGATCATTTCGAGTCCGAATGTGGATAGTTTTTTGTCTGCGTTCGGATTTTTTAGTGTCGTAAAAGCGGAATCGAATGTAGTAGAACTTGATTATGCTGAAAATACTGAGGTCTTTGGCAAGCTTTACAATCTGAAGCTTGCATTGGAGAACAAGGTTAAAGAAGCTGCAACTGAGGAAGATGGAGCAGGATCCTGGCTCAACAATTATGATTTCGAGATCAGGCTTGTCGAGTTCAATGAGATCAGAAATAATAATGGAAATTATCACATGATCTACAATGTTTACAAGCAACCGGTCATCGTGATCAATAAAGTAAAGGATAATCTTCCGGATTCTATAAAGAATCTGACAGTAAAGCCTTCAATTAGTTTTGGTACTGTTTCGGTTGATTCATCACTTAATACCGGTGGTTATATTACAGCAAGCTCCTTTAATTCATTGTCTATAGAGCTTGCTCCGATGAAAAATGGTGTATCACCCTTTAAGAACGCACCGGCATCTGTTTTTTCTTATACCTTTGAAAATGGTGTGTTATTCCCGTCAGATATGAGCAATTTCTTCTTCAATTCGAAGGCATGCTATATTGATCTGAGTGGAGTTCAATTCTCAAATGTTTCAAATATGTATTCTATGTTCTACGGATGTAGAAATCTAAGAGTAGTAAATATGTCCAACATTGTTGTTCCTTCCGGAAACAATGTTGATATTTCTTCAATGTTTCGAGAATGTAGAAATATAGAATATATCAATTGGAGTGGAGCGGATCTTAGAGGTATCACAAAAATGAATCTCTTATTCCAGGAAACAGATAAGCTACGTAGGATTAAAACACCTGCTCATTTTCCGAATGCATCTGATACACAGTTAAGCGGGGGATCTTCAGATGGTAATATCATTTTCCTTGAAGCTCAATCGGAAGATAGTGATGGTGCAACCGCATATAGTACTGTCGAAAATAATGGGGAGCTTTCATTTGTTGAGCCGTTAAAGGAAACAAAAGAAGCTGACTTGCTTGGCGGCAAATATTTTATTTTCTTCAGCAGTTCAATGAAAGCAAACACTGACTATTTCCGTGGAAAGGAGATTATATTCACAGGAAAGCAATATGATTTTGATAGTACTACCAAGGAAAATAAGCAAACATCTACAGTAACAACTCCTACCTTCCTAAGAGCTTATGCCATTAAATATGACAGAGACTTCAAGGTTGATGAATATGTTGATACTGCATATTTTGATAATTTCCATATTCTGTATGCTAAAAAAGTGGACGAATTAAAGTATAACTATCCATTTTTGAGCGAAGATACACCTGTCTCTTTGCCTGAAATAGGAACTATGGTTTCCCCCGGCGATACCGGTTATGTTCCTATGTCATTTATTCCATATACGGATACCAATGTTGAAGCAGTTTCAAAAGAAGCAAAATTCAACAAAAATCCAAAGGATAATACGACTATCTATAATGGCCTTGTTGAAACCGAAGGAAATGTTGAGACAGGCAACGGTTCTTATATTGTAAAGTCTTCAACAAAAAAAACAATAAACAGAAATATATTGATCGTCGATTCTAAGTGGGATGTAAAGAGATACAATATTGTATATCACTATGATGCAACTGATACAAAAACGCCTGTCTATCATCAGATGGCAGATAATGCATATTCCACACCTTTTTGGACAGTTGGTGAAAGTCCCAATGATGCCAACGTTATTCTCTATGGAAACAAGGAAATAGAAACCGATAACGGCAAGCTCCATTCTATGACGAAGATAGGTTATCATTTGAATGGTTGGTACGATAATACCTCTTTGACAGGAACTATTTATGATTCTGAAAGAGGAGATTCAGAAACCGGTGTTGATCAGTATTACACCTATGATAACAGCGATTTTGGCAATAGTTCCAGCAATATATACAACAAATTATTACGCTATGATCAGAACCTTGCTTTGGCAGATCAATCATGGGAGGATGCTAAGGACTATGCTCGAACAGTTGATGGTTTAAAGAAAGAAAATGATCAATCCTACCTTCAGCTTAACCTTTATGCCAATTGGGTTAAGAATGATTATAAGCTTAGGATTCATGAGGGAAATTCGACTCAGGATAATCAGGGCGATTATGAAGTGATGGCGGACACCTATCAGATAGGCGATACTGTCCCTTCTAATACAATAAAAGGATACGCAGATGATGTAAAAGCGGAAAAGCTTCAGGATGTAAAGGGTTGGTTGATCAATAGTTTTTCATTCGAAGGAAGCGCAAGTGATCTTGTTAAAGATCACAATGATTATGTATATATCGACAGAAATGATGCTTTAGTGTTAGACGAAAGAGTCTTAGCGGGTTCAACAAAGGATTATCATAACAGAGAATATACTCATATCATAGATTTATACCCGGTATATGACGACTCTGTCACAGTAGAGCTTCTTTGTGAGCCTGAAGAAAATGGACCGGAGCTTTCAATCGATGATGAGGGAATTGCGGCATACAATGCTCTTGGAGCTGCAAATACAGATTCTAATAAGCATTATTTCACCATTACCAAAGAAGGTGGAAAGCTTACAGCAAATATTAAAACTGATGTTATTTATGAGATACCATTAAACATATTTAGTTCAAGTAGCGCAAAACAGGGCTCTGCATGGACTCTTAAGTATTATACAAATGCGGGTGTTGATACCGGCGGAGCTCAAAATGAGGGACTGATATTATCAACAGAAGATGTAAATAGAATCGTTATTCCCAGAGATTCGGATGTGAAATATAAAAAGCCTGCTTTTGTAGTGTCAACAGCCAATGAGTCTTATACTATAAATTATTATAGAAATAGTGATGCCAATGATACTACACTCGTAAAAACTGTTACTTCCGCTAAGATTGGTGATCTGTTCTTGGAATCGGATAACAATCTAAGTAATGAGAGCTACTTATTTAACGGTTGGAATACGGTACGTAATGGCAGTGGAACAGCATACGAAGGTGGCGCAAGGATTCCTGACCTTGGAAATGACGGAGCCACAATCAATCTTTATGCACAATGGGATACAAGCTATACCATAAGATTAAAGACCAAATTTGATTATAAGGATCATTATCCCAACACCGGATCAGATACGAAGACTATACTAGAAAAGCAATGGACCTGGGAGGGAGAGGAATCACATTCTTGGATCGGTCCCAAGAATAATGTGGCAACAACACTTCCGAATATAGATAATTTCTATTCCGGTGGAAGTGTTGTCAATGGAAGATACACTTATTCCGATTACGGCTGGGAATCAGATCTTCAATTTGGAGGCTGGTCTGTTGGAAAAGAGCTTACTATTGATGATTATAAAAATGGAGCAAGAAAAGCTGTCGGAGAATATACTTCAAATCCGAATAATGCCGATGTTGTCTCAATAGATAATGAAGGCGCGGCGTCGGATGATTATAAGGATAAAGCTGTAAGCGGTATCGTATCCTTCTATCCGATATGGGCACCTGTGTCCAATATAGTTGTGAAGGATTGTCGTTATGATTCAGGAGCTACTGCTACAACTACACCTGTAGAATTTGCTGATGCTAATTCATCTATCACAAGCTCCCTGCCTACATCTTTCAGTTTCCTTGATGCCGATATTACACTTGGTACACCTTCTCGACCGGGTTATACCTTTAGGGGATATAAGATCAAGAACGGAGATAATTATGTATCTATTGGAACTATAGAGACTGCCAATACGGCATATTATTCTTATCATCAATATGATCAAAGATATCTTGGTAAGGATATAGTTCTTTATGCTATGTGGGAGCCCACTAAGGTTGCCTATAATGTTGAGCTTAACTTTGTAAAAACTGACGGAACTTTAGATACAGCTACAACTATCCCAATTGCTGTAGGTACTGCAACATATAATCAATATGTTACAGGTCAAAGTGTAGATATTACAAATGTGTTGACTACTCTTAAAGGACTAATTGCTTGGACAAACGCTATATCAACTAAGCAAACAAGTAATAGCTGTACCTACGATTATTGCGATAATACTACCATCATAAACGATGCTATTGCAGGAGATACCGAATACGAACCTGTTACTACGGCTACTATGAAGAGTGATGGATCAACCACCTTCAAGGTATATTATCTGCCTAAGTACACTATTACTTATCAACCCGGAGCTCACGCAGCTGCCGGCGCTCAGGATGTGGTTGAAAACAAGTTCTTAAATGAAACTTATGTAGTTTCAAAGGTATTTGATGCAGCGACCGGATATCATAGAGCAGCAACTGATTTTACTGTAGCCTTACCCAATGAAAACCGTGTAACAGCGACAGCAGATGCTATTTATACTGCAAGGTGGACACCAAACACCTATAATGTATCATTTGATAAAAATGCAGAAGATGCTATTGGCACAATGGTTAACCAACAATTCACCTATGGAAATCAGCAGCAGTTAACAGAAAATGGATTCAGTAGGACTGGTTATACCTTTGCAGGTTGGAATATTAATCCCTCTGGTAACGAATATTCTAACTATAATGATCAACAAGAAGTAACCAACTTGACTACAGCAAATGATGGACTTGTAGTTCTTTATGCAAGATGGACACCTATTACATACAATGTGATTTATCATAGCAATTACGGAAGTGATGTACCTTATGATCCTGATGGTACAATTTCATATGGTGCTGATTTTGATTTAGAAGCATCAAATCGATTTTCAAGAGAGGGTTATACGTTAACAAATTGGAATACTGCTCAAAATGGACAGGGAATAAATTATGATCCCGGTACAACAGTTTCAAATCTTTCAACAACTCAGGGAGCAACAGTGGATCTGTATGCTGTATGGTCACCTATTCAATATACACTAACTTTATATAATGATTCAGAGAATCAGGTTTCAAAAAACGTGACATACAACGAGGTGGTTACCCCTATCACTTCACTGCCTACTAAGGATGGATATATTTTTGGTGGTTATTATACAGAAGAGTCCGGTGGAGGAACACAGGTTATCAATGCAAATGGTTCACCAATTGCGAGCGCTACCAATTATACAGATAGTGATAGTAAATGGATAAAAGCAAGTAACACTGATCTTTTTGCAAAATGGACAGGTATTAGCTATACTGTTCATTTTAATAGGAACGCTGAAAATGCTACAGGCGATATTTCAGATCAAGCTTTTACATATGGAGATCCTCAAAACTTATCAACAAATGGATTTAACAGAGAGGGGTATACCTTTGCTGGTTGGGCTATATCATCAGAGGGCGATGTGGAATACACCAATAATCAATCTGTGAATAATCTTACTACAACAAATGACGGTACTGTAAATCTTTTTGCAGTATGGACTCCTAACGGATATACTGTAAATTTCCATGCAAACGGTGGCGAAGGCTCTATGAATTCCCAGAGCTTTGTGTATGAAATATCACAAAATCTCACAACTAACGCATTTACAAAAACAGGCTATACTTTTGCTGGTTGGGCTACATCAGCAGAAGGTAATGTGGAATACACCAATAATCAATCCGTGAGCAATCTTTCTTCAACATCAGAAGGAGTGATTGACCTCTTTGCTAAATGGAATGCTAACACATATACCGTTAAGTTCCATGGGAATGATCCAACAAGCGGTTCTATGGAGGATCAGAGCTTTACTTATGATGTACCCCAGAATCTAACAAACAATGGATTCAGCAAAACCGGCTATACATTCGCAGGCTGGACTACATCGGATTTAGAAGATGCGCCCGTTGTATATACCAACGAAGATTCTGTGATAAATCTTACATCCTCAGCGAGCGGAGAAATCAATCTATATGCTAAGTGGGATCCCGCTACCGATACCGAATATACTGTTAAGTATTACTATCAGAATGCCTTAACCGGCGAATATCCGGCAGATGCCAATGATAGTGATACAGAAACCGGAACAACCTTAACTACAGCAAGAGTAACAGATGATGACAAGATTCCAAATGTTACTTACACAGGCGGCAATACTTATATATTTGATGAATTAAACTCTAACAATGTGCTTTCAGCATCTATAAATGCTGATGGATCAACAGTACTTAAGGTTTATTTTAAGCTCCAATATACTATCACCTATGAACCCGGTGATCACGCAGCTGCTGGCGAAACAAGCAGTAGTGAAACGGTTGATTGGGGAGCACTTACTCCTTCACATTCATTTACTGCAGCAACAGGTTATACCAGACTTGATACTGATTTTGCCTCCACACAATATGGAACTACAGTAAAAGAAGATAGAACCTATACCGCAGTTTGGACACCTATCAATTATACTATTAGCTACTCACTTAATGACGGTAGCTTTGGTGAAAGTTCAAATCCTGTAAGCTACAATATAGAATCAGATAATATTACACTCATCAACCCTACTAAAGCCGGCTATACATTTGCAGGCTGGACAGGTACAGGGTTAGATGATGCAACCACATCAGTGACCATAGCAACCGGTTCTACAGGTGACAGATCATATACTGCAACCTGGACAGCTATAGATTATAGTGTAACTCTTGATGGCGGAGAGGGAGCGGTATTCCCTGATACCTTCAATTTTGGTGAGCTGACTACTTCTCCGACATATACTAAAAATGGAGCAACAGCTACCATAACCTATACGGTTGAGACAAGTAACTTTGCCCTCCTTCCTACACCTACAAAGATAGGTAGTCAATTTGTTGGATGGTATACTAATCTAGAAGATGAGAATACACGATTTATACAGTTAAATACAAACACTAAGACAAACTATACCTACCATGCAAAGTGGGAGACTGCAAAGACTGTCATTACCTTTAATAAGAATGCTGATGATGCAACAGGAACAATGTCTTCTCAGACCATAAATTATAATACATCAGCCGCTCTAACAGCCAATGCATTCACAAGAACCACCTATGATTTTGCAGGCTGGAATACGGTACCGACACCTACCACAGAAACTCCCGGTACTAGCTATGCCGATGGCGCATCATTTGCCAATAATGTACCTTCTCACAGAGATTTAACCCTTTATGCTCAGTGGACACCGAAGACCTATACTGTAACATTTAACAGAGGTGTTGGTGCAGTGGGCGGATCAGAAACAGCTACTGCAACCTATGGATCAAACTCTTACATATATGCAGGAAATGAAGGCAGTTTTGTAGCACCCACAATGACAGGCTATACATTTGGTGGCTACAGAGACGGACAAGATACAGAAACAAAATATATCAATCCGGATGGTACCGGTGCAAAAGCCTGGGATAAATCCGAGGACACAACGCTTTTTGCAATGTGGACAGCCAACGGGTATGAGGTAAGATTCCACGGCAATGGTTCTACAAGCGGCTCTATGACAGACCAGAGCTTTACCTATAACGAGGCACAGACTCTTACAGCCAATGCTTTTGAAAAGACAGGCTACACTTTTATAGGCTGGGCAACATCAGAAAGTGGAAATGTAGTACACACAGATCAAGAGCAGGTTAGTAATCTTTCTGCTGTTTCAGGAGCTACAGTTGATCTCTACGCAAAATGGGCTCCTATAACCTACAAGGTTGTATTTGACAAGAACTTTACCGATGCATCAGAAACAGAAGCGGCTATACCTATGGCTGATCAAGAGATAACCTATGATACTGTGGCAACTCTTACTGAGAATGCCTTTGTAAGAACAGGTTATACCTTTGCAGGATGGAATACACTTACTTCACCTAATGATAATGAACAGGGTGTTGCTTACACTGATAAGCATTCGGTTCAGAATCTTGTTTCCACCAATAACGGAAGCATCATCCTCTATGCTCAGTGGACGCCGAATACGAATACCTCTTATAAGGTGGAATATTACTATCAGAAGGAGACTGATGGAACCTTTGAAAAGAAGAACGAGGTATCAAGAACCGGAACTACAGCGTCAGAATGTGCTGTAACAGAATATGATAAACTTCCTGTTTCTACCTATACAGGAACCTCTGATTATGCATTTGATTCAAATAACGAGTCAAAGATCCTTTCAGGTACTATAGACAGAACAGGGGCTACTGTACTTAAGGTTTACTTTAAGCTTCAATATACCATCACCTATGCTCCTGGCTCACATGCAGCACAGAGTGCAGTATCTGATAGCACAACAAAGGTTGATTGGGATTATAAGCTTACTCCTTCACATTCATTTGCTGCAGCAACCGGATATCACAGAGCTGTTACTGAATTTGTGACTAATGAATATACTGAGGGCGTAAAGGAAAATAGAACCTACACTGCTGCATGGACTGCCAACAGCTATTCCATTGTATTTGACAGGAACAAGGGAACGGGTTCAAGCAATGTAGTAGGCACTATGGATAATGAATCCATGACCTATGACTTGGCTGCAAATCTTACCGAGAATGTATATACCCGTGACGGTTATACATTTACAGGTTGGAATACCAAGGCAGACGGTATAGGAATTCCTTATTCCGATAAGGCTGAGGTAATCAACCTTGTTGACACCAACAATGGAAGCATTACTCTTTATGCACAGTGGGATAAGATCTCTTACACTGTTACATTGGATGGAAATGCTGCTACAACTGAAGGCACAGCAAGCACAACTGTTTACTTTGACGATAAGATAGCGCAGATTGAGTCCCTTCCTTCAAAGACAGGATATACCTTTAACGGTTATACAACCGATGGAACAAACACCGGAACAAAGTATATCGATAATACAGGTGCCGGTATCAAGGCCTGGGATAGAACTGCCAATGCAACATTAAAGGCTGTTTGGATTCCCAATACCTATACTGTTAAGTACGACAAGAATACAGAGGATACCGTGACAGGTACTATGGCCGATCAGACAGGTTTCACCTATGATGCCGCAACAACACTTACAAAGAATACATTTGCAAGAACAGGCTACACATTTACAGGTTGGAATACTGAGGCTTCCGGTACCGGCGACACCTTAGCCGACGAGGCTTCAGTACAGAATCTTGTATCGGAAAACGGATCATCCGTTACCCTTTATGCAATATGGAGACCTCATACATTTACTGTAAAGTTTGATAAGAATACTGCTGCAGGTACCTCAGAGGTTACGGGTACTATGGCTGATGCAAGCTTTACATTTAATTACAAGGATCCTGCAAACATTCTTCCTGAGAATAAATATGCAAGAGCCGGTTATGGTTTTGCAGGATGGACCTACAACAATAATACCTATGCTGACAAGGCCAATGTAGAAAATCTTACAGCTGTTGATGAAGCTGAGATCACATTTACAGCAAAATGGACAGCAAAGAATTATACCTTGACACTTGATGACAACAACGGAACAGGTGGAAGCGGAACTCTCAATGTGACCTATGACGCTGCTTTATCCGATGTTACCGCACCTTCAAGAACAGGCTACACCTTCAACGGCTACTTCCTTGGAGATACCAAGATAGTAAATGCTGACGGAACCCCTGCTATTACATCATGGACCTTCACAGAGGATAAGACAGTAGTAGCAAGGTGGACAGCCAATGCATATTCTATAAGCTTTGACAAGAACTCAGAGGAAGCAACCGGAACTATGGAAGATCTTTCTATGGTTTATGATGTAGCTAAGGCACTGACAGCAAATAGCTTTATAAGAACCGGCTATACCTTTGATAAGTGGACAACTAAGGCTAACGGCACCGGGGATGCTTATACGGACGCAGCAGAGGTCATCAACCTTGTGTCAGAGGAGGGTGGAAGCATTACCCTTTATGCACAGTGGACTCCCAACGATAACACTGCATATACGGTAGAATACTTCTATCAGGATCCTGTTGACGGAAGCTATAGTGAGACAGCAACAGCATCTGATACAGAAAGGACAGGAACCACAGCTACCTTGGTGAGTGTGACTGATGCAGATAAGCTTGCTGTAGAAACTATTGTTGAAGGTATCAACGAAGAAAAGTCTTCTCAGTGTACATATGTATTTGATGAGAACAACACAAACAATGTCTTAAGTGCAAGTATTACAAGAGATGGTTCAATGAAGCTTAAGGTTTACTTAAAGGCTCAATACATTGTGACCATCAAGCCCGGTACACATGCAAAGGACGGCGAAACAGATCAGGTATTTGAAAATCTTGATTTCGATGCTGTTATTCCTTCTTATGACTTTGAACCTGCTGTCGGATATCACCAGACAAGCTATGGATATAGCAAGCTTGTAACAAAAGTTAAGAAGACCGCAGAATATACTGCAACCTGGGACACTGACAAGTATGGTATCGAATATATATTGAATGGTGGATTACTTCCAAATGGCAAGACCAACCCTTCTACCTATGATATTGAGACAGAGAATATCACTCTAAAGAATCCTGAGCTTGCAGGATCAAACTTCCTTGGCTGGAGAAAGAATAATGAAACAGACGCTGATGCCAAGAAGACCTATGTGATCAACAAGGGCACCACTGGAGATATCACAATGGTTGCAGTTTGGAATTACATAGACTACAAGCTGAGCTTTGATCTGGATGGTGGAGCATGGCCCGAGAATTATGAAGTGCCTACAGGCTATACAAGGGCAACAGAAGTATCTATTCCCAATCCTTCAAGGAAAGGCTATGCATTTATGGGATGGACAGGAACAGGTCTTGAGGCTGCTATCTCAAATCTTGTGATCCCTGAGAATTCCACAGGAAACAGAAGCTATAAGGCTACCTGGGCACCCGCCGAAACCACAGCTAAGCTCAATGTATTCTATGAGGTTAACGGTAAATATACTGATGAACCGAAGGTTATGGAATTTGCCGCAAATACAGATGAGAATATTACTCTGAATATGGAGAGCGATGTTATTACAAGATACATGGCTGAAACAGATCCTAATTGTTTCTACTCTATAGATGAAACTAAGGTCAATGTTCTTTCAGGAAAGATAGCTGATGACGGCTCATCTGAGTTCACTGTTTATATTAAGCAGGAGACCTACAAGATCAACTATGACTATAAGCATGGAGAGCTTGCGGATGCTGCCTTTGACAATCCTTCATTCTATGCAAGGAAGAGCATTGATCAGACTGTAACATTGAATACAGTAAAGAGAGGTCGTGACGCATTTGACGGCTGGTATGTTTCAATAGCAGGTGGGGCTCCCACAAAGCTTGAAGGAAATTCATTTACCATACCTGCAAACACCACCGGAAATATCAGTGTTGTTGCTGATTGGGATGCAGCTGTATATAAGCTTGTCACCGATCTTGATGGCGGCAAGGTTACAGGAAGCATGAACAGAACGCGCTTTACAGCTGATGACGAAACCTTCTCACTCAACAATCCTGTTAAGGAAGGCTATGAGTTTATCGGTTGGATCGGTGATACCCTTAAGAGACCCACCATAAATGTAAAGATCGTTTCAGGTACCTGTACAGATCTTACATTCAAGGCTACATGGAAATTGGCTGAAGCCTCTGAGGAAACACCGGATCCCGTAGATACTGAAGATCAGTCTTCTTATGTGGACGAGAATGGCGAAAAGCAGTATGGAACTCTTGAAGAGATACTTGATGAGCTTAAGGACAAGGAGCCTGCTACAGAGGATGGTATGTTTGAGATACATATCCAAAACGACATGACTATTGATAAGGTTCTTGAGGTTCCTGAGAATACAAAGCTCATTATCGACAAGGGTGTGACCGTGACCATAGAAGAGAACGGTAGTATCGAGGTTCCTGACTCAAGTGTGATCATAAACTACGGCAAGATCATTGGTACCGGCAAAGACGGACATAATGATATTGAAGGTAATGTTTATAATGAAGGTCAGATGGACAATACCAATGTCGAAGGTGAGACCACCGGAGATGGCGAAACCAACTTCGATATGGTAACTGTACACTTCGTGACCGGTAATGATGCTGTAACTATTCCTGATGAGACTATCAAAAAGGGCAGAAAGGTTACAAAGCCTGCCAGAGCAAGCTACGAGGATCAGATCATCGAAGGATGGTATACCAATGAAGCTAAGACTAATGCTTATGACTTTACTCTTGCAGTAGAGGTTGAAACCACACTCTATGCTAAGTGGGTTTCTAATACCACCATGGAGGCTAAATGGACTGATACTGAGGGTGAGGATCATTACGGAACTCTTGAAGAAGCATTAGAGGCAGATCCTAACCCTGCAAGTATCATCATTCAGAATGACACAGAGATCACAAAGCCTCTTGTTATACCTGAAGGCACTACGGTTACTGTAGACGAGGATGTTACCTTGGAAATATCTGAGGATGGTTCTCTTGACAACACCGAGGGCAATGATCCTATTATCAACAATGGTACTATTAAGGGAGATAATGAAGGGGACAAACCTGCAATCAATAGCCCTATCACAAACAACGGAACCATAACGGATGTTGATATCAAGGGTGAGACCACAAATAATGGCACTATTAAAGATTCATCTATTGATGGCAATGTGACCAACAACGAGGATGCTGTTATAAATGGCTCAGAGATAGTTGGCGATCTTGACAACAAGGGATCAGCTACCAACACCAATGTAGGCGGCAATGTTGATAATGATGAGAATGCAACCTTTGGTAGTGATAATCCGAAGAATCCCGCAACTGTTGGTGGTGACATCAACAATGAAGGAACCATGTCAAATACCATCACCGATGGTACAGTAACAGGAAATATTAACAATGCTACAAGAACCGTATCCTTTGACCTTGGAGCTTATGGAGATCCTATTGAATCACAAGAGATAGTTGTGGGCGGAAGGGTTGAAAAGCCTTCAAGGATCATTGATGATCAGGCAGGACTGATCGTAGCTGATTGGTTCGTAGATGCAGCACTTAG
This sequence comes from Lachnospiraceae bacterium, assembly GCA_017540605.1. Lineage (GTDB taxonomy): Bacteria > Bacillota > Clostridia > Lachnospirales > Lachnospiraceae > RGIG6919. The sequence continues at coordinate 73,781 of JAFYAS010000026.1, read as the reverse complement.
CAAAAAGTATGACTTCGATAAGGTTGTAACAGAAGATTTGATTCTCTATGCAAAATGGTTATGCGCTGATGATCAGGAGACTATGTGGAAGGATACTGCGGGTAATACAAACTATGGTTCACTTGAAGAAGCCTTAGCAGCTGATCCTAAGCCTACGGAAATAACTATTAAAAATGACACTGAGATCACAAAGTCTCTTGTTATACCTGAGGGCACAAGCCTTACTGTAGATGAAGGAACTACATTGAAGGTTTCAGAGACAGGTTCCCTTGACAATACCGAAGGCAATGATCCTATCATCAACAATGGTACTATCAAGGGAGAGGGCGATAAGTCTGCTGTCAACAGCCCTGTGACCAACAACGGAAATGTTGATGGTATAGATGTAAACGGTGATGTGACCAACAATGGTACTATGACCGGTGATGATGTAAATGGTGATGTAACCAACAATGGTACAGTGACCAATTCTGATGTGAAGGGTGACTTAGACAATATCGGTGGAAACATAAGCAACACAAGCATTGTGGGTGATGTGACCAATAATGATAACGGAACTATATCTGATGCAGTTGTTTCCGGAAATCTTGACAATTCCGGTACATTAAAAGACTCAACAGTTGATGGTGATCTTGATAATTCCGGCAATGTTTCCGGTGCTGATGTAAAGGGCAATGTAATCAATGGTGGTACTATTTCTGACACAGATGTGGATGGAGATCTTACCAACAACGGAACCTTCAAGAGCACAGAAAATAACACCTCTACAGTCGGCGGCAAAACGATCAATGGAGCTACAGGTACTATTGATGATGTGACGCTTGGCAATGTAGAAAACAACGGTAGCATAGACGGATGTACTGTAAATGGTGATCTTTTGAATAATGGAGAAGCCGTAGATACAGATGTAAACGGTAACCTGGATAATTCCGGAACCTACAAGGGTTCTGAGGGCAATGAATCCAAGGTAACCGGAAATATTACCAATCAACCTACAGGAGAGCTTGAAAATACCAAGGTTGGTGATGGTGATTCGACGGTAATCAACGAGGGTGCTATAAAGAACAGTGACATCAAGGGTGATCTTATCAACAACGGATCAGTTGAAGGAACGGATGTAAGCGGAGATGTTGACAATCTCGATTCCAATGCAACATTTAATGACAATGAGGGTAATGCTATTACCTATCAGTTCACCTTCAATATGATGAATGTAGGAACTCAGATAGCAGCTCAGACAATAGTTCGAGGCAACAAGGCAACAAGACCTGCTTATCCCAAGGATGCAGATCATACATTTGTAAACTGGTACACAGATGAAAACATGGATACACTGTATGATTTTGATACTGCTATCCAGAAGGATACGGTTGTTTATGCTAAGTGGCTTAAAAACAGCGAGCAGGAGACAAGCTATAAAGCAGCTGACGGCTATATGAAGTATGGTTCTCTTGAAACTGCACTTTCAGAGGGATCAGGTGAGGTTCATATAATAAATGATGTGACTGTTAAGAATGATATAACCGTACCTGATGATATCAAGCTTGTAGTTGACAAGAATTCGACATTGAAGGTCGCAGATAATGTGAAGCTTGATGTAGACGGAACACTTGTCAATAACGGAAAGATCAACAACCAGGGTACTGTAGGCGGTGACGGATCTATCACCAACAACAAAACCATGAGTGGCGGTAGTATTGATGTTGGCGTGACCAACAACGGAAGTATTTCCGATACCGAGATCAATAAGCCTGTGACCAACAATGGTATCATGAGTGACAACAGCTTCAATGCACCTGTCGACAACAAGGGCAAGGTTGTAAACGAGGGCTCAAATATCGGAGACCTTTCTACAGCTGTCAATGTAGTGAATGCTCCAAAGACAGTTATCGAAGGTATGGATGAGCTTATGGATTATGAAAACCTGGTAGATAAGGATGACTTAGGTATTACAAAGGATGATCAGATCAAGGTTCTAAATGGCGGAAGTGTTAATATCACTCTTAATGCAACAGGTATCGCAGATGTACCTTCATCTGAAAAGGGACTTATTTCAAAGGCTGAGAATTCCGGAAAGGATATCGGAATGATCCTTGATATCTCGATCATCAAAGAAGTAATAGACGTCAACAGCAATAAGGTAAGCTCATTGCTTAAAGAGACACCCAATCTCCTGGCTCTTAAGATAGCTCTTACCGAAGAGCAGCGTTCACACAAGAATCTTGTGGTTTACAGATATCATGATGGTGGAGTTGATGAAATACCTCAGGGTACAACAGGAGAGCATTGTGAGTTCAAGGACAACGGAGCTACACTTATTATCTACGCAAGAAAGTTCTCTACTTATGTACTTGGTTGGGACAAGCCGATAGTAGTACCTGATACCCCTGTTGTGGTACCTGATACAACTGAGGCTCCCAAAACAACTGAGACAACAGAAACCACAGAGGCACCTCAGTCACAGGATCCTGAAATATCTGAAAAAGAAAAAGAGATCCAGGCTGAGATTGTGAAATATACTGCCCCTGCAAAGGTTGAGACTACTACATTTAAGATCAACGAAGGCTTGAAGGTTGATCAGGTAGGAAAGAACATCAATGTAACCTGGGGTAAGGTAAGCTATGCAGATGGCTATGATATATTTGTACAGTACTGTGGAAGCAAGTTCACTACCAAGGCTACAAAGACCATCAAGAAAGCAAATACTGTAACAGCCAAGATCAATAAGATCAACAGCAAGGCTTTGAAGCTTAAGAAGAATTTCAAGGTTTATGTAAGTGCTTACAGGAATATCGGCGGCAATAAGGTAGTGATCGGTAAGTCTATCACAGCTCACATTGTAGGTGTTAAGAATACCAAGTTTACCAATGTTAAGTCGATAACCTTAAAGAGCAGTAAATCACTTACTCTTAAGAAGGGTAAGACCTCGAAGATCAAAGCGCTAACTGTACTTGTTGACAAGAAGAAAAAGCAGCTTACAGATGCACATACAACTGAGTTTAGATATGCATCTACAAACAAGACTGTTGCAACCGTAGACAAGAATGGAAAGATAACTGCCAAGAAGAAGGGTTCAACAGTTATCTGGATATATGCTAAAAACGGATATGCCAAGAAGGTTAAGGTTACAGTCAAGTAAATAGGTTGTAAAACAATGAATATTATTCGGTGTCTGTCAATATGGCAGGCACCGAATTCAGTTTAAAAATGTATATAAAAAATTTTGGGTAGATAGAAGTGTCATTTTATGGTATTATGTTTACTGACACAAGATAAGAGGGGATAAGCTAAAAAATCATATTACACACCTTAAAATTTAGCTATCCCAATAATCTTTAATCAAAAGGAGGGCATTCAATGAAACGAATAGCAACACATTTATTTGCATTACTTCTGCTTATCGGAGGATTTGTTCTTTCATCAGCAGTTGTTGATGCAGCAACAGCTTTAACACCTACAGGCGGAACAGGAACAACAGGTGATCCTTATATAGGTACTATTTCTGATTTTGGAACATACTCATACAGTGGCTCAAAGGAAGGCTTGGTTTATTCCATTACTTTCGCCAAGGATGGTATGGTAAAGTTCTCAGGCGGAACCATTTATAAGGGGCTTGAAGGACGTGAGTATTACGGTGGTTCTTATGAAGAGGTAAAGGCAAATACTCCTGTTATCATCAGAGTAGCAGGATCAAGATCAGTTGAGATCGCTTTTGAAGAAGCGAACAACTACAACACAAAAGAATCTGCTTATGACCTTACTAATGTTACTACAGCTGCACCTGTATCTATTCCTCAGGGAGCAGACCCGGCCGAAGAAACTTGGTTTAGGTTCACCATCACAGCTCCTTCAACAATCGAGTTTGAGCCTTATAATACTTCTGCGACTTTTATGTTCTACAAGAATGATGGTACTACACCTGCTGTTTCAGACAAGAATTTCTATGATGGACTTAGTCAGCAGTTAAATTCTAACAAAGAAATTCCGTTTTCTAAGCTTGATGCTAATATTTTCTATCCCACCAATACTACAGCTACTTCTTATCAGACCGAGCCCGGCGGAGAGAAGATGAAAGATAACAAGGCTAAGATGTCTTTCTATGAGGCCGGAACATACTATATGTTTGTTAGAGGTGGTTCAATCGGCAAGAATATGGACAGAGGCTTCAAGAGCTTTATATTGAGACCTTATAAGCCAATCACCGGTCTTAAGTTCAAGCAGGGTAACGAGATCAAGGTTGAGGAAAAAGGTAAGAACTATACAGAATCAAACAGCATCATCGGTATTGTTCCCGAGGACGCAGACGGCTTCCCCAAGAGCGCTGAGGTTGATACCTCAAAGCTTTCTTTAGACAAGGATAATCCTTTGACAGAGGTTATCTTCAAGGATGACAACTTTGGAAAGTTTGCTGTAAAGATCAAGGATGAGAGAGGCGAGGTCGTTGATACATGGACTGTTACCAACACGCCCAGGCCTTTCGTGGATTATCAGGGAACCGGTAGCTCAAACGCTATCACAGTAAAGAGCTGGAGTACAAACTCTGATTCAAAGGCAGATTCAATCAGGATCTATCTTAAGAAGGGAAGCAAGTTCGTGCTTGCAGGCACAGCAAAGGGAAGCAGCATTACTCTTAAGAAGCTTAAGGCAAATACTAAGTATCAGATCAAGCTTACCAACTATGACAGCAAGTCAAAGGCTGAGAGTAAGCTTAGCAAGGCATTTACAGTTGGTACAGCACCTGCTGCAAAGCCCACTATAAAGAGTGTTACCAATATAAAGATTTCAAAGGAAACAGGAACTCTTACCTACAATCCCGGTAAGTGGAATGAGTACAAGAAGAAGTATACCTTCTACGCTGCAAACGGTAAGATCACTGTTGCCAAGGTAAAGGGTGCAACAAGCTATGAGTACAATATCTACGGTACAAGCTGCCCCAATACCACCAACAAGCCTTCAGCAAACTTTAGACTTGTAAAGGGTGGAAACACCCCCGCTTCTTGTAAGAAGACACTTAACCTTAAGTGCCGTGTAACCAAGAAGTATTCAAATACCTTCACAGCCTACGGTTCATGGGGTAAGGCAAAGAAAGTAAAGATTAAATAATTAGACATCATTATGACATCCTACGGTATTTCGGTACTGTAGGATGTTTTTTATATTTGACAAACCTCCCATAAAACGCATACAATAGGCATATGTGAATATAAGAAAAAGGAGTGCCTTATGAAAGAACAACTATATACCATACCTGTTACAGATGCATTCAACGAGGACTGTGAGTGTCCTATCTGTGCCATGAGAAGATCTTTAGAGAGGAATGCCATAGAATATACCATGGGACCAAGCTATATGGAGGATGACAATCGTGCCATGACAGATAAGCTTGGCTTTTGCGGCAAGCATATCAGAGATCTGTATAATGAGAAGAACAGGCTTGGTCTTGCACTGATGCTTAATACCCATATGGACAAAGTGATAAAGGACTTAAAGCAGGCTTCAAGTGATAAGCCCTCCGGTGGCGGACTGTTTAAAAAAGCCACAGGCGGAAGCTCGGTAGTTGACTATGTCAAAGGTCTTAAATCAACCTGTTTTATCTGTGGTCGTATCGAGGATACCTTTCAAAGATATGTGAATACCATTTTCCACATGTGGAAGAAGGACAGTTCATTTAAGGATGCAGTAAAGAGCTGTAAGGGCTTTTGTGTTGAGCATTATGGTCTGCTCTATGAGAATGCCGCTAAGGAATTGTCCGGAAATGACCTTACTGAATTCCTTCAAACTGTTGATAAGGTGTTCTTTGATAATATCGAGAGAGTCAATGAAGATGTTGCCTGGTTTATCAATAAATATGATTACAGATACAAGGATGAACCCTGGAAGAATGCGAAGGATTCTATTCCCAGAGCTATCATTAAAACCAATTCAGCAATTATTGAAGGGGAGTAATACAGTAAGTTTTTTAAAAGATGAATCGTATTTCAACAGTGAATTTAGCCACAATAGGTGGTTGCGATTTTAGGTCATATTTGTTATACTGTAAAAAGCTAGACAAACAAAAACTCTGAGCAAAAAATGGAGGATGGAACAATGGGGAACAACGGATTGATAATGCAGTGCTTTGAAGAAAATATGCCTGCAGACGGCACACTTTGGAAAAAGCTGGCAGCTGATGCCACCAAGCTTAAGAATCTGGGAGTAACAGCAGTTTGGCTTCCACCTGCATTTAAAGGAGTAGCCGGAAAGAACGATACAGGCTACGGTCTTTACGATCTCTATGATCTGGGCGAATTTAATCAAAAGGGCTCAGTATCCACCAAATACGGAACAAAAAAGGATTATATTGCAGCTATCAAGGCCTTACAGGAAAAGGATATTCAGGTATATGCTGATATCCCCACAGGCTATCGTTTTGGTGCTGATGGCACAGAGCTTATCTCTGCTGATGATTTTAATGCTTACAGCAGAAATCAGATGGTTGGCAGCAAGCGTGTGATAAAGGGCTGGACAAAGTTTGATTTCCCCGGAAGAAAAGGTAAGTATTCAAAGTTTACATGGAATTGGAAGCATTTTGACGGTATAGATTGGGATACAGATGATTTTAAGGCTGCCATAGAGCGTTTCACAGGAAAGAAGTGGAAAGAATATGTAGCAGGCGACAAGGATAAATATGACTACATTATGGGCGCTGATATTGACTACACCAATCAGGAGGTAGTTGATGAGCTTTATCGTTGGGGCGCATGGTTCATCAGTGAGACAGGAGTAGATGGTGTAAAGCTTTCAGGAGTTCATAGGATTGCCTGCAGCTTCTATCGTGATTGGGTATCAATGATGAGAGATGTGTCCGGAAAGCCTTTAGTAAGCTTTGGCGATTGCTGGCATTTCGATGTTGATAAGCTCAATGAATTTTTACAGAATGTAAATCACGAGATCACACTTTTAGATGTACCCTTGCATCTCAGACTTTTTGATGCATCAAAGGCACATGGCGGATATGATCTTCGTACTCTTGCGGATGATACATTGGTTTCAATGGTTCCCACAGAGGCTGTTACATTTGTAGATTGTCACGAATCTCAGCCCGGCGGTATCAGAGAATCTTACGTAGAAGAGTGGTTCAAGCCTATGGCTTATGCATTTATCATGCTTCGTGAGCAGGGTTATCCTTCATTGTTCTACGGCGATTATTACGGAATTCCTTCAAGCAAGGTTAAGTCTATGAAGAAGGTTCTTGATCCCATCCTTAAAGCAAGAAAGCTTTATGCTTACGGATATCAGCATGACTACTTTGATGACGCCAACTGCATTGGTTGGACCAGAGAGGGTGACGAGGAGCACAAGGGCTCAGGCGTGGCTGTAGTGATCTCTGACGGAGCAGGTGGAACCAAGAGGATGTACGTAGGAAGACACCATGCTGGACAGTTCTTCTCGGATATCACAGGTAATGCAAAATACAACATCAAGATTGATGATGATGGATGTGGCGAGTTCTATGTGAATCGCGGATCCGCTGCCGTATGGGTAGAGACTCCGGTGAAGGACACAAAGCCTGTAAAATCAAAGTCCACCAGAGCTAAAAAAGCAAAATAATTTTTCGGGGGATTTTACCTATGGGTAAGACGATAAGAACAGATGCAGTCAAGAGACTGTTCGAAGCAATAAAGACACTTGAGAATGAAGAAGAGTATTTTGAGTTTTTCGAGGATATATGTACTGTCAACGAGCTTTTATCACTAGCTCAGAGATTCGAGGTAGCATGCATGCTAAAGGATAATTGCACCTATCACGAGGTGGCCGAAAAAACAGGAGCATCCACGGCAACCATATCAAGAGTGAACAGGTCCCTTAATTACGGTAACGGCAGCTATGATATGGTGCTTGACAGAATGAAATAAAAAGACTACAATTATGTTGTTTTCATAAGTTTGTTTTTCATATAACCTCAATGGGCGTATGATGGATTCCATCATACGCCCACTTTCTTTTTTACTTATCCTTTTTTTTCGGATTCTTTTTCTCGATTTCCTTGTTGAGTTCATCAATTAATGATTCGACTATCTGTTTTTTAGCATAGATGTCATAGCTGAGTACCGAGATAAATGCCAGCATGTGAAGGTATTTGTCGTCTTCGTCATCATAGCATCTGTCTGCCAGTCTGTAGGCTGAATAAAGACTTTTATCAGTCAGACCTTTTTGTAGCTGCATCAGACTAAATATCTCGGTATAAACATCATTAAAAGCCTTATTATCTTTATCTGAGTTTTTATCAGAACTGTCATTAAACATATCCTCGGTGAGAGGAGAGAGTAAAGTCTTGATATCACCTATGGAAAGAAAATTCTTTAGATAATAGATGTATATCAGCAGTATGATATGCTCCTTACCATATTTCTTTTTGTTGGAGGGTGGTAAAAGACCGTTCTTCGAATAATTGTTGATCATAGTCTTTGTGAGGATCTTGTCATCCTCATTCCTTCGACTCTTGGCAAACTGTTTGTCAAAATAGGTTGTGACCTGATCCATATAAAGCTCAATATCAGGTATATCCTTGGGATCGATATAATCAAGTCTGATAAGGTCTTTAAGCATATTCATAATATCTGAATGTTTCTTATCCATTTTCATTTCTCTTCCTTAAAAACAACACATAGTATTAAAAACTACATAATAAAGTAATAATATGCTATTTTTATAAGTTTGTAAAGGAAAAAAATGATAAACTCAAATCGTTTTTGTGCATAAAAATAGATGAAAAATCAAGAAATATATAGCAATTATAGACAAAATCTGTTATAATCATTGATAGGTGTTTTTACTGTTCACCAATACTTTGAACAGTATTTTGGTTGGCGGGTTTCGCATTTTATGGAGAGTATGGGTATGGCAATAGATATCTTAGCATACAATCAGGCTTTGGAAGAATTTCTTGTCCGTATGGAGAAGATAAACGGTATCGTAAACGGAGATACTCACGTGGCAATGGATAAGCTTTGTCGCATTCTTCGAATAGCAAGGGTTGAATTGGTCTACTATGAGAACATGCAGAAGGAACGCATGAACTCAGGCAAACTGGTTGTGTTCTACAGTCAGGGTGAATTTTCAAGAGACAGAAAACTATTCGTAAGAGAGGTGACCGGTGCGGGAAGTGCCGCTCATTACAACATTTATCAATATACCAATGAAGCGCCATGGAGCGAAGAAGAGCTCAATAAGGTAAGGGTATTTCAGAAGGCTTTGTTTACATTCAACGGTCGTGCAAGCATGATGAAACAGGTTGACGAAAGAACCTATACCGATATGCAGCTTGGTATGCCCAATATAGCCCAATTCATGAGATTTACCAGTATGATGATCGCAAAAGGACAGATCAATGATTTTGGTGCCGTATTCTTCAATCTAAAAAGATTTTCAGTTGTCAACGATCAGATAGGACGTAATCTCGGAACTCTGGTTATGAAAAAATATATTGCCCAGCTTCAGAAAAAGCTTAAAAAACCCGGACTTGTGGTTCGTGTAGGCGGCGACAATTTTGCTGCTATTTTTCTAAAGTCAGATCTTGAGGTTGTCAGAAGACACCTTCATGGTGAGGGAGTTATATTCAATGAAGTAAGCAAGGAGAGAGTCCTGGTTTGCTCTGTTGCCGGTTTCTATATTGTAGACGAGAATGATAAGATACGAACTCCTGAAGATATCATGGACAAGATCAGTATATCTATGAATGTTGCAAAGAATTCTCACGGAACGGATGAGATATTCTTCAACGAGAATCTGATGCACAGACAGTCTGAGATGAAGAGGATAGAAAGTCTTTTCCCTGACGCTATGGCCAACGAAGAATTCAAGGTATATTATCAGCCTAAGATATCCCTTGAGAGATACAATCTGGTTGGAGCTGAGGCACTTTGTAGATGGGAAAGAGATGGCAAACTTGTTCCTCCCAGCGATTTTATCCCGGTATTTGAACAAAGCATGAACATATGTAAGCTTGATTTTTATATGCTTGCCCATGTGTGTGCAGATATCAGAAGATGGCTTGACGAAGGAGTTGAACCTGTCAAGGTATCTGTGAATCTGTCTAGAAGACATCTTGGTGATATGGATCTTTTGAATCACATTCTTCAGATCATCGACTCCTATGATGTTCCATATAAGTACATAGAGATAGAGCTTACTGAGACAACCACTGATGTGGAGTTCAAGGATTTAAAGAGAGTCGTTTACGGACTTCAGGAGAGAGGTATCTCAACTTCTGTGGATGATTTTGGTATTGGTTATTCATCCCTCAATCTTATCCGTGAGATTCCCTGGAATGTTCTAAAGATTGACAAGAGCTTCCTTCCTGTGATAGGACAGAGCCGTAAGAATGAGATGGTGATGCTAAAGCATGTTATCGCTATGGCTCAGGATATGGGACTTGAGTGTATTGTTGAAGGCGTTGAGACACTTGAACAGGTGAAGTTACTAAAGAAGAATAATTGTTATCTGGCTCAGGGCTTTTATTTTGACAGACCTATGCCTGTTAAACAATTTGAAGAGAGACTTAAGAAAAAGGATGAATCCTTTTTCCCTGAAGAAGATTTGGAGCTTGACGGAGAATTAAAGTAATAATGAAGGACAGACTGAGCCTTTATCGTCTGTCCTTTTTTCACTTTATAAGAAACGAAGCTACCTGTAATAATAATCGAATATGCATAATATAATGATTCAAGGGACAATGTCAAATGTTGGAAAGAGCCTGATCGCTGCCGGACTCTGTCGTATTTTTAAGCAGGATGGATATTCACCTGCTCCCTTTAAGTCTCAAAATATGGCACTCAATTCCTACATTACCAAGGAAGGGCTTGAGATGGGCAGGGCTCAAGTTATGCAGGCAGAGGCAGCTATGCTTGAACCTTCAGTGTTGATGAATCCTATCCTGTTAAAACCTACAAGTAATGTTGGATCTCAGGTCATAGTAGCCGGTGAAGTGGTCGGGAATATGAAAGCGAGAGAGTACTTTGACCATAAAAAAAAGCTTGTTCCTGATATCATGAAGGCTTACAATATCCTCGCCGATAAATATAGTCCTATAGTGATCGAAGGCGCAGGAAGTCCCGCAGAGATAAATTTAAAAGAGAATGATATAGTCAATATGGGCATGGCCGATATGGCTGACAGTCCCGTGATTTTAGTCGGAGATATAGACAGAGGAGGAGTGTTCGCACAGCTTCTTGGAACATTGATGTTGCTTGAGGACGATGAAAAAAAGCGCGTAAAGGGCTTGGTGATCAACAAATTCCGTGGAGATAAAACCATTCTGAATCCGGGAATAAAGGAACTAGAGGATCGATCAGGTATACCTGTTGTTGGAGTTGTTCCCTACATTGATTTAAAACTCCCCGAAGAGGATTCTCTATCTGACAGATTTGAAAGAAGAATACAGAGGGATATAGATATCGCAGTGATCGCTTATCCGAGATTATCCAATTATACCGACTTTGATGTATTCGAAGGTATAGATAAGGTATCTGTCAGGTATATAAAGAGTCCCTCGGAGCTTATGTCTCCTGATATGATAATTCTTCCCGGAACCAAGAATACCATATCGGATCTAAAATGGCTAAAGGACAACGGTTTTTTCGACAGCATTTATGATCATATCGACAAAGGCGGCTTGCTATTTGGAATATGCGGCGGATTTCAGATGATGGGAAGAATGATAAAGGATCCCTACGGAGTGGAAGGTTCTTTAGGTGAAGAGATAAGGGGACTTGATATATTTCCACTTACAACGATTTTAGAGGGAGATAAGAAAAGAACTCAGAAAAAAGGAACCTTTGATAAGGTGAGTGGGATACTGGAAAAGCTTTCATACGGAGCATTTGAGGGCTACGAGATACATATGGGAAGGACTATTGGTCCGGATGAAAAAGCGACAGATGGAACAAGCTTATTCATGTCAGGCAATTCCTACGGAACCTATATTCATGGAATATTTGACAGGTCGGAGGTTGCAAATGTTATCCTAAAGGCTTTGGCCGATAAAAACGGTCTTAAGGATATACATATTACTGAGAACAGTAGGAATACAAGAGATAGGGAATATGACAAGCTTTCCGAGGTTCTCAGAGAATATATGGATATAAATTATATATATAAAATCGTTAATGGTGAAGTATAATGGACAACCAACAACAAATAATTGACAACAGAAAAAAACAAATATCGATATTCAGACACAAGCTTTTTAAAATGGTTTCAGTTGGAGTGGTGGATGATCTGGTCAATTCTATGTATGATGTGATATCAACCATGGCCTTGATAATAAACCTTGCTGTTACCATTATGAATACCTATGATGAACTGAGAGCAAGCTATGGCAAGCTTTTTACGACGATAGAGGCAGTTACGGTCTTTATGTTTGCCGTGGATTATGTGCTCAGGCTGATCACTGCAAAGTGTCTTTATCCTGCTGACAGCGAAGGAAAGGCTTTGAGAAAATATATTCTTTCCTTTAGCGGAGTGATCGATCTTTTATCTTTTTTGCCTTATTATCTACCGGTATTCTTCCCGGCAGGAACCGCTGTTTTCCGTATGTTTAGGGTAGCAAGGATATTCAGGCTGTTTAGGATCAATGCTTATTATGATTCCTTAAATGTTATCACAGAGGTATTGTCGAGTAAAAAACAACAGCTTTTATCCTCAGTATTCATTATTTTGATATTGATGATATCCTCAAGCCTTTGCATGTATTCGGTTGAACATGAAGCTCAGCCTGAAATATTCTCCAATGCATTTTCAGGAATCTGGTGGTCCGCATCCACATTGCTTACCGTAGGATATGGTGATATTTATCCCGTCACAACTGCCGGTAAGTTTTTCGGTATAGTTATAGCATTTCTCGGAGTAGGTATGGTGGCTATTCCTACAGGTATCATTTCTGCCGGATTCGTTGAGCAATATCAAAGACTAAAAAAGCTTGGTGAATATGCTCTTGAACAGGATGTGCATTTTATCAATGTGAGGATAAATGAAGGCGACTCCTGGGCTGATAAAAAGATCATTGATCTGAAGCTTCCAAAGGGTGTGATAGTTGCTGCCATCATTAGAGGCTCAAGAACTATGGTGCCGAGAGGCAATGTGGTATTGAAGGTTGATGATTCGCTGATACTCGGAGCTGAATCCTATAAGAGTGATATTCCTATTAAGATCAAACAGCTTGTGCTTGCAAAGCTTCACCCCTGGATAGGACAAAGGATAAAGGAGCTTGATATTTCAAGGCAATCCTTTATCATTATGATCAAAAGAAACAATACCATGCTTATTCCCCGTGGGGATACTATTTTACTTGAGGGCGATATGATATTCTTATACTCCAAGGAGAGAATTCCCGGAGATGAGATAGATATCGAGATATAGGAGGAGGTTTTATCATGAAGAAGGAAGATTTGTTCAATATAGTGCTTTCAAAGCCCAACGAAAATATCAGACGTGAGATGAAGGAAGGCTGGGATAGTATAGCAAAGCCCATAGACAGTCTCGGACTTTTAGAGGATATGATCATCAAGGTCAGCACCATAAAGGGAAATACCAACATTTCTTTGGACAGAAAATGCGTGGTTGTAATGTGTGCCGATAATGGTGTGGTGGAAGAGAATATCACACAAAGCGGAAAGGATGTTACCTACAAGGTTGCAAAGGCAATGGGCATGGGTGAGAGCTCCGTATGTACACTTGCCAAGGCTTGTGGAGTAGACGTATTTCCTGTTGATGTAGGAATAGATACCGATGAAAAGATCAAGGGCGTGGAGCAAAAAAAGATAAGAAAAAGCACCAACAATTTTCTTAAGGAGCCTGCTATGTCCGAGGAGGAATGCTCCCTTGCCATAAAAGCCGGAATTGATACTGTTTTTACTTTAAAGGAAAAGCAGTATAACATCATCTGCACCGGCGAGATGGGAATAGCAAATACCTCTACAACAGCTCTTTGTGCAGCCCTGCTTTTAGATCTTGATGCTTCAAAGGTCACAGGAAGAGGAGCAGGTCTTGATGATGAAAGGCTTGCAAAAAAGAAGAGAGTAATAGCAGAAGGTATAGAAAAATACAGACCTATGATAAAGGCTATTAATGACACACCTGACCGTGCCTTTGAGGTTTTAAGAATAGCCGGAGGCCTCGATATAGCGGCTATGGTAGGACTTTATATTGGCGGCGCACTCTATCACATACCAATCGTTATTGACGGTGTTATAAGCGCTTTAGCAGCCTATATAGCAGTCCTTATCAATCCCGTAGTATCTGAATATATCATACCCTCACATATGAGCAGAGAGCCGGTAGCAAAGCTGCTTTTTTCAGAGGAGAATCTCAATATGCGTCCCATCATTGATGCTGATCTTGCTCTTGGCGAGGGAACAGGCGCAGTGCTTTTGATGCCTGTTCTTGATATGGCGCTTTCATTTTTTAAGAACGGACTCCGTTTTGCTGATATTGATATAGAAAAATATCAAAGATTCAATTAGCAGGTGAAATTATGTCATTGATACTAATTTTAGGCGGAGCATCAAGCGGTAAATCAGAATATGCAGAAGGTTGTCTTTTGGCGCTTGATCGTGAAATTCGGTATTATATCGCTACCATGAAGGTTCACGATGCTGAGGATGATAAAAGGGTTAAAAGACATATTAAGCTACGCGAGGGAAAAGACTTTATAACCATCGAAAAGACTAAGGATATAGGTGCGATAGAGCTTGAAGATCATAAGGGCGTAGCCATACTTGAGGATATGGCAAATCTTCTTGCCAATGAAATGTTTGATGATCCTTCATTTATCCCTGATCCTGAAAGAATAGCAGATAAGATAGTTTCGGATATCGAAGGCCTGTTATCGAAGCTTGATTCTTTGGTGATAGTATCAGACAATATATTCGATTCCGGAACAGACTATGATCAATATACGATATCCTATATGAAAGCCATGGGAGAGATCAATAAAAAGCTTTCAAACATCGCTGACAGAGTCGTTGAGGTTGTTGCCGGAATACCTATTGTACACAAAGGATAGAACCATGCTTTTGATAAGATCGTTTGTTATTGCATTTTCAACTTATTCAAGAATACCTATGCCGAGATTTAAGTGGAAAAAAGAGGATATGGCATATTCACTTGTTTTCTTTCCCTGGATAGGGGCCGTGATTGGCTTACTTTTATATTTTTGGTTAGGCTTTGCAAAGCGCTTAGAGCTTGGTGTGCCGGCTACTGTTTTAGTAGGCACAGCTATTCCACTTATCATCACCGGAGGTTTTCATCTTGACGGTTTTATGGACACCATGGATGCTGTCAGATCATTTCGTGAAAAGGAAGTAAAGCTTTCTATCATGAAGGATCCCCATGTGGGTGCATTTGCCATAATATCTCTTCTGCTTTACTATATACTGTATATCGCATTTTTATCGGAGCTAAAGACTGACAGACAGGTTATGATAGTTGCTGTCGGTTTTGTGCTTTCAAGAACACTCTCAGGGCTTTCACTTGTCTTTTTCAAGCCTGCCAGAGCGGAAGGGATGCTTTATGAGGAGGCAACCAACACAAGGAAGGATGATGTAAAATACTGGCTGTTTTTGACCCTTTTAATATGTGCTGTTGCCATGATAGGCTTCAACATACTTGCAGGCTTAGCTGCTTTTATAGCAGCACTTTTATGGACCTTGATATACAAAAGATTTTGCCTTCGTGAGTTTGGTGGGATCACCGGAGATACATCGGGATATTTTGTGACTATGACCGAGATGGTGGTACTTATTACCGTTGTGATCTGCGGTTTTATTAAGCTAAAGATATAGAGGAAAATATATGATACTTGTTTTGGGCGGAGCCTTTCAGGGTAAGAAGGATTTTGCAAGAGATCATTTTGGAGACAAAGCAAAATTCATCACAGATATTGAGGAAAGGTTTAAAACGGATAAAGCATCTCTGATAGATGAGATAAATGATAAGCTTCTAAAAAACGAGCAGCTGATCATCATTGGCAACGAGATCGGAAATGGGATTGTTCCCATAGACAAAGAAGAAAGATCTTATCGCGAGGAATACGGCAGATACCTGTGTGAGCTTGCAAAAAATGCAAGTGAGGTATGGCGTGTATTTTGCGGGGTAGGAATGAGGATAAAGTAATGCTTAGATATCATTGGATCGCCTTTTTTGCAGGCTTTGTGATAGACCTTGTGCTTGGCGATCCCGAATGGATATACCATCCCGTAAGGATGATAGGAGCTCTTATCTCAGGGCTTGAAAAAGGGATGAACAAAGGAAATCATAAGGTATTCAATGGTCTTATCATGGTCTTGATCGTTATATTTTTAACAGCAGTGTGCGTCTTTTTGCTGCTTATTGGCGCATACAGTATGCATGAGGTATTCGGATGCTTTCTCGAGGCTATCCTTACCTGGCAGGCTCTGGCTATGAGAAATCTTCGTGATGAGGCCTACAACGTGCACCTTGCCCTAAAGGAAAAAACTCTGATTGACGCAAGGCAGGCAGTAGGAAGGATAGTCGGAAGAGACACTAGAGAGCTTAGTGAGGAGGGCGTTATAAGAGCCGCTGTAGAAACCGTAGCTGAGAATACCTCCGACGGTATAACGGCACCCATGTTTGCCTTAGCGCTTTTCGGACCTGTTGGAGGATATATATATAAGGCCGTCAATACTATGGATTCCATGGTAGGCTATAAGAATGAAAGATATGCTGATTTTGGAAAATGTGCTGCAAAGCTTGATGATATACTGAATTTCATACCATCAAGACTCACGGCGATCTTTATGTGTTTCGCCTGTCTTCTTTGCGGTACAGGCTACGATATGAAGAATGCATGGCATATATGGAAAAGGGACAGAAGGAATCACAAAAGTCCTAATTCCGCACAGACCGAAGCAGCCTGCGCCGGGGCTCTTGGAATAAAGCTTGGGGGAAGTAATTATTATTTTGGTGAGCTTGTCGAAAAGCCTACCATAGGTGATGAGAGAAGACCGGTTGAAAGAGATGATATCATCCGATCTGTAAGACTTATGTATAAGACATCTCAGGTATTCTTGCTTTTTTGTCTTTTAATAGGTTGTATTGAGGTTGGATTTTTAACTTAAAGGGGGTTCTTATGACATTACATGGCGGTGACATATATAGCAAGGAAATAGAGCATGATTTTTCTGTGAACTTAAATCCCATGGGGGTTCCCGATTGTATTGTATCGGCGATTGATGATTCACTTAAGCTTTTAGTGAACTATCCTGATATTCTGCATAGAAAGCTGAAAAAAGCTATTGCCGCTTATCATGGCATTGATCCAAGATGTGTGGTCTGTGGAAACGGTGCATCTGAGCTTATTTCTGCTGTTTTTTCAAGGATCATCAGAGGAAATGTTTTGATACCCATGCCTTCTTATGACGGCTATCGTTATGCGGCAATGAGTAAGAATGTGGCGATCACCTATCATCTCCTTGATGTTAAGCATGACTTTACCATCAATGAGGATATCATTGATTGCATAGAAAAAATTGGTGGAAGTGCTGTGATCATAGTCAATCCCAACAATCCCACAGGAAAGCTCATATCACCTTCTCTTTTGGAGAATATCATTTCATACTGTAAGGAATACGAAAAGCCTGTTCTTGTTGATGAGAGCTATATCGAATTGACCGATGAGGGCGAAAAGAATTCCTGCATCAATCTGATGGATAAATATGACAATCTTATGATCATCAGATCATTTACAAAGGCTTATTCTATGCCTGGAATCAGACTCGGATATCTTATGTGCAGTAATACTAAAACCTGTGACATGATAAACTATATGCTTCCAGAATGGAATATAAGTACTATAGCAGAGTATGCTGGAATTGCCTGCCTTAAAGAAACCTCTTATCTGGATAAAGGGAGAGATATCTTAAGGACTGAGAGGCCGTATTTGAAAAAAGGACTTTCAGAGCTTGGAATGAAGGTCATGGATTCTGATACCTGTTTCCTGCTTTTTAGTTCGGATATAAACCTTGATGAGCTTTTACTCAAGGAAAAGATCCTTATCAGGAGCTTAAATGAACTGAACGGCTTAAAGGGTCTTGGAGGTTACTTTAGGATAGGTATCAAAAAGAGAGAAGAGAACGATATTTTGTTGAATACCATAAAGCATGTATTGGAAAATAGAGGTTAAGCTATGCAACCAAAAAAGATACTTACAAGAAGAGAAATAAGGGACAGACGGATAGGTCTTGCCGATGATGTTGTAAAAAAGCTATCTTCAATCATCTGTGATAATGTTACTAAAACTGACGAATATAAAGCTGCCGATACCCTATGTCTTTATATAAGCATCAATAAAGAGGTGGATACCATGCCCCTTATAAAGGCCTGTATCCGTGACGGAAAGAGGATCGCGGCTCCGAGAATATCGGATGGTGTAATGGATTTTTATTATTTTGATGATATGTCAGAGCTTAAGCCCGGATTCTTTGATATTCTTGAACCAACCGGTGATGAAAGAGTGAACTTAGACAATGCACTTGTTATCATGCCGGGAGTTGCATTTGATGAAACTAAAAATCGTATAGGCTATGGTGGAGGATATTATGATAAATATCTGTTCGAGCATGATGTGGAAAATACCATTGCTTTGGCGTATGAGGTTCAGATTGTCGACAAGGTGGAGGCTGATTCCTATGATATAAAACCTGATATGATCATTACCGAAAAGAGGACAATTAAATGATCAAACATATAAATCACAGCCTGCTCCGTGAGGTTGGCTTTTTTGCATCAATTAGTGCCGGTGGCTTTGTTGCCATCGGTTATCCGTTTTTTAAATTCTGTACCTATGCCGGAAAGAAGAAATCATCTGATAGAAAAAAGATCAGTAAAAAATGGTTTAAGCTAAAACACACGGAGGTCAATCATCCAAGATACAGATATGAAAAGGAATATGAGGAAACCAAAGCATGGTGCTTGAATCAACCCATGAAGGATTGGTATATCAGAAGTGCTGAGGGACTAAAACTTCACGCATCGTATTATCCTTGTGAACATCCTAAGCGAATTGTGCTTATGTGTCACGGCTATCGAGGCACGAGATTTGGAAGTGTGGCGGCTATTGCTAAATATCTTCATGAGCATGATTCAAGTCTTTTGCTCGTAGATCAAAGATGCTGCGGTGAGAGCGAAGGAAAATACATAACCTTTGGAGCGAGAGAGCAGTATGATATGCTCGAGTGGATTGGAAGGCTCAATGAAGAGAATGTAGAAAAGCTACCCATTTACCTTTACGGTCAATCCATGGGAGCGACCTCTTTGATACTTGCGGCAGGTCATGCTCTTCCCAAGGAAGTAAAAGGGCTTATCGCAGATTGCGCATTCCATTCCATGAAGCAGCAGCTAAGGGATATCGCATCAGGATGGTTTCATCTTCACTACATAGAACTGCTTTTACTACGAGTTGATCTGTTCTGTCGTATATTCGCCGGCTTTGCCATGAAGGAGACGGATACCTCTGTAGCCCTCGAAAAGAACAGGCTTCCCATACTTTTTTTTCACGGAGAAGACGATACCTATGTGTGGCCTGAAAATACTATAAAAAACTTTCATATCACAAAGACCGAAAAGGAGCTTCACCTGATCCCTGAGGCAAGACATCTGTGTTGTTATTATACTGCACCGGAGTATTATGAGGAGAAGGTTATGGAGTTTTTTGGAAGATGTGAATAAAATAAAGTGACAGGCCATAACAACCTGTCACTTTATTTATATTGTGTGAAGAATTCGCTTTATTTAATCGTCTATCTCAGCCTCAGTTCTTTTAATCTTTCCTGTTGCATTCCTGTGGAAAGGATTATTTCTTACTACAAGGCCGACGATCTTCTTGTATGTAGGTTGGTCTACGTTGAATTTATCAATCGCTGCCTGAAGCTCTGCTTTTAATGTATCACCTGATAAGCCTTTTGCGGCTACTACCTCCTGATCGGGATAAATCCTTGCTGTAAGTCCATTGTTCTCACCGGTTACAACTATTTCACCCACCAAGGCTTCCAAAGCCAGCTTGTTCTCTATCTCTTCAGGAGAAATGTTCTCGCCGTTTGAAAGGATGATCAGATTCTTTACACGACCATTGATAAACAAAAAACCATCCTCGTCAATGTAGCCCTTGTCTCCGGTATGAAGCCAGCCATCCTTAAGAGTTTCTTCTGTTTCCTTGGGCATCTTGTAGTAGCCCTTCATCACACTTGAGCCTTTTACAAGTATCTCTCCGTTTTCAAATCTTATCTCGGCATTCTTTAAAGGTCTTCCTATGGATCCTACCTTGTGATCATCCGGCATATTACTGCTTATTACAGGAGAGCATTCTGACATTCCGTAGCCCTCAAGCACGGATACGCCATATTCCTTTAAGCTATCCACATAGAAGGGATCAAGGTGTGCGCCACCGGTAAATATGATCTCCAGATTACCGCCAAATACGCTGTCTGCTACAGCTTTCTTGGGAATGCTCTGGTCAGCAGCTGCAAGTCTCTTATAGATAGTCTCGATCATCAAAGGAACCATCAGCATAACCTTTGGCTTATAAATGGACATATTTCTTACCATATGCATAAATGAATCGTTGATACATATAGATGCACCAAGGGAAAAGCCCATGAGCCAATTCATCACAAGACAGAAGCAGTGATGTATGGGAAGAACAGTCATTAGCTGACAGCCGGGCTCGGAATAAAAAGGAACGTTGGCTACATTTTCAGCAAGGTTTCTCTCGGAAAGCATAACGCCTTTGCTTTTTCCGGTCGTTCCCGAAGTATAGATAATAGTTGCCACATCATCAGGTGAAGAGGAAGTTACGTTTTCTTTGTCCTTGCCTAATACCTTCAAAGCTTCTATCGTTTCAAAGCCTTCAATATCATCCTCCTGAAGTAACCATATCTTTTTGATCTTGGGACATTCGGTTTTCACCTGATCGATCATCCCCTTAAGCTTTGGACTGATAAAAAGCGCCTCGCAATCAGCACGATTAAGGAGCTCTAAAAGATCCTCAACCGGAAGTCCTGCATCAAGGGGTACTGCGATATTGTTTCCTGTGGTGATAGCAAGATATGCCTCCATCCACCATACAGATGATGTACCTATCAAGGAGATATGTGAGCCTTCAAAGCCTGCTGCCTTTAAGCCCTTCTTCACAAGAGAAATATTTATTCCAAGCTCTTTATAGGTTCTTTCTTTTATTTCCTTTTTCTCAAGCCATTTCACTGCAGCAAGTTCAGGATATGAGTTTTCTGCGTGATCCCAGATCTCAGCTATAGTCTTCATAAATTTTACGCCTCCACAAGATCGTTGAACATATCAAGTGCATCGCCTACAGTTATAACCTTAAGTGCCTGCTCCTGATCAAGCTCTACATCAAATGTATCCTCGATATCTCCGAGAAATGACATAAAGCCAAGAGAGCTAAAATCAAGGTCCTCTCTAAAACGCATATCCTCTGTAAGATCCTCTGCTGCTACATCACAATACTGTGCTATAAGCTCTTTAAATTCCAGTGTTCTATCCATTGTTTTATTCTCCTTTATAAATTGTTTTATATTTTAAACTGCTTTGATTATCTCACCGATAGTCATATCCGGTTCTGCTATACCCTTAAATAGTATCCTCATCATGTAGTAGTAAAGAAGCTCCATATCCTTTTCTGTAAGGCATTTTGTCTGGTAATGATATGAGAAGTTCATACCGCCGTTTTCTGTATGAGATACAGTAAGATACATCTTCTTTGTAGCTGCGCCGTTGGCAAACCATTTTGAATGCATGGGAATATCTTTAAGAAAAGGATTGTCCATACGAACCGGCATAGGCTGGTAGGTAAGATAGCAGCTCTCATAAGAAGTGTCAGCAGGTGTCTTATATCTCTTTCTCATTTCCTCTACAATGAGAGCAGGATCATAATTGCTGTGCATATAGATCTTGTTCTGTATATTCTGTATCTCGTAGGCTGCCGAAAGGAAATCTGTATCTTCGCTTATCACGGTACGGCAGGGGAACATGATGGTTCTGCTTCCGCCTGAGGTCCATTCGTCATGAGTTGAACGCCTTGATATGAAGTTCTCTATGGTGATATCCTCCTGGCCGTCATTTACCTTTTGAAGATAGGTACGTATGCCAAGAAGTAAAAGGTTTGTCATAGACAGCTGATGGTTCATACAAAAGTGCATCAGCCACTTTGTGGGATCCGGCTCAAGTACATAATCCTTGACTGCAACAAAGAGCTCCTTTCTTTCGATATCAGCCGCACGAAGCTTTGGATTCTTGTGTTTCTTTCTTGCGGCCTCCAAAACCTTGGTTCCCTGAATATCTGAGTAAAGAGGCTCGCCAAGAGCATCAAGCTGATCATCCCAGAACTTCTTGTCCTTTGCAAAGCGCTTTTCGCTGTTGGCCTTTTTTAGATCATTTTCAAGAACCTTCTCAAAGTCGGCAAGATCCTGAGGATATTCAGCACCGAAGCGATAATGTGTATAAAGCTGCATGATGTCATTTACCATAACCACGATACCGCAGGAATCTATAAGTCTGTGATCCATATGGATGAAAAATCCGTTGTAGCCCTCAGCAAGTCTTACCATCATGATCTCGCACATGGGACGATCATCTCCGTCAAGAGTTTCGTAAGCCATGCTCTGCATGATATCATCGGCCTCCTTTAAGGACATGCCGGTAAAGTCTTTTACAGGAATATCAGCCTTATATTTATCAACTATATATTGCTTGATATTTCCCTTCTTATCAGGCTTTGTAAACTGCAGTCTCAAACATCCGTATCTCTCGGTTTCGAGTTCAATACATTTTTTCAAAAGGCCAAAATCAAGTGGTGACTTTATCGATGCCACGATTGAAACACCTGACACCTGCTGTGTCTTGTATTCCCTGATCCACTGATAATGCATGTTCTGTGCAGCGGTGAGTTCGTACTCTTTTTTCATCCTTCATAACCTCCAAAAATCTTTTACTGGTTTGCTTGACAAGTGAGAACATAGCAGATTTGAAAAATGATTACAATACCCCTAAAGACTTAATGAACACATCGAGAAAAATTGACCGAAACTTATCGAACAGATTGATGAAAAGTGTTTTATAAAAAGAAAAACCGCCGAATACTCGACGGTAAATAATTGACTTATTATTTCAGATACGGCAAAACACCTGTTAAGAATATCGTCGCCAGAATATCTGCTATATCCTCAGCGGGAATCTTGAAATCTTCAGTGATCCATTTGTGAAGGACACCGATGGTGCTTCCAATGGCGCCTGCTATGTAGTAGGAGAACTCTATCTGATAGTCTTTCTTTGAGACTACCGTATGCGAAACATCGGTAACATATCGATGAAACATGGTGATGGTCTTTTCGAAGAATGCATCGCCTCTGGGGCTTTCCAAAAGATTTGCTAAAAAGGGGTTCTTCTTTGTGTAATTGCAGATTGCAAGGAAATATGAATGGCACATATCCTTGTCATTTTGTGGATGGAAGCTTTCCATCAACGAGAATATATCCTTTATTGTCTTGTCCTCAGCAGCGCTCACCAAAGCCGGAACATTCTCATAGTGATTGTAAAAGGTACTTCTAACGATACCGGCCTTTTTGATCACATCTGAAACCGTGATTTTTTCAATATCCTTTTCCTTTAAAAGTAAAAAGAAAGCGTCATATATGGCATCCTCAGCAGTGCTGTAGCGTTCATCTGTTTCGTTCATAAAAAATCTCCAATTCAAATTTACTGCTAACATCTTACACTAAAACGAATGATATTGCCACAAGTATTTGAATTAGGTTTGTATTTCTGCTATAATAGGCATAATTATTGTATTTTTTGAGGTTACCGATATGACAGAAGAAAAGATAAAAAGAATAAACGAACTCTATCATAAGTCAAAAGCTGAGGGACTGACTGTTATGGAGGCAGAAGAGCAGAAGAAACTCAGACAGGAATATTTAGCGGCTATCAGGCAGAATATTGACGCACAGATGGCCAATGTAAGTATAGTAAATGCCGACGGAAGCATCACTCCCGTTAAAAAGAAAGAAAAGAGGTAAGAGAGTATGAACGAAGTAATCAATGAAGAGCTTATTGAGATTGGAAAAAGTGCAAAAAGAGCAAGTAAGGTTTTGATGACTCTCACTAAGCCTCAGAAAAACGAGGCATTACTTAAGATCGCCGAATCACTTATAGCTCACAGCGCAGATCTCATCTATGCCAATGACAAGGATATAGAAAAAGCTAAAGCGAAGGGCACATCCGAAGCCATGATAGACAGACTCCGTCTGACAACAGAAAGGATCGAAGGTATAGCAGAGGGTGTGAGACAGGTTGTGGCACTCGATGATCCCGTGGGAGAGATCCTCTCCATGAAGGAAAGACCCAACGGACTGATGATTGGACAAAAGAGAGTTCCCTTAGGTGTTGTTGCCATCATTTACGAATCCCGTCCCAATGTTACCGTGGACGCATTTGCATTATGTTTTAAAACCAGCAATGCCGTGATACTAAAGGGCGGAAGCGATGCCCTGAATTCCAACAAGGCATTGGTAAATGTGATCAGAGAAACTCTTCTTTCCTTGAAGATATCTCCTGATGCCGTTAGTCTCATTGAGAGCACAGACCATGAGACGGTAAGTGCACTTTGCAGGATGAACAAATATGTCGATGTGATAATCCCAAGAGGAGGAAGCGGACTTATCAAAAATGTAGTCAACAATTCCACCGTACCTGTTATAGAGACAGGTGTTGGCAATTGCCATATCTATGTTGACAGAGATGCGGATCTAAAGAAGGCGATCCCCATCATTCACAACGCCAAGCTTCAAAGACTCGGTGTATGTAATGCATGCGAATCTCTGGTCGTTCACTCAGATATCGCAGACAGAGCCATCCCTATGATAGCAGAGGATCTTGCAAAAGAAAACTGTGAGATCAGAGGTGACGAAGAGGCTCAGAGGCTTTCCTCTCTTATAACCAAGGCTGTAGAAGAGGATTACGGAACTGAATATCTGGCGAAGATCATTTCAGTAAAGATAGTTAATTCCCTCGATGAAGCCATCGAGCATATCAACAAGTACAGTACCGGTCATTCCGAAGCCATTATCACAGAGAATTATTCTGCTGCCATGGAATTTGAAAAGCTTGTGGATTCTGCTGCCGTATATGTAAATGCTTCAACAAGATTCACAGATGGCTTCGAATTCGGCTTCGGTGCCGAGATCGGTATCAGCACCCAGAAGCTTCATGCAAGAGGACCTATGGGACTTAACGCACTTACAACCACCAAGTTTATCATATTCGGTAACGGTCAGATCAGGGAGTAAACACATGGAAAATACATTTAAAGGAACAAGCACATATATCGCTTCACCTGAGTTAATGCAGGCTGTAGATGTAGCTATAGCTCTTGAAAAGCCATTGCTCATAAAGGGAGAGCCGGGTACTGGAAAGACCATGTTAGCTGAAGCTATAAGCGAAGCCCTCGGTAAAAAGCTTTATATCTGGAATATCAAATCAACCACGAAGGCTCAGGACGGTCTTTATACCTACGATACGGTTCAGCGTCTCTATGACAGCCAGTTTGGTGTAGAGGGTGTGGATGATATTGCTCATTATATCAAGCTGGGTCAGCTGGGAGAGGCTTTTGATTCCGAGGATCAGGTTATCCTCCTGATCGATGAGATCGACAAGGCTGATCTTGAGTTTCCCAACGATCTGCTTTGGGAGCTTGATAAGATGGAATTCTATATACACGAGACAAAGAAGACCATTAAGGCAAAGACAAGGCCCATAGTCATCATTACTTCCAATGCAGAAAAGGAGCTCCCCGACGCATTCCTTAGGCGATGCATTTTCCACTATATCGCCTTCCCCGACAGAGAGCAGATGACAGAGATAGTCAATGCACATTTTGATAAGATAGATGAGAACCTCTTAAAGCAGGCTATGGATACATTCTATTGGATCAGAACAATCAGGGATGTTAGAAAAAAGCCTTCCACCTCTGAGCTTATTGACTGGCTTAAGGCTTTGATGATCTCAGGTATCGAGCCTGAGAGACTTATGAAGGAGTTACCTTATCTTGGTGTCCTTGTAAAGAAGGACGAGGATCTGAATGCTGTAAGAAAAGAGAGAGCGTAATAATTAATGTTTACTGATTTTTTCTATATGCTGAAGGCCAAAGGCCTCGAGGTCTCCATGACAGAATGGCTCACATTCCTGGAGGCTCTCGATAAGGGTCTTGCCGATTCAAGCTTTACCAAATTTTATTATCTGGGAAGAATGATACTTGTCAAAACGGAATCCGATTATGACAAGTATGATTTTGCGTTCCAGGAATACTACAAGGGTATTCAGTCGGAGGACAAGCTTCCGGATAAGATACTTGAATGGCTTCACGCAGATGAAGAAAGAGATGACTACGATCCCAACAAGGATCTTTATAAATTCAATCAGAAACGTACCGCTTCCGAGGTCAAGCGAATGTTCAACGAAAGGCTTACGGAACAGAATTCCGAGCACAATGGCGGAAACTTCTGGATAGGTACTTCAGGTGGTTCAGCATTTGGTCACAGCGGAAGAAATGTGGGCGGTATCAGGGTTGCCGGCACTTCCGGAATGCGCTCGGCATTTGCTGTGGTAGGAGAGCACAAATACGCTGATTTCAGACAGGACCGGGTGCTTTCCATGAGGCAGTTTCAGGTGGCGTTTCGTAGGCTTCGTCAATATTCATCAAGACTTGATGTGGCAAAGACGGAGCTGGATATAGATAAGACCATTGATTCCACCTGCAATCAGGGAGGAATATTAAAGCTTGAATATGACAAGCCCAGAAAGAATACGGTGAAACTTTTACTTCTCTTTGACTGTGGCGGTACCATGTATCCCTTTACAGCACTATGTAATACACTGTTTCAGGCTGTGAATAAAGCGAATCATTTCAAGGATGTAAAGACCTATTACTTCCACAACTGTATCTACTCGCATGTGTATAAGAGTGCGGAGTGTGAGCTTGGAGACTGGATCAAGGTTGACGAAATGATGAAGCTTACCGACAAGGATTATAAGGTGATCATCGTAGGTGATGCCGCCATGGCTCCCGAGGAGCTTTACGACAAGACAGGAAATTATCGTGGTCCCAATGAAGGTCTTTCCGGCTATGAATGGAATGTTTTCATCAACAACTTTTACAAGAAGATCATTTGGTTAAATCCCAAATATCATCCGGGCTTTAATACAGCTCACTGGATGGAATCCGAAAAGGCTTTAGCTGAGCTTTATCATATGTATCCGCTGACGGTCGATGGGCTAAAGCAAGGAATTAAATATCTGATGGCACCGAAGTAACGGAGGTTGATTAAGATGACAAATATAGATGATATGCTTAATAAGATAGACAAGCTCAATACATTTTTTGAAATAGATGACCCCACCGTGGATGATGTCCGCGAGGTTTATAAAAAAGAGGATGTTCTAAAATCAGTGGTTGCTGATATTGAGGGCATCTCAGAAAGAGAAGTGATCCTCGGCAATCCATTTGCGGGTGACAAGCTGATCCCGGATAGAGAGATAGGTCCCGATGAATGGGGACTTGTGCTATGCGGTGGTGGGGGAAGAGGCGCTTATCATATCGGTGCGTGGAAGGCGCTTATGGAATACAATAACCTATTATCAAAGGTTACAGCTTATTCAGGTGATTCCATTGGAGCTATCAACGAGCTTCTCTTTGAAAGCGTGGACAATGCTACGGCAAAGCAGATTTGGCTTGATATTGATTTTTTGACCGTATTTGATACAGAGCCTGAGCTCATTGATATGCGTGAGGGTACATTTTCAAGAAATGAAATGATAGATGTCATGAGAAAGCATATCAACTTTAAAAAGCTTTCAGAGAGCGAAAGACTGATGTATGTAAATATGACAAGGTATGCGGACAACAGCACTTCACCAAGTGGAGGAGTTCCGGTTTATACATTGCTAAATGGCAAGGATGACAATCTGATCGAGCATATCATCCTCGCTTCGTCAGCGCTTCCTGTGATATACGAGGCGGTAAAGATCGGTGACGGATATTATCGTGATGGCGGACTCACTGACAATACTCCTGTAAAGCCTCTTTATGATGCAGGCTACAGAAAGATCATCGTGATTGGCTTAAGTACTGAAAGTGAGCTAGATGAGAGCAAATATCCGGGTTGTGAATTCGTCTTTATAAAGCCCACTGCTGAGACCGGCAATCTTTTTACGGGAACACTTAATTTCAGCGACCATCAGGTGAAATTCACCTATGAGCTTGGTTACAGAGATACACTTAGGTACCTTAAGGCTCATTTTGAGAAAGATGAAGCCTTTATAAAGAAGATGGATGAGCTTGCAGCCATTGATTTTAAGGATATCATGACAGATCTTAAGATCGACAAATACGAGAATAGATTTAATGCAAATATGGAGCAGTTAAAACGCTTTGCGGATATATAGGATGATTTATGAATAAGATAAGTGAAGAAGAAACAAAAAGACAATTAGGTTTTATAGAGGAGCTAAAGGATGTCATAGCTGAAAAGAAAAGAAGACTTAACAGGGATCTGACCTACCATGTGACCACCTTTGGTTGTCAGATGAATGCCAGAGATTCTGAGAAGCTTTCAGGTATACTTGAAAGTATAGGCTATGTGCCTACAGAAAGCGAAGAGGCTGATTTTATCCTCTACAATACCTGTACCGTCAGAGAGAATGCCAATATGAAGGTCTATGGAAGACTTGGGGGGCTCAAGCATCAAAAGAAAGCCAATCCGGAGATGATAGTTGCTCTTTGCGGCTGCATGATGCAGGAAGCCCATGTGGTTGAAAAGCTTAGAACCAGCTATCCTCAGGTGGATATAGTCTTCGGTACCCACAATGTATTCAAGCTTGCTGAGCTTATAAAGATACATTTCGACACTGATGACAGAGTGATAGATGTGTGGGAGAAGACCGATGAGATAGTTGAGGATCTTCCTTCAACAAGGAAATTTAAGTTCAAGACCGGCGTAAATATCATGTTCGGCTGCAACAATTTCTGTAGCTTTTGTATCGTTCCCTACGTTCGAGGCAGAGAAAGAAGTCGTGATCCAAGGGATATAGTTCGTGAGATAGAAGGCCTGGTTGCCGACGGTGTTGTTGAGGTAATGCTTCTTGGTCAGAATGTGAATTCCTACGGCAAGAACCTTGAGGAACCCATGTCATTTGCTGAGCTCTTAAAAGAGGTTGAAAAGATTGAGGGACTTAAGAGGATCCGTTTTATGACCTCACATCCCAAGGATCTGTCCGATGATCTTATCGAGGTGATGGCACATTCCAAGAAGATATGCAAGCATCTTCATCTGCCTGTTCAAACCGGTAGTTCAAGGCTTTTAAAGGATATGAACCGTCGATATACCAAGGAGGATTATCTAGCCTTGGTTGATAAGATTAAAAAGGCTATACCCGATATTTCTCTTTCTACAGATATCATGGTTGGCTATCCCGGCGAGACTGACGAGGACAACGAGGAAACTATGGATGTAGTTAGAAAGGCGGGATATGATTCAGCATATACCTTCATTTATTCCATCAGAAAAGGCACCAAGGCTGCCGAGCGTCCCGATCAGATTCCTGAGGATATTGTAAAGGAGCGTTTTGACAAGGTGCTTGCTCTGGTTCAGGAGATTTCCGTGGAGAGAGTTAAGCGCTTTGAGGGCAGAGTTATGGAGGTTCTTGTGGAAGAAAAGAACGCCCAGCTTGAAGGCTACCTTTCGGGAAGACTTGAGAACAATGTGATAGTTCATTTTCCCGGTGATCCTTCTTTGATTGGAGAACTGGTAAATGTAAGACTTACTGAATGCAAGGGCTTTTATTATTACGGAGAACTTAAAACCGATGAGTGAGAATAAATTGTCTCCCATGATGGAGCAATATGTAAATACAAAGGAAGAATACAAGGATTGCATCCTCTTTTACCGCTTGGGTGATTTTTACGAAATGTTTTTCGAGGATGCAAAGCTTGCTTCAAGGGAGCTAGAGCTGACACTTACAGGAAGAGACTGCGGTCTGCCTGAACGTGCTCCCATGTGTGGCGTGCCTTATCACGCTTGTGATACCTATATCAACCAGCTTATATCAAAGGGCTACAAGGTGGCTATATGCGAGCAGGTGGAGGATCCAAAGCTCGCCAAGGGTCTTGTAAAGCGCGAGGTCATAAGGGTTGTTACTCCGGGCACCAATATGTCAGATCAGGTGCTAACGGAGAATATGAACAATTATCTCATGTGTATCTATGTGAGTGAGGACAAGGGCAATCTAAAGCCCCAAAAGTCCGTCTTTAATTTGGCTCCGTTTATCGGAGTTTCTTTATGTGATATCTCAACAGGCGAATTTAAGACCTGCGAGCTTTCTGATAGCGGGAAGCTTTCTGACGAGATATTTAAATTTACCCCCTCAGAGATCATTTGCAATGAAAGGATGCTTTCCTTAGGTCTTGATATCCCTTATATGAGAGACAGACTAAAGATCACCATTTCCACTGTCAACGATCATTATTTTGATAAGACCAATTGCGAAAATGGAATATGTGAGCATTTTCATACCAAATCCTTGGAGGGATTTGGGCTTTCTGAATATCCTCAGAGTGTAAGATCATCAGGGGCACTTCTTAAGTACATTCTTGAGACACAGAAGAATTCCATGGAGCATATAAGCGAGCTTTTGATCTATTCCGTTGATGATTTTATGCTCCTTGACAATGCTACCAGAAGGAATCTTGAGCTTACCGAAACCCTTCGTGATAAGACTAAGAAGGGATCCCTGCTTGGTATACTTGATAAAACAAAGACCGCTATGGGTGCAAGGCTTTTGAGGCGTTATATTGAGCAACCTCTGATATCAAAAAAACAGATAGAGGATCGTCTGGATGCCCTTTCTGCTATCAATGATGATATGATGAAAAGAGAGGAGATCAGGGAGTATCTGATCCCTGTTTACGATCTCGAAAGGTTAATGACCAGGATATCTCTTCGTACAGCCAATCCGAGAGATCTGATAGCCTTTAAGACTTCTCTTACTTATCTTCCGGATATCAAGAGAGCATTAAAGGATTATAATTCGACACTACTTAAGGATATATATGAAAAGCTTGATGTACTTTCTGATCTTCATGATCTGATAGATAAGACTTTGATTGATGAACCGCCTATCCTTATCAGAGAGGGCGGTCTTATAAAGGACGGTTTTTCAGCAGATGTAGATATGCTAAAAAAAGCCAAGACTGATGGAAAGCTGTGGCTTGCCGAGCTTGAAGAAAAGGAAAGAGATGCCTCAGGTATCAAGAATCTAAAGATTAAGTTCAACAAGGTATTCGGTTATTATTTTGAGGTGACCAATTCCTACAAGGATCTGGTTCCCGAGCATTTTATCAGAAAGCAGACTCTGGCAAATGCTGAGCGTTTTACCACAGAGGAATTAAATGAGCTTGCCGATACCATTCTCGGTGCAGAGGACAAGATGAATGCCCTTGAATACGAGGAATATGTAAAACTTAGAGATGAACTTGCAGGCAACCTTAAGCGCGTTCAAAGGACTGCCGATTCCATAGCAAGACTTGATGTGCTTATAAGCCTTGCCTATGTATCCGAGCACAACAGATATGTTCGTCCCACCATCAACGAAGAGGGTGTGATAGACATAAAGGATGGGCGTCATCCGGTGGTTGAGAAGATGATCCCCAATGATCTTTTTATAGCAAATGATACTTTGCTTGACTTAAAGGATCAGAGGATATCCATCATCACAGGTCCCAATATGGCGGGTAAGTCCACTTATATGAGGCAGTCGGCTTTGATAGTGTTGATGGCGCAGATAGGTTGCTGTGTGCCTGCTGCCTCAGCAAATATCGGTTTGGTTGACAGGATATTTACCAGAGTGGGTGCATCTGATGATCTGTCTTCGGGACAGTCCACATTTATGGTGGAGATGAACGAGGTGGCGAACATATTAAGGAATGCCACTCCCAATTCTCTCTTGATACTTGATGAAATAGGGCGAGGAACCTCCACCTTTGACGGTCTTTCTATCGCCTGGGCAGTGGTTGAATATATCAGCTCACAGATTGGAGCTAAGACACTTTTTGCCACCCATTACCACGAGCTTACCGAGCTTGAAGGAGGGCTAAGTGGTGTCAACAATTACTGCATAGCGGTAAAGGAACAGGGAGAAAATATCATTTTCCTAAGAAAGATCATAAAGGGCGGCGCTGACCGTTCCTATGGTATTCAGGTAGCAAGACTTGCGGGTGTTCCGAGAGTTGTTATCGATCGTGCTATGGAGATAGCGAGCGAGCTATCCGATTCTGATATTGCAGCAAATGCCAAGAATATCAAGGCACATTCCCTTAAGAAGAAGAAAGAGGAAAATGTACAGCTTTCTCTTTTTGCAAATCAGGCAGAAAGCGAGCTTATTGCTGAGCTTAAAGGGCTTGATCTTTCCAATATGACACCCATGAAGGCACTTATGTATTTGAATTCATTACAGGAGAAGCTTTTGTAAGATGATCAGATTACTTGACAGAGATACGATAAATCAGATAGCTGCAGGAGAGGTTGTTGAAAGACCATCTTCGGTGGTTAAGGAGCTTGTTGAAAATGCCATAGATGCAGGGTCAACGGCTATCACGGTGGAGATAAAAGAGGGAGGACTCTCATTTATCAGGATAACCGACAATGGTGCTGGTATAGAAAAGAACGAAGTGAGAACAGCATTTTTAAGACATGCCACAAGCAAGCTTGAAACGGCGGAGGATCTTAACAGACTTTCGTTTTTGGGCTTTCGCGGTGAGGCTCTTGCTTCCATAGCGGCTGTTTCCGAGACCTCGCTTCTTACCAAGACCAAGGATTCCATACTGGGAACAAGGTATGAGATACATGGTGGCGAGGAGGTTGCTTTTGAGGAGATTGGTTGTCCCGGTGGAACTACCATTATCGTAAGGAATCTCTTTTACAACACACCGGCGAGAAAGAAGTTTATGAAGACTCCCATGACAGAGGGCGGTTATATTGAAGAGCTGGTGAGAAGACTTGCCATGTCCAATCCGAATATCGCTTTTCAATTTATACTAAATGGACAGAACAGACTGTCAACCTCGGGAAATGGCAGACTCAAGGAAGTCATTTACCAGATCTACGGCAGGGATATCACCAGGAACCTGATAGAGATTGAGGGCATAGGTGAGCATATAAAGATGACGGGCTATATCGGTAAGCCCTTTATAAACAGGGGCAACCGTTCCTACGAGAATTATTTTGTGAACGGCAGATATATGAAGAATCAGACCATTACAAAGGCAATAGAGGAGGCCTTTAGAACCTTCGTAATGATCCACAAATTTCCCTTTACCGTGATAGATTTTGAGCTGGAGCCTACAATGCTCGATGTAAATGTTCATCCTCAGAAGCTGGAGATGAGATATAGCGACAATGAAAATCTGTATAAGGTCATATATAAGACTATCCAAAATGCCTTATATGACGATGAGTTGATGCCGGAGACGACGGCAGGTACGATAAAAGAGGAAAAGAAGGAGATCGTTGAAGAAAGAAAACAGGCTGATAGCGCGCGAGTGCGAGTTGAGCCCTTTGAAGCCTCGCGATTTGCCTCTGTGAAGGCTGAGGAAACAAAGAAGTTCGAGGAATTTGAGAAAAAAGCTCCACCTATTGATAAGGTGGTGCTAAATACAACCGATAAGCCGGTGGTAAAAGCAGAGGTTACGGATATATTTAAGGGGATGGCGTCCTATGAAACTCCTAAAAAAGAAGAAATCCCCGTAGTGCACGAAGATGTGTCTATTGGTTATTCGGAAGAATCCAAGGATTCTTTTAGCAATGAAGAAAAGAATGAACCTAAGGTATCGATAACCTTGGAAAAGAAGGCTAATGAAGATATTGTAATTGAAAAGGCGGAACAGCTTAGATTTATCTCCGAGGATGCAAGACCGGAGCATATCATCATAGGTCAGCTTTTTAAAACCTATTGGCTTATGGAATACGGCAACGAATTCTTCATTATGGATCAGCACGCCGCTCACGAGAAGGTAATGTATGAGAGGTTTATGAAGAAGCTTAAAAACAGCGAGATCTATTCCCAGAGCATCAATCCACCTATGGTTGTAACCCTTTCACCTACTGAGGCTGCAGCCCTTAATAAATACAAAACGCTTTTTGAAAGCTGTGGATTTCAGGTAGAGAGCTTTGGCGGTGATGAATATATGCTTAGAGCTGTTCCGGAGGATATATTCGGTATAGCTCCAAAGGATGTTTTTATGACCCTTATTTCATCTGTAACAGAAGATACCGGTAGGATAGATGATGAGATATTTGTGGTTAAGCTTTCTATGATGGCCTGTAAGGCCGCTGTGAAGGGAAATACAAGCCTTTCGCTAAAAGAAGCCAATGACCTTATTGACGAGCTTTTGACCCTCGATAACCCTTATAATTGCCCTCACGGAAGGCCAACGATCATTAGGATGACCAAGGCTGAGATTGAGAAGAAATTCCATAGGATACAGGATTGATTTTTGTGATTGAAACTTAGACCTTATTCGGTTAAAATATTCTTATGAAACAAATTTTATACAGATAGGAGAGATCGTATGAATGTAAAGATCAAATACAACTCACCGGTTGTATTAACATTTGCTCTATTTTCACTAATTGTACTTTTGGTAGATAAGCTATCGGACGGTCAATCAACCAAGCTGTGCTTTTGCGTTTACAAGAGTGCTCTTGATGATCCGTTAACCTATGTCAGAATGTTCGGTCATGTACTTGGACACGCAAATCTCGAGCATTATGTCAACAATATGCTTTACATACTTTTACTCGGACCCATCCTTGAAGAAAAGTATGGAAGTGGAAAGATGCTCGGTATGATCATGTTAACCGCTTTAGTGACCGGTCTTATCAATACTTTCTTCTTTGACACAGCCTTGCTTGGTGCATCAGGAGTTGTGTTTATGATGATCATGCTTACTTCTATGGTAAGCTTTAAGCAGGGCGAGATACCTATCACTATGATCTGTGTATGTGTTCTGTATCTTGGTAATGAGGTTATCACAGGAGTCTTTACACAGGATAACATCTCGCAGCTTACCCATGTTGTAGGC
Source organism: Lachnospiraceae bacterium (assembly GCA_017540605.1). Classification (GTDB taxonomy): domain Bacteria; phylum Bacillota; class Clostridia; order Lachnospirales; family Lachnospiraceae; genus RGIG6919. The sequence goes on along the minus strand of JAFYAS010000026.1, from coordinate 38,581 downwards.
GGTATATGCGGCGGTATATTCGGTTGGATGATGAACAAAGGAAAGTAGTAAAGAAGCTGAGATCAGATATTAAGTATGAGTAAAGAAAACTAAATAGTTAAAAATCAAAAAAGAGGAGAGCGATGATCGTTCTCCTCTTTTTGATGTTATAAACAACTTTATTCATTTTATTAACATCGAAATCAAAACTAGTGCATCGGTCGCAAAAAAACTGGACTAATGCGCAGAATGCTTGCGCGAGAGTGCATACCTAAAAACGTAGGCGTAGCGGGCTACGCTGAGGCTTTTAGGTGTGTGCTATCGGGATTAGCAGGCAAGCATTCGGTCCAGTTATTTAAGAATCGAGGCACTAGGTTTAGATAAAAAAAGAAAGCTGATAACGGGAGTCGGACCCGTGACCTCAACATTACCAATGTTGCGCTCTACCACCTGAGCTATATCAGCAATCTCAAAACAATGGCTATTATACATTATCTGAAACATAAAAGCAAGCACAAATTTCACTTTTTTAGTCTTTTTTTAGTAAACTATGACAAGGGCTGTGTTTACATGGCTTTTTTTGTATTTGTAATATTGTTAGTAGTTGACAGTTAACGAGCGTTATATTACAATTATAATATTAGTTAACGAACGTTATGTGTATTATTAAAGGAGTCAACATGTCAGATAAAAGTACTAGTGAACGATTGATTGAAGCCGCAATAGATATCTTCTCTTCAAAGGGATATTCCGGAACCGGCGTAGATGAGATTGCAGGATCCATTGGGATAAAGGGACCGAATATTTACAAATATTTTAATGGAAAGAAGTGCCTTCTTGAAAACATAGTCAGTCGCGCAAATCATGATTACAACTATGTGATAACCTCAACATTTAAGGCTGCTACAAATATTGTATCCGGAAGCAGTTTAAAAGCTTTTACAATGGACTATATCGAAAGACTAACAACCAATGATTTACTTGTAAAATATCGTCGTTTGTTTACTATTGAACAATTCAGAGATGAAGAGTTTGCAATACAAGCCACAAAACATCAAATGAATATCTTTATGGAAGTTTTTATACAGATTTTTGGTGAATTAATAGATCATGGAATTATGGTAAAGGGAAAGCCAAGGATATACGCATTGGATTATTGCAGTCCTCTTTCTATATTGATACAAATGTGCGACAGAGAACCTGAAAAAAAAGAAGATATGGTCAGATTGATGGTGGAGCATATTGATTTTTTTATTGATAGATTTTTTCAAAAAAACACTTGATTTTTTTTCAAAATGTTATACAATGATACTTGTGTGTTAGCACTCGATTTTAATGAGTGCTAAAAATAATTAACAGGAGGAATAAAGTTATGACTTTAAAACCATTAGGCGACAAGGTTGTCGTAAAGCAGAGTGAAGCAGAAGAGACTACAGCTTCAGGAATCGTACTTCCCAGCTCTTCACAGGAGAAACCCCAGTATGCTGAGGTTATCGCTGTAGGTCCCGGCAAGGTAGAGGATGGAAAAACTATCCCTATGGAAGTAAAGGTCGGTGACAAGGTTATTTATACAAGGTATGCAGGAACTGATGTAAAGCTTGACAAGGAAGAGTATGTGATCGTTAAGCAGTCAGATATTCTCGCTATCGTAGAGTAATTGAAAGGAGCATTTATAAAATGGCTAAGGATATTAAGTATGCAACAGATGCCAGAAAGGCACTCGAGGCAGGCGTAAACAAGCTTGCAGATACAGTTAGGGTTACACTTGGACCCAAGGGTAGAAATGTAGTTTTAGGAAAGTCTTACGGCTCACCCCTTATCACCAACGACGGTGTGACCATCGCAAAGGATATCGAGCTTGAGGATACCTTTGAGAACATGGGTGCTCAGATCGTTAAGGAAGCTGCAACAAAGACCAATGATGTAGCAGGTGACGGTACTACAACAGCTACAGTTCTTGCGCAGGCTATGATCAATGTAGGTATGAAGAACCTTGCAGCAGGTGCCAATCCCATTATCCTTCGTAAGGGTATGAAGAAGGCAACAGATGCAGCTATCGAGGCTATCTCAAAGATGAGCACAGCTGTAAACGGCAAGGAGCAGATCGCAAAGGTTGCTTCTATCTCAGCAGGCGACGAGAAGGTTGGCGAGATGGTAGCTGACGCTATGGATAAGGTTTCAAAGGATGGCGTTATCACCATCGAAGAGTCAAAGACTATGCAGACAGAGCTTGACCTTGTAGAAGGTATGCAGTTCGACAGAGGATATGTTTCAGCTTACATGTCAACAGATATGGAGAAGATGATCGCTGAGCTTTCAAATCCTTATATCTTGATCACAGACAAGAAGATCTCAAATATCCAGGATATCCTTCCTCTTCTTGAGCAGATCGTACAGGGTGGTAAGGAACTTCTTATCATCGCTGAGGATGTTGAGGGCGAGGCTCTTACAACACTTATTGTCAACAAGCTCCGTGGTACCTTCAAGGTTGCTGCTGTAAAGGCTCCCGGCTATGGCGACAGAAGAAAGGCTATGCTTGAGGATATCGCTATCCTTACAGGTGGTCAGGTTATCTCTGATGAGCTCGGTCTTGATCTTAAAGATACTACTATGGATCAGCTTGGTAAGGCTAAGAGCGTTCGTGTTGAGAAGGAGAATACTACAATCGTTGACGGTGCAGGCGACAAGGCTGCTATCGAGGCTAGAGTTGCTCAGATCAAGTCACAGATTGAGGAGACTTCTTCAGACTTTGATAGAGAGAAGCTTCAGGAGAGACTTGCCAAGCTTGCAGGCGGTGTTGCAGTTATCCGCGTAGGTGCTGCTACTGAGACTGAGATGAAGGAAGCTAAGCTTCGTATGGAGGATGCTCTTGCAGCTACAAAGGCTGCCGTAGAAGAGGGCGTTATTGCTGGTGGTGGATCAGCTTATATCCACGCATCTAAGGAGGTTGCAAAGATTGCTGCTGAGCTTTCAGGTGATGAGAAGACAGGTGCTGAGATTGTACTTAAGGCTCTCGAGGCTCCTCTTTATCATATCGCTGCCAATGCAGGTCTTGAGGGCGCAGTTATTGTCAATAACGTTCGCGAGTCTCAGCCCGGCAACGGTTTCGATGCCTTGAAGGAAGAGTATGTAAATATGATCGATTCAGGTATCATCGATCCCGTAAAGGTAACACGTTCAGCTCTTCAGAACGCTACCTCAGTTGCTTCAACACTCCTCACCACAGAGGCTGTTGTAGGCGATATCAAGGAAGACAATCCTGCACCCGCTATGCCTAACCCCGGCATGGGAATGGGATACTAATCCGATAGAACTTTGAATTTATAACCGCTGGCGTTTGTCAGCGGTTATTTTTTGTGTTATAATTAACGAGTGTTTTTGTTACAACTTAGATACATTTACATGCTATAATCTTACCTATATATTCTATGCAATAAAGGAGATTTATCATGAAAAAATTATTGTTTAATCTGTTGCTGATGATCGCTGCTTGTTTCGGCTTATTATCATTTTCTCCAAACGCAAAGGCCGCAACTCCCAAACAGGTAGCTGTAAATACTGAGATCAAGGGGACCTTTAAGGGAATGAAGGATGTGACCGAACAGTGGTATAGCTTTAGTATTCCTTCAAATGGTTATTTCACTATTGATTTTTCTGCAACAAATCTTATAGCAAATGGTGATGGCAAATGGACTGTGAGCCTATACGATCAGGATGTTAAGAATGTTTTATCAGAGAATACCAATAAGCTTATATCCAACAAGATTACAGCGGTTGCAGGATCACTTTGGTATATAAAAGTTGCCTCTGAGGAAAAGCAGGAGGAGCAAGGGGATCAGGAAGAGCAAGAAGGAAAGGCCAAGATAGACATCACAAAGCTTATGTCCGGAGCCGATGAAAAGAAGGTAGAAGACAAGGCAGTCAATCTCAATGAATACAGATTTATGATAGTTCATACTGCTGATTCCAGCTATGAGATAGAAGATAACAGCACTTCAAAAAAAGCAATACCTGTTACCTCCGGTAAGCTTTATAAGGGCAATCTCGGAATGAATGGTGATACAGCAGATTATTTTAAGTTTACGGTAAATAAGCTTGCCAATGTTACACTCAATTTTTCTCCCGAGCTTCTTGGCGACAAAAATTCGTACGCGATCAATATCATCAATTCCAATGGAGTGACCAAGACCATTGAAACCACTCAAAAGAAAGAAAAGGTCAAGATGCTGCTTAAGAAGGGAACATATTATATCAGCATTACTACTGATGGTGCGTCTTACAGTGAATACAACTTCAAACTATCCGCAAAGACCTATAAGCTCTTAAAAAAGCCTGTCATAAGGAATGTGAAATACACTCACGGCTATGATTATGTAGATGAAAAGGGCAAGATGGAATTCGACTATATAGAGCTTAAAAAGACTGTTAAAGACATCTCCTATGAGGTAAAGGTCGCATTAATGAAAAATATGAAAAAGCCGGAGATAAAGACTGTTGTAGGTTCAGATAAAAGATTGTCTTTATACGGTACGGATGACCTTAGGGACTGTAAATTCTACTATGTCACAGTTCGCCCTCAAACAGAGGATTATTTTGGAAATAAGGTATATGTTGGCCCTGTTTCAAAGGTTACAAGAATACAAAACACAAAATATGGTAAAAAATAATGTATTATGATATAGGACTTAATTTATTCTGTCATCAATTCAAGGATCAGGAACTCATTTTAGCAAATGCTTTAAAGGCTGAAGTAAGGTGTATATTAACCGGATCAGATATGAAGGAAAACGAATTGGTAAATGCTTTTACCAAGGATCATGATTGTTTTGGAACTGCAGGTATCCATCCCCACAATGCCGATGATATGAAATCTTCGGATATTGACAGAATAAGAGAGATAATAAAGAACAACAATAAAATAGTTGCAGTAGGAGAGTGCGGTCTCGATTATGACAGGATGTTCTCAAAAAAGGAGAATCAGATCGAAGCCTTGAATCGTCATATAGAGCTTGCCAAAGAGCTTGAAAAGCCTATGTTTCTACATGAACGAAGTGCAAGTGAGGATTTTCTTAAGATATTTAAAGAGCATAAGGCTGTATGTTCCCGTTCGGTGGTACATTGCTTTACCGGTGATGAATCGACTGTAAAGGCTTATATTGAGCTTGGATTCTCAATAGGCATCACAGGCTGGATATGCGATGACAGAAGGGCTGACGAGCTTCGTAGGGCTGTAAAACACATTCCTTTGGATAGAGTTCTTTTAGAAACGGATGCACCTTATCTGACTCCGAGAAATGTCAAAGGACTTTCACGCACTAATGTACCGGAGAATATCGTATATGTAGCCAAAGAGCTTGCTAAATATATGGAAGTATCTGAAAAAGAGCTTATTGCTCATGCGAATACGAATACAGAACGATTATTTTGTATTTCCTGAAAACAGCAATCGAATAATCGAAAGCAATTGCTATATCGGAGGTTAATATGGCAACCTGGAATTCAAGGGGACTTAGAGGTTCGGCGCTCGAGGAATTTATCAATTTCTCAAATGAAACCTACAGAGATAAGGGACTGGCTTTGGTACAGAAGATACCAACCCCCATAAAGCCTCTTAAGATTGATAAAAGCACGAGTACCATCACACAAGCCTATTTTGAAAAGGATTCAACAGTTGATTATATCGGAGTGTGTCAGGGTGTACCTATATGCTTTGATGCCAAGGAATGCGCTGCCGAAGCATTTTCATTTCAAAATGTTCATGAACATCAATTCAACTTTATGAAAGAGTTCGAGGCGCAGGACGGTGTAAGCTTTCTGATCATCAATTTCACGGCTAAGAACAAATTTTACTATATGCGTTTCAGGGAGCTTGAAAGCTTTTATAACAGTATAGAGGCTGGACTTCATCCTAAAAATGTCCTATACGACGAGCTTGATGAAAGCTATTTTATACCCTCCTCAAACGGTGTGATCGTTCATTATCTTGAATGTGTAAAAAAAGACCTTATAGGAAGAGAAACAAAAGACGGTAGATAAAGATGTATATCAATTATCATGGTTTAGAACTGAATATAGCGGATGAGGATAAAGCCATTTCTAAATTCTATGTTTTATCCGAAAGACGAGTACGGGAGCACGTTGAGAATCTGATCAATATTATCAATGGGAATATCAACAAGGTAGATGATGATCTTACTTATTGTCGTTTGCTTATTGAAACGGTAAAAAGCTCCTTTGATTCTCTTTGGGAGCTTTTATGGGAAATAGCATGCACTATAGATAACTATATAGATCCCGAAAAAAAGGCTATGATCCTTGACAGGATTAAGGATATGCAAAAGGAATTCATGGAACATTACAGAAAGATATCCACATATCATTATCCAATATTGGGATTGATTGAGCTATCTGATAAGAATAAGCTTAGTCGTGAATATGTGGAACGAAAAAGGCCGGAATTTCTAAAGTATGATGGGCATGCGTTTATCACAATGGCTAAGGAATTTGCAGTTTATATCAAATCCTTCATCATAGATCAGATATTGACAATTGGTGTTATTTTTCCCAATTCCTTCGAGGTTCCGGAATATGATATTGAAGCCTATCAAAATGCTCTTTTGGAATTCCCGGAAGAGGATATTACTGAGGCAAATATAGAGTTGCTGAAATCAGCGATTAAGGGCTTTCCTTTAGATCTTGACGGCTATGAGATTCTTTTAAAGCTTTACGGAGATGAAGAAAATGAGCTTGGAAAGCTTGCAGATGAGTTTGATATCGTCGGCCCCATGATCAATCTAAAAAAAGAGATATTGGAAGAATATACCGAAAATATCAAAGAGGAGATTGAATCAGAAGAAGAATTGGAAGGCTTTATAAGGGCAAAGGCTGCATTTTTAGGAGTAAGACTTGACACTCCTGATTCCAATGACAAAGGAGCAGAATCATCAGAAAACAACAATAACACTTCACATTCTCATGGTAGCACCGGTAGTTCCGCCTATGACGGATTATCTAAGGAAATGAATGACTCTTCTTCAACTAATAATGATAATCTTAGCGAACATCAAAGAAGAAGGGCTGTTAATCATGAGCTTGACATTATCCATCATGGCATCAAAGGTAAGGATGTGGTTGGTAAGTATGAATTCTATCTAAAGTCCAAGGATCATGAATGGCAATTTGAAGAAAGCAAGGCTGAGATAGAAAAGCTTAAGCGTAGTATTAAAAGTGATATCAGAACCCTTTCCATGACAGCCAATGATTTAAATCTTTATACCCTCATACGTGTCATAGTATTCCTTGCAGGAATTGTAATCTCTGTATTTCTGATGTTTCAGGATGCTACCTGGGGTATGTTGGCGATCATCATAACTATAGCTGCAATTATCATTTTTTCGTTCAATATATCAGAATGCAAGATGGCAAAACAAAAGCTTGAAGCTATAAATAGGATTAGAAGAAGAAACACAGACTGATATCCGATCAGTCTGTGTTTCTTCTTATTATTCTATATCTTTACTGTCCAGCAACTTCTCAGATAGTTCAGAGATTTAGTGAATCCAACATATCTTTATATAGAGCTTCATTCTCATGATCTCCAAGTGTCCTATAACATTCAACAAGTTTCTTTAATGGATATTCCTTTGCATATCGAATGTTCAATATCGGTTCACAACTAAATGCCGAATTGTAATACCATATAGTAGCCTCTTTGTAGTCTTCCTTTTCAAAGAAGTATTCTCCAAGCTCATAAGTAAGCTCGGAGCAGGAATCACCTGTTACACCTTTTATAGTACATTTGAAAAGTTTTTCAATATCATGGCTTATCCTATAGGCATGGGAGAGTACGCAAGCAGCCTGAAGAACCTCTTTTTCAGTGCGCCTATCGTCTGTCATAGATGCTTCAAAAAATGAAACCGCCTCGATAAAATCATCATCTTTACCTGCTATATAAAGCTCTCTTGCATATAACTCATGAAGTCTGTTGGAAAGAAATCCATTCTTTTTGTAGGCTTTTTGAAAGGTCTTGAAATCTCTTCCTGCATGCAAGGATTCAGGCTTGTGTATGATCTCTATATCACTGTCAAACACAATAGGAGAGGTACGAACAACCTCGTGAACCGGATCCTCATAATAAAATGTACGAAGTCTCTTATAAAGCTTGCCTCTAAGCTCCACATCAAAGTTGTAGGTCGTATTGTACTCTAACTGATTGCAGTATTTCATCTGCACAATGTCTATCTCGGGAAGGAGATGCGCCTTCAAGGTCTTAAAGCGCTCTCGATTCACTTCATCAAGGATCTCGTCAGCATCAGCTGTATAGATGTAATCCATGGTAGCCTTGGAAAAGGAAAAATTCCTGGCTGCAGCAAAATCATCAATCCATTCAAAATCATAAATCTTGTCTGTATATCGAGCAGCAATCTCCTTGGTCTTATCTGTAGAACCGGTATCGACAATGATGATCTCATCCATAATATCGGCTATGGAATCCAAACAGCGGGAGAGTATTCGTTCTTCATTTTTGACTATCATACATAGACTTATAGTAATCATATATTCTCCAATACATTATGGTTTTTCGCGTAGCTGAACCTTATTCCTGGCATTTCTCTTTCTGTAATCATCAAGCTCAGCATAGTGCTTGATGGTGGTATTCACATCCTTGTGGCCAAGTACATCAGCAACCAGATAAATATCATCAGTTTCCTGATAAAGAGCTGTACCGTAGGTGCTTCGAAGCTTATGAGGCGTAATCTTTTTCATGGGAGTGATGTTGTATTTCTTGACCAACAATTCAACGGAACGAACAGTGATGCGTCTGTTCTGATTACTTAAGAACAATGCATTTTCGTGACCTTCCTTTGCAACTACCTTTTTTCGTTCTTCTAAATATGTAAGCAAAGCTTCTCTGGCTTCCTCACCAAAATAAACAAAAGATTCATAGCCGCCTTTTCTAGTGACCTTGATACGATCATTGTCAAAATCAACATCATTGATATCAAGACCTACACATTCGGAAACACGGATACCCGTACCAAGCATAAGTGTCAGGAGAGCAAGATCTCGATCCTTGTTCTTTTCATGGCGCTTTTGCTGACTTGTGGTAAGTTGATTCCCATATTCAACATTATCAAGGAATTCAGCTGTTTCCTTTGCATCCATCCTGATGATAGCTTTTTCACGAATCTTTGGCATATCAACCTTCTCAGTAGGATTGCTTGAAATCTGATCATTCTTAAAAAGATATGAAAAAAGTCCTCTGATGGCAACTAATTTACGTTTTAATGCACGTTCGGAATTGGTATATTCACGACCATCCTTTTTATAATATTTCATATAATCAAGATATTCTTCAAAATCAACCGCATACAGTTGCTCCAATGTACCACATGTAATGGACCGGATCTCTTTGCCCTTAAGTGATGGATTGTATTCGTGCATGTATTCAAAAAAACTCAGAATATCTCTGGCATATCCAAGTCTTGTGGAGGTACTTGTGCGATTCTCAATACCTCTAAAATAAGATTTCACATATGGTGGGAGTTCAGCTAAAACTTCACGTAGAAGTAATGTGTTTTTAATATCTTGTTGTTGATGATAAGTTTTGTTTTCCATAAATAATTCTACAATAATAATCTTATATTTTTTCGTAAAACGCGGGTTTCGCGAATGTTTGTATATAGACCTATACAATGCTCTCCCGCGGCAAATTCCTCTAAAATGTCCTAAATAAGCCAATTACCTTACCAAGTATCGTACAATTATCAACTATAATGGGATCCATAAAATCATTCTCAGGCTGCAATCTGATGTGATCCTTTTCTTTAAAAAATCTTTTTACTGTAGCTGAATCATCTATCATAGCAACTACAATATCAGAATTGTTCGCAGTTTTTTGTTCAGAAACTAAAACAAGATCACCGTCAAATATTCCTGCATTGATCATGCTTTCTCCACGGACCTTAAGCATAAAGCTTTCTTTATTTCTCAGATAATCAGGCGGAACCGGAAAATATCCTTCTATATTCTCAACAGCTAAAATAGGCTGACCGGCTGTAACCGTTCCGACTATGGGAACATTCACAAGTTCTCTCCTTGTTAGTCCAAATTCGTCATCAAGTATCTCGATAGCTCTGGGCTTTGTTGGATCTCTTCTGATATAACCGTTCTTTTCTAGGGTTTCTAAATGTGAATGAACTGATGATGTAGACTTTAGATGAACTGCCTGGCAAATCTCTCTGACTGCCGGTGGATAACCTTTCTTGATGATACATGATTTGATATATTCAAGAATCTCAAACTGCTTATCACTGATCTTTCCTGCCATATGATAATCCTCAACTTTCTTATGTTCTATGTACATAAGGTGTACACGATCTCTTAAAAATGTATTGAAAATATTATAGCACAGACCATTTTTAAATGCAAACATATATTCAGAACAAATATTCGATTTTTCTCTTGACAAACGAACAACTGTTCGTTATAATGCATATCAGAACAAAAGTTCGTCAAACGAACGTTCGTATATATTCATCAAGGAGGATATTTATATGCAGACTTTACGTATTTCAAGAAAAACAGAGGTTATGATCAAGAAATTGCTTTTGGTTATTTTTACCTTATCATTTATATTAACAGGTATTCTTTTCACGAAGAAGGATTCAAGCCGTTCTTTCGCAGATTCAGCGAACACCAAGTATTTTAAATCTATAGAGGTTGATTCAGGTGATACCCTATGGGATATTGCCGGGTTATATATGACTGATGATTACTCTTCTATACAGGATTATGTTGATGAGATCATTGATATCAATCATTTAAATAAAGACGGCAGTATCAATTCAGGCTGTTATATCATTGTTCCATATTATTCCTCTACTCCGTTATCATAATCAAGCCCATCCTTATACTCTTGAGCAGGACTATCAGGATTTATTATTGATAGTCCTGCTCATATAAAAACCTATACTCCACCAATATAAATTAAAAAAGAACCACCGTGCCTCCTTCAAAAGCTTTGCCCGGTGGTTCTTATTCGTTTTATAATATTATTTACGAACTATAGCTGACTGTTAAATAAGCTCTTAAGCTTATATATGATATCTTCTTCGTCAGCCTTTATGGTAGCTGCTTCATTTATTGTAGATACCCTTGCAAGCTCATCAGCATCAGCATCTGCACCATAACCTATGGTATATACAGGTATCCTGCTTTCTGTAAGTGCATAGGTGATCGTTGAAAGCGAATATCCTTCGTTCTGTGCACCGTCAGATAACAATATGATCATACATTTTGCTGTGGGATGATCAACCTTTGCCTTATTTATCATATCTATAGCGACAGTAATAGCATCATAGGTTGCCGTGCTTCCATTTGCTACGAGGTTGTCTATAGCTCCCTGGAAGAAAGCTCTCTGGTTAAGATCAAGCTGTGCTATGGGAAGCTCAACCGTCACATCAGATGAATAGCTGACGAGACCTACATAGTTATTGTCATTTATATAGCTCATACCGTTAGTCAGTGAATTCTTGAGCTGAAGTAAGGGCTCTCCGCTCATAGAACCGCTACAATCCGCAACAAATACTGCGATGATATCCTCACCGTTATCCTTCTTCTGCTTATATACCTCAAGTCCGTTTGTTACCTCAGCACCTGAGAAATCAAGATCTGACTTATAATCTTCGTTTGCATTGAAGCCTTTATCTGTCGCTATCTTCTGCATATTAGCATTTTTGCAATAGTCGATAACTGTAGTGATAGCCTCAAGCTCTGCAGGTGTTTTTACACCCTTTCCGCAGATATATACAGGATTGTCATGTCTCATACCAAAGGGAATGAAATCATACATTGAAGTAAGGTTCTTGTCATTGATATAAGCCTGATATTCTGTGAGCATAGCATCAAGCTTTCCTGATGATGCAGAATCTCTCATTTGCTGTGTTGTGAAGGCTACATAAGGGATATTCTTATTGAAATTGATAAAGTTGTCCTCTCCATCCTTCAATAATGTAAGTAGCAGATTGATACCGGTAGCACTTGTCTGAGGATTGGTATAACCCATATTGATCTGACCTGCCTGTACAGCCTTTATCACAGAATCGAAGTCTTTATATGCACCCTTCTTTACAAGGATACCTGCTGTATTACCAACAAGCCTCGTATCATACATCTCAAGATCTCCACCATTTACCTTGGCATATTCACCGAACAATGTATTAGACGGTGTATAAAGATCAGGAAGATATTTGTTGGATATGATATAGTCAGCAGCTGTACCACTGGGTATAGAACGAACTGACATAGATACAGTCTCTCCTGTGGTCAAGGTTTTATTCTCACCATTGAATGAATTGGCCACATCGATAAGCCAGCTATCATCTCCTTTTCCTGCCTTCTCTCCGGATGTGAATATCTCAATATCAACCGCACCGGAGCCCTGAACAGCCAATGGATATTTTGTGATCTCAGGTAGCTCGTCATAGAGATTATTTGCAGCCAGATTCACCTTACCCTTTGTAGGAGTTGCCGTGTTTACTTCAATATCTTCCATAAGCTTTTCTACGGTTTTTCCGGTCTTTCCTGAGCTTCCTCCGGTTGCTACTCTGATCAATAATATAGCGATCAGTATAAATAACAACGTAGGTATGATAAATATTATTACATTTGATTTTTTAAAGTTGTTCATGGTTTATCCCCCTTATAGTTTTTTGATCTCTTCCATACAATTTATCACATCATCCACATAAGCCATATCAAGCTGTGTGGGATTGGTGTCTATATCAATAAGCTGCTCTACCAAAGCATTGAACTTAAATACCAGCGTATCACCATGCTGACAAAGATCATCCAGATACTTAGTAGATGGATTGGTGTAATAGTCATATTGATTTATATAGCTTGTAGCTGTGATCACATTAGACTCAGCCTGCTCAAGTATTTTTTCGTAAACTCCCTGGATATTGGCATCTGACATTGAATTAATATAATCTCTTCGTGCTTCGATGGATTTATATTGTTTTACGATCCTATCAGCAGCAAGCTTAAAGTTTTTTCTTTTTGATCTATTTGCCGCCTCTAAAAGCTCATCAAGCTTTGCAATACCGGTTTCTTCATAGCCACGCCATCTGAGATAATAGATGACTCCCATCACTATGGCAAAAGCAAGCCATAAAAGGATGAGTGCTATACTCAAGGTGGTATTGCCGAATATGAATATGCAGGCAACAACCACGATAAATGCTAAAATGATCAAGGTAATCATAATACTCTCCTTATAAAATCTTTAACACTCTTTTAATACATTCCATACGGATATGACTGTGTTCACCGAGATATTCGCCGTCAGCATGTACCGTAACAGGCTTTTCAAGAGTTATATCAACAAAACTAACATCACTCTTTAATACATTTTTAAATCCATAATGCTTTCCACAGGCTAAAAACGGCAAATATGTAAATGCTTTAGGCCTTGAAATATCATAAGCAGAACATATAGAAAGATATCCGTCATCATAGCTGGCGTCAGGTGTCATAGGAACGCCACCACCCTCTGCCTTCATATTCATAGCTGCCAAAAATATGATATTGGAAAGCTTTGATATGCCATTCTCAGTCTCTATTCTTGCGTTCGTCTTTTCCATAGAAAATACAGTCTCTACTGTAAGAAGCAGATATGTCAACCTTCCAAGTCCGAAGCGATTCAAAAAGACCTTTTGTTTTGAATCAAGAGCTTTTTTACAAACTATCGCATCAAGACCTACTCCTGCGCTGATACCAAAATACCTCTCGGTACCATCATCCAATATGACTTTTCCCAGGTCTACCGCCTTACCATCCTCACTTGATAAAGCTCTATCTACTGCTGATTTAACATTTTTTGATATATTAAAGCCCCTCGCAAAATCATTGCCGGAGCCTGTTGGTATGATCCCTAATTTGATTTTTGAATAATCGCCGATACCGTTTATAACTTCGTTGATGGTTCCGTCTCCACCCACAACTATAAGCCGTATATCGTCATCAGCTAAAGCAGCAATCTTTTCGGCAAGCAAACTAGCGTGCCCCTCATATTCTGTCCTAAAGGCCTTATATGAAACATCTCTTGTTTTAAGAATAGTCTTAACCTCTATCCAGGTCTTTCTCGCTCTCCCGCTACCGCCACTTTCATTCACAATAAAGTAATACATCTAAAGCCTCACAGTTCCTGTGAAATCACCACATCACAATAATATCCGTCCTTGTTCTCCTCGCAGGTGGCGAAACGATATCTTACTGCCTTGCCTTCATTATAACGAACCGACATCTGTGAATAGTCACAGCTTATATTCTCAATAAGTCGCTCGTATTCCTCTTTGGCAGAATTCACCGTATAGTCCTTCAACCGGATATCCACAATATATCTGTTAAAATTTACCGTAATGCAGAATGTAGAAATGTTTTCCGACGCCTTCAGGGTAGAATCAAGCTTTTTCGTAAACCTATCATTCACCTTAAGGTTGATATTCCGCATATATTCATTCATTACTCTGAACATAAATATACCTCTAATATATCTGCTGGTCAGGGATAGCACGAACTATCCTCTTGAAGTCTTCAAAATGTTGAATGAAGAGAAATACTACATCAGGATCAAAATGCGTACCACTGCATCTCACTATCTCTTCATACGCCTCATCAAGACTCCAGCCCTCTTTATAATATCTGGTGGACATCAAAGCGTCAAAGACATCCGCCAATGCAACAATCCTGGCAGGATAGGCTATCTCTGTACCCTTCATACCAAGATAACCGGTACCATCCCATTTTTCATGATGCTGAAGAGCAACAACTCTTGCAAGCTCCAAAAGCTCGCCTGTAGTATTGTGAAGAAGAGCCTCTCCGTAGAGAACATGATTTTTCATGATGGCGTATTCTTCATCCGTAAGCCTCGAGGTCTTGTCAAGAATATTCTCATCTATCATCAGCTTACCGATATCATGCATCATAGCAGCTGTTGCAAGCTTTTCAACATATTCGTCAGTAAAGCCTGAAGCCTTTCCAAGAACTCTGCAATATTCGGCAACACGCTTAATATGCTCACCTGTCATCTTTGATTTGTTCTCGGATATCTCTGCAAATGAAAAGATAAGTTCCTTTTGATTCTTCTTAGTCTCAATATCACTGTCAATAGCATTGTTAAGCATATTGAAATTCCGATCTACTATATAGAATGCGATGACTGAAATAGCGATCAAAATAGCTGTTGAAGGAAGGATTGAGAACAGAAATACATCCTGAAGACAACTAAAATGTATAAATTCTACAGGACTAAAATTCAAGGTATAGCCAAGGATATTGGCGATCACTGTCATGATCACTGAGCTTATGGCCGTAAATGTCACTACTCTTTTATTGCTATACATAGCAGCTATAAAAAGTGGGAAGGGCAAAAAGGCATACATAAAGCTCGAAAGGAAGGTACAAAGTATGCCGACAACTAAAACAGTACAAAGTACAACAACATAATCCACATACTCCTTCTGAATATCAAGAACATTTATAAGGAGGGTCGGAACCATCATAAAGAAACCGCAGCTAGCAAAGCATAGTGTGGTAAGAGTGATATCCATTTTATATAAGCCTACAGCGTTCAATATCCAGATCAAAAGGAACAAAAGAAGAATGATCCTCATCGCCTTAGACACGATCTTGTTGGCTTCTACACGCTTTGATTTAAAAAGAAGCTCTTTCTGATTGTTCAGATATGCATTGTTGACATGTGCTGTATTTTCTCGTAATACTGTGGTTTCGCCATCCATAAAACGTTTACATCCTTAAAAATTTCTCTTGATAATCAAAGATTGGCAATACTTACATCCTTGCCGTCGCGCCATATCCTTTCAAGGTCATAAAACAGTCTGTCCTCTTCCATAAAGATATGAACGATCACATCATGATAGTCCATAAGTATCCAGTTACCTGAGCGGTAGCCTTCTATCTGCTTTGGTTGAACCTTCTCCTTACCAAGCACCTCTTCTACATTGTTGGCCATAGCCTGAACTTGATTGATATTTGAACCATCAGCTATGATGAAATAATCGGCGATAACCGATATCTCGCTAATATCAATAAC
Source organism: Lachnospiraceae bacterium (assembly GCA_017540605.1). Classification (GTDB taxonomy): domain Bacteria; phylum Bacillota; class Clostridia; order Lachnospirales; family Lachnospiraceae; genus RGIG6919. Next base: position 22,485 of record JAFYAS010000026.1, on the reverse strand, counting down.
TTTTATATCCTTGCCCTTTTTGTCATCAAGGGCTTTTACTATCAATTTTGCTTTTTCTCTGGAATCCATATATATTTCACTTTCTTTTACAATAATAATTGTAGGTATCTTTTGTCACCGGATCGATACTATCCTTGTCCTTCTTTTCAAGATATCTTATAGTATTCTTTAATATATGAACAAGACACTTATCAAGATCGGTAAAGGCCTCACGTCTTATCTCATCCATTTCAGGCAAGGGCTTTCTGTTGGGCTCAATATAATCTGCTATGTAAATGATCTTCTCAAGAGTGGTCATATTGGCTCTGCCGGTTGTATGCCAAGTAATAGCTGAAAGGATATCTTCATCATCTACCTCATACTTTTTCTTTGCATAATACGCTGAAAGCTTGGCATGTAAAAGCTCCGGATTCTTTTTTTCAAATGAATTCACCGGTATCTTGTGCTTCTTGCATTTTTCAACCTTCTCATCAGATGGGATATTCTTTGCACAATCGTGAAGAAGTCCCGCTATCAAAGCTTTTTCGGGATCCTCACCAAATGCCATAGCCATAGCTGAGGCTGTATAAGAAACTCCTATGGAATGTTCATATCTTTTTTTATCAAGCTTATCATAAAGCCGTTCACGCATCTTTGTTCTGTCCATTTTACGACCTCGGATCACATATATAATTTATTGGCTTTGATATATTGAAGCTCTTCAGCCGACATTGCATTCTTTATGGGAAGAAGCCCGCCGTTGATCTTCGTCTTCTTCTGAGCGAGGCTGTTTCTGATATCACTTGAAGATATTCCGCCAGTTGCGATCATATCACTAAAGGTAGCCTCAGTTCCATTGGTCACAGGACGCTTAAAAAGCTTGGTTGAATGGATCAGATGAATCTTTCCATCTACTCCAAGCTGATCTTCAATCTCATCTATCTTTTTCATAACCTTTTCAACAGTAACATTATTCCTTGTTCCAACAAGAATGTCACAATACTCTACGATCTTATCAGGTGATTTCCAATCTAAGAATGAGATCAATGAATCAAGACCGATGATAAAGAAAAACTTATCTCTGGGATACATTCTCTTAAGCTCTTCCACCGTATCAACAGTATAAGTGTCACCACCTCGATCTATCTCAATGGTATTCACCTCAAAATCATAATAAGGCTCAATGGCAAGCTTGATCATATTGACCCTATGCTCCGCCGATGAAAGATTGTCCCTGTTCTTGTACGCAGGATGATTGTTGGGAACAAACATCACCTTGTCAAGATTAAATTCATGCATAGCCGATTCAGCAATATGCAGATGTCCATAATGAATGGGATCAAAGGTTCCGCCCATAATACCGTAACACTTCATAATAACAATCTCCTACAATAACTTACTTTGGTAACTCTATCTTCGGATCATCCTTGTCTCTTTTGTAAAGAACGATCTTTCTTCCGATAACCTGTACGACTTCACTCTTTGTTCTTTCAGCAACAACCTCTGCTATAGAACGAATATCATCATCACAGTTTTTAAGTACATTTATCTTGATGAGCTCTCTGTTGTTGAAGGCCTCCATAACTGACTCGGTGGTCTCAGGAGTCAGTGAAGCTTTTCCGATATTTACAATCGGATCCATCTTCATAGCGAGGCTCTTTAAGTAAGCTCTCTGCTTGCTTGTCATATCAATACTCCAATCTATTTATAATAATCAAAATCAAATCCATACATCCTGACGGTATCACCATCTGTTATACCAAGCTCTTCAAGCCTTTTTAGGATACCATTATCCTTAAGGAAATTCTGGAAGAATTCAAAGCCCTTCTCTGATTCGAGGTTGGTATAGCCGAGCATCTTCTCGATTCGAGGTCCTTCGATAACATATACATCCTCTGAATCATCATACCAAACATCAAAGGGAAGGATCTCTCTTTTGAAATCAGGTGTGTACTCAGATACAAATTCTATAACTTCATCCGGTGCATCCTTAAGCATATCATAAACATGCCATAAAAGCTCCTTTACTCCCTCACCGCTAACTGCAGAAATAGGAAAGATCTCTATACCCTGAGGTTCAAATTCATCCTTCAACATCGAAATAACCGTCTCTGTATCTTCATCACTCATAGCATCGATCTTGTTGGCTGCAATGACCATAGGACGAGATGCCAGCTCTTCGTTGTAAAGCTTTAATTCATTGTTGATTGTCTTTATATCTACAATGGGATCCCTGCCCTCTACAGAAGCGGCATCTACCACATGGATCAGTACCTTGGTTCTTTCTATATGTCTTAAGAAATCATGACCGAGACCTACTCCCTCGGAAGCTCCCTCTATGATACCCGGAATATCAGCGATTACAAAGCTTGCTCCATCTCCAAGATCAACAACACCAAGATTGGGATTCAATGTAGTAAAATGATAATTGGCTATCTTTGGTCTTGCATTGGTTGTACTTGAAAGGAAGGTAGATTTACCAACATTGGGAAAACCCAAAAGTCCCACATCAGCTATAACCTTAAGCTCCAATGTTACAAAAAGCTCCTTTGCATCCTCTCCGGGTTGAGCATATTTGGGTGCCTGCATGGTTGATGTAGCATAATGCTGATTGCCATTGCCACCATGACCACCGGTAAGAAGTATCACAGGCTCTTTTTTATTGGACATATCAAGGATCACCTTGCCGGATTCAAAGTCCTTGATCACAGTTCCCGGAGGAACCTTCAAGGTAACATCTGCACCATTTGCTCCGTGTTGTTTTCTCTTTCTTCCGGGTTCTCCATCACCGGCACAATACTTTCTCACATGTCTGAAATCAGCTAACGTATTGAGGCCTTCATCGACAACTACTATCACATTGCCGCCATTGCCTCCGTCTCCTCCATCGGGTCCACCGTCAGGAACATAAAGTTCTCTTCTAAAGCTTACATGTCCGTCTCCGCCCTTGCCGGCTCTTATGAAGATCTTGGCTCTGTCTGCGAACATCAGAGTCTCTCCTTTCAACTCTTTCAAAAAAACTCATACACTGTTTGATTATACTATAAAAATCCACTAAAATAAACAAAAAAATAAAGAAACCGAGGATTTTTTTCCTCGGTTTCTTTATCTTTACTAATTACTCATTGATAGCTGTGGGATAAATAGAAACCTGCTTTCTATCTCTACCCTTTCTCTCGAAACGGACAACACCGTCAACAAGAGCAAAAAGTGTATCATCTCCGCCACGACCTACATTCACACCGGGATGGATCTTTGTTCCACGCTGTCTGTAGAGAATATTGCCTGCCTTTACGAACTGACCGTCAGCACGCTTAGCGCCAAGACGCTTAGCCTCTGAATCTCTTCCGTTCTTGGTAGAACCAACTCCCTTTTTATGAGCAAAAAATTGAAGATTCATAGTCAACATCAGATTACACCTCCTTAAAGTGTATTTTTACAAAATCTGTACCGTAATCCTCAGATATCCCTGACACTCCAATATAGAGCGACTTTAGAAGTATCCTTGTAGCTTCGGATATGTCAGAAGTAAGTCTAAAATCAATAAAACCCTCATCCTTCATATCAAGCTTTGTATGATCCTCAGTCAACGCTTCTATCGAATTGACTGTATTAAAAACCAGTGCTGATACTCCTGCACATACCACATCCTCACCTCTGTCGGCAAAATCGGCATGTCCCGAAAATCTGAATCCGGTAAACTCTTCATTACTGTTCTTAAAAAAAGTTACATCGATCATAATTATGCATTGATTGCTTCGATCTTAACCTTTGTGAAGAGCTGTCTGTGACCGTTCTTCTTGTGATAGCCGGTCTTTCTCTTGTACTTGTAAACGACAACCTTCTTACCCTTGCCGTTCTCAACTACTGAGCCGGTAACGCTTGCAGAAGCAGCCTTATCACCACAAAGAATCTCGCCATCCTTGTTCACCAGGATAACATCATCGAATGTAACAGCTCCGCCTTCTTCTACGCCGAGCTTCTCAACACTAATGATATCGCCTTCAGCTACCTTGTACTGCTTTCCGCCTGTTGCTAAAATTGCGTACATATCGGTATCCTCCTTATCATTACTCGCCGGATTCGGTGGCGTATAAACGCACTTTTACCTCTCCGCGCGGCACACTATGACATACTATCATTTTTGACAACCAATGTCAAATGTTTTTTTGAATTATTCAACCAATCTTGCATATCTTAAGGTACAATATTCATACCCCTGATCAAAATATGTATCAAACACTCCCTGAACTGTGATCTCACTGTTCTCTGCGGGATAATCCTCGGGAACAGGCTTTTTTCCGACCAACTGAAACTCTATGCCCTGAGAACAACAGGCTGTAGCATCCTTTATAAGACAAGCAAAGAAATAATCTCCTGTATTCTCATCAGTTGTCATGGTACAGGTCCCTTTCATCTTTACCGTCTTCGCTCTATACTCTGTAGGATCGGACATCATATTGTAAACCTCGGAATAGACCATGGTTGAATTCATCTGAGTCAGATCTATCTCAGGTGTACCTGTTCCGTCATTGGCCTCAACCTCAGGGTATGCGGTCTTATCGTATGTGCCCTTGACCTTATCGTATTCTTCATCACTTGTATCACCGCTATCACTTATAACAAGCTCGTCACCATTTTCAGATGAAGCAACAGCTTCCGTAGGTGATTCTGTTTGTTCTTTGTCAGTAGCAGTCTCAGACATAGCTTCTTTTGCAAGCTGATCAACAATATTTTCCTTTCCTGTAGTTCTTGTGCTTTTATCGGAACAGCCCGAAAGCACACCACAAGCCATTGCTGATATTAAAAACAAAGTAAATATCCTCTTCATCTTAACTCCTACCTGTTATCTTTCCTATAATGAAACAGATAAAAAATGCAACAACCTGTACTGCAACAATAGTTGATCCTACAGGCGTTCCTGCAAGTATTGATATAAGCATTCCCGACAGAGAACATATCACAGAAAAGATTGCCGAAAAAAGAGTTACCGACTTGAAACTCTTAAAAAGTCGCATTGATGAAAGGGCCGGAAAAATAACCAAGGCAGAGATCAAGAGAGATCCAACAAGATTCATAGCAAGCACGATGATCACAGCTATCACAATAGCTATCATCAGATTATATTTAGAAACCTTTGTTCCTACAGCTCTGGCAAAATTCTCATCAAAGGTCACATCAAATATTCTATTGTAGAAAATGATGAATACGGCAACAACTATTACCGAAAGGATAACACACAAGGTAACCTCTTCAGAATCAAGAGTAAGAATAGACATAGATCCGAAAAGGGTGGAGCATACATCTCCCGACACATTTGACGATGTTGAAAAAACATTCATCATAAGATATCCAAAGGCAAGGGCACCCACTGATATCATAGCTATGGCAGCATCACCCTTTATCTTTGTATTGTTGCCGGTTTTCAAAAGTAATATTGCACTTAAGATCGTTACAGGAAGTATGATCACCATCTCATTGGTCAGATTGGCGCAGGCAGCTATTGCCATGGCACCAAAGGCCACATGTGACAGACCGTCTCCAATAAATGAATAGCGCTTAAGTACAAGGGTCACCCCGAGAAGCGACGAACAAAGTGCAATAAGAACTCCAACAATAATAGCATATCTTACGAAGGGGAACTGTAAATATTCAATAAGCTTTTCCATATTAACTCTCCTCCCCTACAAACAAAGCACCTATATCACTTTTTTTGTATTCCTCAGTAGTTCCGAAGAAGAACTTACTGCCAATATGCAAAATATGAGTTGAATAATTAACTGCATTTGCAATATCGTGAGATATCATTATAATAGTGATCCCTTCTTTATTGAGATCCTCTATAAGCTTATACATCTCTGCTGTAACCACAGGATCAAGTCCTGCCACAGGTTCGTCAAGAAGCAAAAGCTCTTTTGTGGCACAAAGCGCTCTCGCAAGCAATACTCTTTGCTGCTGTCCACCGGAAAGCTCTCTGTAGCAATGCTTTTCCATATCGTCTATGCCAAGCTTTTTCATATTTTCCTTGGCAAGAGCCTTGTCTGCCTTTGAATAAAATGGATTGAAACCCTTTCCCGCCTGACAGCCGGATAAAACTATCTCTCCGACAGATGCCGGAAAATCCTTCTGAACCGAGGTATGCTGAGGAAGATAACCAATAGAATAAGCCTTAAGTCCATCACCGTAAATGATATCTCCGCCCATTTTGGCCTGAAGACCAAGCAAAGTCTTTACAAGAGTAGATTTACCTGCTCCATTCTCCCCGACTATAGAAAGATAATCGCCTTTATTCACTTCAAAATTGATATTATCTGCAACCACACCAGTCTCATATCCGACGGCAAGGTCAACTACCTTTATCTGTGCCATGATCTTTACCTACTATTTTTCAAAAAATCTATAGCTGAATCAACTGCGTTGGCTCCGTCAGCAGCAGCCGTGATAACCTGTCGAAGTTTTTTCGTTCTCACATCACCTGCCGCAAAAAAACCCGGAAGTGAAGTCACACAGTCTTCACCGGCTATTATATACCCTGAAGCATCAATGTCAACCGTTCCCTGCAAAATGTCTGTAAGTGGATTCATACCAACAGCGATGAATACACCATCCACCTCGATCTTTCTTCCGCTTTTTAGTAATACAGACTGAACCTTTGTATCTCCCTCAATATTTTTCAGCTCTTCCGATAAAACCGGTTCGATATTCTCTGTATTCATAAGCTTATCTACATATTGCTTGGAGCCACGGAATTCTTCTCTTCTATGAACGATATAAACCTTTGAAGCCAACTTTGAAAGATAAAGAGCGTCATTTATAGCTGTGTCACCACCACCAAATACAGCAACAGTCTTTCCTCTGTAAAAACCACCATCGCAGGTAGCACAATAAGAAACACCGTGACCGCGTAGCTCGTTCTCGCCGGGGACATCAAGATGTCTATGGGTAGCTCCAGCACCATATATAACAGTTTTTGACTCAAGAATCTCACCATTTTTCAAGGTGATCTTAAATATCCCATCTTCCTTTACAATTCCGGCAGCTTCTCCGGTAATAAACTCTACCCCAAGTCCCTCTGCATGCTTTCTGAATTTATCACCCAGATCAAATCCGTTTGAATGCGGAAGACCGAGATAATTATCAACCTCGGAGCTTTCTGCTACCTGTCCTGTGCCAAACATATTCTTTTCCAAAATCCTGACATCAAGATTTGCCCTCTTTGCATATATTGCAGCCGACAATCCTGCCGGCCCACTTCCGATTATCAAAACATCATACATAAATATCAACCCCTATCTAAAGATATAGGGATGCCCCCAAAGACATCCCTAGAAATCATAATTTAAATGTCACATTTTAACTTGTTTTTATTCTTCTTCGTGAGCTCTGAGCTTTTCAGCGTCCTCGTTAAGTCCATCCACCAATGTATTAATGCGCTCAACAATCCTCTGATTCTCTTCACTTATGCTGAAGGTCTGAGTAGCGTGAGCCGTAACCTCTTCAGTGATAGCTGATGTAGTCTCAATACTGCTTACTATCTCATCATTGGCAACCGAAAGTTTATCAACGATATTATCGAGCTCAGATGTATGGCTCTTGATAATATCTACAACGTCTGAAATAGAATCAAAGCTTGCTGCAGTTTCTGCTGCACATTTACTCTCTTCCTCACCGGCCTTAAGAAGCTTTCCGATAGTTGATACCATGGTGTCTACCTGAGATACAACTTCATTGATAAGGCTTGTGATATTATCTGTAGCCGATGTAGTCTGTCCTGCAAGATTTGATATCTCACTTGCTACAACCGCGAAGCCTTTTCCTGCTTCTCCTGCTCTTGCAGCCTCTATAGAAGCATTGAGTGCGAGAAGACTTGTCTGAGAAGCCACATTGGTAATGATATCCGTAATGGAGTTCATCTCGGCAGCGGTCTTCTGGAAAGCAGAAAGTGCATTTGCCACATCATTACCTGCTGTATCAACCTGATTGGTAAGAGTTGTCATACGAGAAATATTATCACGACCTGTAGCCACAGCCTCTGCTGCAAGATCAACATTCTCGGTAATGGTATTGGAAGCTGTTTCAACATTCTTTACATGATCAGATATCTCATTGGTCTGCTCGAGCTGATTCTGTATAGCATCTGATGACTCGCCTGTTCCCTTGCTTACCTCTTCCATAGAAGTAAGGGTCTGATCAACTGATGTCCTAAGTGTATCCATCTCAGAAGAAAGCTTTGCTACAGTCTCTGTTACCCTGCCGGAAATCTCCAATACTTCATCAAGAAGACCTGTGGTCTTATCATGCTCATCATTCAGGCTGCTCTCACGCATATCTCTGGTCTTTAGATTGGCGGAAACAACCATGAAAAGATACCCGATAATGATCATAGTCACAAGGATCTGGATCTCAACCACAGCGGTATTGATCTCCTTGCCCTGAGAAACCTGCATACCAACCTGCGCACAATTGATGATAACCACACCTATACCGTTCATCATGAGGTAAGCTACATCATCATAAAGTGTGATGACTATGAGCATCGGTATAGCATAGGTAAACACAAGGATGTTCTCTGTAGTGAACATAACAACCGCATAAAGGATTGCAAATCCAATAGCTACAATGTGCTTGGTTCTGGGGGATGCATTGTCGGCTCTGAAATCGATCTGTGAAAGAAAGACCGGTATCATAGCAAGAGCAATGACCATTGCCACATATCCTACAGTTCTTGCATGTTTGAACACTTCCAGTAAATATGCTGCAGAAATGATGGAGCAAATAATCGTAAGGGCCAAAACCGCATTTTTATTTGCCAATGCAAGCTCTCTTTTTCTTAATGAATTTTCGTTTTCCATACTTTGTTTTCCTTTCTTTTTTTATTTTAAAAGACCAGAATAAAATTACGATCACTGACCTTTTATTTACTTAAAGCATACCTTCAAGTACCTCCGGTACCTTGGCTATGAGTTCATCGATACCTGCAGGATTCTTTCCGCCTGCCTGAGCCATATTGGGACGACCGCCGCCGCCACCACCGACTATAGGTGCGATAGCCTTGATGAGATTGCCTGCATGAGCTCCCTTGGCAACCGCTCCGTCTGTAGCCATGGCAATAAGATTAACCTTGCCATCAGCATTGGAAGCAACTACCACAACGCCCTCAGAAAGCTTGCTCTTAAGCTTGTCTCCAAGTTCACGGAGACCATTCATATCAACGCCCTCAACCTTGGTTGCTATATACTTAACTCCCTTGACCCAAGCCTCTGCCACATCACCTAATGAGTTAGATGCAAGCTTACTCTTAAGGCTCTCATTCTCTGAGGATAAAGCCTTGTTCTCAGCGATAAGGTGAGAAAGCTTTTCAACAACTGAAGCAGGATTGGTCTTAAGGAGCGCTGCCGCTTCTGCTATCTTGGACTCTATATCTTTATAATATTCAAATACTCCGGCACCGGTCAAGGCCTCGATACGTCTTACTCCGGCTGCAACACCGGCCTCAGATACGATCTTAAATGTGATGATATCACTTGTATTCTTTACATGTGTACCACCGCAAAGCTCTATAGACCAACCGCCCATATCTACTACGCGGACAACATCGCCGTACTTCTCTCCGAAAAGAGCCATGGCGCCAGTCTTCTTGGCATCCTCAATAGACATCTCCTTGGTCACTACATCATATGATGCAGCTATAGCAGCATTGACCTTCTCTTCTACCAGCTTGATCTCTTCATCGGTCATAGGTGAAAAATGTGCAAAGTCAAAACGAAGTCTTCCCGGCTCCACAAGTGAACCCTTCTGTTCTACATGAGAACCGAGAACCTCTTTAAGTGCCTTCTGGAGAAGGTGAGTTGCAGAGTGATTTTTGCAGATTGCCGCACGGCCTGCAGCATCAACAGTGAGTGTAACCTTGTCACCGGTCTTGATCATACCCTTGGTGACCTTACCTACATGTCCGTATTTCCCACCCTTTAGCTTGATGGTCTCGGATACAGTGAATTCACCCTCGGGAGTAGTGATCACACCCTTATCTCCTATCTGACCACCCATGGTTGCATAGAAGGGAGTCTCCTTAACAAAGATAGTAGCCTCTTCGCCCTCTGATACAGCCAAACAGATGCAATCTGTGGTAATAACAGTGACAACCGATTCATCAATAAGCTTGTCATAGCCTGTAAATACGGTAGTTACTGAAGGATCTATCTCGTCATATACGGTTGCATCAGCACCCATATAGTTGCTGACCTTTCTTGCACTTCTTGCCGCATCTCTCTGAGCCTTCATACAAGCATTGTAGCCATCTTCGTCGATGGTATAGCCCTTCTCCTCGATGATCTCCTTAGTAAGATCAAGAGGGAATCCGTAGGTATCATAGAGCTTAAATGCATTCTCGCCTGAGAGCACCTTTACTCCTGATTGAGCCATTTCAGTCTCCATATCAGAAAGGATTGAAAGGCCCTGATCTATAGTCTTGTTGAAGTTGTTCTCCTCCTGTGTAAGTACATTGAAGATGAACTCCTTCTTCTCGTCAAGCTCGGGATATCCGCCCTTTGAACCCTCGATCACAGTCTCAGAGAGCTTTGCAAGGAAGATACCGTCAATACCTAATAGTCTTCCGTGTCTAGCGGCACGTCTTATGAGACGACGAAGCACATAGCCTCTACCTTCATTGGTAGGCATGATACCGTCGGATATCATAAATGTTGCCGAACGGATATGGTCAGTGATAAGACGGATAGATACATCCTTGTTCTCATCAGTCTTATATGTAACCTTGGCAAACTCGCAAACCTTATCACGAAGAGCCTGGATGGTATCCACATCGAAAATGGAATCAACATCCTGCACAACTACCGCAAGACGCTCAAGTCCCATACCTGTATCTATATTCTTCTGGGCGAGCTCGGTGTAATTACCTTTTCCGTCATTGTCGAACTGGGTAAATACATTGTTCCAAACCTCCATATAACGATCACAATCACAGCCTACTGTACAATCAGGCTTACCGCAGCCGTACTTTTCTCCGCGGTCATAGTAAACCTCTGAACAGGGACCGCAAGGACCTGCGCCGTGCTCCCAGAAGTTGTCCTCTTTACCGAAACGGAAGATCCTGTCCTCCGCTATACCAATTTTCTTGTTCCAGATCTCGAAGGCTTCATCGTCATCCTGATAGATTGAAGGATAGAGTCTATCGGGATCAAGTCCCACCACCTCAGTAAGGAACTCCCACGTCCAGGAAATAGCTTCATTCTTGAAATAATCACCAAACGAGAAATTACCAAGCATCTCGAAGAATGTACCGTGTCTTGCGGTCTTTCCAACATTCTCGATATCACCTGTTCTGATACACTTCTGACAGGTAGTCACTCTTCTTCTGGGAGGAATCTCCTGTCCTGTAAAATATGGCTTTAAGGGCGCCATACCCGAATTGATCAGCAATAAGCTGTTATCATTGTGAGGCACCAAAGAAAAGCTCTTCATTCTCAGGTGCTCCTTGCTCTCAAAAAATGAGAGATACATCTCTCTTAGTTCATTTACGCCATACTTCTTCACCGTCTTATTCCTCCGCCTTCTTTTGTTCTTTGCTGTCCTTTAATTTTTTGCCGCAGATAACTCCGCCAATAGCGATCGCAAGCAGAACAACATACTTAAAAAGGTAGGTAATAAGCTCGCCGATAAATGGGTTCATATCTATATCCTCCTAAATAATTATCTTCATTCCTTGGTAGCCAAGGTTCTGTAAAAGCAGCTTCTGTTACCTGTATGACAGGCAGCTCCCACCTGTTCTACCTTTGCAAGGATCGTGTCATTGTCACAGTCGATAAAGAGTTCCTTCACATACTGGTAATGTCCCGATGTAAGCCCCTTTATCCACAGCTCATCACGACTTCTGCTGTAGTAGGTCATAGTGTCGGTCTCAATAGTCTTATTATAAGCCTCTTCGTTCATGTAGGCAACCATTAAAACCTCATTGTTCTCGTAATCCTGAACTACCACCGGGATAAGTCCCGCCTTGTCTGTTTTGAGTTCAGAAAAATCAAATTGTTTTATCATAGTTCTTCCTTTTTGCCGGACGCAATTATCCGACTTTTATTTACTCATACTTATGTAGTATAGCAAAAAATGAGATGAAATACAATCATTTGCTCATTATTTAGATAAAGAGATCCTCTCCGGTTATCACATTTAGCACAACCTCCGAATACTCATTTTTCTTTAAACCGCTTACTGTTATCAGCGTAATATGAAGTGCTTTTTTAGATCCCACTTCATTTCTGAAGACTTCTACTTTGTGATTCAATTCCTTTTCATACTTAGAATCAATCACAAATTCATCATCAGTGTATTTCATTTCACAGATATTCATAATATCATCTCTTCTGTCTATGATAAGGTCTATCTGTGCACCGTCTTTGATCCTATCACTTTTCCATGAATACTCCTCACTTGATATACCGGATATCTCAAGACGTTTTTTGATCTGCGGAACATGACACAATGCAACAATCTCAAATGCATTTCCTCTCCACGAGTACTAAGCTGATGATTTGTAAAATTGTTCCCAATCGGTAAGTTTTTCATCTTTTAAATAAAACTGTGAAAACAGAACAAAAGGATCTATCAATTGGAAAAAGAAACCCTGCTTTTCTTTTGTAATATTCTTATATTTTCTGATAAAACCACATTCTTCAAGCTCTCGTAATGCTTTAGTAAGTCCCTCTCCGTCAGATTCCCCCGTCTTCTTCACGATATCCTTTCGAAGCATTCCCCACTTGTGTTCGGAAAGAACAGATATTACTTTTAAATGACTTGTGGGCTTTTTGAATAATGAACTGAAGAGATGTTCATATTCATAATGCAATTGTCCTCTCGGATCGATCACAAGATTGTTGATATTCTGAACAAGGCTAAGTCTTTTATCAAACAGATTGAGATAATACGGAATTCCCCCAAAGACCATATATGCATCTATTATCTGTTTACGAGTGTATGAAAAACCATTGTGCTTAAAAAAGCTTTCGCACTCATTCAAAGAAAATGGATCAAGCCTTAACTGCCTCGTGATCCTGTTGTAAAAGCCACCCTTATCAAAGAGGATGTTATTGATGATCCATGATGTCGCCGAACCGCATACTATCAAGAGAATATCCTTTTGTGAAGAAGCAAAGCTATTCCAAAAATAATCCAACGCCGATCTGAAATCAGAACGTGCAGTATCCATCCATGGTACCTCATCAAGAAATATTACTCTTCGACCACTTACCGCATCCCTCAATACATCTTCTTTCTCCAATATTTCACGAAGTCTTCTGAATGCCTCAAACCAATCCTTGGGAATAGCTTTAATATCATCTCCGTATTTAAGCAACGATTCATTAAAAGCCTTCAACTGACCACGAGTCCTTTCATTCAATAAACCTGTCGCATAAAATGAAAAGCTATTATTGAAGTATTCCTTTATCAAATATGTTTTTCCAACACGTCTTCTACCATATACTACCATGAATTCCGGCCTTTCTGATGATACGCATTGTTCAAGCTCATATTGTTCTTTTTTTCTTCCAATTAAGTTCATATATAACGCCACCTTCGCTATAATCTGCGGAAACTGTCATTTTGGCACCTGTTTCCGCAGATTATAAGCGATTTTATATCTATAATCTGCGGAAATCATATTTAGTCTATCACAGAAGGAAAACAAATTCAAGAAAAATCGCACCCGTAAAAGTTACGGGTGCGATCAGATTACAATATATTATCTCGAATAAGAATATTTATACGAATCGTTAACACATTCTAAGTTTTTCTCAAGATATTTTCTTAAGTTTTCATCGGTTTGTTTATTTATATACTCTTTATAATCTTTTACACAAATACCTGTATAATCAAAATAATACTTCATCAAATCTCTCATCGACAAATCTATATTCTCACGTTTTTCAGATAACCATTTTTCATAATAATCTAATTCATTAATAATTTCTTCCTTGGTCTCCTTTGGTGTATCATCTGTGATATTATTATACATTCGAGTATATGATTCAACTTTACCCTCTAAAAAATCTATCATTTCACAATATTTATCATAGTACCCTTTTATTCTTTGATCAAAATAATCCATTGATCTTGATCTTGGAAATGATTCTAAATACTCTCTTGTCTCCTTATCCTGTTTTGCGGCAAATGCTTTAAACGCTTCAGGATCCTTATAATAATAATCATTTAGATTCACTTCTCTATAGTCTTCAGGATATGAAAAATTATTGTATTTAGCATTAATAATACTCTTCAATCTTTCCTCATATTCATCTCCTATTAATCTGCAGCCTTGACCATCATAACAACGGGTATCATCATTTATAGGATCATAGGTAAAAAGGGTTACATGAGTCGAAGTATTAAATCTACCCGTCAATGCAATTGCTCTGATGTCAAGAAAATCATAACATACACTTTTCATAAACATAGCATATGTATTACATGCCATTGCATCGTAAGTGTATTTTCCCATGATATAAACTGAAAAGGCTTTTAACTTTCTAAAGGATGATAATTCCTTCATTTCTTCATCACTTAGCTTATTCAATATCTGAAATTGAGCCATAGCATCATTATAATCATTGACTATATTTTCTTTTACGCAGACCTTTGATTCCGGAGTTAAATATGAAGAAGCTTCAGAGGCACTCAATCCAAGAAAATCGATATCTTCATTACTATTAAAAGTAAAGCTGAAAACATCTTTATTATCAAATGATAAAGTGATCGGCACAGGCGTATTAGCAGGATTTTTATTGATATGAATATAAATCCTGATAGCCGATGAGTACATATCTATATTATAGCCAAAATCCTGTTTCGTTTTACTTGGTACTAAAGATGGACGTGCCATTTCAAAATCCGGGAGGTAATATTTTTGCCGTTCATAATAAGGATTGTTATACCAGTTTTGACGTGGACATGTGCTCCATAATTCAGTATCGTTTGTGTTAACATAATACTCAAAACCTTCTCCATCATCAAATTTAACCTTAAGTTTATTCACAAACTCATCTAAAAGATCATAAAAAGTATCATCATAAGGCATATCTGGAAGACTTGCTTCAAAGATTATTTCATTTCCGTTAGTTTTAGGTGTATATTTATTCCAATAATCAGTTAGATAAGACGGATACCAGTCAATATCAAAACGAGTAGCATACTTTTCACCATATTGATATACTGAATCTTTAATACCGCTTACTTTAAATGTATATCCGTTAATATCTACAGTACATTCAGGTAATACTTCATATGGGTACGGAATATCTTCCTCTTCTGTTGTTTCACTACTGGTTGATGACTCTTCAGTAGTAATATTTTCTGTGTATGGCTTATCCGATACATACTTCACAATCTTCCCATCTTTAAACCAAAAACAAAAACCCGGATCCTTTGCCTGCTCTTCTGCTATCCATTTACAAAATTCACCATTAGGATTGTAATTCAATTCCCAACTTACCCAATCATTCCAATTTTCTGCTGTTATTGGTTCGTATGGATTTCCTTTGTTTGTATTGTCATAGGTAGGGAAGGTAAATGGTAGTATTGTATTTTTAGGTTGTTCTGTAGTTTCTTTATCAGGAAAGATCAGCGGCTTTTCATCAACATTAAGATCATCATCTTCATCATCTTTATTCACAAAAACCCATACAGATATAGACTTGTTTTTGTAGGTACCACTAATATAAGCTCTACCGGAAGAAAGTGCTTTTACTTTTCCTGTCTTGGATACGGATATGATCTTCTTATCTGCAGTAGTCCACTTGAATTTCTTATAAGAAACACCGCTTGTTTTAATCTGAAAAGTTTCCCCAATATCAAGAATCACAGTTCCTTTATTCGGAGCAAGCACAACAACATTTATCTGTTGTTTTTTCTTGCCAATATTTGATTTTAGTGTAGTCTTGCCGCCCTTTTTAGCGATAATAGTCTGTTTACCCTTTACAATTGCTATTCTTTTGTTTGAGTTCGACCATTTGGCCTTCTTGATGACCAGCTTCTCTCCAACAACCATATACTTAGTGACTACATTCTTAGCTTCAGCCGGAACAGAAGAAAACATAGATATTATTATAGACAGTGCGATCAATATAGAAATTAACTTTTTCATAATCATTCGTCTCCCTTACTTTATTTTATATCCTTTAAGTGCACATTGATAGATCTTCTTGAATTTCTTGGGTACTGTGACCTTAACGGTCTTTGCAATACCACTCTTCTTTACAAGAGTTGTTTTTCCCTTAAAGGTTATTGATTTAAGGTTTTTACATCCCTTAAATGCGTTCTTACCAATCTTTTTAACACTCTTTGGAATTATGATATTCTTTATCTTGCTACCTGCAAATGCACCATCTTTTATCTCAGTGACAGTATCCGGAATAGTAAGTGTCTTAATCTTTGAGTTCTTATATGCATTCTTACCGATTGTTGTTACATAAAGTTTGGTCTCCTTTGAGGTACCCTGATATGCTACATAAGTCTTTGGAATACTTGTTCCACCATATACTGTAAAGCCATTATTTGCTATATCGAGTTTTATAGTGGCATCCTTATAAGTGAATTTTCCACCGGGCTCTGATTTGGTGGCAGAAGTCCTAGGTGCGATAGGCGGCATAACATCATATTCGGGTGTATTGGTAGTCGTTGGTACAACGCTTTGTGTAGGAGTAACGATTGGTGTAGGATTGACTGCAGGTGTGACAACAGGGGTAACAGCAGGAGTAACGTTTGATGAAGGATCTACAGCCGGTGTAACCACGGTAGGATTTACTGTTACTGTTACACTCTTTTTCACATCTGTACCGGGTATGATAAATGTTATAACTGCATCGGTCTTTTCAGTAACAGTTCCGGGAAAGAACATCACATAGGTTGCAAGACCGTCTCCACCATAATTTTTAAGAGATCCGATTGAAGATTCCCAAGTAACATCACTTTTATTACTATTGTACCAAATGCTTGTTGTTTCATTATCCTTTATTTCAGTTTTATAAATGGTAAGATCAAGTGTAGGAGCAGTCTGAGTCACTTTTACGGTAAATGATGCTTTCTTTCCGGTACTCTTATGAGTTACGGTGATTTTTGTCTCTCCACAACCTTTAAGCTGATAAAGAAACCTCTTATCTCCCCATGTGATAGTTGCTACATCAAGATTATTACTTGTTACCTCACAATCTTCTATAACACTATGATCATCAAGAATAGCATCTATAGGATAATTTCCTTTTACAGAACTGGTAAACATGTGGGTTTTATTTGCATTTGTAGTAAGTTCTGTCTTGGGGAGGATATTTACTGTAAATTCTCCGAGTTTGAACTTCCTGTCAGAACAATCTCCGCCATATACATTGATAACTCTTGTTCCGTATATCCATGAACTAGTATTACCTTCGTATTCGTATACTTTTACATTGGCAGGAAGATATTTATTTATCTCAGTTTTAGTTTCGTCCTTATAATAAAGAGTAAGTTCTTTTTTTATCGGTATGTAGGCGGGAACTGTTACATTTATAACACCTATTAAATTGTCTTGACCCTCTTCATAAACATATATTTCTTGATTTCCGGGATATTGAGGTATATAAATATAATCTGAGACTTTTTTTAATTCTGTACCTATTGTGCCAATATCTTCACAAGCAGGAATATAGTTCCTAATATCTATACTTTCTCCTACTTTAACAGTAATGTTTGAAGTTTGAATTGAAATTGATTTATTTGCGGGGATTACTTCAAAAAAGACAGAATCATAAAATACTGCTGAATATGGTATCCAAAGATATCCGGATTTATAATCATCCTTTCCCCAACTGTTTTTACACAACCAATACCCTTTTCCATCTTTATAATTATCATTCCAGCCGACCACCTCTACTGCGTGACCACCGGTTGCAGATTCAAACGACGGAAAATAGTCAAGATAGTTATCTTTATTATCATCAGTATTAATACAAAAACCAGTATATGCATTTGTAAAGAAACTTACAACCCCTCCACCATAAGTTATTATGGCGTTTTTCATATCATTTATAAATGCCGGAGATTTTTTATAAGCCCTATTAATCTTATAAGAATAATTAGAAAGATCTGCGGGTGGAGCGGTAATATCATCTTCTTTAGGATTATCTTTTAATGGATAATTAGATTCTAAAGCGAGATAAATTAAATCATCTGTACTTCTTACATATTGAACTTCATTATATCCCGGATTGTCTATACAACATTCTTTAAAAGTTTTGTCGTAATTATTATTTGAATAATAACATGCTGCACAATACAATTCTGAAAGATCTATTGTATTAGAGGCAATATTGTGGGTTATAAGATAGCTTTCGGCAGATGCTTGGATTGCGTAATCCCAACAAAGACCAAGTTCGCCTTGACTTTTTACAGAAGAAACAAGCCCATAAGGACGAGGATCCCATTTGGATGAATTCTCTGTGATTCCATATTGAAACTTGATAACTGAATCAGAATAATATGGAGAAACCTCATAGGTATCAATTGCTATATCTCCGCATTCCTCTTCCTCGCAATCTGATGCAGATACAAAGGAATAATTACTAAAAATTACCGTTAATAAAAATATGATCGCTAATAATCTCTTTTTCATATGCCACCGCTCCTTTTTTTTTACTTGATTTGCAAATACTCTTCCGAATATTTCCTGTTTACAAATATAAATACCCACAAAAAAGCAGTTGATTTTATAAAATTCAAAAAACTTTTTATTCTTTGAAGGTTCCTCCGACACAATTATAAGATGCAGTGGAATTTTCAAAGCCAGCCATAGTGAAATCAAACACGCTCGACATAAGAGTTTCTTTTACATTACACTGGGACAAAAGCTTCATTGATCTTTGTTTATCACCATCTATGTTATATTTCAATCTATTCTTTGACAAATCAAGTGACTCAATATCTATACCCATAATTTTATCGAACAAAGCTTTTTCTTTATCTCCGTCTACATAATCAGAAAGTGTTTCTTCACCGGTATCAGTATCTGCATCTACGTATCGTTGATCTACAATTGTAGCATTCTTCTCACCTGTAACAATATTGTAATCTATCACATCATATTTTAGTTCCCCAAGCACCTGCCATTTCACAGTCAACAACCCATGAAATTCCACAAATAGGTTGAAGGATACCATCTTTATATATTATATAATTCTCATAAATATTCGATGTAAATACAGCTTCCTCGCTATCACAAGATCTGTAATTCGTAACTATATATTTTGTTCCGTTAAATTCATTTCTTGTAATCCTATTATCATTATATGATTCTCCAACAATATATGGAGCAATCGGAGTTGTATTACCAAGATTTAGAGAAGTGTCATCAAGCTTTGATTGTAGCTTTACTGCACCTTCTTCATAAACATACATTTCAAGTTCAATAGAGTGATTATTGTCCCTTATTATGAGCATTTCTTTTTTTCCATCATTGTCATAATCACATATATCAGCTGAAATAATACCATCACCATCTATCCATTCAGCGCAAGGTGTACCATCAATAATCTGAGTATTATCCCCATATCCGCTACCTCTACTTTCATCATTCCAGCTTACTTTTTTCGACTTTTCGACAGTTCCTGCCTCGGCAATCAAAGTATTGTTCAAATATTCATGAAATATATTTGCAATATCCTCTTCGGTTGTTGGTTCTTCAGATGATACCGATTCAGTGGATAATTCAGTCTGATTGTTTTCACTGGTTGTTTCGCCTTCAGAAGCTTCTGAAATCTCAACTTCCGTTGTAGTAACCACAGCCTCTTCTGCTTTCTTTTCACTTATCTGATGATGAAGCAGAGCACCACCACCGCCTGCAGCTGCTGCCAAGGTTACACCAAGTGCTACCTTTGCAATGACTCCGCCTATGGTTCCTGATGCAGCCGCTACAGTTGATGTAGATGCAACAGCAGAAGTTGCGGCACTTACACTACCTCCAACTGATCCGGCACCTGCTCCTATACCGGTTCCGACAGTTTCTGTACTTATACCTATGCCGGTTCCGACAGTTTCTGTACCTGCACCTATTCCTGTCTCAATAGTACTCACTCCAGCTTCTAAAGATGTTAATGTCGCAGCTCCTGTTCCTGATATTCCAACGGCACCGCACACACCACCGTATACAGCCGCTGCATCTGCACATACATATCCGCTCTCGATAACCTTGATAGCAATGATAATTGCGCCAACTGCAGAAGAATGAAGTCGCACGCCGCTCTTCTTTTCATAGTCTTCAACAGAACCTTTTAATTTCTTCCTGGCATAGTTTAACCTTGATAATATAGTGCCCTTTGAAACTCCCATCATTTCAGCAATCTCATTGACACTCTTTTCGTCATAATAATATGCAACAAGAGCCGTTCTCTGTTCATCAGGTAATTCATTGATGATATTCATCATCACATCAGCCGTTTCTTTAAGCTCCAATTCCTCTCCCGGTAAAACTGTCGCATCAGAGGTTTCCTGAAACTCAAAGATCATCTCGCCCTCTTCATCAAGAAGGGTCTCTCTATCAGCATGCTGCTTTCTCAAGTATTTTGTACTCTGACGAAAGGCCATAGTTTTTAACCAACCGGGTAAGGCTTTTATATCATTGAGAGTTCCTATTGAATTGTACGCATTAATATAGACCTCTTGCATAAGATCATATGCAGAATCCTCATCTTTGAGATAGAGCCTGCAATGCTTGAAAACAAAATCATATGTTCTTTGATAGAACACATTGAAGCCGGCCTCTTTTCCGGATAGCATATCATTTATTGCTTGTATTAATTCTTTATCTACTGTAATGTTCATAGTGAACCCCCTATACATTGAATCATAGCTCTTAAAGGCTTTTGAAAACTAATCATTAGAAAAGTTTCTAGCATTGCACTTGTCATTTCATTGGCAACATAATTTGTTTCTTCAGAATCAGCATGCAAATCCTTATCCTAATCTGAAAAATTAACCTTTGCTCCGCACCCCGAACAAAAATTGGCTCCATCTCTTAATTGTTTTCCGCAAACCGTACAAAACATATCTTTTATTCTCCTCTATATTTATGATAAGGCATTTTCACCTTCCATATATAAGTACCGGCTATTTCAAATTTGATTTTATGAATTTCATATTTTTTTCAAACATATAGGCTTTCTGCACTTAATGCACAGAAAGCCCATAAACATAATTAATCAACTATTTTTGCTTTAACAACATTGGATTTCTTTCCTGTATAAATCTTTTTACCAAAGGCATCAATTTTGCAAGGACGCAACTGAACATAATATGCTTTTTTACTACCTACTGTATTAGAAACAAAATTATTAATATTTTTAGATGCATCCGCCGTTGTTGTAAGAACAGGCTTCTTCATATTCTTTTGTCCTGATACCTTAACTTCATATGTATCTACATTCTTTACATTTTTTGAAAGCTTAACCTGAGAAAGATATGTGCCCCATAAACTATATTTTTTAATCGTAGCATTTTTTATAGTGGGACTTTTGACGGAAGAGATTTTTTTTGTAGTGTATTTTATTACATATGGTGTATAACTACTAACATTTGAGGTACTAACTTTAATATAATAATTTCCTTTAGCTAAATAATAGGAAAAATGTTCGCTTTCATTTGAGTAATTAGCTAATAGTTTTTTTACCCCTTTTGAATTATAAAGATTCAAATCGAAATTTCTAGCATTTGATACATTAGATGAACCGAAATCAATATTTACTATGCTATCCTTTTTTAATGATATTTTAAATACATCAACATCTTCATCGTAACCATACATACCTGCATTATTTATTGTGCCTGTTACGGTCTGATTTGGTGTTAGTAGATTTGCGGAAGCTTCTGTATCGTTATATTCAGACTCCCAATTTAAATCTGCTGTGAAATTCACTTTTAATTCATATTCACCTATAGAGAGATTTTCTTTTATCAATTCAATATAATATGTTGATCCTATTGCATTAGATATATAAAACGATTCAGAACTTGATTCAGTACAATCAAAATATAGTTGTTTTCTATCAGCATCATATATTTTAATACTGTATGTAGCTTCAGATTTTACATCTGTTAATTTAAAAGAAACATAAAAATACCCTCTTGTACTTGAACTAAAAGAATACCATTTCGAATCATTACATTCTTCTATACTTCCATATACCGGAGTATTCACACTTATACCTGTGGCGCCATTCTCAGCACTTACATTCTTACCACTTAATACAATCGTACAATACAATACAACCGCCATAAACATAATTTTTAAAAATTTCTTCTCTTTCATACTCTTTGTCCTCCATTTCAACTTACATAGCCTCTCGGAATCTCTGAGCCGCATAAATATTGGGGTTTTGAGATCCCATTTTTTATTTTCCCCCACCTGCACGAAAACTTTTTTCTAAAAAGACTTGACAAGCGGAGCCAAATGTGCGGCGCGCCTTAAAAATCCAT